>CAZUMA010000018.1:0-56037 GCA_964621835.1 uncultured Anaerolineales bacterium | reverse complement strand
ATTGGAAAGGTTTTGGCTTTGAAGTGGTGGATATGGACATGAACCGGGTGGACAAGGTCTTGGTGCTCCCACCTGAAATAAACTCTGACATAGGTCCCGATCTAAACACCTGAGAGCAGAATCCACTCCTTCACGAAAGCCTGGACCAGCTATTTCGAAAACGAACTGGTCTGTAGTGATCTGCTGAAATGTTGTCGTCTTGCTGATTCCAGAAGTTGAGTGATCGATCGGGCCCGGTCCACACAATGCCGATTGCATAGAAAACAGACTGGTGGGTTTTGGGGCATTATCACCCAATTTATCAGGACATATGGTTTAGGCTAACTTTGTCAAGTAAAGTACGAATCAATAACGGGAGAGGTTGGGTTGTGGACATCCTTCCATGAGCTTCTCTCATTCAAAGAGGCGACTGGATTTTAATCTAAGAACAGGTTCTTAGATTAAAACCAGCCCAACAAAAATCCCAGCAGCACGATAATCACGATCAAGCCCAGCAAACTGATATCCCCGAACCGCTTTCTTGCCGGGATGATCCCCAGTAAAATCAAGATGATCAAAATAATCAGCAGGGTTTCCATATCTCTCCTTTGAAAATGTTTTGATGGATCGGTAGCTGGAAGCAGTAAATTCACGCTGTGTAGGAGACTGAATGGAGGCAGCAAATGATTTGCATTTGAGAGCAAGTCTTTGCTCCCTCCAGGGATTAAAAGAGGTTGGACTCCTCATAGCCCTTCAATAAAGTTACCCAGCAGCAGCAGAATGTAGGCAGATGCCAGCAGAGCTGCTGCAGAGATGGAGACGGTCAGAACGCCGAGGTTAACCAAAAGCGCCAGCACTGCCAGCAGGATTGAGATCAGCAGGACGGCCTTGGTTGGCGGAGTGATGCCCCATTTGAATCCACGGGCTCCGAGCACACCGCCCAAGGCTACCAGGATGGCTGCTCCAACAATCGACCAAACCAGGGGAAACTGGATCCCTCCGATGGTGATTTCAATCAGGTTAGGAAGTCCAAGGTTCTCAGCCAACCAGGATCCCAGTAAGGCCCCGATGAATCCCAAAACTGCTGCTGTAAGAAAGCCCCGGCTTTTATATCCACCCAGGGATTGACCGACAGCACCCGCCACAGCTGCGATGATGATCAGAACAATCAATTCGATAAATGTCATGATGAAATAACCTCCTGAAATGAGAAAAAAAAGATAAGTCATGGAAAAGTAGAGAAGAACCCTTCCCCCTCGAGGGTATCTTCAACTCTTTTTGCTAGAATTCCAGCCAGCGGCCAAAAACCAGGGTCAGCAGGAAAAGCACGATAAAGATCCAGAACAGGACTTTATCGACTTGGATAGGTCTGCTGAGTTTAGATGTTCTCGGAGAGAAATTCAGAGATTTCAGCCTCAGCCTTTTTCCTGGTGAAAGCGTACTTTTCTTCCAGAAGGCCAATCAAATTTTCTGATTTGCCCTGGACTTGATCAATCTCGTCATCCGTAAGTTTGCCCCACTTTTCCTTAACTTTTCCCTTTAACTGTTTCCACTTTGCTGAAAGTATATTTGCAGACATCATTTACCCTCCTTATGGGTATGTAAAGTTGACTGTGTATAATTAATTATTTTAAAACAGAGAATCCTCCGGCCTAAGCAGGCTCCATGTAATTTGATTGGACAAATATGCCGATTCCTGCCAAAACAACCAGGACGATCCAGGCTGCATAAGCGGGACCCGTGACAAAGTTCGTCAGCAGGATAGCGCCGGTGAGTGAAGAAATCAGGATCAGCGCCCAGTCAAACAGTGACAGCGCGAGCACCAGGCCGATAATTCCCCCCACGATGGTGAGAACTAACATGCTTGTTGGTTCCGCAATTTCTAACAGCTGGGAGAATTCCATCAGCAGATAGGCACCACCCAGGAAACCTGCCAGGCCAACCCCCACCATTCGGGAGATTACCGCCAGGACGGCCCCAACAATCCCTACAGCCAGCCCGATCAGGATAACCATCCACTCGGGTTGAGCAGAGAAATTGACCAGGACCCATTCGGAAGCGGCAATAAATCCCACCGCCCCGACAAAAAACCAGTACAGCTTCCGGCCTGCAAAAAGCAAGCCCAGGGCAAGGATCAGCTGAATAGTCATAGTCAGTGTCATAAAATCTTTTCTCCTCTGGTCAGTGGACTAATCAATCTAGCCATACTATTGATTTCTTCCTGGGTTTGCACCGCAGCCACAAGAAAACCTCTCGATTAGTGTCCAGGCTGAAAAACTCATAACCCCTGCCTGGAGCGGCCATTCCTTACGAAGACCAATTCCGGAGGATTCTTTCCGTTTCTTCCGAGTGATCCATTTCATCCCGGACAATATCCTCGAGGGCTACTGCAAGTCCCTTATCACCAAATTCCTCAGCTTCAATTACGCGCTGAGAGTAATCTTCCACAGCCTGCTGTTCGGCTTTTAATACCTCTTCCACCATGCTCCGGTTGTTGCTCACCTCGGGTACCTCATCGTGCTCCGTGGTGGGGTCGCCGCCCAGGGCAACGATTTTGTTGGCCAGGAATTGAGCATGAATCTGTTCATCAGCAACCTCTGCAAGGAAAAAATCCTTTAGCTGAGGGCGGTAGGGGCCAGTGGCCTTGGCGGCGTAAGTGATGTACTGCGTGATTGCCATGTACTCGCCGCGCAGATCTTCGTTTAGGTGCGAAATCAGTTCTTTCTTTTTCATGACTCCTCCATTTCTAAGCAAACATCGTGTGGTATTACAATTTCAATGTTATTCTGCTGGATGGGTATTCGTAAATAGATCTCTTAACCAGCGGGGATATATTAATAGGTATAGAACCCCTGCGCGGAGGGGAGACTGCATCCAGAAAAATCGGCTGGAAATATGCAGCCTGGCCAGGCTGGTGGGCCTTTCCTGGTTACAGGATCTCACTTCTTTTATTGGTAGGAGAAACCGGTTAGATTTAATCGAGGGAGGGCAATTACCACGGTGGATTTTTTCTTCTGAAAGACAGGCACCGCTCCGGCAGCGTCCTGCAATCCAGGTGGATTTGATCAGGCGACTGCCCTGGATTTGTGTTAACTATACGCTCTTTTTTGGTGGAAATCAGGCGGGGTATCTACCTGCAGGACAGATCCGCGTGGATATTTACAGATTAATATTTTTTTGACAGGTTGAGCCTGGCAGGTAGACGATTCCAGGAATTGGAGAATAGGTGCCAATATTTAAACTGGATAACAAATTTCCCCCCTGGATTACCTGGCAATTCTCACCTGGGAAGTTCGGGAATTCCGGTAAGCCCTTGCGCTGCGGATGCCTTTAAACATTCCATGTGCTTGTTTTTTTACGAATATACCGGATATTATCCCAGAGGAGACAGCAAGGCCCTGCCCAGCTGAAAGCTGCAGGTCCATGTGGGTCACAGCAGGTTTGAATACTACAGGAAGATCTAAGGTGGGTTATGTCTAGAGGTTTCCCTGGAAAAATTCTCAATGGGGAAATGCCACCTCGGCAGCAAGGAATAAAATCAGAAGCCCCCCAATCCCGGTTGATAGGTAAACAAGGAGGGCGTGCTCCTTATGCTTGAGTATGGATAAAAGTCCCAGGATGAAGGCCGAAATGCCCGCGGCCATGCCGGCAAGCATTGTGAGTGCCAGGTAAGGTCTGGTGGTGATGTCTTCTGGAATGGTCCGGCCAGCTGGAATAGATTCGTAAAGGGAATCTGTAAATGATGAGCCGACGGCAAACAAGATGGGCATTGCAATGATCAGCCCAACAGCCCTGATCCCAGGTGCGGTCTCTGGGATAATACGCCATGATCGGGTTGACATATTTGCCTCCTGACATCTTTCAGCGTCCTGTACTGCAAGCTGGCTGCTGTCTTGAGAGCTGATATTTCTCCGGATTTGTAATGGCGGCGGCTGACCGTGATCAGGGTATACCACATCTTGCGATCACCGCCGCCGGGAATGACGGTTCCAATAGGAAGAAGGCAGCATGGTCTTGAGATTTATTGTCTGATCCTGCTGATCCACTTTTGAGGCCATGGTATTGAGGAGGCGCATCGAAAGCCAATGAAGTCGTGTGGGTAGGATGGAAGGTTGTAACGGCGGTGAGCAACCCGCAAACTGCTCTGCTCTTCTCCCCAGGTACCGCCTCGTAAAACGCGGTGCTCCCCATCTGCTGGACCAGGGGGATTCTCATCAGGAGAATTCCGGTAATAGCTTCCGCTGTACCAGTCTGCGACCCACTCCCAAACATTACCAGCCATATCGTGGAGACCAAACCCGTTGGGAGGATAGCTTCCCACGGGGCTCGTATCCCCAACACAATCCCCATAATTTGCCAAGTTGCAGTCGATTTCATCCCCCCAGGGGTAAAGGGCCCCTACCAGTTCACCCCGGGCAGCCCGTTCCCATTCGGCTTCGGTGGGCAAACGGCCGCCATTCCATTGACAGAAAGCCTGGGCAGTTTCCCAGGTGATATTTACCACCGGGTGATCTACTTTTTCCGGATTATCGAGAAGGAGAGAAGGCTTTTTGCAGATCCCAGCGCGGACACATTCAGCGTATTGCTGGTTAGTGACCGGGTAGCGGCCTATCCGATACGCATCCAGGGAAACAAGATGCTGGGGAAATTCATCAAGGTGCGCATCAGAATCCTCCTCTGAACTGCCCATCATGAACTCCCCGGCGGGAATCTCTACCCATTCATACGGCAGGGGCCTGTGAAGATTGCGGTCTACTTGCCCGGTCACTCCCAGGGCAGTAATGGCCATGGCTATTAGAATTACCCCGGCAAAGATCAACCACCGCGGCTGAATGAGAAAACGTGACTGATTATTCTTGTCTGGATTATTTTTATTCAACGTCGTACCCTCATGATGAACTTACTCATTGCTATCACCACATCAACCTGGTAAGGTGGGGATGTAAACAGGATGATAGGGATGGCTGCAAACCTTCTCTAAACGCCGGGTAAATTACGGGTTATATGTGTCTGCCCAAACTCCGCTGAGTATATTTTCACATTCCCCAACAGGGTCGATAGCTGGCGGGACGGAATAGGGGACCCATTCCAGGCTGATTTCGGCATTGAGTTCAACCACGCAAACACCCTTTGCCTGATTTCCTTGATAACTTTCAGGGCATTTCTCCACCATTTTTTCATCAGCAGGTGCACAATCCTGGTTTGGGGTTTCGTAGTGATTTTCGCAAGCATCCCCGGCGGGAGTGAGGCAGCTGAATTGGAATTCCTGGACATCTGGTTTGGGCAAACTCCGGCTGCAGGAAATCAGAGAAAGTGCGGCAAGAAGGACCGAAAACAAAACCGGCGGCAATCGGGTATACTTCATAATTTCCTCCTTCCCCCAGTTGAAAATACACCATAAAGGATGATTGCCTGATATTTTTATCATAACACGGAAATCAAGCTGTTAGCCTGCGGGTATATCCAAAATAAATTTCGTATAGCAGATCTAAAGGGGGTGGCTGCAGGGCAATAAAAACAGACAACGCTGAAGAAAACCAGGCAATCTGGTTGGAAACAGATGCATGGGGTCCTGATCCTGATTTAGTTTTATTTTTGCCGGACCAGTTCAGCTATCCATTGGATGTAATTTTAATAATTCCATGGAATTTTGTTTAACTTTTCCAACCAGCAGCGGAGATCGGCTGGAACGACCTGGACGGCTTTGGTATAGCGCACTTCTGCAGCTTTTTGTTTCCCTTGTGTAGTCAGCATTTGCTGTCCAGATGATTGACCGTTCCAGAATAAAAAAACGGATGCAATCTTTGAGTTTGCCGTATCTCGCGATCTCCCAGGTGTAAGGCTCAGTGATTATTTCTTGGATCCCTTCGGTGCTGCCATCTGTGAAAGAAAAGGTAAATTTCTTGGTAGACTTCCTGCCTGGGTAAATTCCCGAGTGTTGTGTTAGTTGTTATCTTTACCATCTCAGCCCTGAATGGGTACTCTTAAGAGGTGAGTTGGTGATATTTAACCTGAACGATACTTCTTTCACCATCAAGAGTTGTATTCTTTTCATCCTGAGATGCTCTTAATACACCCCAAAAAATAAAAGCAGCTGAAGTTTCCAAAACTTTCCTGGATATTATTCCCCGAAAAGCAGGGCTGCTGGTTCTGGAAGATGTACCTGAATCTGTACCTCAGCCAGGCTGGATATATATGGAAGTGGCGATTGTCGGGTGCTAGACTACTATCAGCAGACCAATGGTCATCTGCAAAGAGCAGCTGCTCCATTGGCTGGAAAGGCAGCATTATAGATACGTCTTTAGAGGAGGGTTTTCTCCTCAGGAGCGATCATGATATTTGAGAGTAAGAGTAACCTAACCAGGGCAGCTGAACTGGGGCAATCGATCTGGCTGGACTATTTTCACAGATCGATCATAGATTCTGGGAATGGTATCAGCGAGCTTGCCCGTTATATCCAGCAGGGACTGCGGGGAGTGACCTCCAACCCGGCAATTTTTTCCAAAGCGATCAGGGAAAGTGAGGTCTATGATGATGATATTCAAAGACTGGCCCGGGAAGGACTGACGCCGCAGGAAATTTATGAGCACCTGGCGGTAGAAGACATCCAGTCTGGGGCTGATGTACTGCGCCCTGTTTACGAAGAAACTGAAGGGAGAGATGGATATATCAGTTTAGAAGTAAACCCTCACCTTGCCCGGCAAACAACGGGCACCATCGAGGAGGTGCACAGGCTTTCTGACTCGGTAGATCGGCCTAATTTGATGATCAAGGTCCCCGCGACCCGGGAGGGAATCCCTGCCATTCATACGCTGACCGCAGAGGGATACAACATCAACATCACCCTGATATTTTCCCTGGTCCAGTATGATCTGGTAGCCGAAGCTTATTTGAGCGCACTGGAAAACCGGGCAGCTGATCAATCTCCTCTCAGTACCATTGCCTCTGTTGCCTCATTTTTTGTCAGCCGGATCGATGTCATGGTTGACAGGCTGCTCGATCAGATAGAAAAACCAGAAGCAGAATTGCTGAAAGGGAAGACCGGGATAGCCAGCGCAAAGCTTATTTATCAAGCCTATAGGGAAATGTTTGAAGGCGACCGGATGGAAGCCCTCCGCCATCGCGGAGCGCATCCCCAGCGGGTGCTTTACGGCAGCACCAGTACAAAAAATCCGGATTATCCTGATACGCTGTACCCGGATAACTTGATTGGTCCCCAGACGGTCAATACCCTGCCGCCTGATACTCTTCAGGCCTTCATGGATCACGGCAGGGTTGAAGCAACATTGGAAAATAATCTTGACGAGGCCAGGGCCCAGTTTGAAAAGATCGCAGCGATGGGGATTGATCTTGATCTGGTCACCGGGCAGCTGCTGGAAGAAGGCATTCAAAAATTTACTGAACCTTATGATCTCATGGTCTCTGGCATTCAGGAAAAAGCCTCGGCTCTGAGTTAAAGCTGCTGGTGAGTGCGACGCTGGAAAATCAGAGCCGGGCCGAAATCAGCTATTATTAATCATGAAAAGGATGGGAAATGAAAAAATTTACATACCTGGTACTTGGCGGCGGAATTGCTGGCGGGAAGGCAGTGGAAGCCATCCGCAAAAATGACCGGAAGGCAAGCATTGCCCTGGTCACTGATGAGCCTCATCGGCCCTATCAGCGGCCGCCCCTGACGAAAGGATTTTTGCGGGATGAAGCTGATCTTGAGAGCGTGTTCCTTGAGGAGGAGGATTATTATGATGAAAAGGACATCCAGATTATTGCCGGAAAAAAAGCAATCGGGATAGAACCGGATAAACACCAGGTGAACCTCGAGGATCAGACAACTCTGGAATATTCAAAATTGCTCCTGGCAACTGGCGGGAAAGCAGTGACCCTGGATATTCCTGGGAGCGATCTTGATGGGGTCTTTTCCATCCGTGAGATTGAGGACAGCAGGACACTCCGGGACGCGGTTGGAAAGGGGTCCCGTGTGCTGGTCATGGGGGGGAGCTTTATTGGCTGTGAGACTGCAGCCTCACTAACACAGATGGGTGCAGAGGTTGCCCAGATCTTTCCGGAAGAGAATCTGCTTGAGAAAATCCTTCCTCACGAGGCCAGCCAGTATCTCAGGAAAATTTATGAGGAGCGAGGGATTCGGGTTATTTCAGGCACTGTGGCTGAGAAACTCCAGGGGCAAAAGTCCCTCACGCGGGCTGTTCTGGTCAGCGGAGAGCTCCTCGAGATTGACCTGGTGGTGATGGGTGTGGGCATACGCCTGAATACAGATCTTGCCAAACAAGCTGGCCTGGATCTGGATGATGCGGATCAGGCAGTGTTGGTGGATGGTCAGCTGCGTACCAGTCATGAGGATATCTATGCTGCCGGGGATATTGCCGCCTGGCCGGATGAGAACGATGGGACACGTTTAAGGGTGGAGCACTGGGATGTAGCCCGGCGCCAGGGCCAGGTAGCAGGGCGAAATATGACCGGTCAGGAAGAGCGTTACAATGCTTTGCCTTATTTTTTCTCGGATCTGTTTGACCTGAGTTTTGAGGTCTGGGGTAACCTGGATCGATGGAATAAAACCGTTCTGCGCGGAAGCTATGACAGCGGAAGCTTTGCAATCTACTACTTTTTCGAGGACAAACTGGTTGGTGTTTTGGCAGTGGCCCGTCCTGACCATGAGCGGCAGCCCATGCAGCAGCTGGTCAAAAAACAACCAGTATATGCGGAGATTGCTGATGTCCTAAAAAACCAGGATCAGGACCTATCGGAACTTACTTGATCGTGCTTGATGGAGCTTATTGATGGATTTATTGGCTGAGTTATGGAAGATAATCAATACAGAGGAGGATTGATGACACCTCGGAAAATAAAGGTTTATACCTCGATATCCCTGCTGATTTTGAGCATCCTGCTGGCAGCATGTGCAGGGGAGATGCCGGAGACTGTCCAGCCGCTCCCAACCTTACCAGAAATTAACAATTCAGCAGCGATAGAAGCCAAGACCTACCTTGCTGATGTGCTGGATGTACCGGTGGATCAGATAACCATTACAAATATGGAAGAAGAAAAATGGCCGGATGCCTGTTTGGGTTTACCGGAACAGGATGAACTCTGTGCCAGCGTGATCACTCCCGGATTCCGGGTGAGACTGGACCATGAGGGCCAGGAATATATCCTGCGGACCAATGAGGATGGATCTTTGCTGCGGATAGAATCTCCCGCTGATATTCAGATGGAAAGCGGTCAGTAAAGAGCAAGCCTGCCAGGTTAGATCAGGCATGGAATATGGGAAATGAACTTAGACCTGTGTCAGCCCCCACAGGCTCCTGGCTATGTCATACGCTGCCTCGGGTTTTCCCAATCTGTCAGCGTGGGATTGGGCTTTCTTTAGCAAAGCCCGCTCATTTTTGAGCCAGGTAATCGCGGTTAGCAGCACTTCTACCGGTCCGGGAGCCCAGGCGCCTGCCTGATTTTCTACAACATAGTGCATGTTACCTGTCTCTTGACCGGGGAGAGCTTCGGTTAGAATCATCGGCCGCCCGCAGGCCAGGCTTTCGCTGACGATCAACCCCCCCGCCTTGCTGATGATAAAGTCAGCGGCCTTCATGAGCTGGGGCATATTGTCAGCCCAGTCATAGAGATGGAAGTTGTTGCTTGGGTTGTACTCATCCAGTTTGCCGAACAGCTGGGCATTGCCGCCGCAAACCACGGCGACCTGCAGTTCAGGCATCTGGTCCAGCAAAGTGCTGATCCGGGCCATTTCCTGGATGCGCGGGCTGGCAACGATCAGGCAGGTCGGGGGCTTTTCTGACCAGCCCAGGGATTTTCGCAGTTGTATTGAACTGCGTGTCTCCCGGGCAAACCCGGGGTCGACAGGGATGCCTGTCACGCGCACCCTCGTAGCCGGGATATGGTTCTGGTAGGCTTGCTCACGGATCGCCGGGGTGGGAACATAATGCATGGTAGCTTCTGAGCTGTACCACAAGCTTTGCACATCGGTCAGGTCTGTTATCACCACTGCCATGGGGCAGTCAATCTCCAGCTCCTTGGCTACCCTGGCAACTGCTTTCGCGTGAAAGGGATAGGTTGAGATCACAGCGTGGGGTTGGAATTTTTCAAACAGGGAGCACATTGATTCATGGAAGAGTTGGCTCACGACAGCCCGAACTGCATCCGAGACCAGGGGAGCATCCAGGGTGTGATAGGAAAGCTGGTAAACCATGGGCGATTGGACAACCATCTCATCGTAGCCATCCTCAAGATCCCGGATCAGATCTGGAGAGTCTTCTCTATCCGCTGGATTGGCGACCATACTGATGCATTTCTCACCGTAGAGTTCTTCCAGGGCGCTTTCAAGCGCATAGGCCGCACTGCGGTGGCCGTAGCCAGCATCGGAGGTAAGAATAAGAATGCGTTTTTCCACCATAGGGTTTTCCTTGGTTCATCCGGATTGGTTGTCGATGAAACCGGGTTTACTCAAAATCAGTATAGCACACCGGATTTCTTTCCGGGAATTAGAACCTGAGCAGTTCAATTAGTTAACGGTAAGGATCCAGGTATGGCAGAAAACCAGTCAAGATATATCTTCCCCGCTACTTTCCTATGGGGGACTGCTACTTCCTCCCACCAGGTGGAAGGTGGAAATACGAATAACAACTGGTGGGCAGCCGAACAGGTTGGTGGGATCGTTTACAAGGATCAGGAGTCAGGGAATGCTTGTGAGTGGTGGAGTAATCCGGAACCTGATTTCGATCGCATGGCTTCCCTGAATCTCAATACCCACAGGCTATCAATTGAGTGGAGCCGGGTGCAGCCCAGGCCGGATACCTGGTCTGAACCAGCCCTGGCGCGCTATCGCCAGATGATTGAAATGCTGCTTGAGCGCGGGATTAAACCGATGGTGACCCTGCATCATTTCACGAATCCACTCTGGATGGCTGTCTTGGGAGGCTGGGAAAACAAAGAAAGTGTGAAGTGGTTTGAGCGCTATGTCCGCAGAGTGGTAAAGGAGCTTGGCGACCTGGTAGACCTGTGGTGCACCATTAATGAACCTATGGTGCTCTTGGGAATGGGATACTTGCTGGGCAGATGGCCTCCCCACAACAAAAGTCTATTTGCCCTTTATAAAGCCGGGATGAACATGGTCCGGGCCCACGCAGCTGCTTACCATGCCATCCATGAAATCTCCCCGGGTTCCCGTGTCGGAATTGCAAAGCATATGGTGGTCTGGAGTCCCCAGCGGGGCTGGATTCCAACGGATTATCTGGTTGCGAGGTTGGTCAACCGCTTATCCAACCGGGTATTTTTGAACGCCCTGACCAGGGGAAGGGTTCGCCTTCCCTTGAAAGGACCGGTTAATTTGAATGAAGCGGCAGGCACGCTGGATTGGTTGGGGATCAATTATTACCAGCGCTACCGGGTGGGGATCAGGATCAGTAATATTCTGAGGACACTCATTCCCCGACTGCCTGCAAATATTTTTTACCACGGAACGAACCCGGGCTACCAGAAAGGCCCGGGGGATTGGGGGGAAATCCACCCTGAGGGCATGTACGACACGCTTCAGTCTGTCAGGGAATACGATCTCCCGATCTACATAACTGAAAACGGCATCCCGGATCGAGATGATGTCCACCGTCCCCGGTTCATCCTGACCCACCTGCACCAGCTCTGGAAAGCCATCCAGGAGGGGATTCCGGTCAAAGGATATTACTACTGGAGCCTGGTGGATAATTTTGAGTGGACCGAGGGATATAATCCCGATTTTCGCTTTGGGCTCTATGGGGTGGATTTTGAAACCCAGCATCGGAAGCTGCGCTTGAGCGGCAGGCTCTTTGGAAAAATCTGCCGGAAAAATGGCCTCACCCCGGAGCTGGTAAAGCGGTTTGACCCGGACCTGCATCCGCAGCTGTATTCTGAGGCAGCCGGGGGGTAAGGCTGGCTGTTTTATTGGAGAATGCATGATGCTTTGTATCCCCGGCACAAGGCTTGAACCATGGGGTCTTGCTCACGCAGGATGTAAAATGTGTACAACAAAGAGGAAGCTGGCCGGATGATGAGCGGATGAAATTATTTTGGAAAAGAAAGATTGGATAAACTAATATGGAAATACCCCCATCTCAATTTTTTGGGAGGACCATTTCTAAAAAGGAGAGGATCTGATGTCTGAACTAGCAAAAATGAAATGCTCAGCCTGCCGTGGTGATGAACCTCCAGCAACCCCTGAGGAGATTCGGGAGATGTTAGGAGACCTGCCGGATTGGGAAGTGATTGAGGTTGAAGGCGAAAAGCGATTGACCCGCCTGTTTGAGTTTAAAAATTTTGCAGCAGCGCTGCAGTTTACAAATCAAGTGGGTGAGGCAGCTGAGGAAGAAGGTCATCACCCGAAACTGGTCACGGAGTGGGGCAGGGTGGGCGTGAGCTGGTGGACCCATAAGATCGGCGGGCTGCACCAGAATGATTTCATCATGGCTGCGAAAACTGATCAGCTATACTCTGGATGAATCCGGACAGGGATTATTTGGGCTGGGCAGGGTGACGCCAGATATTCGGAATTTAAAAAAAGCGAATCAATCCTGCCCCGCCCAGGGCAAACAGGGCTGCCCCCAGCAGCGTAGATAGGGCGGTCGTCCAGAAATAGCGCCAGAGAGAGACCCGGTATATTCCGCTCAGATAGCTGACAATCTTTGATCCCACACTTGTCAGCATCCGACCTCCCAGCAGGAAAAGGATGGAATCAGCCGGGAGATTTCCCAGACCGAATGGCAGGTCCTGCCGTTTTTTTTCAAAATCTGCTGCATCTCCGATCCATCCGCCAACCAGGTATTCCACCCCCGCAGCCGTGACCATCCCGATCCAGGCGATCAGGCTGCCCCGGATCGGGCCGTATACCGCCCCGTTGATCAGGGTCAGAGGGTCCGCCGGAATGGGGGAAAATGCCAGCAGCCCATATAGAAGCACGCTGAAAATCGGGCCCAGTATCCCTAATGTCTGCAGAGCGCTGCTGACAGCTGCCTGGTGACGGGCGATGTAAATGACCAGGCCGATAGCTGCTGAAAAGCTCAGCAGTATAAAAAACAGGGAAAGGATCTTGGGGCGTTTCTCTCCAGGCATAAGGGCTGTTATTATACCCGAATGTCCGGCGAGTTCGTTAATCCACAACCCTGATCCCTCCACAGGAGTGTGTGGGACAGCTATGTCAGAATCGCTTACCCTGGCTGGTTTTGTTCTGATATCTATGGCTGTTTCCTCTCAGACCTCTCTTAAACTGCTGTTCTTCATCGACCTCACCGGTTTTGGGTGCCGGTGACATTCGATTTAAATCCAGGTGGAAGACACTCTCGTCGTTTGTGTCAGCGTAAACATCCTGGCTGTCAACTGAAATGGCCAGGAGGGTGGCTGCGGTGGTAGATAGAACGTCATTGATTTGCCGCTTGGTTTTCCGTTATTCTTGGAATGGTAGATGCCGTTTATCAGATCATAAAGATAGATTGCCTAGATGCCATTTGGGTATTAATAGATATCACGGATCGAATTGTAAGGTACCAGTTCAGCCGTGATTGACTGCCAGGTTAGCTCGCGATCCGGGCGTGTTTACAATCTATGTAGTTCTTAACCTCCCATCAGTTTTTTCAGAGGGATCACAATTTCCAAATCCTTGGGTAAGTTCCAACACATGTGCATTCTGGTAGCTACTCTAACCCATGAAAATTTCGAAAAACGATCACGCAAACACCGTATAATTAAGGGGAACAGGGAACAAGCACCCACAGAAAAACCATGAGCATTCCAATACTCAACTCCAAGCTTTTGCCACCCCCTCTCCGGGAAAACTATGTCTCACGCGTGGAATTGCTGGAGGTACTTGATGGGGCACTTCACCCCGCAGTGCGGCTGATACTGCTTTCTGCCCCGGCTGGATACGGGAAAAGCACGCTTTTGAGCGCCTGGATTCACCAGCGGCTTGCACCTGGTGGCCATCCAGCAGCCTGGCTTTCCTTGGAGGAGGGAGAGAATGATCCTGTCCGCTTTTTTAATTACCTGGGAGCAGCCCTGGAGACACTACCGGGTGTACCAGCTGAGCAGGAGTTTCCCTATCAGGTGAGAGATGAGGATGAATGTCTGAGTTCTTACATCAACCTGCTGGAAGGACTCACAGGACCGGCAGTCCTGGTGCTGGATGATCTCCACCTGCTTGAAAACCCTGAAATCCACCGCTGGCTGGCATTCTTTCTGGAACACATCTCCTCCCTTTTCACCCTGGTAATTGCCACCCGGGCTGATCCCCCTCTCCCTTTAGCAGCTCTCCGGGCTGAAGGAGCGCTGGTTGAAATCCGTCAGGACAGGCTGGCGTTTAACGCAGCGGAGGCGGCATCCTTTCTCAATCAGGGGATGTCCTTGACGCTGCAGGAGGATCAGATCAATCTCCTCACCCACCGCACCGAGGGGTGGATCGCCGGGTTGCAGATGGCAGCGCTATCGCTGCAGGGAGAGCAATCCCCGGAACTATCTCTGGAAACGTTTTCCGGAAGCCACAGGTATGTGATGGACTACTTGCTTGAGGAAGTACTCCGTAAACAATCCCCTCAGGTGCAGGATTTTCTGCTTAAAACCTCGATCCTTCCTCGGCTGAACGGACCGCTCTGTCATGCGCTGATTGATGGGTTGTCAGGATTAGAGGGGCAATCAACCCTGGCAGCGCTGGAAAAAGCCAACTTATTTATCTACCCCCTCGATCAGCAGCGGGTCTGGTACCGGTACCACCGACTTTTTTCGGACCTGCTGCGGCGGCAGCTGGCGAGAAGGGATAAAGAACAGGTCAAAGAACTAAACCGGCGGGCCAGCAGGTGGTTTGAGGACCAGCTGCTCTGGCCGGAAAGCATCACGCATGCATTCCAGGCCGGTGAGCATGAGCGGGCCGCAAATCTGATTGAGCAGGTTTCAGAGCACTACCTCATGCGTTCCGAGGTAGTTACCCTGAGGCAATGGCTGGAGGAGCTTCCTGAAGAGATCCTTCAAACACGAGGGGCGCTCTGCGCCGCTCAAGGCTGGATGGACCTGCTTGCAGGCGAATCCATTGTATGGATTGCGTCCCGGTTTAAATCCCTTCCCCAGGAAGAGCAGGACAGCGGCCCGGTTTTAGCGCTGCAAGGAATAATCGCGATGTATCAGGGTCAACTTGATCGGGCATTAGCCTTGCTTAAGCGGACTTCAAATTACTATCAAGAAGTAGTTGGATTCTGGGCTCAATTTGCAGCATGGCTGTTAAAAATTATCCAGATCTCTGAGAATGGCGACGATGAACAAATCTCCTTGTCTTTGCAGCAGGAGGCTCGTGTTCATTTCCAGCAGGACAATATTCTCCTGGGAGTGATTGGACTCAGTAATATTGGTGAGCTTCGCATCAAGCAGGGCAGATTAGATGAGGCTGAAAAATTGCTTACCAATGCCCTTGAAGTGGCAGTGTGCAGACAAGGGAAGCAGCTTCCAATCGCGGGCCTGCCGATGCTGTGGATCGGGGAGATTGCCCGATTGCGCAATCAGTTAGAAACAGCCGAAGAAGCCCTCAGGAGGGGCATTGAAATGCTTGGAAGCTGGGGGCGAATCCCGGCCATTGAGGGATATTGTTTCCTGGCGCAGGTCCAGCAGGCTCAGGGCGACTTTTCCGGAGCGGATAAAACCCTGGATCAGGCGGCCCGGCTGGCAGAAATGTTTGATGCCACCAGCATGGATGATCACCTTGTCGCTCTGGTTCGGGCACGTCTGGCTGCCCTGGAGGGAAACTACCTTGAGGTAGATAGATGGATGCAAGCCCGCAAACTGGAAGAAATCAACCCCGAAAAGCTGGAAATTGATGCATCGATCGAGCTGCATCTGCGAAAATACGAACTGACCACCCTGGGGCTGATCTTCATCCTGATGGGTAAACCAGAACGCGCATTGAGATATCTTGAGCCTCTTCTGGAAGCAGTGGGACAAATCGGCCGCTGGAATCTGGGAATAGAGATCCTCATTCAGCAGGCAGCCGCCCTGGATTTACTTCAGCAACCGGAGCGTGCTCTTTCTGCATTGGCTGAAGCCATGCGAAGGGCCAAACCGGAAGGATATCTGCGGCCCTTCCTGGACCTTGGAGGGAAAATCTCAAGCCTCTTATACCGCGCAGTAGCGGGGGAAATCCATGCTGAGTATGCCGGTTGGATTCTTTCAAACATACCGGCAGCCTCCGATCCAGACGAACAGCGTTCGCAGGGGGTGGTAGAAAAGCTCAGTGAACGGGAAATTGAGATCCTGGCTGAAATCGCGGAAGGGTACACGAATCAGGAAATTGCCCGGAGCTTGTCCATCACTGAGGGGACTGTAAAATGGCATGCCAGCAACATCTACGGCAAGCTTCAGGTTGGTAACCGCACCGAGGCCGTCGCCCGTGCCCGGTTGCTGGGGCTGCTGTCCTCCTGATCCTGATCCAGGTAAACAGAAAAATAGTTTTCTCTTTTCCCTTCCCTAAACCTAACTTTCGTCTAGTCACAGGAAGAGACGCTCCATGTTAGAGTATCTCTGAAAGTATCCATCAATCTGGTATTCAACCATGATATATGAAATCACTATTGCAGGCAGACTTGACCCGAAATGGGCAAAAAATTTTCCAGAATGGTCTGTGACCATAATCTCGCCAAAGGAAGAATTGGAAAGGACGGTCCTTCGGGGAGAAAACTTGGATCAATCTGCTCTGCGGGGATTCCTAAACCAGCTCTGGGATCTAAATCTTACCTTGATCTCCGTGATTTCCTATGACAAAGGATTGGGAGGCAATGACTGAAAAAAATCTCTACACTTTGACTTTAGATGACAGAAGGGCTACCCGGGCGCTGACTGGGGGGAAAGGAGCAGCCCTGGCTGAGCTTGTCCGCAGCGGGCTGCCCGTGCCGGATGGTTTTCATATCACCACAGCCGCTTACCGCAGTTTCGTGGAGGAAAACCAGCTCTCCGCAGTAATTCAAGAGGCTCTCCAGGAGGTGGATATATCCAGGCCGTCAACGCTTGAAAACGCTTCCGGGATGATACAGAAGGCTTTTTTGGAAAGGAGGATCCCTCCAGCAATTGCCAGTGAGATTGCCAACACCTACGACGCTTTGGCCGGTCGAGATCCTGTTGTTGCAGTACGATCCTCTGCAACGGCGGAGGATCTGCCAGAGGCTTCTTTCGCTGGTCAGCAGGAAACCTTTCTAAACATAGAAGGCAAAGACAGGCTGATGGAAGCAGTTAAAGGATGCTGGGCTTCGTTATGGACTGCTCGCGCTATTGGCTACCGCGCCAGGCAGGAGCTGGCATCAGAGGACTTGAGTCTTGCTGTCGTGGTTCAGATATTGGTCCCTGCGGAATCGGCTGGAATTATGTTCACGGCTCATCCCATGACCGGGAATAGAGGGCAGATATTAATTAATGCGGCCTGGGGGCTGGGAGAGGCGGTGGTTGGCGGGGAGGTATCCCCGGATAGCTACCTGGTGGACTTTCGGAACCAGAAGATCCTGGAGCGAGAGATTCACCGGAAAGAGATCATGACTGTCCGGGAGGACGGCGGTACCCGGACAGAACCGGTTCCAAAAGATCTGCAAGGAGCCCCGGTGCTGAATGAGGGGGATATCCTGGAGCTCTCAGCACTGGGAGAAAAAATTCACGAACTGTACAGCGAACCGCGGGACATCGAATGGGCGAGAGCTGATAACAAGTTCTATATTCTCCAGGCCCGACCGATCACCGGACTACCAGAGGTCTATGTGCCTCCTCCTCAGGAGTGGGAACCGCCTGATCCCAAAGCACGCTACATGCGAGCAAGCATCATTGATATGATGCCTGAACCACTGTCTCCCCTATTCAGTACCATGGGTGTTGAGATCTACAACCACAGCATCCAGGATCTTTTGGTGGAGATCACGGGGTCAAAAAAGAAGGGATTGCCCGAGGAAATTCTTTGCACCATTCAGAACTACGCTTACCTGAAGGTTGATTTTTCTCCCCGGGAATGGTGGAACATGGTTATCAGAATGGGTCCGAAGATGCCGAGATTGATCAGAAAAGGACCTGATCATTTTCGCGAGGAAGCGCTTCCCATTTACAGGCAGCGGATTCAGGCCCTGGATGAAAAGCCTCTCTCAACAATGACCGCCCAGCAGCTCTGGACGGATGCCAGGGGGCTGACGCGGGCTGCCATGGATCATCTTGCTGTCTTGCAGGTGGATACCCTGGGGGCAGCAGCGGGCAGCGAAGGATTGTTCACCGCTTTATATGAAAAAATGTTCCAGGGTGAGGACGATCCTCCAGCGGCTGCATTTCTGATGGGATATGACACCATCCCCATCCAATCTGAAAAATCACTCTATGATCTGGCTAAGCAGACAGAAAATCAACCTGCTTTGAGAACCTACCTGCGGGAAGTTCCCTCACAAGAAATTGCCGCGGCGCTTGAGGAAGTTCATCCACCTGATCAGGTTGCTTTTGAAATTTGGCAGAATTGGAAAGGTCGCTTTCAAAAGCATCAGAAGGAATTTGGATACATTCTTTACAACCTGGATTTTGCTGAACCACTCCCTGAAGAGAATCCTCAGCCCCAGCTTGAGACAATTAAAATGTACCTGCGTGGGGAAGGGTCCAATCCTTACCAGAGGCAGGAAAAACTGGCAGAACAACGGAAGGAAGCGGTAGCAGTTTTGATGAAATGTGCGAAGGGACTGCGGGGATGGGCAATCCGAAGGGCTTACAAGTGGGCAGAAAATGTTGGCCAGGTCCGGGAGGACAGCATCGCCTCGATTGGGTTGGCTTATCCACGCCTGCGGCGGGTGCTGATGGAGCTGAGTCGGCGGTTCCAAAAAAGCGGGGGGATACCTGCTGAAGAGGATATTTTCTGGCTGATGGCAGATGAAATTGGTTCCAGGTTGAAGATGCTGGAGGAAAGTGATCCGCTGGAGGGGCTGCATGAACTAATTGAGGAGCGTAAAAATATTCATCAGGCGGAATCCCGCTACCAGCCACCCTCCCAGATCCCTCACTCCGATAAGTATATGGGGATTTCTGTGGATGCATTCATTCCCGGGGAGGGGGGGGCTGAAGGGAATCGATTAAAAGGGGTTGGAGCCAGTGGAGGTACAGTCACCGGGAAAGCCTGCGTGCTGCACGGACCGGAAGATTTTGATCGCATGGTCCCGGGTGGAATCCTGGTCGCCAAACTAACCACCCCGGCTTGGACTCCTCTGTTTGCGATGGCAGGTGGTGTGGTAACGGATATCGGCGGACCGCTCAGCCATGGGTCCATTGTCGCCCGGGAGTATGGCATCCCGGCAGTGCTTGGCACTGGATCTGCCAGCCGGCTCATTGAAAATGAGCAGCAGGTAACCGTGGATGGGACGAATGGGTACGTCATCATCACGGAGGATAATTGATTAGGCTGACGGAAAAGACACTCAAACTCACCCACGCTGATCTTAAAGGTCGATCATGAAAATTATCAAAAATAGGAATCTCTTCATCCTTGCTTTCAGCCTGGTGGTGGTCACTCTGGGTTTTGGCCTGGTTATGCCCATCATCCCATTTTACATGGAACGACTCGGAGCTGGTGGTTCGGAAATGGGCTTCCTCGTCGCCAGTTATGCCGTGATGCGCCTGATTTTCGGACCCATCTGGGGAAGTCTTTCCGACCGGATTGGTCGTAAACCAATTCTAGCCGTTGGTGTGTTGGGCTACGGGAGCACCATGGTTGGTTTTGGGCTGGCAACGAAGCTGTGGATGATGTTTCTGGCCCGCATCCTTGCCGGTATCCTCTCTTCAGCCACCTCGCCAACCACGATGGCTTACATCAGCGACAGCACCACCGAGGAGCAGCGAGGGGGTGGGATGGGTTTGATGGGCGCCTCTGCAGGAATCGGGACAATCTTCGGTCCTGCCCTGGGTGGATTGCTGGCAGAGCGCTCCCTCTCCACCCCCTTCTTTGCAGCCGCGGGGATGTCCCTGTTGGCCCTTTTGCTGATTCTGATCTTCCTTCCCGAATCTGGGAGACGGGAGCAGAGGTCCCTGGAAGATCAGAAGGGTAGGCTCCATCCAACGGCACTTTGGCAGGCGATCACCAGCCCTATCGGGCCGCTGCTGCTGAAAGCTTTCCTTGCGACTGGGGGGGGAATGGTTTTTTATGGAATCCTCGGGCTGTATGCCCTGGAGCGATTAGGCTATGGTACGGACCGGGTCGGCATGATTTTTACGATCCTGGGACTGGTGACGGCACTCGGGCAAGGGCTGCTGGTTGGGCCATTGACCAAGCGATTTGGCGATCCATGGGTGATACGCTGGGGGTTTCTCACTTCCGCTGTATGTTTGTTGTTCACACCGCTGGCTGGGAATTTCTTGGAGATCCTGCTGGCTGTTGGACTCATTAGCGCCTGTAGTTCAGTGCTCATCCCCTCGATCACTTCTCTGACTTCGAAAAGGTCCACTATCAGCCAGGGTGTGGCCATGGGCTTGAGCAATTCCTTTGTGAGCCTGGGGCGAATATTTGGACCGCTGATCGGGGGATTGGCATTCGATCTCAGCTGGAACCTGCCATTTGCTGCAGGAGCGCTGGTGATGGGAATCGGGTTTGTTTTCAGCTCGGCAGGGCAGGATAAGAAAGAAGGTACTACCCGAGAAGAAAAACCATCTCAGCCCTCTAATAAAGGATCTGATCGGTAAGCAATGGGGGCGTTCCTGGTTAAGAGAGGACAAAGACTGTCAGTGCAGACAAGGAGTCTGCTCCCTCCGGATCCCTTGAAATTGTTGTTTCCTGTCAGTCCAGGATTCTGAAAGGGAAAGGTGGGAGAGAAGATGAATGAAAATCAGGCGCCCGCTGCCCACAATATCCAGGCTCTCATCTACAAACAAAGCAATCTCAAAAATTTTTTTCCTGTTAACATCCTGATGGCCGGATCCTCTGGTCGGCCTGCCAAATAACCTAAATTAGCATCCCCTGGATTGGAGAGAGGAAGGGTTGTGTGCAAGTTTTTTGGAAATGAGAACTCTAGGTGAGGTCGACCCTATTCTCTGGCTTTATCGTCTGCCAGGGCCAACGCCCCTCAATTTCCAGTACCAGCGACCAGCTCAGAAAGGTACGTACAACGACAATCAGTGCTAAAACACCAACGCTGGTAAAGGTCGGCGTGAGGGCAACTGTTTTGATAATATCTGCTGCTACTAATATTTCCAGGCCGAGGATCAGAAATCGTCCAATCCGGGTCATAAACGGTTTGTATTGATCTTTATGGGGATGGCTGTGACGCTTTTTTATTAAAAGGTATATTGACCAGAACAGGCCGATGACGATCACTATCACACCAAGCGCGTCAATCAGCACACCAATCACACTGATCCAATACTCGATTGAGTCCAATACTTCAGCCATATCCGGTACCTTTTTGCTCTTGTGAGCAGCTAAGACGAATGGTCAAAAAATTATAACAGCAAACTGGTTTCTATTGGGTAGGGATTACAGGATCTCTGCGGGGGCTTTATTGAGGGTGGATTCGTTCAATAGACTGCTATTTATAAAGAATAATTCAAATCGTGCCGTGAGCACAAGCAAGATGCCTTTTATGACGAAAAGTCTAAAAAAGGTTTCCAGACAGTCCATGTAAGCGTTCGTGATGTGAAGATTTTTAACACCTGATCACGGAAACGCCCTAATAGCCCATCCTCAATTCATTTACCAATCAAATATTCTTTGGATCCCTTTTACACTGGCAATCGCAGAATTTTTCCACAGCCGTCAATAGATTGGACAGAAGCGAATTCGTCTTTTCAGTTCTGCCAAACAGGAAGGATTCAGGCCGGGAAGGTGTAGTAAAATTGAGGAAGTAAGATTGTGGTTCCTCGCTGGTGAAACCTACCCGGAAGGGAGATTTGGATATGAATACTCATCTTTACCTCTCACTGCTTCCAGAAGCATTAATCGCCTCGATGTTAACCCCCGAAGAATTCGGGTTTTATTATGCCGTCGGAAGTTCGAAAAAAGCCCAGGGACAGGCGATCTTCTTTGAGCTCGATCCCGATTTCAGGCACGATTATTTCCGAATTGAGGAGGGTTTTGAGCGCTGTGTCCCGCATAGTGATGGAACACCTAAAGCGTCCATATATATTTCTGTCTATCGTGTCCTGGAACATGTTTCTTTGGACGCCATTCAGAAGCTTTACCTGGCGACGCGGGATGGCCGGGTGCTGGGATTGGATCCAAGTGATCAATGGCCAGAGGATTCCCAGAAGGGAATGCATCTCTATCAGGAGATTGCCCCGGTCCACCCCCTGGTTGCCAGCACGCTGGCGCCTCAAGCGTTGTATGAGCTGATCGTCAAGGACCCCATCAGTTTACTCTCTCTGCCGGCAATCTGCTTTGTAGAACTGCGGCTGGGGGAGCTGGCTGAAGATGCGGAAGGGGGTAGTGTGGGAGATCTTCCTTACTCAAATATCAACCATCTCAGGCAGTGCCTGGTTGACCTGAAAACAAAACCGGTGCACACAAAGATGGTCAACCGCACACAGCCAGCAACATTTCCCTACCGGATGATCAGCAGCGGGGTGTTTGTAGGGAACAAAACCCAGGAGAGATTCTTTGCTATGCCTTCCCAGGAAAAATTGCGAAGAGAGAATTACCGCTGGTGGCGTTCAGCGAATATGTAATTACAAAAGGGAGCTTGGAAATTTAACTGTTTGTGCAGGCCCGGGGACTTATCTCTGTCGACAAATTATTCAGAAAGGAAAAAGCAATCATGGATGGATGGTTAATTGCAGGTCTGGTTTGTGGATTTATTTCGATTGGGGTAGCCCTGCGGATGTATGTCTGGGTCAATCAGCAGGATCCGGGAAGTGATCGGGCAAAGCAGGTCGCAGCCTGGATCCGCCAGGGGGCAGTTACGTATCTCAGGCAGCTCTACATGGCACTGCTGCTGGTCGCTGCCGTCCTGGCAGTGGTGATTGCCCTGGTCTTTGGTTTCCAGAATAGCCTGGTGTACGGACTGCAGATGGCGTTTGCTTTTCTTGCCGGGGCATTTCTCTCGGCGGTTGCTGGCTATATGGGAATGACAATTGCTGTTTCTGCTAATGTACGCAGTGCCACAGCAGCCAGCAAGGGGCTGAATCCAGCGTTTGATGTGGCATTTAAAGCTGGATCGGTAATGGGCCTGGCGATGGTGGGAATTGCTGTGATGGGGATGTGTGCAATTTACCTGATATTCAGGCAGCCCCAAATTGTCCTTGGCTTCAGCTTTGGCGCTTCTGTGCTGGCCTTATTGGCCAAGGCAGGGGGAGGGATTTACACCAAAACAGCTGATATTGCGGCTGATCTGGTTGGGAAAGTGGAAGTCGGGATTCCGGAAGACGACCCGCGCAACCCGGCTGTGATCGCTGACAATGTTGGAGATAACGTGGGGGATGTAGCCGGGATGGGGGCAGATATTTTCGACAGCTATGTTGCCAGCGCGGTGGCAGTGATGCTGCTGGGACTGGGCCTCACCAAACAAGGTTTTTCCATGCAGTACATCGTGCTTCCGCTGATCCTCTGCACCCTGGGAATTGTCGCCTCTTTGATCGGTTTGCAGTTTGTCCGCGTTAGAGAGCAGGGAAAGCCTGGTAGAGCCTTGAACGGAGGAACGGTAATCACCACGGTTCTTTTTGGGGGGATGGCTGCTGCGCTGATCCTGCTCGGGGATTTTCGAATCGGTGTGCTCTGGGCGACCCTGGCTGGTTTAATCACCGGGGTGGTGATTGGGTTCACCTCGGATTATTTTACCGGGGGGGACCGCATGCCGGTAGTGGAGACAGCCCGGGTATCTGGTTCTGGATCGGCGATCAACATTATTACCGGGTTCAGCTACGGTTTGATCAGCATTGTGCCCTCGATTATCGGGATTGTGGCGGCAACTTTGATCTCCTACTACCTGACCCAGGCATCCGGGATCAGCGGTGTGTATGGGGTCGGGATCAGCGCAGTGGGCATGCTGTCCATCAGCGGAATGATTGTCTCCTCGGATGCCTACGGCCCTATTGTTGATAATGCGCGCGGGATTGCTGAGATGGCTGGCATGTCGGAGGAAGTGATTGACACCGCGGATGTACTGGATGCTGCCGGGAATACAGCCAAAGCCATCACAAAGGGATTTGCCATCAGTGCTGCTGCCCTGACGGTGCTGGCCCTGTTTTCTGCGTATGCGGGTGAGATGGCTGATGCTGGAGTGAGTCTGACCCTCAGCTTGTTGGATCCACTGGTCACTGCCGGGGTTTTTCTGGGGGCAATGACACCGCCGCTTTTCAGTGCGATGACCATGCTTTCTGTAACGCATAATGCGTTTGATATGATTGCCGAGGTGCGCAGCCAATTTGAAAATGAGCCGGGGATCCTTGCCGGTACGGTTGAGCCTGACTATGAAGCCTGTGTCAGCCTGGCTGCCCAGGGCGCCCTGGCATCCCTGGTTGGGCCGGCGTTTCTGGCCGTATTTCTGCCCTTGATTGTTGGATTTGTGATGGGCCCGGAGGCTTTGGGGGCGTTCCTGGGCGGGGCGATCTTCACAGGAATCATTTTTGCGCTGCTGATGGCCAATGCCGGGGGGTTATGGGACAATGCCAAAAAGTATATTGAATCCGGTTTCTTCGGAGGGAAGGGGTCAGATTCCCATAAGGCCAGTGTGGTGGGGGATACGGTCGGGGATCCTTTTAAAGATACCGCTGGTCCTTCGCTGAACACCCTGATTACGGTGATGTCGCTGGTGTCTTCCTTGTTCGCGCCGATCATCGCTGCTGTCCACCTACTTGGCGGCTGATCGGCTGTTTGCAGCCTGCGATCTTGATGGGATTGCTGCCGCCAGCCTGGCTTTAAAGGGGGCAAATTGGGCTTGCTGGGGAGTCCCCACTGAGCCCTCGCTATCTGTCTTGGGTGAGCTGCCCCGCTTTTCTATTCGTGTAGTCATAATCCCGGCTTTTCAACAGGGGCAAAATAAGAGAAATAAGGACCAAACCCCTGCTGCCAGCTGTCAGGCGTATAAGGATCCGCACTGGGCTGGCAGACAAGGTTGGGTTGGGATTCACTCTGGTTTTCCTCTTTGGGATGGGTGTTCTTTCGGGAAGATCCGGTTAGGGAGTAGGACAACCGGTACTGTCACCACCGCTGGGATAAAAGACAAAGTTCCCTATGCCATCCTCAGCGGTAATTGCGGCACCCACCGATGCGGTTGGTTTGATGATAATATCGCCGAGAGATAGGATAGAGTTGATTTACTTCCTCATGGGAGGATTTAATATGGGGAGCAAGAAAGGCATGAGTGCGCAGCCGGTGCCTGAAATCGATCTGGATAATTTCTGGATTTTTCTTTTTAACCTACTGGATATCTCACAATCCCAAAACCTGGTGAGTGATTGAGAGAATCAGGCATCTTTTCGATTTAAATGGCCTGATCAAGTACTGGAAACAATCTTGAATCCAGCTCTATGAGTTGTTTAAAAAAATCTGGTTGGATTGATTTGGAAAGCTTTTTTTAAATCACCGCATGTTTGGCTTGAATGGCATCTGCCAGGGAATCCAGGGCAGCAAAGGTTTCCACACCCGGGTAGCCTTTGACCATTTCTGTGTCAAGCATATCAACCTTCAGGTTCGACATCAGCTCCGATAACTGCTCCACAGCGCGGTTGCCCCAACCAAAGGAGCCAATAATTGCCGCGTATTTCAGCTTGGGACGAAGGGCGTTTACAAGCGCAGCAGCTGAGATCACATGAGGGTGGGCACCAACCAGGAATGCGGGCGTGCCAATGACGATCGTCGCTGCATCAACAAGCGCCATGGCCAGTTTGCCAATATCAGTGTTTGTCAGCTCAAATTTTTGTACCGAAATCCCTCTTTCGGTCAGGGCTGTGACCAGATGATCCACCATCGATCCAGTGCTGCCGTGCATGGAAATATAGGGGATGACAACCAGGTTGGAAACTTGGTCTGATGCCCAGTCTTCGTACGCAGAGAGAATGTCCTCGGGGTGGTCGTACACCGGGCCGTGGCTGGGTGCAATCAAATCAAATTCAAGCCCTTCCAGCTTTTTCAGGTTCTTTTGGATGATCTTTCGGAAAGGCATCATGATCTCCGCATAATAGCGCTTGGCCGCTTCCATGATGTAGGCGTTCTTCCCAGCATATAGATCGGAAGTTGCCATGTGGGAACCAAAGAAGTCGCAAGTAAAGAGGATGCGGTCCTCTGGGAGGTATGTGACCATGGTCTCCGGCCAGTGCACCCAGGGCGTGTAGATGAATTGCAGGGTTTTATCGCCCAGGGACAAACGCTCCCCATCCTCGACAGTCTGGATTTTCTCTGTGGGAATGCCCAGATGGTTTACCAGCAGGTCTTCCCCTTTTTCAGAACAGATCACGGTGGCATCTTCGTATCTTTCTAAGAGAAGGGGAATGCTTCCGGAGTGATCCTGCTCGGAATGTTGAGAGACAATATAATCAATCTGCCCCACGTTTTCTAACTGCTTTACCAATAAATCTGATTTAGCAGGATCCACTGTATCAATTAAAACTGTCTTTTCAGAGCCTTGCACAAGGTAGGCATTATAACTGGTCCCGTCCGGCAGCGGGATCAGGGCATCGAATAAGCGACGGTCCCAATCCACTGCTCCCATCCACTGCACACCGGGGCGAATTTGCTTTGCGTTCATCTTTTCTCCTTCTTTATGAAACGAATACTAAAATAACCATCAAAACGAATATACCTTTTAACCTGCCGTGATTTTTCAGGAGGTTGACGCCCTGATTTTACCTGATTTTAATGGAAATGTAAGATCTTTACCATTGATTTCTGTGATGGGCAGCTGTTGGGGGAAATCACTGAAAATATCGCTCAAACCCGGCCAGCAAACTGGGAATTGGAAACAGGTGTGGCCAGATCCCAGGCTGGAGAAATGTTCTCCTGCTGGGCAGGCAGCCCATTTCATAAGAGCATGAGCATTCTGCGTGGAATCCCATGTCAAGAAAGTAAGCTTGTCCAGGGGTTCTGTGTTTATCTAAGGAGGTCCGGGCAGAGCGGCTGAAATTTCAGTAAAAAGTAGATTGACACAAATTTCTACTCCCGGTATAGTCAATCCTTGGTAAAATCTACTCTCAGGCATCAGATCAGCTTTTCCTGATGGGGATGGTGTATCATAGATCTGGGATTGATTGACCCCCATATAGGTTTGCATTTTTAGGTGATGGTTTGCACTGTGACGGGAAGTTTGTTGATCTGCTAAGAAAGCTTTAGATTCAAGGAGATGTTTGGTTGATCACGATTCTGGATCAGATACGGATTTTTATTGAACAGGCGATTTTGACATTTGGCTATCCGGGCATTACAGCGGTGATGTTTATCGAAACTGTATTTCCACCGATTCCTTCAGAAGTGGTCATGCCGTTTGCTGGTTTTTTAGTCGCTGATGGGAGGATATCCTTTTTAGGGATTATTCTTGCCGGAAATATAGGTGCCGTTGCCGGCGCGGTGATGATCTACTATGTAGGACTCCTGTGGGGAGAGGAGCCGACGCGAGCATGGTTTCGGAAATACGGCAAGTATGTCCTGGTTAATGAAAATGAATTAGACAGGGCGATGGAAATCTTTGAGCGCTACGGGAAGGGGATGGTGCTGACCGGGCGGATGATTCCTGGAGTCAGGAGCTTAATTTCGCTGCCAGCCGGGATAAAGAATATGGGGTGGGGGAGCTTTTTGTTTTTCACGATCATTGGGACGACGATGTGGAACATCATACTTGCGGGAGGGGGCTATTATTTAGGGGAGCACTGGGAGCGCATCCTGGAATGGCTGGACAACTACGAAACAGTTGTCTATGTGGTTCTTGGTCTATTTGTGATCTATTGGGTGGGCCGGAAAATCTACCAATATTTCCAAAAATCTGCCTGAAAGGGCCTCCCTTTTTCGGGAAATTTGGCAAGCAATCAAGAAAGAATCAAATATAACCAGGAAATCCCCCAAGCTATCCGGGTTGTGTCCTCTCCTCCTGTATATGCTTTGCAGGTTTTTTTAAAACATCCCTTGTCGAAACCTGCCAGGGAAAATGCTCAACTGAGCTATGACATATAAATTGTAAGATCAAAATGACCTTCTTTTTATCCCTCATTAATGGTGGATGGTTATACTATCATAGGCAAATAAACAAATCTGCATCAACCATGAAAAACTGATCACACGCTGCAGAACCAGTCTCACTGCGCAGATTGACCATCGTGCGAACCTGGAAAAAAGCCAGGAGAATACCTTCGGAAGTCGCTCCTTTCCAGGTGCTGGGTTGAAGAAAACTGCTCCAGAAGCATACTCAGCCCCAATCTTTGTCAAGGACAAAGAAAAGACCCACGAGAACAGCAACCAGGGCGGAAAAGATAGTCCATTTTTATCGTGGAAGATAGCGTCTGAAAGTTGGGATAATGATACAATGTTCGGGCTGAAGAACAGATATGCTTCGGGTTCCCTGGGAAAATGAAATCACCTTTTCAAAGAGAGAAAAATGCTTGATGGAATGGCATCAATCCCAAATGTGAAGGATCCCCGTTCTCTGGCTGCCTTCACCACTTCAGGCAGCAATCAAGCCTTGATATCGGGACTGCTGAAAAGATGTTTTCTAAATCTGGACCTTGCTGTGCTTCTGAGCAAAATCCAAGGAGTTCTCTGTCAAGGAAGCATCAAAGGATTCCGTATATAGGATTAGATTTCCATGATTAACCAGGCTTGGATAGTCATATTATTCTCAGTTGGGCTGGTAGTTTCCTCTCTGATTGTTCTTCTTGCAAGGCGGTTAATAGTCATGATCTCGGCACTGGGATTGGGCAGCCTCTTTCTGGCAGTAGTTTTCTTTGTCTTTGATGCACCCTATGCGGGTGCATTTGAAGTCAGTGTTGGGGCCGGATTAATCAGCGTGCTTTTTATCATTGCTACCAGCTTGACCGGGGATATGGGAGGGGTCAGAAAAGATGACTCGTAAGCAATGGGGTAATATCCTGGGGGTGGTAATCCTGCTCTTCCTTGGGTGGGCTGCATTTCGACTGATTAATCCAGGTTTTTTAGAATACGAAGCACTGGGGTTCAAAGTTTGGATGTGGGAGTATCGAGGTTTGGACTTATTGGTGCAGATGGCATTGGTGTTTGCGGGAGCACTCGGCATTGCTGCTATTTTGCCTGCGGAGGATGAAGATGAATGATCTTATGCTTTCCTCGGAGGCTATCTTGTTTTTACAAATTTGCGCTGCGCTGATATTTTTATTTGGATTCCTCTGTTTTTTCGTCCGTCGGGATTATATCCGTCAGATTGTTGGGTTTAAGCTGATGTTCCAGGGTATTTCAATGGGATTAATCATTTCAGGTTGGGAAGTGGGGTCAATGGAATTACCTCAATCTATTGTGATTACTGCACTGATTATTGAAGCGGTTGTATTGAGCATGGCAATGACAATGATTATTCGTATTGTTCATCATCCGGAAGATGATCAAGAATTTTTTGCCTTCTCAAAATTAATTCGACCTGCAAAGGATCGCTAAGTTGAGGGAATTTTTTGGGATCCTGTTGTTTTTATTCCCAATACTATCAGGTATTATTTTGACTGCGGTTAAAAGGGAGCAGGTCAGTTCGTTGTTTCGAGTCCAGCTTTCAGGCATGGTTCTGATTGGTGTTTATTTATCCAATGCTGGCAATTTTATTATTAAAACGCCACTGGCCTTTATGGGTGAACCGCTCTGGTTTAGTTTTTCACGGATTCCATCCTCGCTGTTCCTGGTGACAATTATCGTCTTGTGGGTTTTGTTTTTCGCAGTCAGGAAGGAGAACGGAATCCTTTCACGGCCTGATGCGATTCTTCTTAACTTCGCGTTGGTGTTTGGCTTTGCAAGCTTTTTCAGCGGTCAATTTTTAATGCGGTACATTGCTTTGGAAATTGTTGGTTTAATCGCCGCACTCAGTACCCTGGAGTGGTCTGAGGATCCTATTTCCTTTGATCGGTTTAGTACAGTCTTCTTCCTTTTGCGGCTGGCGGATCTCAGTTTACTGATTTCCATCATACTTCTCTGGGTAAATAGCGGAACCCTTAATATTGATGAGATGATCAGGGCAGCCGTGAAATTTCCTGCAGACCGACAGATCTGGATTATGGCTGGAGTGGCGGTTTCTGCTGCGATAAAACTTGCTGTTTCGCCCTTCTGGACCTGGTTAGGCTGTGCGGAACGTAAAAATAAACCACTGCCATATTGGACTTCAGTGATTCTTGTCCCGTCCCTGGGAATGTATCTTCTCTATCGTTTTGTACCGATTATCCAATCTCAAGCAATTTTTCAAATCTCTTTAGTGATCGCGGCGTCTGTGCTCTTGATCCACCTGTTGATTTTGCTCCGCCCTAAACGGGCTCAGGTTCCCAGGTTGCTTGTGATCAGCGATATGATGGGAGCTATGATTTTTTACGGGGCAGCCTCCGGGTCCTCTGGAGCATTGGTTATTTATGCCTTGGGGTTTATCATCATCCGATTGATCGTGGTTCTTCAGGATCACGGATACAGCCGCATCTCACAACATAGAGCTTACTTACTGCTGCTGATCGTACTTTCTCTACCTGGATTTTTCCTGTATAGGGAGGCCGACTTTATGTTTTTATGGGGGTGGGTGTTATCAACTGCAGCAATAGCGATTGCGAGTAAAACTTTGGGATTGTTATCCCCTGTGAGGGGTGACTTGGTGGCCGGTCAAGCAGGGAATGCGGAAGAACTGCTGACAGGATCCCGGACGGAAAACCAGGAAAATGACCTCACTCGCAGGATGGATCGGACGCTGAAGCCTGGCTATATGATGCAGCGGATTAACGGCCTTCCCGTTTTCATCAACCAAACGTCAGCCTGGATCTATGCTAATGTTGAGCAGTCAATCGATCAACAATGGATGGGTTTGGAACGAATGCTGTTGGGAATTTCCAGGCTGACGTTGACTAAGATTGAGCAGGCGGGTTCTGAAAAAGCAGATTCCCTGGTTCGTGATCTGGTTTATCGTATTGGAGAGCACGAAAAGCACATCAAGGAAAACCCATTCTGGTGGGCCCTGGTTTGGATCCCGGTCATGCTTGCCGCTGTTCTTTTTATCCTATTGTCCTCATAAAACGGATTTATCTATGGATTTAAATCAGCTGTTGTTACCCGGTATCATTCTTCTTCCGATGATTGGAATAATCATCCTGCTGTTTTGGCGTAACTCAACGAAAAACCAGGCATCCATTGTGGCCATGATCAGTGAGGGGTTTTCATTAATGATCCCGATAATCTTGCTGAGGGAACTGCAAACAGGACACCAGGTATCTTTTTCTGTTCCCTGGATTGCATCCATGGGCATTTCGTTCAGTCTGGAGCTGAATTATTTGTCCCTGGTTTTTATGCTTACAGAAGTTCTTGTGACGCTGGCCGCCATGGTGTATTCGCTTGGCGAAACGGACGGAGAAAATGCCAACAGCAATTATTATTATGCCCTGCTGTTGCTTTTCAGTCTGGGTATGTCAGGAACAACGCTGGCGAATGATGTTTTCTTATTCTATGTGTTTTGGGAATTGATGCTGATCGGTTCTGTCTTACTGATTTTATTCTGGGGCAGCGGTTCAAATCGGTCCCGCGTGGCATTAAAGTACTTTATCATCACGCATATAGGCTCTCTACTGGTGCTGGTCTGCCTGATTATCTTACAAGTCCAGACCGGCACGGCCAACATCGCGGAACTTGCCCTGAGGGCAGGCTCGCTTCCACCTGGCACGCAATCATTCCTGACACTTTTTTTCCTGATTGGATTCAGTATTAAGATGGCAATTTTCCCATTACATATCTGGCTGCCAGATGCGCATACTGTGGCTCCCATGCCGGTCACGATTGTTCTTGCTGCTGCCATGCTCTCCATGGGCGCGTATGGGATTCTCCGCTTCCCAATTGCTTTTTTCCCTGTAGAAACCATTCAACCATTTCTGGGCTGGATGATGGCGGCTGGGGTTATTTCAGAAATCTATGGAGCCTTGATGGCGTTGGCAGAAAACCATATCAAGCGGATAATTGCTTACAGTTCGGTCAGCCAGATGGGATACGTTTTGTTTGGATTGGGTTCGCTGACAGCACAAGGAATCACGGGGGGAGTAATGCATGTGGTTTACCACGCCATTGTTAAAACATTGCTGTTCATGGTAGTGGGGATAATCGTTAAGGCCACTCGGGAAAAGTTTATCCAGAATCTGGGCGGCCTGGCTAAACTGCTGCCGATTACCGCTGTTTGTGCTGCGATTGGTGTGTTGGGGATATCCGGTATGCCGCCCCTGGGAATTTTTACCAGCGAATGGATGATATTCTCAGGAGGATTTAATTCTGGGTATCCGGTATTTCTTACTGTAATTTCTTTGATTGGATCTTTGTTTACTGTATTCTACAGCCTGAGATTCTTTGGGGTCATATTCTTTGGTAAATTACGGCCTGTCAATGCAACGGGACACCCAACGAAATCACTCCTGCTGCCAACCATTGCAGTATCCATATTCCTGCTTGTTGAGGGGCTGATGCCAGGTCCCCTGCTGAACTGGGTTACCCGAGGAGTGGACACCATCCTGGGAGGTGGGCCTTGATGGGTGGATCGTTCATCGTGGTGCTGCCAATTGTGATCCTCGTTGGTGGGTCTTTCGGGTTCACGATTATCACGATGGTTTTTCGGCTTAAGAATAGAGCTGCAGCTGTCCTGACAACCCTGATTCTGCTTGCGGCTCTGTCTGCTTTGATCAGCAGCGCAGGGAAGATCTCGGAACCAAATCAATTGGCATCTCCTTTCTACGGGATTAATCGTTCAGGCAGTGTTTTCCTTGAGATGGATTACCCAGGCGTATTTTTAGGTACCACTGCGATTCTGGTCGGGATATTTGTCACTCTCTATTCCGGTGAATACCTGTCCCGAGATCAGCGATTCGTCCTTTATTATCCCCTGATCCTGCTGACTATATCCGGCTTGTTAGGCCTCTTTTTCTCCACCGACCTCTTTAACATATTTCTCCTGGCAGAGCTGACAACAATTTCTACCAGCGCTCTGATTGCTTTTCGCTATCAGCAGGAGGAGGCGGTCAGGGAAGGCTTTCAATATTTGATCATGAGCAGCCTGGGGGCTGTGTTTATGATGTTGGGCGTTTATTTGGCGTACCGAGGCAGCGGAACGCTGTCTCTCTCAGGGATATCGGATGCTCCCGGTGTGTTTACAAGAGCGGGAGCAGGATGCTTTCTGATTGGATTCTGGATCAAAGCAGGGGTGGTTCCCCTGCACACCTGGGTGCCTGGTGTTTATAGTAAAGCTCCCAGTGCCATAAGTGGTTTACTCGCAGGAGTGATGTCTAAAAGTATGCTGTTCCTGGCCCCCTCGGTTTGTCTTCAGCTGGGGATGTCCTCCTCGGAACTTGGCCTGTTTTATGTATTATTTGCCTTTTTGAACATGCTCCTTGGGTCGATCCGTTCACTTAATCAGAATAACTTCCGACGTTTCCTCGCCTATTCGTCGATTGCTCAAACCGGGTATCTGATGTTTATAGTAGGGATTGGATTTTTATATCAGTTGGAAGCGGCATTTGTCGCTGGTTTGTTCCTATTTCTTTCGGTCGCGATCATGAAGTGCCTTGCTTTCTTGACTGCGGGTATCTATGAATATTATCTAAAAATAAGCTTTGTTGAAGACTTGAAAGGTGTTTACCGCTGGAAGTCCCTCCCGGCTGTAACCAGCAGTATTGCGCTGGCGGGGTTAGCTGGACTCCCCCTTCTGGCTGGTTTCAACGGGAAGTGGCTGGTATTCTCGGCTGTTCTTAAATTAAGCGAACCTCTGGCTCTCACAGGGTTGGCATTGTTCCTGGTAAGCTCGGTAATTAGCCTGGGAGGTTATTTGCCCATACTTGCACGGCAGTTTCAATCGTCAAGTACAGATCGGTTCGTGGCTCTTCCCGACCTTGGGAAAGAAAAGATTTCCTTCTGGATGGCGCTTCCGGTTATCTTGCTGGCTGCACTGGTTGTGCTGCTGGGTGTGTTCCCTGCCCCGGGTTTGAGCTTGATCGATTGGATATTGAATAGGGTCGGCGCTATATGAAAAACTACTTCCTTACTATTCCAGCAGCCTTTCTTTTGTTTGTTGGTTTATTTTCAGGGTTGTATGTATTGTTGAACCAATTATCCGCAAAAGGGGGGGATCATCCTAAGAAATATTTGCCTTATTCAGGCGGCCAGGAACTGCCCCCAAGCAAAAGGCGGCTCACTTATCGGGCATATTTTAGGATTGGTTTCTTATTCGGGATTCTGCATTTGGCAGCCCTGATGATTTCCACCCTCCCTTTGAAGTCAAACACGATCAGCATCGGAATCATTTATCTTTCAGGCATCTCGATCAGTGCCTATGTGCTGGCAAAAAATAGGTACCCATAACTCAGGAGACCGATATGTTCAGGGCGATCAAGGATCGGGTTTATAAGTGGGCACAGAGGAACTCCATGTGGGTTCTAACATATAATACAGGGGGTTGTAATGGCTGTGATATTGAAATCCTGGATCTTCTTACCCCCAGATATGATGTGGAACGGCTGGGGATCATAGAAGAAGCTTCACCCCGGCATGCGGATGTGCTGCTTTGTACCGGTCCAGTCACCCGTCAAGCGCGATCAGGATTGAAGCAGATCTATACACAGATGCCTTCCCCAAAATGGGTGGTAGCAGTCGGCAGCTGCAGCAACACGGGAGGGGTTTTTATTGACAGCGAAACAGTCCTGGGAGGGGTGGACAGTGTTCTGCCGGTCGATATATACATCCCTGGATGCCCCTGCCGACCGGAAGCGATTATTGAGGGACTGTTAAAATTACGGGAAGAGATTTATTAATGATGAACTCAATAAACCCAGATGTGCTGGTCCAAGTCCTTCAAGATCAGACCAAACTAGAACTCGTTAGGCAGGATTCAATTCAGAATGAGGTTGTGATTGAAATACCCGGAGAAAAGCTGCAGGAGGTGGTCATCGCCTTGCTGAACCAGCTCGACTTTTACCACCTAACTACGATCACTGTTCAGGACCGGGGGAATGACACCGAACAACTTGAAGTCCAGTATAACTTCTGGAAGGGTTTCGGATTGACTTTGCTGATAAAGCTGGAGAAAGATTCAGCAGTGTTAAGTTCTCTCACGGATATCATTCCCGGAGCAGATTTTTATGAGCGGGAGGCAGCGGAAATGTTTGGCATCCAGTTTGCGAATCGCACCGAGACGCCACCGCTGCTCCTTCCAGATGATTGGGACAGCGGTCCGCCAATGTTAAAAAAATAGGATATGTGATCATGGATAAAATGACCATCCCTATCGGCCCTCAACATCCCTTGTTGAAAGAACCATTGCGGCTGAATATTGAAATTTCTGGAGAGCAGGTTCTCGGCAGTGTTTTACGTTTGGGGTATGTCCATCGAGGGATTGAGAAGCTGGCACAGACCAGGAATTACCATCAGAACGTTCCGCTGATTGAGCGGGTGTGCGGCATCTGTTCTTATGTGCATACGACAACCTACTGTCGGGCTGTTGAGGCCTTGCTGGACTTGGAGATCCCGGAGCGAGCGCACTTCATCCGGGCTTTGATGATAGAGCTTGAACGGGTACACAGCCATTTGCTATGGCTGGGGATCCTGGCAAAGCATATCGGACTGGACATGGTTTTTATGCACACCATGCACGATCGGGAGTCAATTCTGGATATCATGGAGGCATTATCTGGCGGCAGGATTGCCCATGCTGTTAATCAAATTGGTGGTGTCAGGTTTGATATTAAAAAAGAGCACGGCGCGATGATCGCGGCCACAGTGAAAAAGCTCAACGAGGAGTATGAAGAGCTTTTGGATATTCTTGAACATGAGCCCTCTCTGAAGGCGAGAACAAAGGGGGTAGCCCCGATTTCAGCAGAGGATGCAAAAAAGTTCTGTGTTGTTGGCCCGGTCGCCAGGGCCTCCGGGATCGATGTAGATATGCGCCGGGATGACCCGATGCCGCCTTATGATCAGCTCGAATTCCAGGTCATTACCCATGTTGATGGAGATGCCTGGGCCCGGACGTACGTCCGACTTCAGGAAATTCGGCAAAGCCTGCATTTATGCGATCAGATCATTGACAAAATCTCAGAGGGACCGACTTCTGTGCGTGCTCGCCGCAAAGTACCGCCAGGGGAAGTTGTCATGCGTTCGGAAGCACCAAGGGGGGAGGTGTTTTATTATCTTCGCAGTGACGGCAGTGAGTATCCGGCCCGATTAAAAATTCGCACCCCAACCTTGCCTGTATTGGGTATCCTGCCGCAAGAGCTTTCAGAAATTCATGTTGCAGATATTCCGGTTGTGCTGGCAGGGGTTGATTTATGCGTTGCTTGTGCTGATAGATAAATGGACTCCGTGGCAGAGACATTCTTCATTCTTCTGATATTCCCAGGAATCGTCTTCCAGCTGGCATGCAGCTGGATATTCGAGTGGCTCGATCGTAAACTGCAGGCGCGATTCCAGCGCAGGGTTGGACCACGTTGGTTTCAACCTCTCGCGGATATGCTGAAGCTTTTCAGCAAAGAAGACATCCTGCCCCTGGGTACTAATGAAATTATCTCTGCTGTCCTGCCGCTGATCTCCATGGGGGCAGTCCTGACAGCCGGGATCTATGTGCCGATAGCTGGGTTCAGTCCGGTTTCATTCGAGGGCGATTTGATCGTCATTTTATTTTTGCTAGGTGTGCCTACATTTACTTATTACCTGGCTGGTATCATCTCCATGGGCATTTACAATGACCTGGGTGCAGGGCGGGCACTGCTCCAGTTTTTTTCTTATGAAGTTCCCCTTCTGATCGCACTCAGCGGCCCTGCTGTAATAGCTGGCTCCTGGAGGATACAGGAGATTTCTGCAATCCAGATTGAGATCGGCCCCTTTGTTTTATTTCAGCCATTAGGGTTTATCCTCGCCGTTATCGGCATGATCGGGAAATTAAAACGCAACCCACTGGATATTCCGAAGGCAAAATCGGAAGTGGTGGCAGGCGCACTTACCGAGTTTACCGGGCTGAAACTGGCATTTTGGAATATGGTTATGAATATTCAGGCGGTCGTGGGGATATTTTTGCTGGTGAACCTCTATTTTGGCTGGTCTGATTTCACCACTCCGGTTTTGGCGATCCTGATTTTCTTTCTGGAAAGTATCTTGATTTTGGTTATTCTAAGTACAGCCAGTGCGGTGTTTGTTCGACTGCGGATTGATCAGTTAGCTGGGTTGGGTTGGAAAATATTGGTGCCCCTGGCGCTGCTTCAATTTCTCGTGGCAATTTTAATGGGAGTTTGACATGGGTCTTTTCAAAAAGCGATTTGGGCTTCTATTATCCCTCGTGGATGCATTGTCTCGAGGAGAAGAAACAGTCAGCTATCCTGATAAGGAGCTAGAGCTTCCTGCTGGCTATCGGGGAGCCATTCAACTGGATGAGGAAAAATGCACTGGCTGCGGATTATGTGTCAGGGATTGCCCAGCAAAGGGGTTGGAGTTGATCAAAGGATCAAATTCTGCCTATACACTGATTTACTATCCAGCTCGCTGTGCATACTGCGGTCAGTGTGAGCAGAGCTGTCATCGCCAGGCAATTACTCATACGAACCAGCTTACTGGTTCAACAACAGATCCAGATTCAATCATTGTAGTTCTCAAAGACCAGCTCGAGTAGTACTTTCCTGAGGATCATGCGCTGGAATATACAGCGTATTAATAAACTGAGATTATAACCTTATCCTTACATATCCCTCCTACTGATAGAGGATTTTCCAGGGGGCATATCCTGCACAAAAAAAAGGCTCTTTCAGGTCAACCCGAAAGAGCCTTTATTATTAACTAATAAACCTGTTTATATAAGCGCCGATTCTTAGAAAATTACCGCAATTTCCTGGGGCAGGTTGAAGATCATTCTTCCAGGTCTAAAAGAGCCCTGGCTCCTGTCAGGGCTTTGAGCAGATCGCGCCTTTTCAAGGCCCGCTTGGCGTCAATTTCAACCATGCCGGCCCGGTCATTGGCGGTTTTGGTTAAGATTTCATTCCAGGTTCCGCTCCGGATCGGCTGGTGGCGCACCCGCCAACGCTCAACCCAAATGGGCAGGTCCTCTCGATTGGATACCTGCTGATGAGTGACTGTTTTGGTCACACCAAGCGACTCTACCTGGACCTCTTCCTGCTCATATTCTGCTTTGATCGGGCAAATTTCCATGCAGGCGCCGCATTTAATACAATAGTAATCGGCCAGAACCAGCTGGCTGCTTTCCTCCTCGATGTGCAGCGCTCTTGTGGGGCATATGTCAGCGCAGGCGAGGCATCCCTCAACGCATAGATCGCGCCGAAGTTCGATCTTGCCCTGCCAGGGCATGGCAGCTTGAAAGGCTCCATCGCTGGCGATCTCGCATTGCCGGCAGCCAATGCAGTGTTCCTCATCGACCACCAGCGTATTTTTTTGACTGTCGAAACTGATCACACTGGTAGGGCAGTTCTGGATGACAAAATCCTTTTTGCTCCAATCAAATTTTTCTTTGTCAAAATCTATCGATTGAATCAGCTCAGGGAAGGCATCGTGCACCAGCATCGGGTTTTCTGGTTCGCCATTGATTGTCAGGGTGATTGAATTCGTCGGACACATGATCTCGCAAATGCCGCAAAGCACACAGGCTTCTGCGTCGATATCGACAGCCTGCTTTGTGATCATCCGCCCGTCCTCAATTTCCCCCTCAACATGGCTGATTGCATCCTTGGGACAGACCAGCGGGCCCAGTTGGCAGCCCACACACCTATCCAGGTCCCATGTCATCTCATAATGCCGCGTCACCATCGCCCGTTCCAGCTTGATCTCGTTCTCGGTGACGTATTTTTTTGATTCGCCTCGTCTAGCCATTCCCTCTCCTACTTGTTCTTAATCTCGGCGTGTCTCTTGGATCAGTTCATGGTTGTGGTTGTAGACACGCAGAATCATGGGTGTCTGGCCCGGCAGCGTGTGAGTAGCACAACCCAGGCAGGGATCATAGGCTCGAAAGGCCATCTCAATTTTATTGAGGATGCCGTCGCTGATCTCCTGGCCAGCTCGCACGAAATGCTGGGCCGCTTTTTTAATCGACATGCTGATCGCTGCATAGTTGTTGGTGGTGCCTACGATCAAATTTGCCCGTCGGATCAGGCCGTTATCATCGCTCTCGTAATGGTGAATGAGTGTCCCTCGGGGGGCCTCCACGATGGCCACGCCCTCACCTGGTGGTTCGGTGGGTATTGTCCGAATCTCAGCGCTGGTAATCTCTGGATCCTTCACCAGCTCCAGGGTGCGTTCAGCGGCGTAGAGCAGCTCGATCAGCCGGGCCCAGTGGGTGGCCAGTGTGGCATGGACCGGCTTTCCTCCCAGTGTTTCAAAAAAATGTTCGTATTCGGCCTGTGCCTTGGGTGTGGCCATCCCGTCGGCCGCGTTGAGCCTGCTCAGCGGTGTCGCACGATAGATACCGCTGTCGGGGCCGTCAACAAAGCCCTTCCAGCCAACCGACTTGAGATACGGAAATTTCAGGTAGGTCCAGGGCTCAATATGTTCAGCCACCACATCCGTATATTCTTCCGGGCTAAACTTGATCAGTTCCTTGCCCTGAGGACCCACCACGCGGACTTTTCCGTCATAGAAGTTGACCTGATTGTCCTGGTCGACCAGACCCATGTAGTATGTTTCATGAGTATAAGCTTCGCTCAAAATCATATCGAGGTAAGCTTGATTTTCCAGGACCACGTCGTTGAAGAGCTGGAGAGAAAACAAGGCTGTCTCAACAGATCGCTCTGCCAGCTCCTGAATTTGTTCCCGTTCCTTTTCTGTGATGGGTTTGCTCATTCCCCCGATGATACATCCCACTGAGTGGATGTAGCGGCCGGCGATAATGGCGGCAATTTTATGATTATCCTGGAGGAGCTGCATCACGCGGGAGGCGGTCTTTTCTCCTACCTTGTGGATGACACCCAGTAAATTACGATCAGGTTTTGGGGCGTCGGGGCCGACGACAAAATCCGGGGCTGCCAGGGCGTAGAAATGTGTGGCGTGATCGGCAACGAAAAAGGAGGCGTAGAGCAGCTCTCTTAGCTTCTTAGCGGCTGGGGGAGGATCCACGTTATATACGCTGTCCCCAGCCTTTGCTGAGGCAACATGGTGAGCCAGCGGACAGACCCCGCAGATCCGCTGGGTGATCCGCGGCATCTCCTCAACCGGCCTCCCCTCGCAAAATTTCTCAAACCCTCGCAGTTCTGGGACAACCAGGTAGGCATTCGCCAGTTCACCGCCCTCATTTAAAAACAGGTCGATGCGGCCATGGCCTTCCAGACGGGTAATTGGGTCAATGCTGATTTTCTGGCTCATGGATCACTTTTTTTTATCTCATCCCCTTCATGAGAGAATTGGACAGTCCAAATCGGTAGCTAAGTCCGCCCGGATCAACGATGGTATCCATGATTTTTTGGAGTTCCGCTGGCTCACTGGTGTCGATCAAAGCCCCGATGGCACTGAGCAGCTTTGCCCCTTGATCGACAACGCCTTCTGGGGGCCCATAACATCCGCGGCAGGGCATATTGCCGCTGATGCAGGGCAGCCCACATCCAGCCCGGGTTGCCGGACCGTAACAGATCACACCCTGGGCCAGAAAACAGAGATCAGGATCCAGGTGGACCTCGTGAGGGCGCTTCCACTCCTTGACCTGGTGTCCGCTTTCTCCTTTCTCGCGCGGGCAGACATCACAGTTTGTTCTGGGGTCTGCTCCGATGGTAGCGCCTTTTTCTGGCAGCTCCCCGGCCAGGATGGCCTGGAAAACATTCCAGACCTGGTCAACTACGGGTGGGCAGCCGGGCATGAAATAGTCCACCTCCACGGTTTGGTTCAGGGTCATCACCTGGTCATAAAAATCGGGAAGCTCAATGATCCCTTCCGGGACCTTGAAGGAAGGGACCGGGCGGGTTCCCCGTGACTCGTCAAGCGAAGGAGCGGTGTCGTAGACCCGCTCCAGTATTGATTCCGCATCATAAAAGTTGGCCAGCCCGGGAATTCCACCGGTATGAGAGCACGATCCGAAGGCGACCAGCAGCTTAGATTTCTGCCGAAGCAGCTTCGCGATGTGTTCGTTTTCGCTGGAGCGGATAGCGCCGTTAAAAAAGGTTACATCAATCTCACCATCTTGAAGTGCTTCGACGTCGCTGTACTTGAAATCCATCAGGCAAGGCCAGAAGAGAATGTCGACCTTCTCGTTTATCACCATCAGCTTCATCCCCAGCTCAGTGATGGTGATTTCACATCCGCCACAGCTGGCAGCCCAATAGAAAGCTAGCTTGGGCTTTGATCGACTGGTCATTGGGGTTCCTTCAAGCTTGATAGGTGATCTAACATGCTGTCGACTTCACTGCGGATGCGGCCCCGGTCCTGGGTGCCAATTTGCACTAAGCGTATCTGGCCAAAATCTAGATGGTTCTGGTCCAGGACTCGTTTTAACAGCCCGATCTTGCAGCTGCTGACAAAGGTACCGCGTTGGTAATGGCACTCTCCAGGGGCACAACCACAAACAAGCACTCCGTCGAATCCAGAGTGCAGGGCAAATAAAGCCATCTCGGGATCGATTCGTCCAGTACAGGGAATGTGGATGATATGAACGTTTTTAGGGTAGCTCTCTAAGAGCGAAATATCTGCATCCACTCGCAGCGACCAATCACAGATGAAAACCACCAGGCGGGGGACCCCATTTGTTTCTGGAACGCTGATTTGGCCCCTGACTTCTTGGTTGCTTACGCCGGGCCTGGCAATGGCTCCCGTCGGACAGGCAGCTACGCAGATCCCACAGCCCATGCAGGCATTCTCATTTACCTCTGAGATCCGTTTCAGGCCGCCATTAATTTCTTTTTCTACCAAATGGGGTGCCTCGTAAGGGCAGGACATTGCGCAGATACCGCAGCCGGAACACAGTTCTTGTTCGACCGAGACAGTTTCCAAGGGCGATTCGTACCCGGCTTCAACAGCCAGCTGCTTAACCGCACCGATGACACCGGAGATGTGTATCTCCTGTGGGCAGGAAGAATAGCACAGGTCGCAGGCGGAACAGAGCCATGTGGTCGGGCTCTCAAATGCTTCTTCCCGCATATCCATCATCACCATGCGCAGTAAGCGCCGGGGGTTGAATCTGGGCTCGAGCTTTTGTTGAATCATGCATTTGCTGACGCATGTACCGCAGGAATAGCAATCCTCTATATGTTCGCCGCCGGGAATAGCACGGACCTCGTCGGCGAAGGTTTGAGGCTGGGAACTATGATCTGCCATTAAGTATTCTCCTACAACCATCTAATCATGAAGAGAGACGTTGATGGCGGTGTGGATGGATCGTGAGCTATGTAGATTCTGGCTCAGCCGCTCTGTGCGCGATGGCGATCAGTTCCGCCATTTCCGCTGCTTTTTCAATTTCCGGTGTCTCGCGCATGCGGCGGGCTCTGTCCGTCATGTATGGTCGTAATTTCTCAATTTCTTCCTGCAGTTCTTCCTTGGAAAGTGAATCCAGCACGTCCTGCATCTCGTTGATCACTCTCGCGTATTTATCTCCTTCTGCGGCACTGATCCATTCAACACGGAACCGACCGGGGGTCATGTCTTTTCTCTCAAACTGCTTCAGCAACCGCTCCGCCCTTTTTGCGCCGACGCGCTGTCCGGTGATGTAGTGGCAATCCTGGGGGTGGCAGCCGGAGAATAGAACCCCTCCAGCGCCCAAACGGAAAGCCTCATAGATGAAGTCAGCATCCATGCGGGCAGAACACATCACACGGATCCCGCGCTCGTTGGGAGAATAATCGAAGTGGCTGACACCGGCCAGGTCTGCACCCCCGTAGGAGCACCAGTGACATCGAAAGGCCAGGATTTTCTCCTCCGGCTTGTCTGCCAGGAGCGTCTGGAGCTGCGCCAAGATTTGAGCATCCGTGAAGTGCAGCTGGGTGATCGCATTGTGGGGGCATTCCGCCACGCAGCCGCCGCAGCCATGGCATTTGGCGGTGACTATTTCGGGAGCTTCACCCTCTTTGTACAGGATTGCGCCGTAGGGGCAAGCCCGGGCGCAGACGCCGCAGCGCTTTCCGTCAGCGCTGACGCAGAGATCATCCCATACCGCGGCAATGATCGGTTCAATTTCCCATTCATCGGAGTGAACCACCCGCCCGGCTCGAGCGGCTGCGCCAGCTCCCTGGGCGACGCTGGAAGGGATATCTTTTGGCCCCTGACATGCGCCAGCCAGGAAGATGCCATCGGTGGGCGTATCCAGCGGGCGTAGTTTGGGGTGATACTCCATGAACCATCCACCAGGGCTCTGGGTGATGTTGAGGACGGAGCTGATCGTGTCCACATCGGGTTGAGGGACTGCAGCCTGATTCAGCATCACCATGTCATACTCATGCTCGGTGACAAGGCCTAAATCCCTGTCTTCAGAATGGATGAATAAATTGCGTGTATCAGGATCCTCGGTGATAAGGCCAGGGCGTCCCTGGATAAATCGGATCCCCATCTGCCGGGCTCGATTGTAGAACTCTTCGTATCCTTTAGAGGGCGTGCGGATGTCCATGTAATAGACACTCAGTTCCATATCAGGATACGCCTGTTTGAGCAGAATTGCGTTCTTGATTGCATACATGCAGCAGAAGTTGGAGCACGAGGGATTATATCGTTTGTCCCGCGAGCCAACGCAGTTGATGATCGCGATGCGTTGCGGGTTCTTTTTATCAGAGGGACGAATCAGGTTGCCGCCAGTTGGTCCAGCAGAGTTATTGAGTCGTTCCATTTCCATGGAGGTGATTACATTTGAGAAACGGCCATAGCCGTACTCTGACATTACAGCGGGATCAAAGTGGTTGAAACCTGTGGCGACAACGATGGCGCCAATGTCCTCCCAAACAATCTCGTCCTCCATGCTGAAGTCAATTGCGTTCAGCTCACCGCAGGCCTCGACACATTTATAACATTCAATACAGGAATCCATATCAATGTTATAGATGAGAGGCACCGATTGGCTCATCGCCACATCGATCGCTCTGCGGGGGGCTAAGTTCAGCTCAAAATAGTTGGGGACTTCGATCGGGCAGACATCTGCGCACTCACCGCATCCGTTGCAGCGGTTCTCGTCTACAAAGCGCGATTTCTGGCGCAGTTGAACTTTGAAATTACCGACAAAACCTTCTACTCGCTCAACTTCCGTATAGGTTCTTACATCTACCTTGGGGTGACGCGACGCGTCAACCATTTTGGGTGCGAGTATTCAAATACTACAGTCCATCGTGGGGAAGGTCTTATTCAGCTGGGCCATCACCCCTCCGATGGTGGGCTCTTTCTCAACTAAGATGGTTTCTATACCCTGGTCAGCCAGATCCAGGGCAGCACTGATGCCCGCCACCCCGCCTCCGATAACCATCGCTTTCTCGGTAACCGGGACCTTGATCATATCCAGCGGGGTCAGGAACTTGGCCTTGGCAACGGCGGCTGCTGTCAGGCTTTTTGCCTTTTCCAGCGCCTCTTCCGGTTGATGCCCGTGGGCCCAGGTGCACTGCTCGCGGATATTGGCCATCTCCATCAGGAAGGGATTCAAACCGGCTTCTTTGACAACAGCCCGGAAGGTTGGCTCGTGCATACGCACTGAACAGGCTGCCACCACAATTCGATTCAGGTTATGCTTTTTGATTTCCTCTTTAATGAGATTCTGACCGCTGTCCGCGCAGGCATACATTGTTTCGGTTGCCCGCACAACGTGGGGGAGCTTTGCTGCATACTCTGCCACAGCATGGGGTTCGATTACTCCGGCAATGTTGCTGCCGCAGTGGCACACGAACACACCTATCCGAACCTCTTCGTTTTCGATGTCAACTGCCATAAATTGTTCCTCCAATAAAAGTATGCTGCCCGTAAACGTATGAGCGGTTTGATGTTCGTTCTATCAGTTCAACCAGGACCTTATTACCTGGGATGAAAAGGGCGTCAGAACAGCGGAAAATTAATCCCTATGAGAGAGCCCCACGCTCAACTGCGGGTGTAAGTCATTGTGGGTGATAGGGATCCCTGAAGGGTTCATTATCTCAAAATTTCTTCTGTAGCACGCTTGCGGCGGGACTTTTGGGCTCTCCGGTCGGGCGTGGTCTTTTCCAAGGCATCCTTAGGGCACCAGATCACGCACTGCGGTCCATCCTCTTCACCCTCGCAGAGGTCGCAGATTTCGGCAAGTTTTGAGCGGGGGTTAATTGAGATGGCACCGAAATCGCACGCCTCAATGCACCAGGCGCAGCCGTCGCATAGCGAGGCATCGATTTTGATCACGCCGTTCTTGGGGTTCTGGGCAAGGGCGTCTCGCGGACAAGCGATCACGCAGGGCGCATCCTCGCAAGTCCGGCAGGCCACTGTTGTGATCAAAATCTTATGATCCCGAACCATGCGGATCCGGCTGCGGAAGGTGTTGAATTCCCCAATTTTAGTTTGCGAGCAAACGTACTCACAGATCTGGCAGCCCACGCATTTTTCTGGATCACAGGTTATATACTCGAATTTCGAAGTTGAGGGAAGGGGCATCGTTATCTCCTAGGCACCAATATCTTCGGCTACATCTTCCATCCCAAGTTCAATGAGCTTTTCCTTGGGGATTAAGCCGTCTTCAGTCCAGCCTTTTGCTTCGTAATAAATGTCTTTGAGGTACTCCAATTCTTCATCGGTGACAAGAGACCCAGCCGAGGCACCTTTTGTCATTTCTTCGTGCTTCCAGCGGTAGGGCAATTGATCATCATCTCGAGTCCACCCTTCCCGGATATTGAAGGCCTTTTTGATGGTGTGGGCCCGCTCACCGATCAGATCCACGTCGTCGTAATCAAAATCCCATCCGGTGGTTGCGTTGATGAGCTTGGCAATGGCCGGCCAGGCCCCTTCTCGATCAGCCTTACCGGTGAAACAGCGGCGGATAAATTTGCATAGCGGCAGCGTATCATAAACTGCAGCGTATTCTTCGGTCCCCTTAGCTAACTTTCCGCGTGTCTCATCAATATTGAAGCGATCGACCTGTCCCTTGATGTCTGGATCATAAGCCGCCGTCCGGTTGTGGCATCCCCCACGGGTTCCCACGGCCAGGCCGAGGGCGAAGGTCTTAAGAGCACGGGCATCGTATCCTGGCGTCTCCAAACCTTTAATGTTCATGGCCCATTGATAGGACTCCGTACCTCTTTCCTCATCCAACCGGGCACTGGCCCGATTGGTCCCATCAGCCAGGAGATCACCCATGTAGCCATCGCGGTGGGCAATCATCTCAGTCAGCCTTACCATGGCCATGCCGTCGCCAAAGTTGGCCTCAAAGCCCTCTGGATAAAGTTCGCATTCAAAATCCTCTTTCTTGAAGATCCCTTTTTCAAAGCATTCCATCGCCCAGCCGATCGTCACGCCAGTGCTCATTGTGTCTGTTCCCAGCTCGTTGCAGTTGGTGATGGCCTGGATTGAGGCTTCCATGTCATTCACGCCGCAGTTCGACGATAATGCATAAAGGGATTCATATTCGATATGGGACATTGCGCCGGCATAGGGCCCTTCCTTTACCCAACCAATCTGTTCACAGGCGATAGGGCATTGGGCACAGGCAATGGTCTTGGCCTTGTAATGTTCATGGAGATACTCACCGCTGACCAGCTCGGCATCTTCAAAGACACCTTCCTGATAGTTTTTAGTCGGCAGTAATCCCAGTTTGTTCATATTGAGGACGTTGGAGGTGGTGCCCAGGACACGATACTTCTGTGTGTGGGGCCCTTGTGCGGCTTCCAAAATATCATATGACAGCTTGAGCAGTTCTTCTGGATCAGCCACTGTGACGCCGTGGGTCCCACGCATAGAGAGACCTTTCAGCTTCTTTGACCCCCATACTGCACCATGACCGGTTCGGCCCGCCTTTCGGCCATCATTGCTCACGTTGGAGATCCGTCCAAGGTTTTCCCCGGCTGGGCCTATACACGCCGTACGGACCTGGTCATCCCCGAATTCCTCGCGAATGGCATTTTCTGTGTCGGAGACTCCGAGACCCAGCAGGTGAGATGCATCTCTGAACTCGATCATCTCATCGTCAACAAAGACAGTGATCCAATCCTCACTGGCTCCATGGATAACGATGCCGTCCCAGGGAGAACGCTTGAAGGCGGTTGTAAACCAGCTCCCTGAGAGACTGTCGCCGATGAAGCCGGTCAAGGGGGATTTCGACGCCATCCCGTACTTCCCTCCTACCGGTACGGGTGTGCCGGCGAAAATTCCGTTCGCGATGCAGATCGGATTTTCAGGTGAGAGCGGGTCACACCCTGGCTCGATATTCTCCCAGCAGAGCCGGGTAGCCATGGAAACACCGCCGATATATGTCTTATACCATTTTTCGGGTTTTGTTTCGTCCCAGGTCTTTCTCTCGTTCAGATCAATATGCAGAATTTTCCCGCTGTAGCAGTGCATCTCTTAACCTCCTGCTGATACGGACATCAAAACAATTGTATCGCCATCTCTGATGTACTCATCTACTTGATGAGGCTGAATCATACGCTTGCCGTTGATATTAAGGATATTTGGAGATTGCAAGGTTTCGCCGTCGGCCTGGATCACGTCCCCAAGCATAGCCGGATATCTATGGGCCAACGACCGTACAACATCCCGGAAAGTCGCTTCATCCCCAAAATCTAAAGTAATCTCTTTCTCTCCTGCAATGATCCGGGGGAGTCCAAAAAGCTCAACTTGGACGCGCATTTTTTTCTCGTTCATATCTTCTGCAGAAGTCTAGAACAAAAAGTACCAGTCTTGGTTACCATGACCTAAAGCAGGCGGCAGGTAAAGCAAAGACTGGTATCCGGCATCGGAATGGCCTTGATCATTTGTATCCAATTACTAGTAATACCAATAAATAAAAAACCTTATCTTGCGATAAAATTTTATCACATCGTCCAGCGTTTTTCAACTTGGACCTACTGGTTGAGATTAGAAATATCAAACTGGTCAGGCTTCAGGAGAAAGAGGGACTTTTTTTGATCTGATCCGGGAAATTGGCGCTTCTGGCACAGTGACATATGTCATATGCGGTCCCACTTAAACAGGAAAATTTACTGCTTGACGGAACAGGGTATTGTGTGCTATGATAGGTGCTGGAAAGAAGAAGTAGGCTTAAGCAGCAATCATGAAACTGCCCAAACTTGCGGAAACTGGGCAGTTTATTTTTGTTAAATCAGCACTGCTTCACAAATAATACCAAAAAAACTAGGAGTAAAAAAGTGAGTGAAAAAGAAACAGGAACCGTGAAATGGTTCAACGATGCAAAAGGGTATGGGTTTATTGAGCGCGAAGCCGGCGAGGATGTTTTCGTCCACCATACTGCCATTCAGGCAGAAGGGTTCAAATCGCTCAGTGAGAACCAGGAAGTTGAGTTTACAGTAGAGCAGGGAGAAAAAGGCCTTCAGGCAGTTAATGTCGTTGTCCTCTAATCTCCAGTTTTTCCGCTTGATTGCATCACTTTGTGAAAGCAGGTCAGGGGATTAACACCCGCCCGGTCCTTCCGCAGACCGGGCGTTTTTATTTAAACACAGGGGAGGGAATATCCCCATAAAGGTGCTTTCAGAAACCTGCTGGGCTTTCCCTGAATTCCTGATCCAGGCGATGCCCCTGGTGGATTTAGATTTATGCTGTTTTATTGAGCGTAGATTTGCACAAACTACTGCACCTCAACATCGTGCGGCTTGGATTCAATCAGACCGACCGGGGTCATCCGTACAAATACCGCGTTTTCATACAGTTCTTCAATACTGTGAGCATTCAGGTAGCTCATTCCAGATTGAAGGCCTCCTACAAACTGCTTGAGCAGTTCGTCTGCAGACCCGCGGTAGGGGACAAGCGCTTCTACCCCTTCTGAAACATAATCCTCAATCTCTTCCTGGGTGATCTCGCTATCATCTTCCCTTGATTTACGTGCCAGGGTAGCCTGCAGGGAGGCCATCCCCCGCGACGTTTTGTAGCGGTGGCCGTGGCGGGTAATCAGGAACCCCGGGCTTTCGTCTGTGCCGGCCAGGAGACTGCCGATCATCACGGTAGAAGCTCCCGCCGCCAGGGCTTTGACCACATCTCCCGAGGTTCGAATCCCGCCGTCTGCGATGATCGGGATTCCCTGCGGCCTGGCCACCTCTGCGCAGTTAATCACCGCGGTCAGCTGAGGTACCCCTGCGCCGGCCACGATGCGGGTGATGCAGATTGACCCAGGTCCTACGCCGACTTTGACCGCGTCCACACCCGCGTCAATCAGACGCTGTGTCCCTTCTGCGGTAGCCACATTCCCACCGATGATTTGGGTTTTGGGGAAGGTTTTGCGAATGTTTTTGATGATATGGATTTCCTGGGACGAGTCGCCGTGGGCGATATCCACCACGATGCAGTCGGCCCCGGCGTCCAGTAATTTTTCCACACGGTTGAGCTCGCCGTCTTTGACACCCACTGCGGCCCCAACAGCCAACCTGCCCCGGGCGTCCTTGGTTGAAAGGGGGTATTTTTCCAGCTTCATAATATCTTTAATGGTGATCAGACCGGATAATTTTCCCTGCTGATCCACCAGGGGGAGCTTTTCGATGCGGTGCTCGTGTAGGATCTTTTCGGCATCTTTCAAAGTGGTCCCCACGGGGGCAGTGATCACATCATGGGTCATCACAGCTGTGACGGGTTTGCTGCCATTGGTTTCAAACAAAAGGTCGCGGGTGGTGACGATCCCAACTACTTTCTGCTGGTCATCCACAATGATGATGCCCCCGGTATAGGTTTCCTCAACAATTTCCTTGACATGCCCGACGGTATCCGTGCTTCTCAGGGTAAACGGGTCTTCAACCACAAAAGACTCGCTTTTTTTCACCTGCTGGATTTGCTGGACCTGGTCATCGATGGACATAAATCGGTGGATGATCCCAATGCCCCCGGCGTGGGCCATGGCGATTCCCATCTCGCATTCTGTCACCGTGTCCATATTTGCTGAGACGATTGGGATCTGCAGGTCAATTGCTGTGGTCAGGGAGGTTTTTGTGGAGAGAGTTCGGCGGGATTTAACCTCTGAGTATTGGGGCACAAGCAGTACATCATCATATGTCAGGGCAACTTCGGGTAGAATTTTCATCCGGTCAAACTCCTTGGAGCTATCTAAAAAAGAATAACCCGCAGGTGATGTCAGCTGAACCTTGTTAGGGGAATCCCCTGAAAGTATAGCACATTGAGCACGATGGGCGGGGACAAGGAAGATAAGTTTCTTTGTAGGGCGGAAGTTCGCCCGGGTATATTTCTGTTATCAAATATCATTTATCCGGCTGGTTGTACCCTGCGGGATTCAAAAATCGAAGCCTTGTTACCTTCACCCGAGGATAAATCATCTTATTTATCCATGCAAAGCCGTTTTGCTGGATTTTTCCCAGCGGTGGAATCTCCCTGAAGCTGGATTACAATCATCCAATAGGTATCCGTAGAAAAGGAATAGAACAATGAAGATCCAAAAGGGAATCCAGTACTGGTTGCTGTTTGGACTCTGGTGTTTGACGATTTCCTGCACCAGGGACCCGGAAGCCCAGGCAGTCCTTGGCGGGTGCCCGATGAACACCTACAGCGACCAGAAAGGGGAGGTTCGCGTAAAAGACCAGCTTCCTGGATCCGGAGTTGAGCTCTGGCGAACCTATCAAGCCGATTTTTGTTATTTTGATCCCCTGGCGGGCAGTGCAGCCAGAGGGGAAGAAGGGGTCTGGTACAAGGTAAAGGAGAACCAGAGTGGGCAGCTGATGGTGCTGGTAGAAATCCCGACCCGGGAATCCGGGGAAATCAAGCTGGGATGGATTGATTGCCGATCGATCCAGTTTCTGGGTGTGGAGGAAACCCTTGTCCTGACAGATTTTGAAAAGAGCTGCCAGGAACAGTAAAAGTCAGCGTTCAGGATAATTTATGACCGGTTTTAATACCGTATAGACATTAATTATTATCTATCAAAGGTATCCATTGCTTCTGAAAGCTGCTCCTGCACTGCTGAAACGGATGTTCCTCCTCGGGCCCCCTTTTTAGAAAGGCTTTGCTGTGGGGAGAAAACCTGGTAGAGGGAGTCCTCAAAGGCAGGGTGGATGGCCCTGTAGTGGGACAGGTCGATCTCTGGGAGCTCCTTCTGGAGGTCTAGAGATAGGCCGACCGCTTTTCCTGCAGCCTGATGAGCTTCCCGGAAGGGAACGCCCCGATCGACCAGGTACTCTGCGATGTCTGTGGCCATCAGGGCCGGAGGAAGGGCGGCGGACAGCGAGTGCTGGTTGACCTGGATGGTTCGAACGGCCTCAGCCAGCACAGGAAGAAGCTCCGTCAGCAGATCAAAGGCTTCAAAAACAGGCTGCTTATCCTCCTGGAGGTCCTTGTCATACGCGGAGGGAAGGCCTTTGAGCACTGCCAGCAATCCGGTCAGCTTCCCGAGCAGGGTTCCTGCTTTTCCGCGGGTCAGCTCAAAGATATCCGGGTTCTTTTTCTGGGGCATGAGGCTTGACCCTGTGCTGAACGCATCCGCAAGGGTAAAAAAGCCAAATTCCTGACTGCAGAAGAGGATTACCTGCTCAGCCAGCCTGCTGAGGTGAATGCCAATTAAAGCGGTGATAAAGAGAAACTCCGCTGCAAAATCACGATTAGATACAGCATCCAGGGAGTTTGGGGAAGGGCGGTCAAACCCCAGGGAATCTGCCAGGGCACTGCGGTCAATTGGGTACGATGTGCCGGCCAAGGCGCCGCTGCCCAGGGGAAGTTCAGCTAACCGGGGGCGCAGGTCTTTCAACCGATCCCGGTCACGCTGCAGCGGCCAGACATGGCTGAGCCACCAGTGGCTGAGCAGGATCGGCTGCGCTCTTTGTAAATGCGTGTAGCCTGGCAGGATCAAATACTGGCTGTCCTCGTGCGGGGAAAGGGCGGCCTGGGCTTGATCCAGAACAGCCCAGGCTAATTCGCGGAGTCCGGTTTCCAGAACCGGAAGATGGTCCAGCAGCCACAGGCGGAAATCGGTTGCAACCTGGTCATTCCTTGATCGACCGGTGTGAACCTTTCCTGCCAGCGGCCCGATGATTTCCTTCAAGCGGCGCTCAACGGCTGTGTGGATATCCTCATCAGTCGGAGAGAATTCAAATGTATGGCTGGAGAATTCAGAACGGATTTGCTCCAGGCCGGACTGAAGCTCTGTTTGTTCTTCCGAACTGAGAACACCAGCTTGATGAAGCGCCTTCACCCAGGCCATCGTCCCGCGCACATCCTGATCTGCTAACCTTTGATCCACCGATAAGGAGGAGTTGATCTTCCACATTGCCAGGTCCGGTTCCTCCCTGAATCGTCCATTCCAGAGGGTCATCTCGATCTCCCGTTTTGGTTGTTAGATGATCTTTCAAATCAAAATCCGGATAATTTAATCACGCTTGAAGCGGGAGTAATCCGGCTTCGGCATATCCAGTCCTGAAACAGGCAGTTTATTCAGGGCCCGGACTTTCAGCGGCAGCCCAAAGAGGTGGATAAACCCATCTGCGTCTGACTGGTCATAGACATCTTCCTGACCAAATGTCGCAAAATCTTCCCGATAGAGGCTGAAGGAGCTCTTTCTGCCGGCCGGGATGATGTTGCCCTTATAAAGCTTCAGGCGGACCTCGCCGGTCACAGGACCCTGGGTGCTGTCCACAAAAGCATCCAGTGCCTCCCGCAGGGGTGAGAACCAGAGACCATTATAGACCAGTTCCGCATATTTCAAGGCGATAATATCCTTATAATTCAGGGTGTCCTTATCCAGCACGAGAGATTCCAGTTCCCGGTGGGCCTGCAGCAATATCGTCCCTCCAGGGGTTTCGTAAACCCCATGAGATTTCATGCCAACCAGCCGGTTCTCCACAACATCAGCTCGACCAATGCCGTGTTTTCCGCCGATTGCATTCAGGGCAGATATCAAAGCGGCCGGAGTGTATGATTCCCCGTTGACTGCAGTGGGTGAGCCAGATTCGAAATGGATTTCTATGAACTCTGGTTTGTCAGGAGCTGATTCCGGCGAGGTAGTCAGCTGATGCATGGACTCCTCGGGTTCCAGCCAGGGATCTTCCAGCGGTCCGCCTTCATGAGAAATATGCCAGAGATTCCGATCCCGGCTGAAGATCGATTTTTTCGTATTTGGAACCGGGATCCCGTGGGCAGCGGCATAATCCAGCGCGTTTTCCCTGGAAAGTAAATCCCATTCCCGCCAGGGCGCGATGACCTGAATGCGGGGGTCCAGGGCCATCACGGTCAGTTCAAACCGGACCTGATCATTTCCCTTCCCGGTTGCGCCGTGAGCTATCGCATCTGCACCCACCTCATGGGCGACATCAACCAGGTGCTTGGCGATCAGCGGCCGCGCGACGGCCGTTCCTAAAAGATACTTACGCTCATACACTGCTCCAGAACGAAGCAAGGGAAAGAGATAATCCTCGGCGAATTCCTCTTTCATATCGTGAACGATAAGCTGGCTGGCGCCGCTGGCAGTGGCTTTCTCCTTCAAGCCATCCAACTCCTCCCCCTGACCGACATCGGCGGTGAAACAGACGACATCGCAAATGTAATTCTCTTTCAGCCAGGGAACAATCACGGATGTGTCCAATCCCCCGGAATACGCCAGGACAACCTTTTCAATAGATTGATTTTTGAGTGAATGCATTGGGTTTCTCCTTGATGATTATTTGTATAAGTTTTGAACGGGTTTGAGAAAACAATCCATAACAATTAAAAAAAATACCCTCCCGGGGGAAGGAGGGTGGCTTGTGCTTCACAAAAATGGAACGATTTTTTCAGGGTGCCCAGAAGCAAACGACAGCTCTTCCCACGGGGGAGGATCGCATGAAGGATCGAGCACGTCGTTTGTTTGCCTGGGTAAACATCGTGGAAGTAGTCTAGCATGCAAAAAGGGCGCCGTCAAGAGCGGGGGTGAGGTTTTTATCACCAGGCCTGGGAGCGCCTGGAACCAGCCAGGTTGACAGGCTGGCTTGATCTCCGCTGTACCATGGACTAGAATAAATTTGGGGACTGCCTGGCAGAAGCGATCTGCTGGCGAGACGATGATCCGGCAGCTGGGAGGAGCTCAGAAATGAATTCAAATGCTCACACAAGGATTACTAGCTTATCATGGGGGGAAATCGAGGTCAGTATTGAGGGGGAAAGACATCGCTACCGGGACTGTAAAATTTGGCCGGGTGGGGCCAGGGAATGGGATTGGAATGAAACCGGCACCCAGCATTCCCCAGGGATCCAGGTTGAGGATGTCGCGGAGTTAGTTGAGAAGGGGGTCAGCGATGTGATCCTCTCCTTAGGGCAGCAGCGCAGACTGGGAGTGAAAACAGAAACCGAGGAATTCCTTACCCAGCAGGGGATCAAGGTTCACAAAGAAGAGACCGGTCAGGCTGTAGAACGTTTCAATCAGCTCTCACGAGAAGGGGTTGACGTTGCCGGGGTATTCCACACCACCTGTTAGAAAACCCTGGAGATCATTTTCGCTTGAACATGCAACAATGAAATCACGACCGGGGTTTTCCAGGGGCGTAATTTTAAGGTTTGAACACTTCAATTTCAACATAGATAGGATTGTCTCCATTACCCACGCCGAAGGCGACCCCATCCGCGTTCCTGAATGCCCAGTATCCTTTATAGGTCCCGACTTCCTTGGGGGACTTGAGATCCACAGAAACGTCAATGATTTTTCCTGGTGGAACCTCGAAGGACACCAGCGGCTGACTGGTCGGACCGGACATCCTGTCGCCAGAGACAAAATAGAGGGTATAGGAGCTGTCCCAGGTGCAGGTTCCATTGTTGATAATCCGCCAGGTTTTTGTAAAATTCTTATCCTTCTTAAATCGTCTACCGTCCGGGATTGTGATATCTTCGACGAAGCCAGCTTTATCACACCCAGGTGATGAGCGGGACCCTTGTTTGGTTGCAGTTGCCTCCGGCGTGTCAGTTGGAGGGGAAGCTGTCGCGGTTGGTTCAGGGGTCGGTGTGTCGGTAGGGATGGGAGTTTCCGTTGGGATTGCCGCAGCTGTTTGTTCGGCCTGCTGGGTTGCAACGACCACGGTTTGTGTCTGTTGGCTTTGGGCAAGCATTCGCCTGGAGTTGACTCCCCGGATGATGAACAAAGCTGCCAGTACCAGCAGTGAGCCAGCAAGCAGAATCACGGGCACAAGAGCAATTCTCTTCATAATAAAATCCCTCTCCCTGAATTTTTTCCAGCATGGAAAATTATAGTATAAGTTTTCCCTTTCCGGAGGTAAGCTGAGTGAATATTTTTGTAAGTTCCCGGGCAATTTTTAGGGTGGGGATAGGAAAGCTGACCAGGTAGGTGGCCCACAGCGTGCAGGATGCAGCATCTGGTGCGGAAATAATTTTCTGATTTCATGCAGGCTTCATTTGGAGCTTTTGGGGACTGGCCCATCCTTGGGGAATATTCAGAAGAGGCTAGACGTGATCATGGCGGTTCAGGTTTAACTTTTCTTGATAGGGGACCCTGAAGATAGCTGGGAGAAAAAAGCCCGGCTGGGATAAACCAGCCGGTTTTTTGTGTACATTTGGATTGTGGGCGCTTGTGCACAGGAAAGACCGGTCAGGGATTTTTGCAGGAATTTGTTTTGGGGTCCCAGCGGCACTGAGGTGGGTTGGGACAATCCGAGCGGGTTTTATAATCTGAACACTTTTTCCCACCGCCTCCAGGGCTTTTTGGGCGCGGTGTAGGAGTTGGGGTCGGACAGGGGGGTGGATCTTTATAAAGCGGGAGGTCTGTATCAACCTGGAGATACATGTAGCATTTCTTTTCCCCGACCACGACTTCTTTCCAATCCGTATCCTCATCCTGGCCAATCACACGGACCTCTTCTCCTTGTATACTAATGTTAGCCCTCAAATTATGCTGAGGGTATACTAAGCCC
>CAZUMA010000017.1:0-57729 GCA_964621835.1 uncultured Anaerolineales bacterium | reverse complement strand
GCGTTGATCTAATTGTTAAGGTTCAACTACTTGACTTCATATAGCAGGTCTTTCTTGACAACCTCGACCTCCCTGCAGTTCATATCATCCCCTGCGCGGCAGAAGGTGTTCTCGTTCAGTTCTACAATTCTGTAGATTACCTCATAATCATCCCAGCCAATTTTTTGTTCAATGATGTGCATTCCTTCCGGAAGATCAAGGGTCACTTTGGCGACTGTGTTTTCTGTCAGCGGTTCAGTCCACAGGCCATCAACGAGATTGACATCAGGCACGGATTGGGCTTTTGTAACCGAGAGACAGTACACACCTGGGGTGAGAACTGTAAATTCATAATATCCAGAATATCCGCTCTTTGTTGAATCCAATCCGGTGGAAGGGCAGGGGCCTGATCCAAGGTCAATCCGAACATCATCCAGAGGAATATCCGGGCTGTCATAAATCCCATTGCCATGGACCCCGATCCCGCCTGTGATCAGGCAATTTTGGGCAAGCGGAGCATTCAGCGGGATCAGCCAGTGAGTATTCGGGCAGTCATCCCAGTAAATCTGACCGCGGATCTTTGCGGAGTTAAGTGAAATCCAATGTACCTGCCAGCAGTTCGTATCGGTGACCCAGTTGAAGTAATAGGGATCCGACCAGGGTCCAAGGGTGCTGCCATCACGAGCGGCAACACGCCAGAATATCGTCGAGCAGTTGGGGAAGGATTTAAATAGGTGCTGGGTATGGTTGCTGACCGTGCCAGAGTCGAGAAGATTGGTAAAACCCGGGTCAGAGGCAAATTGATAATCAAACGATTCTGGCAGGCAGCCCCCGTCATAAGTCCAGGAAAACATCTGGGGGTCATGATCCGTGATCCAGGCATCATCCACCGGCTCCTGGAGATCAGGAGCAGCCAGGGCGTCACCGGAGCAAACAGGTCCTGTGAAAAAATAATGGGCTTCTGATATTGGCCCAGCAACGTTGTTTGCAGAGACAGCCTTCATCTGCCAAACATATTCCCGGCCTGGTTGGAGGCTCGAAAGAAGCGTGAAGGAAGCTTTATTGCCAGGGATTACGTTGATCGGCAGAAAATAGACTGTCCCGTTTTCCTTCAAATACAAATTGAGGTGGTCAGGAAGGCAGGATGCTTGATCATGCCAGGAAAAGGTCGGGGACAGCGAACTGACCACAGCATTCTGTGCCGGGCTGTCCAGGATTACCTCATAAGTGGAGATATCGGCGTCCTCGCAACCGCATCCGGCAGCCAGGGTAATGGTCAGGAAACCGAGGAGGAGCCAGAGGATGGTTTTATTGGTCATCAGATTCTCCTTTTGGCAGAACCAGATGATCACCATTGAAGGGGTGAGATTCCTGAATAAAGATAGCCTGAGCCTGGGATATAGCCGGCACCTGACAGCCAGATCCACTACAAGACTGAAAAGGGGGTGTTCGGCCCCAAGAGGCTGATAACGGAAAAAAAACAGGGCGCCCCGGGCCGGTCTACAGATAAATATTGCTGGTAAAATAGGCAGGAAACAAATAAATTGCTCTGATTTCTCCTAAGCAACAATCAGGAGGCTTATCACACCCCATTCAGATCGAAATACCATCCTGCTTGTGAAATCAATATAAACAAGGGAAAAAGGTTTGTCAACAGATAAACCCTGCGCGGGATTATTCAAGAGTCCTATTCCGCCTGGGGAAGATCTCGGTTGATCTGGAGGAGAATCCTGAATAAAGATCCAATACAGATCTACGAGGAGCATCCTGAAGGGGGTGCAGAGGTGAGACAAACGAGGATGAAGCAGATCTTCAAAACACTAGATAAATATTTTTGGCTATTTTTCTTGCTCTGGCTGATCAGTTATCTGGTGATAATTCTTCTTTACATCCCCCGGGAAATGGTCGGGGATGAAGGAAATTACCTCAGGCTTGCGGAAAACCTCACCAAGGGTTTTTATTCACCTCCCCCTCCTGGTGTGCACTTGTGGTATGGGATCGGCTACCCGCTTTTCCTGTCCCCCTGGGTGGCTCTGGGATTTCCCATCCCCCTCATCCGGCTCATTAATGCGCCTATGCTCTATGGAGCGGTGCTGCTTGTGTATCAGGGAGTCAAGGCACTTACAAAAAATGCGCAAACTGCCCTGATTGCAGCCGCTGCATTTGCCTCGTATCCCCCGTTTTATTTGTTCTTACCGAAGATCATGACAGAGATCTTCGCTGTGTTGCTGATTTCTGGATTTTGTTTTTTTTATTCTTCGAACCAGCCGAAAAATGAGCTGGATCGAAGTCGCTTCAGCAGCAATCCTCCTGGCGTTGATCATGCTCACAAAACCGATCTGGGGGTATGTAACCATGGCCGCAATTGGTCTCCTGGCGGGATACTATTTGCTAAGGAGAGACCGGCAGGTAATCCACTACGGCGCTGTGCTTGTCACAGCCCTGTTGTTAAACTTACCCTATTTATTCTATACCCATTCCTTGACGGGAAAGTGGTTTTACTGGAGTTCAGCGGGGGGGATGTCTCTTTATACGATGAGCACTCCCTACCCGGATGAGTACGGGGATTGGTTTAATTGGTACTACCACTATAAACCACAGCGCGAGCTCAACCACAAAGAATTTATGGAGCCGATTCGGAAGCTGGATCAGGTTCGCAGGGATGAACTTCTAAAGAAGAAAGCGCTGGAGAATATTCTTGACTACCCTGGAAAGTATTTCAAGAATGTGCTTGCAAATGCGGGCAGGCTGTTTTATTACCCCTTTTCATACACGCCACAAACCCTGGGGACTTACATTTATATGGCACCCAATATGTTTGTTTTCGTGTTGTTGTGTTTTTCAATTGGGGTCTACCCGATGATTGCCCGGGAATCTGCGCTCAACTTCCTGATCACCCTGACCGGCATTTATTTCGGGGGTACGCTGCTTTTGAGCGCATTCAGCAGGATGCTGGCTGTGGTGATGCCGATCCTGGTGATTTTTATTTCCTATGTTCTCGCAAAAATCAGGATCCGATTTACCTAGCCTGTGCAAATGTCAGGCATTCAGGGTAGGGTGTGGGGATAGCACTAAGGAGGATAAGCTAGGGCGTGGTTTCCACCGAGACAATGGAACAGGCAGAGGAGTTTTCTTCCAGCGTGAGGTTAAAATTGTTGAGCTCCTGCTGGTACTTTTCAACAGTAGTCTGATATTCTTCGTAAAGCTGATTGTACCTGGATACTAGATAATTGTAGTCATTGTTCAGCTGTTCGTAGCTGTTGTAGACCGGCAAGCACTGGTCGTACTTCTGCTGGGAGACGGTCCCTTCACAGCCCATGGAATCTAATTTCTGGCCCTTTTTATCCAGCTTATTTGCCAGGGTATCGAGCTGATCCTCCATGCCAATCAGTTCGGCTTCAACTTCTGAGATCCCGAATTCCAACTCCTTGATCGACTTGTAGGCGTTGATTTCCTCGCATGCTGAAAAATAGAGAATATATTCGCCGTACTGCTGCACTTCCTGCTGCCTGGTATTGTTCATGGATGCGATCTTCCCAAAGGTTCTGCCGCTGGAAGTGATGAAAACCTCAGGAGTTTCCTCGAACTCTTTTCCGTCGAGCAGTGGAGGCTGAACCCCGACCCGGAAAGGGGCTGTGGTTTCGATGTAACAGTATCCGCTGCTTCCTGACAGGTAGTTTGCCTGGGATTCAGGACATTGGATCCCCGCTGCCATGTGATTGTTTTCGGGGAACAGCAGCAGGGCGGTCCCATACTCCAGCTGCTGAAGGATCTTTACCAGCAGCAGGGAGAAGTCCCCGCAGACCCCACGCTGATCGTAGAGGGTTTCATAAGGAAAGTTGGTGTAATATTTACCGGTTTCCCCCTGGCTGTAGCTGAAGAATTTATCACAGTCATATTCGAGGTGCTGAACAAGGTTGATCAGGGCCAAGGCCAGGTCGTCCTGCTGACCGGGAAGAAGTTCCCGCTCGACTTTCTCGATGAGCTGATTGATCAGCTCGAGATCTTGGTCTGTCGTCAAGAATGCCTGATAGTACTGCTCCCTCCAATCTTCTGGCAGCTCACCCTCATAGTAGAAGGCCTTATCCTTTTCAGAGTAGAAGGCATCCAGGGTTGGATCCAGCGGGATCTGGACCGTGTACGAGGTGCATTGATATTCAAAGTGGAAGGTTTGATCAACCTGGGCGAGGTCCCCGGTTCCAGGCTGCCCCTGGTTTTCTGCCTGGGTTATCGGGCTCACCTCAGTGCCCTCGCTCAAAACGTATTTAGGGGTGCTTTGGGGCTTAAGCGGGGCATCGATAAATGGCAGATCATGCAGGCTTCCATCGACCGAGAGGTTTTCAAGAGACATCCATCCCGGCTGCTCCTGGTAAGTCAGCTGCACCCATCGGGTTGCCTGGTTGCGTCCGATCAAAGCAGCACATTGATTTTCTGCCAATGAGCCGATGACCGGATAGCTGCTGTCCGGCCCGCTGTGAATGGTTTGCTGCTGGTGGACAACGCAAGCTTTGACTTCCTGCGCAGGTTGCTGAGTGGCTATATCCTCTTCGGCAGCAGTCGGGGGGACAGGGGACCATTGCTGCCGGTCGCTGCTGATTGGACTTTCTTCTGCTGGGTAAGTTTCTGATGCGGCAGGTGGGTTCACTCCTGGTTCCGTCCCCAGGGGAGACAGGCAGGAGGAGAGGGCCAGGATTGTCCAGGCCCAAATAAGCAGGGGCGGTTTCTTGCGAAGATTTCGTCTCATCTTATCTGCTCATGATGATCAAATTGGCCGTCGGTTTCCCCCGGAATTAAAAAGGCCTCCGCGGTGCGAGTGTAGTCGCGAAGGCCCATTTACAGTTTAGAGATATCCTTATTCCGAACAGCCAAAGTAGTCCTGGAAGTAGACGCCTCCTTCACAAACAAGCTCATCTGTCAAATCTATGCTGCATTCTGTGCCTGCATATCCTTCCCCTTTGCCGAAGACAAATACGGGCTCATCGCCAAGGATCTCAACATCATCTGCCACTTTGAGGCAGTCACCCAGCCAGGCGAATGTAAACTGCCAGTCATAGGAAACAACCTTGAAAGTCTCGTTAATTCTGATGAAAGAAATGTATCCTCCAGGGCAGCTTTCGCATTCGAGGTCCCCGTAGTTTGTCACCCGACCGCATACAGTAAGGCTTCTTCCTTCATCATCAAGCGTAATCATGGAGGGGTCCGTGCAGGTGGGGTCAATTTCCGGGTTGAATTGTGCTGCGCTGTCTACTGATTCTTGGCTTTCCTCATCCCCGGAATCCTCAGCCAGGGAGGAGTCGAGCGTCCCTTCTAGCGAGGCAGGATTAGAGACCGCTGCAGAAGCGCTGGCTGGGTCGCCCGGTTCTTCAACTCCCAGCAGCGTATCCTGCGTGCCGTAAAGCAGCACCGCAAATAAGGCGATGGCCCCGACTGCCCCGACTGAAAATTCCGAGAGGCGGTTGTTGCGTACCGCACCTTTGGCGGCGCTCAGAAAGGGGATGATCGCCCCGAGCGGAATGAATACCAGCAGGAAATTCCCAAATTTCTTTTCAAAAGAAAGGTCTTTATAAAAGGATTGTTCTTCTAAGGCAAAATAGCCGATCGGGATCCTTAAAAGTACCTGGGAGACAATGCCCACCACCAGCATTTGATCCTCATTCCCGGGATTGATAAACACCGGAAGAAGGACGATCGCGATGCTCACTCCCCAGAAGCATAAGCCGATAATCAGCAGACTCAAGATTGTCTGTTCGATGGGAATGGAGGAGGGGAGGCCGGTCTTTTTTTGTTTAGGCGGCTTGAAAGCAGGCTCCGAATCGCCGTTTCCAGTATCATGCCCACAAAATGGGCAGATTGAGGCGTTCGGGGGCAGCTCTTTGTAGCACTCCGGGCAGAACTTCATAACATTCATTGTGAATTATTACCTCAAGAATTAATGAAAGATATCTGTGATGGAGTATAGCACGATCATCGGAAAACAGGCTGGTCTGATTCTATACTATTTTGTTAGATTGAGATTTCTCTATTTTAAATTTCCGAACTGGTGAGTTGAGAAAACAGGGGGCCCCAGAGATCGATCACGAATTGTGGAGTGTAGTCATGGAGAGCCCGTTCAGTAGCCCACTCGATGATTGTTGAGGATTTTGCTTCAGCCGTGCAGAGGAATTCTTCTGAAGGAGTGATCCCGGCCCTGGGCAGATCCAACCGGTCCGCATCCCAACAGCACTGCACGGTCAACTCGGCCTGGGTCTGTCCATCCGTATGAAGCTGACAGGCAAGGATAAGCTGAGATAACTGGGCTGGTGTCACCAGGGAAGAATGATCCAGCAAATCCGCTGCGAGTCGCGCTCCACGCTGCCCATGACCTGGATCGACAGCTTGATTCTGCCTGCAGGCATCGTGGAACACGGCAAACAAACTGATCACGATCGGATCCCCACCGGTTTTTCTGGATAAACGAAGCCCATTTTCAAGGACACGTCCCCAATGAGATAAGCCGTGCGTGCCTTCAGGATCCAGCTGGTACTGGGAGGCGATCTTTTGCATCAGGGAGGGGTCAGGGAGGTGCTCCTGTAAAAGTTTCGATGTCTTCATTCTGGGGGTTCACTGTTCTGAGTTCTTGCTAAATTATACCAATTGTTTCTGGGGGAATTCGGCTTCGGTGAATAAATGGGCCTCTTTCCCCGTCTTTCCCGGTCCTGAGGATGGAGAGCTGAAAAGAAACATCCTGAGGAAGCTGCGCATAGGTGATCAGAGAGATGGGAAAGCATGGGGAACTCATCATAAGTGCTGTCTGCTGTATTACAATTTACTCAGGACTTACGATTGAGGTGGCCAGATGGGATTTCACAGCAGCGGGTGGTTTTCCTACATCCGGCATGACGACAGCCAAAAACAGCCTGCGATCACCAGGGAGCTGCTTCTGCGGGTTTGGAAATTTGCCCTGCCGTACCGGCCGCAGGTTGCTGCCTTGTTGCTGACAATCCTGGTGATTTCAGGGATCTCTTTGATTTCCCCCCTCCTTTACCGGGATTTAATTGATTATGCCATCCCAAACCGGGACATCACACGGCTGAATTGGCTGGCTTTTGGAATGGTGGCGATCCCGATTGTGAACGGGGTTTTTGGCGTGCTGCAGCGGCAGCTGAATGCTTCCATCGGGGAGGGGGTGATCTTTGACCTCCGGCGGGCTCTTTATCAGCATCTCCAGCGGATGTCCTTGCGATTTTTCACGCAAACCAGAACTGGTGAAATCATGTCCCGCCTCAACAATGATGTTATCGGGGCACAGCGGGCGATCAGCAATACGCTGGTGACAATGATTTCCAACCTGTTTTCTCTGGTTGCAACACTCAGCATCATGTTTGCGCTGGAATGGCGGTTAACCCTGCTCGGCTTAGCTATCTTACCTTTGTTCATGCTTCCAGCCCGGCGAGTAGGCCGGATCCTTCGCGACCTGCGCCGGAAATCGATGGAATACAATGCAGAAATGAACGCGGCCATGAATGAGACATTGAACATCAGCGGTGCTCTGTTGGTGAAGCTTTTTGGACGGGAGCGAGAGGAAAGGAATCGATTCCGCCAGCATGCAGATGAAGTGCGCTCGATTGGCGTGCGTTCTGCTGTTGTGGGTCACTGGTTTTTCATGCTCTTGAGCGTGGTCAGCGCAGTCGGCTCAGCAGTGGTATTTTGGGTGGGAGGCCATTTGGTGCTGCGCGGGGAATTCACGATTGGGACAATTGTGGCTTTTGGCACATACATCTCGCAGATGTACGGTCCCCTGATGGCTTTGACTAACGCCCAGGTGCAGTTTGCAGAGAGTATGGTCAGTTTTGAAAGAGTCTTCGAGGTCCTGGATATCCCCCTGGAAATCCAGGAGAAAGAAGAAGCGGTCGAGATGACTTCTATAAAGGGAAGAATCTCATTCCAGGATGTCTCCTTTGCGTATCAGGCGGAGGGAGAGGAAAAGATCGGTTTGGATGAGATTGTGCGGATGTCCTGGCGGGGAAATCCAGAAGCGCTGCTCAAGCGAGGCAGGACAAAAGCAAAGGAAGACAGGGAAACCCGGTTCGAAGGAACTCGCTGGGCATTAGAAAACCTGACCTTTACCATTGAGCCGGGTGAGCTGGCAGCGCTGGTGGGACCCAGCGGCGCGGGAAAAACAACGGTGACCTACCTGATTCCCCGTTTATATGATCCCAGCGAAGGAAGGATTTTGATTGATGGGGTGGATATCCGGGAGTTGGGTTTGCAGACTTTATCCGACCATATTGGGATGGTCACCCAGGAAACTTTCTTGTTTTATGATACCTTGCGGGCGAATTTGCTTTACGCCCGGCCAGACGCCACGGATGCGGAGATGATTGCCGCGGCGAAAACAGCAAATATTGATGGATTTATCCGCAGCCTGCCTGATGGGTACGACACGGTGGTGGGCGAACGCGGATATCGATTGAGTGGAGGGGAGCGTCAGCGGGTTGCCATCGCCAGGGTGGTGCTGCGGGATCCCAGCATCCTGGTTTTGGATGAAGCCACCTCCAATTTGGACTCCTTGTCTGAGCAGTTGATCCAGCATGCTTTAAGCCAGGTGATGAAGGACCGGACCAGCCTGGTGATTGCCCACCGCCTCTCAACAATCCTGGCAGCAGACAAAATCCTGGTGTTGGATCAGGGCAGGCTGGTCCAGATGGGGAGCCACGAAAAGCTGCTTCAGGAGGGGGGATTGTATCAATCCCTTTATGAAACGCAGTTCCAATTGAAAGAATAACTCGGCCAGGAGGATTGGCAATGATCCGGAAGTTTCTGGGGAAGCGCTTAGTGTTTGATGGGAAGATTGTTATCCTGACAGTGGGAAGCACCCTGTTGGTTCTGCTGGCCTATTATTACCGGATCCCCGCCCAGCGGCACTGGGAAAGCCTCCTGTTATTTTTAGCGGTCCCGATCATCCTCATCCTGGCTGTTTTTAAGGATCCTCTGAGGAAATACGGGCTGCAGCTTGGAGATTGGCAGGCAGGTCTGCTGATCACGGCAGGGGGAATCCTGCTGATGACCCCGGTTGTGGTGCTGTTGGGAAGGCATCATGTCGCAGTTCAGGGATATTACCGACACATCGAGCAGGGATTGATTTGGAAAATGGCCCTGGAGATGGCGGGGTGGGAGTTTCTATTCCGCGGGTGGCTGCTGTTTGGATATGCTGAAAAATATGGCCCCGATGCGCTCTGGCTGCAGGCAGTCCCCTTTGCGCTGGCGCATATAGGGAAGCCGGATATCGAAACCCTGTCAACTATATTTGGGGGGGTTGCCTTTGGATGGGTTGCATGGCGGACCCAATCCTTTGTCTATGCTTTTTTGATCCACTGGTATATTGGGGCCCTGATAGTGATAGTCTCTGCGGGTGCCTGAATTCGGCATGAGAAAGCTGCAAACAGGCGATGAGAGGGAGGCCAGCTGCTGGGACCACGCTCAGTCCAGGGGAAAATAGCGAAAATAATCCGGGTCGACATTTTCCCCCTGTTCACAAAACAGGTCCCGGATGTGGTCGTCCATGCTCAAATAGATCACCTGCCAGCCAAGTTTGGACAGGGCTGATGCCTGGCGTACGAGTTCCTCACGGCGATCCCAATCAGAATGCTGGAAGGCATCGTCCAGGATCAGGAACATGGGTTTGCCCTGGGTGAGCTGGCTGGCTACTCCTACTCTCAGCGCAAGCTGAATTTGCTCCTGAGCTCCTGTGCTCAGCTGCCGGAGCGGGTAATCCTGATAGGGATCACTCATAATCAGCTGGTCATCCTGGAGGAAAACCTGCTTATACCGCCCAGTCAGTTGGAAAACCAGGCTGCTGACCTGTTTGCTTTGAAGGTGGCGGTGAATGCGCTGATCCTCCTCAAGCTGGATCTCATCCAGGACCCGGGAGATCCCGATCCCTGCCAGGACGTGGGCGGTAAGCCGGCGATATTCCTCATCCAGGTGGGCGTTCATTTCAATTAAACCTGAAAAAAGATCTGTCCACGGTGTGGTTAAGTCCGCCCCGAGTTCACGAGCAGCCCGACTTTTCAGAACTCTGAGCTGATTTTCTGCCTCCAGAAGCAGTTCCTCTTTCTTTTTAATCTGGGATTCAAGGAGGTAGAGCCGATCTGGATTATAGACTGCGCCGGGCGGTGAGGGTAGCTGCTCTTCTTTTGAAATACCCAGTTCTGCCAGGCGGGTTTCTACCTGGCGGATCTCTTGATCTTCCTTCTCGGATTTTTGGAGGAGGGATTGATACTGCGTTGTCCAATCCTGCTGCGAGACAGGGTCAGGGGATATTTCCTGGAAGCATTGGGAAATCTCAGCTGCTGACTCCTGCTTCCGCTTTTGATACTCCTGGAGGGACTCCAGCAGGGTTTCTTTTTTGATATGACGCGCCTGCAGTTTTTTGGCTTCCAGTTTCAGATCAGCCAGGCCGCGGAGAGGGTAGTTGAAGAGCTCTTGAAAAGTGTCAGCGATTGCTTCCTGTTCTTCTGTTTTTCCCCGATTTTCAGCCCAGGTTTGCATTTTCCGAGACGTCAGCCAGGCCAAACCCAGGCTGGTGAGCAATCCCAGAAACGCTGCCCAGGTCAACCCCTGGCTCTTGAAGACAATCCCAGCAAAGAAAAGAATTAGCCCCAGGAAAAAAAAGAGCAATCCAGCAGCCTGGAGAACCGAGTTTGGAGGCATCAGGGAGCTGAGCTGTTTTTCTTCCCAGAGATGGATGGACTCTTCAATCCAGAGGTAGTATCGGCTGCTTTCTTCCAGAGAGGAGATTTTATTTTCCAGACGGTGAATTTGATCTGAGAATTGCTGGTGGTTCCGGAGCTGGGACTGGATTTTATCCAGGGTCTCACCGGGAAGAGCGCTTTGGTTAATTTTCCGTTTCGCTAGATCCTGACGGAGCTGGTAGGCAAGGTGGCGCTTGGCCTGCTGCTGCTGTGTGAATTCTTTTTTCAAGGCTTCCAGGTCTGCTTCCAGGCTGGTCAGGGGCCCCTGGGAGTAGGATTGATTGAGATCATTGAGTAGTTTAGTGAGACGTTGACGTTTGGAAATCAGGGCGGCCCTTTCTTTGATGGCTCCTCGATGATCGCCCTGGATCGTCTGCTTCTCCACAGAAGCTTTTTGAATAGTAGTCTGGATTCTTTCCCGGATCTCATCCAGTATATGCTGGCGGGTCAGGGTATTTTTCAAGAACTCTTTATTTACACCGCCAGGCGCAAATTGATCCAGCGCAAGTTCACCACCCTTGACCACCAGCAGGCGAGAAAAGTTCAGGGGCAGGCCCCGTTCCTCTTCTTCCCAGAAATCCTCAAGCTTCCTCCCGTCAGGGGCGGGGAAGACTGCCGGGATGTCACCAAATCCGGAAAGGGTGATTTTCCCCTGCCCGGGGAGATCCCGCAGCTGCCAGCAGGTTGCATGCCGAAAAAGCGATTGGAGAATGAATTCAACCAGAAGTGTTTTCCCGGTTTCATTTTTACCGTAGAACAAATTCAATTTTCCCAGGGAGAAGGAGTTTTCTTGCAGGGGGCCGAGCCCCTGCACGCTGATTTCCTTGATATGCACCATCATTCCTCCACCCCTAAAATGATTTTCAGGGCTTCTGCAAGGATTTCTTCGCGGCTCGGCTCCAAAGGATCCCCGCTCCATTCCAGCCGATCAATCCAGGCTGCGACCTGTTGAGCCACATGAGCGTGATCTGGATCAAACTGGTGATACAAGCGGGTCAGATCGGGTCCAGAAGGGTCAGAAAACTCATACGCAGAGAATTCCTCTTTAATGGTGTTGAAGACCTTGCGGCGGTCAGGGGAAAATCCCGACACAGAAACCTGCAGGGAGATTGATGGCTGGTGGTCTTCTGAGAGGTTCCAATTCGCGATCCGCTGGGTGATCACCTCCTTGAAACGCTCGAGCTGCTTTTCTTGAGGGAGGAGGATAAAATCTTCCTGGAAAAAAAGGATCGCACTTCTAACGATATGGGAAGCAAGGTTCCCTGACGAGGTGTCAAGGATCAAGAACCGCCGTTTTCCTGTTTCAGCGGCAGTGATCGGGCAGGGAGATCCAGGAATGAAAACTCTTTCCTCTTCCATAGGTTTGTGGATATGTCCAAGAATGACCCGGTCCGGTTGATAGAGCTGGAGATCTTTCCGCGTCAAGGGCATATACACCCCAGGTTCATTTGGGTCAGGTGCAATCCGGCCCGCAGTCCAATCCCCGTGACCCACCAGGATCCAGGATCGCGGTTCAAGCTTGGCTGAGAAAGGGGCAATCTGCTCACCCAGCGTGCACTGGTCCTGATAAGGAACCAGCAGCAAGCTCCTGCCGTTATCCAGCGGCAGCAGGGAGGGATCCCGGGGTACGTCAATTCCCTCCAGGGCCAGGTGGGAGCTGTGGAGCTGGGAATCGTGATTTCCTGGAAGGATGATGGTCGCAAGTCCCTGGGGGCAGTTGCTCTGATAAGCTTTTTCAAAATCTGCGTAATTCGGCAGAGAGCGGTCAAACAGGTCTCCTGCGATAATCAGCAGCTGAATCTTTTGTTCATCACACTGCTGGAGGATATTTGCCAGGGCTTGAAAACGCTCAGGATGCCGGGCATGACTGGTGAGGTGCAGGTCCGAAGTAAACGCAATGCGCAAGGGGCAAGCTCCTTGAGATCGGTAAATTGGTTCGTATAGGGATTACTGGGGACAGTATAGCACGGACATCTGGGAAAGGTGTCCAGATGGTGGGGGGATTTATTGGGGGATTTCAACAACAATTGACCAGGGGAGTTCGGGGACTTTCCCTCCACTGGGGAACATGGGTTTTGCTGTCAGGTAGAAGCTACCCCGCTCGTGATTTTCTTCGGAACAAACGGGGCAGGGTTAGAGCCAGCAGGATCAGGACCGCGAAAAAAGCGACCACGGGAAGGAGAATGGAGAGGATGGTACCGATGATCGAAGCAAGCAGCTCGCCTGTGGAGACCACGGGATTTCCCATGCCTGCGGTGGTCATAGATGAGGTCCCGCGGATGAACACGCTGGATGCCTGGATGACACCCGCAATCCCGCCGCCAGCGATAATCGCCAGCGACCATTTTAAAAACGGGGTGACATCGCTGACCATGGAGGCGGTTGCAATCGTTCCGGCCACGATAGCTGTAGGGGTGGCGATTGTATCCAGGAGGTTATCCACCCAGGGGATATAGTAGCCGGCAATTTCAATGATCATCGCAATCCCAAAGGCAATTGTGGCCGGATAAGAACCGATCCATTCGAATCCTGGCGCAAAGGAAAGCGCACCGGCGTGATGAGCAAGGCTCATGCCCAGGAGAGGGACAAAAATCCGGAATCCACAGGTGGCGCTGAGGCCAATACCAATAAAGAGGCTTAATATTTCTTGCATGGGTTTATCCTTTATGAACTAAGATACAGCTCCAGTAGGAAAGTGTAAACCTAAAGATGATCTTCCTGATAGAGGGGGTTCAGCTGGTCCAAGACAACAGCGAAAATGGCTGCGGCCAGGGGAAGCAGGAGATCCAGGAGGAACAATCCGCTGCCGATCTGTAAAATCAGTTCATTAAATTGGTCTCCCAGGAAGAAAAAAAACAGGTACCAGCTGATAAATAAGGCCACGGCTACCTGCCAAAGACGTTGAAACCTGGTCCGGTTATTGTGCAGGAAGGCTGTTTTCCGGAAGCGGCTGCTGGTGCGAACTGCAGCTTTTGCTCCCGCAGCGATCAGCAGCAGGAAAACGGGGATATACCCTCCGCCGCAAGCCAACAGGAGGAAAGCCAGCAGACTGAGAATTCCTGCACCACGCCTTTTTTGAAGGGCGAACCAACCCGTGAGGATTGCTGCCAGGCTGAGCAGAACCGTCAGGATCCCGGCCAGGAAATAGGTTGGCAGGAGGGTCAGAGCCGGCAGGCAGGCGTGCCAGATTGCAGAGGGATCACAGGGGGACCCGATGGCATTAATCATCACCCCGCGCACGGGTGTCCGGCCCTGCAGCAGCAGATATATCCCGTGTTCCAGGGAGAGCAGGCCCCCTGCTGTGCTGATGAGCGAGGTGGTGATCCGGACGGCATTCAGGGAAGGTTTCTTACTCATGGATAAAGATCCTGGTTATCCTCTTAAAATGGGAAAAGGAGCGGCATGACCAGCAGAACGGTGGCTAGGACGATCAGGGTCAGCGGGAGGCCTACTTTCGTATAGTCCGTAAACCTGTACCCTCCGGGGCCCATGACCAGCATATTCGCTGCATGGCCAACAGGACTTAGAAAAGCAGCTGAGGCGGATACAGCGACAGTCATCATCAGGGAGTAAGGGGAGATTCCCATTGAGCTGGCAGCATTGATCGCGATCGGGGCCAGCAGCACGGCGACAGCAGGATTGGGCATCACCTGTGAGCCGAGGGAAGCCAGGATAAACAACCCCGCCATGACCGCAAGGGGTCCAAAACCGCCGATCAGCGCAATTAATCCCTGTCCTAAAAAAGTTGCCGCGCCAGTCTGCTGAATCGCAATACCCAGGGGGAGCATGCCGGCAATCAAAAACACTGCCTGCCACTCAATTTGCCGATAAGCTTCTTCCATCGTCAGGCATCCGGCCAGGATCATCAGAGCGGCTCCAGCGACGGCGGAGATGGCGATTGGTATTAAGCCTGCGATGGCTGGCAGGAGCACCGCGAGCATAATCAGCACAGCAAGGGGAGCTTTTTTCATTCTTGCGGGAGGTTGGGCTTCTTCGCTCAGCACCAGGAAATCAGGTTCACTTCCTAACATCTGCAGCCGATTCCTGGGACCAAACAGCAGCAGGGCGTCCCCAAAGCGAAGCGTCATTTCCCGCAGATGAGAGCGATAGGATTTTCCTTCCCGCCAGATCGCGAGAATTGTCAATCCATATTTGGCTCGGAAGTTTAATTCCCGGATAGCTCGGCCGGCAAGAGAGGAATGCGGTGAGAGCACGGCTTCAATAATCCCGGTTTCCTCAGTTTCCAGATCGCTGAGATCAGGCTCGCGCTGGGTTTCGATCACCAAATCCTGCAGCCCTTCCAGCATATTCAGGTCAGAAGGTTTCCCCTTGATCAGCAGTGTGTCACCCTGATGAATGGTTTCCTGTGGTTCCGGCATCAGACGGGTAACATCTTCCCGGATTATTCCCAGCACGCTGAGGCCGAAGGCATCGCCCAATCTGCTGGAGACCAAAGAAACCCCATCCAGCGCGGAATCGGAGGGGACCCTGGCAACCAGCAGGCGCTCATCCAGATGATAGCTTTTTAAATCCTTCGGGGGGCTTACATGCAGATTTGGCTCTTCGTGAAGGGATTTCAACTGACTGCGGCGGCCCTGGACAAGCAGGATGTCGCCTGCCTGTAAAACCTCTTTTTCAAGATCCGTGCGCAGAATCTTTTCACCCCGCCGGATTGCCAGCACAACGACGTTATACAGGTACCTGAATGCCAGCTGACGGAGAGTGTACCCCGTCAGGGTTGATCCTGGAAGAATATTGACTTCCGCAAGATCAATCTCAGCAGAAACCAGTTTTTCAATCGGCAGCTGATCCTGGTTGAGCTGAAGATGGTTTCCCTCATGGATTTCAAATAATCGATCCAGGAGACCCTCCACCAAGAGCCGGTCTCCCGAGTGGAGGACAAAATCTGGTTTCGGTGCCAGTATGGTTTCTCCATCCCGGATCACTGTGATGACATTGAGCTCCAGGGCAGACCCCAGGCGGCTTTCTTGAAGGGTTTTGCCTTCCAGGATTGAGTCCTCTGTAATGCGCAGGAAGACCATCCGCTCCTGAAGATCATATAAGGCGGTAACATCGGTTGCTCGTTCAGCTTGAATGTCTCTGGAGATGTCCCGATCGGGCAGTAAACGGCGGCCCAATGTGACCATATACAGGGTGCCAGCCAGCAGGATAATCAGGCCTATGGGGGTGAAATCGAACATGGTAAATGCGGAGAGCCCTGCCTCACGGAGTGCTTCACTGATCAGAAGATTTGGTGGGGTCCCGATCAGTGTGTTCAGCCCTCCCATCAAGCAGGCAAAAGACAGCGGCATCAGCAGTTTGGATGGGGGCTGGTTTGTCCTTCGGGAGATATCCACCACAACGGGAAGGAACAGAGATGCGACGCCAATGCTGTTCATAAAACCCGAAAGAAAGCCCGTGGTGAGCATAATAATTGCCAGCAACCGGGCATCACTGTCTCCTGCTAATCGAAGCACAAATCGACCCAGGGCACTGGCAACACCAGTCCTGCCCAGGGAGCCGCTTAAAATCAGGATCGCCCAGACTGTAACCACAGCTGGATTGCTGAAACCTGATAATGCCTGAGAGGGGCTGATCAATCCAGTCAGGGCCAGACTGCCCATCACCAGCAATCCAACCAGGTCCATTCTTATCCATTCAGTAATAAATAAGAAAATGGCCAGGCCGAGAATGGACAATACGACAGCGATTTCAAAATTCATCATTTCAAAAAGCAACTAAAAAAAGTAATAGTCAACCAATCAAATTATAGCGTATAAAAACACCCTCGTCATTTGCCTTCCGGCGGGGATGGTGGAGGGAAAGCCAGGCTGAACTTGAAATCACCTCGGGAAAGACCAGATAGAAAGTACCCCGGTGTTCGTTGCTGATGCAAGAAGTACCTCTGTCGGGGACCAGGCAAGATCAGCGACAACCCCGGGTTGATCCGGAAGCTGGACGTAAAGATCTGGGCTGGGATAATCCCAGATCATGATTGATCGATCTGAGGCTGCCGCAATCAGCCCCTGGAGACCCCAATCCACGGCATTTACCTGCCCTGGAAGGTCCGAGTAAGACACCTCAACAGCACCGCTGTCAGCGTTCCAGATTTTTACTGTCTGGTCCCAGGATCCGGAGACGAACATCGAGCTGGAGGGAGACCAATCTACCGCTGGAACGGCATCCTGGTGGCCGCTGCTTTTTTGCAGCAGTTTTCCATCGACCCGGTCCCAGAGATAAATCTCCCCCTGGCTGGTCCCGGCTGCAATGACATCCCTGTCTGGCGCCCAGGAGGGTTTACCGAATACAAATGGGCGGTCAGGCGCAGCGGCGATATCCCGGGTATCCAGCTTTTGGAGCACGGTTCTGCTGAGCGGATCCCAGAGAAGGATTCCGGCATCCAGCAACTCCCCTTGCTTGTTTGGAAGTTGATATTCCTCAAAATGCAGCGCCAGTTGTTTCCCGTCGGGAGACCAGGTCAGATTGAGAACCTCCTGCGGTAATTCCGTGGTCAGGATTGGCGTCAGGCCATCCTCGCTCACCAGCATCATGCTGAAATCATTTGCCCGGGTTATCACCGCCAGGGTGTTGCCTGTTGGTGACCAGGCAAAAGCGGACATGTCCTCCTGGGAGTGAAACGGGTCAGCAAAGCTGTCCTTTGCATAGAGGGAAAGGCGGTTATCACCCAGCGCCGCGAAGAAGGCTCCCTGGAAAGACCATCCAACCTGGGTGATCCCCCGGTGATAAAAGGAGGAAAAATCCAGATCGGTGAGGCTCTCCACCGCATCATTCCAGAGATGAACATTCGCCCCGTCCTGCTTTATAAGCAGCTTGCTTCCGGACGGATCCCAGCTGAGGTCGGAGATTATCCCGGGCACAGCAAGGGGTTGCATCAGCTTCCCGCGCTCATTAAAAAATTGGATGCCATCCTGGTTGGTGGCTGCCAGGCTGCCAGCAGCCGACCAATCAATCGCAGGGTTGGATAAGCCTTGAATCGCGGCGATCTCCTGATTGTTTTCTAGATCCCAGAAAGATAATCTATATTCAGGCAGTGGATCCTTCTCTTCAGATGAAGGGGAGCGGACTGACCAGGAGAGGGCGAGTATCGCGCCAGTCGGTGACCAGCTGAGGTCCTGAATAAACAGGTTGTCTGCTGAATTTTCTGAAAAGGTCTGGAAGGATTGGGGACTTTCTTGTGGGTCAAGGGAGTGGATGATCACATAATTGCCAGCGGAAGCAGCAGCAATCCTGGTGCCAGCCGGATCCCAGGATAACCCGTTGATCCCATTTTGATTTGGTCCAGGAAAATCCCCTGCGGACACCAGGACAGAGAGAATATTCGTATCAGGATTCCAGAGAAAAACTGCCTCCTCAGCAGGCTCTCCGCTGTTGGTCAGGCTGGATCGGAGGGCAATCCACTGGCTGTCGGGGGACCAGGCAATTTCACTGATGCCGGCAGCGGCCCGGTTGGTGTGGAGAATCTTATCCTGGGTGGCATCCAGCAGATACATCGCGCCCTCGTGGGTGCCCACGGCAATTTTACTTCCATCCGGGGACCAGGACAGCGTGCTGAGTGTGGATACGGGAAGGGGTTTGTGAGCGATGAACGAGCCTTTCTGAAAGTCAAAAATCCACACGCCGAGGCTTCCGCCAATGGCGAGCTGTTTCCCTTCCGGGCTGAGGTCGCTGTCGACCATGGTGCCTTTTCCAGGCTGGGCAATCAGGGATGCAGAGATGCTGCCTGGGGTGGGTGAGGGTGGTGGAGGAATGGCTTCTGGAGTTTTGAGGCGAGGCAGTTCAGTTGGTTTGCCGGGACTGACTGGTAAGGTTGGGGTTAGGGCAGGGGACGGGGAGGCGGAGTCTGTCCACCTCGGCGCTGGAGTGGGAGGTTGAACGCCGCAGGAAGCGATCAGGAAGAATACCATCAGGGATGAAAGAAGGAACGACTGGAGGCGTTTCATATCTTGGGGCCGCAAGCGATAAACCGGGAAATTAAGCAAAGCGTCAGTGGGTTCAACCGTCTCTCCCTCAGCGGAATTTGGATAGATTACCTGGCAACGATCGCCTGCCAGCTTGAACAAGCGCAACGGCAGCTATTGGTTTCCGGAAAACCAACCTCATTCCCGCAGGGAGAGAATAATTCCCCAACCAGCTGCAATATTCACTGCCAGAAGGTTCCCTTTCAGCGGGGATGCTCCGGGGCCGGTTCGCTCGGGCGGTTATGTTCGTCCGCAGTGTTTTTTTCCTGCCAATCCCATTATACGCGATCCTCCTCTGGGGATCAGCACAGCTGGGTCAGCTGCAAAAACCCCCAAGTCCCGCAGGTCTTTAGTAGCGTGAGATGCTCACTCGCTGACTTGCACCCCATTCCTAAACGCAAGATAGCCTGGGATCTCTTTGGCGGCCTCTTTGGGTGCGGGGTAGTACCAGGCGGCGTGCGGATTTGTTTCCCCATCTACCTGGATTGAATAGTATTTTGCATTTCCATTCCAGGGGCAAACGCTGGTTTTCTGACTTTCACCAAGGTATTGTTTAGAGATTCAGGAGGAAAATAATGGTTGCCCTAGATCACAACAGTCTCATCAGAATCAGCAGCAACCTTTCCGCTCCAAATCGCTTTCATTGGCGAAAAACTTTTAATTCAGTCATAGTAGATATGCGGCAAAATCAAACAAGCATGAATTACGAAAATCCCTGAAATAAAAATATAGAATTTTTGTTAATATCCTGTTAGGTATCCTCCAGGCAGGGGGGGTGTGTTACAATCAAAAACAATTGAAAATATGACATTTTCCTGGAAGACTAATGAGGATTGTCATGCCTGGTAAGGAGCAGGAAAGATGCCCAGAAAAAAAATCGACATTACCGATTCAATTGACCATTTGTCCATCCTCACGGAAGACGGGAAATTAGATAAATCCCTTGAACCTGACCTTTCTGATGAGCTTTTATTAAAGCTGCAGCACAGCATGCTCTTGAGCCGGCGTTTTGATGAGCGCATGCTGAAACTGCAGCGGATGGGCCGTATCGGCACGTTTGCTCCCGTCAAAGGGCAGGAAGCCAGCCAGCTGGGGATCGTGGCGGCGATGAGAAAAACCGACTGGATGGTCCCATCATTCCGGGAAACCACAGCTTACTTATGGCGCGGGACCCCCATGGAAAATATTCTTCTGACCTTCGGGGGGTTCTATCAGGGAAATGAGGTGCCGGAAGATGGGCGGGATTTGCTGGTATCTGTTCCCGTTGGAACCCAGCCCCTGCATGCTGTTGGCATCGGATATGGGATCAAGTATGACGGACGGGATGAGGTTGTGGCAACCTTTTTTGGGGATGGGGCTACCTCTGAAGGCGATTTCCATGAGGCCTTGAACATGGCGGGAGTTTACCAGGCTCCCGTTTTATTCGTTTGCCAGAACAACCAATGGGCGATTTCAATTCCACGGGAAAAGCAAACCCGGGCTAAAACAATCGCCCAAAAAGCAATCGCCTACGGGATTCCCGGCATCCAGGTGGACGGCAATGATATCCTGGCCGTGTACGTGGCTGCGGAAGAAGCCGTTGAGCGGGCCCGCCAGGGGGGGGGACCGACCCTGATTGAGAATGTGACCTACCGGCTTTCTGTCCATACGACCGCTGATGACCCAAGCAAATACCGGGACGAGAAGGAAGTTGAGGAGTGGTCAAAAAAGGATCCCCTGCCCAGGTTTAACAAGTATTTAATGGAGAAGGGGCTGCTGACAGAAAAACGCCTGGAGGAGCTTGAAGAGGAAGTCACGGAAGAGATCCGGGTGGCGGTCGAAAAAGCGGAAACGATGATGGAGGAATTGAGCGGCGAGGCGATCACGATGTTTGACCACCTCTACCAGGACACATACCCCTATTTTGAAGAACAGCGCAGGGAGCTGGAGGCGGAATTAGCGCAGGAGGATGCGAATGGCTAAGATGACCATGGTCCAGGCGATCAATTTAGCGCTTGATCAGGAAATGGAGAAGGATGACCGGGTGGTTGTGCTCGGGGAAGATGTTGGTGTAGATGGGGGTGTCTTTCGAGTTACTGAAGGGCTGATCGGGAAATATGGGGAATCCCGGGTGATCGACACGCCGCTTGCCGAATCCGGCATTGTGGGCCAATCGGTTGGCATGGCTGTATACGGGCTCAAGCCAGTCGCTGAAATTCAATTTTCAGGGTTTTCCTATCTGGCATTTCACCAGCTGGAATCCCATGCAGCCCGGATGCGCTGGCGCTCGCGGGGAGCCTTTACAGTACCCATGGTACTGCGGGCACCTTACAGCGGCGGCGTTCGGGCTCTGGAGCACCACTCAGAAAGCCGAGAAGCCTATTATGCCCATACACCAGGGCTAAAAATGGTCATTCCGTCCACCCCGAGAAACGCCCGCGCCCTGCTTGTTTCCGCAATCCGCGATCCGGATCCGGTGGTTTATTTTGAACCTAAAGTGGTCTACCGGGCTTTCCGGGAAGAGGTGCCTGAAGAAGAGGAAACCATCCCGATCGGGAAAGCTGAAATTGTCAGGGAGGGAAAAGATCTTACCATGATCTCTTATGGGTCTACGATGCGGGCCACTCTGCAGGCAGCCGACAAGCTTCAAGAGGAAGATGGGGTGGATCCGGAGGTGATTGACCTGATGACGATTTCTCCCCTGGACCATGACACGTTTGCCAATTCGGTGCAAAAAACAGGCCGGGTGGTGATTGTCCACGAGGCGCCCCGGAGCTTCGGGCCCGGTGCGGAGATCGTCTCCCGACTGGTGGAGAAATCTTTCTGGTATCTCGAAGCACCGATCAAGCGGGTGACGGGATTTGATATTATCATGCCTTTGTTTGCGTATGAGAATGAATACATCCCAGGTGTGGACCGGATCCTGAAAGGAGCCCGGGACGTGTTGTCAGTTTAGGTTGCAGCGGCGAATACCGTAAGGAGGCAGTCAATGGCGCGCGAATTCAGGTTACCAGATTTGGGAGAAGGAATCCACGAGGCAGAGATCATTGAAATCCTGGTTTCCGTGGGGGACCAGGTTCAGGAAGAGGATACAATCCTGGTTGCGGAAACAGATAAAGCAGCAGTAGAAATCCCCTCGCCATTTACCGCAAAGGTCACTGCAGTTAATGTAGAGGTCGGTCAAATTGTCACAACCGGGGATGTGGTTGTCGAGTTTGATGGAGAAGGAGCAGAACCGACTCAGGAAGCTGCCCCGGAGTCTGAGCTGGACAAACCAGCTCAGCCACAGCCTGCACCGGCCCCTGCGGCTGGGAAACAGCCTGATGAAAAAGCAAAACCCGCTGACCGGCAGGATGGGCGGCCAGTCCCTGCTTCCCCGGCAACACGACGGCTTGCCAGGGAGCTGGAGGTGGATCTGGCCCAGGTGCCTGCAACAGGGGATGCGGGGAGGGTGACCTCGGCTGATGTCCGCCAGTTTGCAGAAGGGGGGCAGCAGACCCAGAAACCGGATCAGAGAGGAGAACCCGGAAAAGCTGCTCCGGCTGGAGAAATCCCTGACGTGATCCCGGCTGGGGTTGTCCCGCAGCTGCCAGATTTTGCACAGTGGGGAGAGATTGAACGGGAGCCGCTCCGGTCTGTAAGGAGAGCGACAGCGAGACAGATGGCCCTCTCCTGGTCGCAGATCCCGCATGTGGTCCACCAGGATGAGGTCGATATTACCGAGCTGGAAGAATTCCGAAAAAAGCATCAGGGGAATATTGCTGCCCAAGGGGGAAAGCTATCACCGACTGTATTTGCTTTGAAAGCCGCCGTGATCGCGCTGAAAGAGCATCCCCGGTTCAATGCCAGCTTAAATCCTGCTGCAGAAGAGATCATCCTCAAACAGTACTATCATATCGGAGTGGCAGTTGACACGGATCGGGGGCTGCTGGTCCCAGTGATTAAGGATGTGGATAAGAAAAGCCTTTCCCAATTATCCGTAGAGCTTTATGAGATGGCAGACAGGGCCAGGGAGGGAAAGACCACCCTGGATGAGCTGCAGGGGGGGACGTTTTCAATCACCAATATTGGGGTTCTGGGAGGCACGTCATTTGCGCCAATCATCAATTTCCCGGAAGTCGCCATCCTGGGGATGGCCAGAGCCAGGTGGAAGCCGGTGGTAACGAGAAACAAGAAGGGGGAGCTTGTTACCAATAACCGGTATATCCTGCCGCTGATGTTAGCCTTCGATCACCGGGTGGTAGATGGGGCGGATGCGGCTAGATTTATGAATGTGATCAAGAAATCACTCCAAACTCCAGATGACATGCTGCTGATGATGTAAGAGGCTGACTCGCAGGGGAGTTGCTGGCAAGGGAAGGAGAAGTATATCATGGTAATGGGAGAACAGACGCTGGAAACTCAGGTGGCAGTGATCGGGGGTGGGCCTGGCGGCTATGCAGCAGCCTTCCGGGCAGCGGATCTGGGAATGGAAGTCGCCCTGATCAATCAGGAGGAACGCCTGGGTGGGGTATGTTTGCGCCGCGGGTGCATTCCGACCAAAGCGCTTCTTGATGTGGCGCATATAATTGAAACCGGGATTCAGGCCCGGGAGTGGGGCATCCTGTTCAGCGAGTTGGGGATCCAGCTGGAAAAAATCAGAAACCACAAAGAGGACGTGGTCGACAAGCTGGTCACTGGCCTGGAAGGCATGGCCAGGGCACGGGAAGTGCAGGTCATCCAGGGAAAAGCGGTCTTTGAAAGCTCAGAGATCGTCCGAATTGAGGGGAAATCTGAGTTTGCCAGGGTCAAATATGAAAATGCGATTCTGGCCAGCGGCTCCGGCCCTATCTCCCTCCCCGGGGTTGAATTTAAGCAAGGGGGGCGGATCATGAGTTCTGCCCAGGCTCTTGATCTGGAGGAGATTCCAGATACGCTCCTGGTTGTTGGGGCAGGCTATATCGGACTGGAAATGGGGACTACGTATGCGGCCCTGGGTTCCAGGGTTACGCTGGTGGAGATGGAGGAGGATATCCTCCCGGGCGTACCGCGGTCCCTGGCCAGACCGCTTCGAAAAAGAATCGAAGAAACCTTTGAGGCCCTGTATTTCAATACAAAAGTTGACAGGATCGAGGAAAACGGGGATGCGGTTCAGGTTACCCTGGAAGGGGACAACAACGGGGAGGAATTGAGCTTTGATCGGGCATTGATTGCGATCGGAAGAAGCCCGAATTCCGCCGGGATGGATCTTGAGAATACAGATGTCGTCCTGGATGACCGGGAATTTGTTGAGGTAGATGCGCAGCAGAAAACAGCCGATCCAAAAATCTTTGCTGTCGGGGATGTTGCCGGGGGGCTGCTGCTGGCGCATAAAGCAATCCATGAGGGGAAAATCGCCGCCGAGGTGATCCATGGAGAGCCAGCGGCATTCGATGCCCGGGCGGTGCCGGCAGTCATTTACACGGATCCGCAGATTGCCTACTGCGGCCTGATGGCCGAGGATGCCAGGTCGCAGGGATATGAGGTTGAGGTAGCCAGATTCCCCTGGTCCGCCTCGGGGAGGGCCACCACAATGGGGGCGCGCTCCGGCCTGACCATGCTGGTGATTGAAAAAGGGACCAAACGGATCCTGGGAATGGGGGTGGTGGGAACAGGAGCGGAGAATTTGATTGCCGAGGGAGTCCTGGCGGTGGAGATGGGGGCGGTCGTTGAGGATCTGGCCCTGACTATTCACGCTCACCCGACCCTTTCAGAGACCGTAGGAGAGGCTGCAGAGGCCTATCTGGGGTTGGCAACGCATATTCTCCCCAGAAAAAGGTGATAGATATCATAGCACTCTCTCTAAGAATGCGGTACACTAGGAATACTTACCTGTTGTAACCGCTTTGGAGGTATTTATGAGCAGGATCTCAATAACCACAGTGGAGCACTGTAAATACGCCGAACTGGACGAGTTTTATTCCAGCCGGGGGGAGCTGCGCATCTCCTATATCTGCCATCATGAAGAAAATGAGGGTTGTTTTTGCATGATGAACCGGGGGCTGCCAGCCGACTGTGAATTCTGCCGCGGGGAAGAAGAGACACAACAAGAAGAACCCGCAGTTCAATCTCTGGATTAAGGTAAAAAAAATACCAGAGGAAACGAACCCGGTGCGCAGAGCACCGCGGGTACTTTCAGCATGCATCGGGCCAGCGGTTAAAATTACGAGGGCCCTTTATTATAGGGGGGATGAAGTATGTACTTGGGGTGCGTATCGATCCGGATATGGAGCCAATCCACCCCGCCGCCTGCAGTGTTGAGCCAATCCGGCTGATCAGCAATATTTTTTTCCATCAGTTGAGCGCTGATCTGGAACAGCGCCTGGCGCTGAGCGGGAGGCGCTCTGCGGAGGAACTCTCCCAGATGCGCATAGGCATCCAGCGGCCCCTGCGGTGTGGGGACGATCAGGAGGGCATCTCCACTGAGATTGGGAAAGGAAACCACAAGGGTTTGGGAATCAGAACTGTTGAAATACGCTTGAAAAGGACCTGGGTCCGCATGGTCAGATAGGCCAGGCCTGGGAACCAGGATGAATTCAGTGGGGCGGGAAAGCGAGGGTTTGTTGGTACTGCAAGGGCTTCCGGGACCAATAAAGTTTTATATGGATTGAGCCATTGGGTTTAAGACGGTTTTTTTCAACGTGAAAAGGACCCATGCTGTTCCTGATAGTACTGGCTGTTCTTTTGACGGATGATTAACGATAGTAGAAAACCAGGAAGGACCCTGCCTGATTACAGGAACCGGATCAGGGCAAGCAGGGAATCCAACAGGGGAACGCCCGCGTTGAGCAGCCGATCCCGGTTTTGGTGACCATTGGGAACCAGGCAGCAGTCCACGTTCAGGGCGGCAGCTACCTCGGCGTCATGCAGGGTATCTCCAACCAGAAGCAGTAAAGCAGGGTCCACATCCAGCGTGGCAAGGAGATCCTTTCCGGCTTCAAGCTTGCCTCCGGCATGGTGGTCCGAGAGCCCGCTGAGGGAGAAAAATTTATCGGAGAGGGCGTACTCGCTGACCGCCGCCTGAAGATAGTCAAGACGGGAGGCTGAGAGAATGGATTGCGTATAGCCATTATCGTCCAGGTATTCCAGGATGATCCGGGCACCGGGCATCAGGTTGCAGTGAGAGCGGCCTTGTTCAAACGCGGTGATAAAGTCAGTGCTGAGATCTTCAAACGGACGCAGGGAGAAATTAAACCCGAGGTCCTGGTAGTAATCCCGGACCGGGAATCGAAAAACTGATCGGTACAGTTCAGCGGTTACCGGCGGCAGCTGCTGGGTTTCCAGCAGCCCATTGATGATCAGGATGCAGAGCTGGGTATCATCCAGCAGTGTACCGTTCCAATCCCAAATGATATGTGTGTAGGAAGATGACGACAAGGTGAGTTTCCGATCCTGTGAAAGGGTCTATCAGCAGTAAAATATCTTATGCTTCCGGGGTCAAAGAGGGGTTGGGTTCAGGTTCCCTTGAGGAATTTCTGCCAGCAGGGGGATCGGCCAGGGAGAGCTGGAGCGATATGCTTCCCTCCCGCTGTTTGACCCACAGCGCAGTCAGAAGGATGCCAACAAACATGGCCAGCAGCCCCAGGAGGCCTGCTTCGGGCCCAAACCTGCCCCCGGTCCACAGGTCAGGGCCGCCTTGCTGGGTGGCGATAAAGGTGGCTGAGCGAAAATCCACGCCGCTGACTGGAAACCCAAAGACATTGCCCTGGAAGAAGTTCCAGGTGATATGCAGGCCGATCGGGATGGCCAGATCACCGGTCAGGAGATACCCGACCGCTAAAAATATCCCTGCAATGGTGATGTTGATCGTGCTGAAAGCGCTGGCATTGGGATTGGAGGCATGGAGAAAGCCGAAGACAGCCGAGGAGAGCAGGGTGGCCATCAGGATCCCTCCCCGCTTCCCAAGTAGCTTACCGGAAAGCCCTTCAGCAAGGTTTTTCAGCTGGTATCCACGGCTGAAGAGTTCCTCATAAAAGCCCACTGCCAGGAAGATCAGCAGGGGAATAAGCAGCTGGGGAAGGAACCGGGCCTCAGGCTTGCTTGTGACCAGGAAATCTGTAACAGTGATCCAGCCTGCAGCCAGCTCGATCACAAAAATACCAGCCATCAGCACAGCGCCCAATCCCAAACCGAATCCGAAATCACGCCACCAGCTGCTGCTGAAATGAAACCCAAAGTCTGTAAATTTGCGGCGGTCCAGAAAACGTCCAGCGATAAATACACTCAGAAAAAAGGCAACACCCGTGCTGAGCATGTTCAGCAGCATCAGCAGGGGATTGCTGGTAACAAACTGCTCGGCTGCTGCCGGATCTGTCAGCTGCATGGGAGAGAATCCCTCCTGGGAGGCAACAATGCCCAGGCCGATCCCGATGACAATTGTGGATAGGATCACCAATACTGGCAGGAAGATCGCCAGTTGGATCAACATCCGCCAGGTCATGCGGAGTCGTTTTTCGGTGCTGTTCCAGAAAATCATTTTGATTGTTTTCACAGGCCGCTCCTTATCAAGCTAAAAAGAGTGTGGTTGCATTACCAGAAGTATTCTAACACGGCCTGCTGGTTGGCAATCTGCTGGATGAGGGGGCAGGAATGACGCCGGGGAAATCAAGATGTACATGGTGGATCAGGATCAGGTGAGATAGAGCTCCTGAAGCGTTTTGACCTTCGTGTCTGTTAGTCCCAGGGCGTCCCGGCGGTAGAGATCGAAGCTCCCCCAGTGTTGATTGATGGTCTGAAAAGCAGCGGAAAGCCAATCGCTTTCCACATCATTCATTTTCCGGAGAAATCGGGCAGCTTTTCTGCCGCGAAAAAGCGTCACCATCAGCAGCTGACGCCTGCGGGGAGAGACGTTTCCCCGGCTCAACAGGTAATCGCTGTAAATGGTCTCCTCATCTACCCCGAGAAGTTTGAGCAGCACCGCAGCCGCAAACCCCGCCCGGTCCTTCCCCGCAGAGCAATGCCAGAGAATAGGGCTCCCTTGTTGTTCCAGCAGCAGGTTAAAAAATGCGCGGTATTCAGGGGAATAGCGGGTGGCCAGCAGAGTGTACATTTCCTCCATTTTCCGGCCTGGGTCAAGTCCATCCAATCTGCGGGAGGAAATCAGCTGGCGAATTTCTCCCGCCAGGGGGGGCATGCCGTCTTTCTGGATGGGAAGGCGGATGACCTGGATGTCGGTTTCCTCCGGAAGGTTATCTGGTTCGCGTTCCACCTCCTGGTCCGAGCGGAAATCCACCAGGGTTTGGATGTCAAGCTTTACCAGGCTCTGGCGGTCGGAGGATGTGCTCCGGGAGAGGTGGCCAGATCGGTATAGTTTTCTCCAGCTCAGTGTGCGTCCATCTCCTGACTGGTATCCTCCCAGGTCTCTGAAGTTCGCCACACCACGGAAGGGAAGAAAACGGGTGCTGTTTTGAAGTTGGGTTGCTGTGTCTGAGTTGTTCATTCTGGTTGAACCGGGCTGAATCATAAACCATGAGAATGGGAAAGCAAGTAAAATCACAAATTTGAGGGCAGATTAACCTCGGGTATATTATACAGTTCTTTTTTATCAGAGGGTTAGCCAAGGATTAAGTATAACATCAGCAGGAGGGTCAATTTGACAGGACCCACTTGGGATGTTAGGGCAAAGTAGAAATGTCCTATCAGGAGGTTGATGGAACATGACTCCGATTAAGATCCTGCCAATCTTGAAAAAAAGAAGCGAAAGATGAGAATTTTTCGAAATGGATAAAGTGATTTGAGAGCGCTGAGCGCTGGAAACAATAAAAGGCTGTCCTATGCGCGATTGGGACAGCCTCACAGTGGCAAAAAATATAGTATCTTACTGATATTCCTGTCTATCTGAATTGAATCGTGAGAAACCTACTGCTGAGGATACCCCAACTGCTGTACCGATGCCTACAGCTAGGGCGATGTTATCTGATGATACGGCCATGGCAGTTCCAACTCCAGCTCCTACAAGAAGACCAAATATCGTTTTGAGCTGAGCGGCCGGGGAAATTTCCGCCGGCTGCATCGAGCCAGGGCCACCATACACCTTTAATACTTACCCCGCCAGCATCCCCGGTTTGCTCCAGCGATATACGTAGCCAGCATGCAAAGTGCTAATTAGACTTGATACCCCAAAACTCTCCCAATGAGAGCCATCGCTTTCATCACCGGTGCGGGTGGGCTCACTGGCTGGATTTCGTCAGGGAACTTCGTCATTAGCATCGATAAATATAAGAGCGACTTAGGCGACATTTTGTCTGAGTCAATAATGCCGCGCTCTACAAGGCCATACAGTCCCTCAAAGTAGCCGGCGAAATTCATCGCTGGGTCGTGCGTGTTCAGTACACGGACCGATTTATCGGTTGCATTCCGAAATGTGTGTGGGATGCCTTTCTTGGCAACTGCGATCTCACCGGCAGAAAATGTCTTCCAAGCATCATTGATGTAGACATCAAATTCTCCCTGAAGTACTTCATAGGCCTCTTCAGCATTGGGGTGTGTATGAACTGGTGTCCCTCCGGATGCGGGATCCAATTCAATCTCCATTTCTAAAGACCCCCGATTAGGTGATTCTCCAGTATCTTTTATTGTGAATTTCATCCCGAGGGGTTTTAGGTCAAGAACATCGCCAGGGCTAAGCATTGTCATCTCCTTCTCACCAGTCCTATTCGACTGTACTGGCTGGACGAGATCATGCAAATGCTGCCTAACCCTTTATATTTATCAGTATTCATAAAATTTCCTCTAAATCCACTAAAGTATATCAAAATCATAGGATGATAAAACCGATGAGTCAAGTAAGGATGGTGATTTATTAAGAAAGTTTAACTTTTCTTTGACTCAGGACCCTCTTGGGAAAAGCAGAAACTGAAATTAGAAAATTATTTTCCTGGGAGGCGTTTTCAGTTCGCTGGCGGGGGACGGCTGGAGGACCCCACAGGATATTCGTTGGCGTCTTACCTGAAATAATTCTCGAGACTGATAGAGCGCTCAGGCTTCTAATCCACCAGCAGCCTGAATATGGAATTGGTGGACTGGCTGTCTTGAAGATGCTGCAGCTATCTGAACCTCCGGTTCAATCTCCCCCGGGATTTCACCCCCCCTTGACCCCCTGGAACATGTTATAAATGCGAATGCGAACAAATGTTCGAATTGTTGCATCGGATCAGGCAGGGAACGATGGGAGGGAAAAATGAACTGGAAGCTTCAACCAGATCAGCTGCATCCTGGTCGGGGATATCTATATCAAACTCGAGATGATGGGGGGAATCAAGCGGCTGTCAGGGTGGTGTTTGTCGGGTACAGGCCGAACCCCGGCGAAGTGCTGGTTCGGCTGGATGGAAAAACAATCATTGTCAGCCGCCGGAAGCTGTTCAGCGAGAATGGGGCTTGTGGATAAATGACCCAGGCTGCTCTTTTTTTAGGGCGATTTTCAGGATCAGTAGGAATCTAGGAGGTTACCAGACACCCGCCGGGGATGCAGTGCGGCAGCATAAGCAGCATGCTCATGGTAGATCCAGCGGTGAAGTGCTTTCATCGTGCGAATGGCTTTTTTTGTTTCTTGAAGCTTCTTTTGGCTTGCTGCCTCACGAGCCATTCGAGCCTGGAGCGCAGCGGGAGAAATCCCCTGGTTGGGTGCGCTCCGGAAAGTGAGCTGAAAGGGCGCAGAACGGGGAGGTAAGTTGTATACCCACTTGAAAATATCCTCGGTGCGGGGAAGATGAAATTCTGAGGTGATCACCAAAATAGCCTTCAGCGCCAGAGGATCACAAAAAAGCATCCGGGAGAAGTAGGCATTCCCAATTGTGTCATAGGAGCTGATCTCACAGAAAATTTTTGATGATTTGATTCCCTGGTTCAGAAGGTAGCTTGCCGCAGCCTTGGATTCAAAAACCGGGAACCCCTCTTTAGTGAGGGGCGGCGGTTTATGGACGGTGCCCCCGGAAAGGCAGGCAATCATCCGGGTTTGAGATGCCAGGCTGCAGGCAAGATCCAGCCTGGACCTGGTCCAGGCCGGGAGGGTTCCATCGGTGAGCAGCCCTCCTCCAGGGATTAGGATGCAGTCAAAGATCATAACCAGGCTCCAAAAAAAATAGCTGCTATGTTAGCTTCCGCATTGGTTCCAGAATATTGGGGGGATCCTGGCCTGGTTATCAAATGCCCTGGCAGACATAGACCAGGTTTCCTCAAACGTTGTACCGGAAATAAATCACATCCCCGTCCTCGACAATGTAATCCTTGCCCTCCACGCGCAGCTTGCCGGCATTTCTGGCAGCGGAGGCGCTTCCAAATTCCTGGAAATCAGCAAAGGGGATGACCTCGGCTTTGATAAACCCGCGCTGGAAATCTGAATGGATTCGGCCGGCAGCTTCTGGGGCGGTTGCTCCTTTCTTGACAGTCCAGGCTCTGGCCTGGTCTTGATTGTAGGTAAAAAAGCTGATTAGATCCAGGGCTTCATATCCTGTCCGGATCACTTTTTCTAACCCGGAGCTATCCACGCCGGCAAGCTCAAGGTACTCTTTTTTTTCTTTCTCAGAAAGCCCAAATAGCTCCGCCTCAAGAAGAGCGCTGATTGAAATCAGGGTAGCTCCCTGGTTTGCAGCAGCAGCCTCCAGTGCAGTGAGCAGGTCATTTCCTCCGGCCAGGTCTTCCTCAGACAGATTCGCGATGTAGATCACGGGTTTAATCGTCAGGAAATGAAGCTCGTTATTGAGAGCCTGGAATTCGGGAGATTTTTTATCCGGAAAATTCTGAAGGGAAGGATTGGCCTGCAGGTGAGCGCGGATCCTTACTGCCATTTCCAGCAGAGGATGGGTGCCTTTTTGGGCTTTTGTATCCGCGGATAATTTTTCCAGGCGCTTCTCGACCTGCTCTAAATCCGCGAGGGCTAATTCCAGCTGGATGACTTCAATGTCTTCCCGGGGGTCAGGCTGATCACTGACATGGACAACATTAGGATCCTCAAAACACCGGACAACATGAAGCAGGGCATCCGTGGTGCGGATAGTTTCCAAGAACTGGTTACCCAGGCCTTCCCCCTGGCTGGCCCCCTTCACAAGGCCAGCGATATCCAGGAACTCAATCGTTGTCTGAATTATCTGTTCAACTTTCACCAGGGAGGCAAGGGCTTCCAGGCGTGGATCAGGCACTGGTACTACAGCCCGGTTGGGTTCAATCGTGCAGAACGGGTAATTTGCAACTGCGGCATTTTGAGTTTGAGTCAGAGCGTTGAAGAGGGTGCTTTTCCCTACGTTGGGCAGTCCAATAATGCCGATTTTCAGTGCCATCTGCATCTCCTCTCGCCAAGTTTCTATTATTCAATCATACCAGAGCCTGATCCGGCGGAAAGCGCTGATAGGGTTTTATGGTAAGATGAAATTTGTTCTGAGGGGGAAACGGAGGAGATGAAATGGATCATATCGGCGGCGGTTAGACAGGGTTAAAGAATACAGGATATCTAATTACTACCGGGAGAGGAGCTGAAAATGACGATCGCGATAATAACAGATACGGACGCAAGTTTACCTGATGCGCTGGCAGAAGAGTTTGGTATTTACCAGGTCCCAATTACCATACATTTTGGGGATGAAATTCTTAAGTCAAACTATGAAATCAATGATAATGCGCTGATTGACCGGATTAAGCAGGAAGGGAAGCTGCCAACAACCGCTGCCCCCGCCCCGGGAGAATTTGCGGTGGCATTTCAAAAGGCGTTTGAGAATGGCGCGGATGAGGTGATCTGCCTGACCGTAAGCGGAGAGGTAAGTGCAACCTACAAGGCGGCACAAACTGCCCGGGAATTGATGCCTGATCATCAAATTACCGTGGTTGACACCTGGAGTGTCAGCATGGGGCAGGGATTCATGGTGCTGGCTGCTGCCAAACTGGCCCGAAAAGGAACTGATCGGGAGGCTATCCTGGAGCAGGTTTTTCAGGTTCGCGACAGGACCTATTTATTTGCTTCGTTAGCAACCCTGAAGTACATGGCCATGAGCGGGCGTGTGGGAGCAATTTCAGCTGAGATGGCAAAGATGCTCAGCATCATGCCAATTTTGACAATCAAGGAAGGCAAACTGGATCTGCTGGAAAAAGTCCGCACCAGAAAAAAGGCCTGGAACCGGCTGATTCAACTCACCGAAGAGAGTCTGGCGGGCAGAAGGGTTGAGGAAATGTTCCTGCTGCATGTCGCTGCTGAGGAAGATGCAAAACAGTTCCTGGAACTGCTGGAAAACCGGGTAGACCTGGGCAGGGAAGTTCCGCTAACGAATCTCTCACCCGGGTTGTCTGTTCATACCGGGCCCGGACTGGTTGGACTGGCATTTATCGCAGAGTAAGGGGGGAGGTTGATGAACAGAAACAGAGCGATTTTGGGGGTGCTTGCGGTTGTGTTAACAGCAGGCCTCCTGGGGGGATGTGATATTCAAAGAGTGGTCCCTGAACCCAAAACCGAGACGGCAGTGGTCTCCCAAGAAGCAGCCCTCCCCCCACTTGAGCAGGGGATTCCTGAAGAAATCATCCAGCATGAAATTGTGGTGAAAGAAGTTTTCAGGGAGCAGATTTCTTCTTTAGAGCAGATGCCTTTGTATACAATCCAAGCCAGCATTGATCCCCTGGAATCCCGGCTGAGCGGCAAGATGGCCCTCAGGTATAACAACCAGGAAGACAGAGCCCTGGAAAGTTTATTTTTCCGGCTTTTCCCCAACGGGGGAAAAAGTTATGGGGATGGTTCCCTGAGGGTTACGCAGATACGTGTAGATAACCAGGTTGTGGCAACCCGTTTGTCCCTGGAGAACTCCGTCCTGGAAGCTGACCTGCCTGAGCCCGTGCTTCCTGGTGAGCAGCTGGAGATATCCTGCAGTTTTGAAGGAGAGATCACGCGCGATTTCGGAGGGGCGGGGTATGGTTTATACAATCAAACGGATTCGGTGATCTCCCTATCAGGATGGTTCCCTCTCCTGGCGGTGTTTGACGACGAAGGGTGGAATCTGGATTCAGTTTCTTCAATTGGGGATTCTGTCTACAGTGATGCGGCTTTTTTTGACGTTCGCGTCACGGCCCCTGAGGATTTTGTCCTGGTGGCCACAGGAGAAAATGTGGAAAAGTTTCCAGCATCAGATGGATTTAATACAGTTCGGTTTCTCAGTGGGCCGGCAAGGGACTTTTACCTGATCCTCAGTCCTGATTTCCAGCTGGTGCAGGAAAACGCGGGAGAAACTGAGGTGAATGCGTACTACCTGCCCGGGGATAAGCCGGGGGCTGAATTGGCTGCGGAGGTGGCTGCCGATTCAATTTTGATTTTCAATGAGCGGTTCGGGTTGTACCCGTATCAAGAATTGGATGTGGTCCAGGCACCGATGCAATATGCCGCGGGAATCGAATTTCCCGGGGTGATCCTGGTCGGCAGTCAATACTACGATCAATACCAGGATCTCTTTTTTTCCATTGTGGTTGCCCATGAGGTCGCCCACCAGTGGTGGTACAACGTGGTCGGGAGCGATGTCATTGATGAGCCCTGGCTGGATGAGGCCTTGGTAACCTACAGCTCAAATTTGTACTTTCAGGAGGAATTCGGGGAAGAAATCTATCAGGAGCTGATTGCCTATAATCGGCTGATTGCCCAGCAAACCGAGAGTCAGGGAAGCACCTTGAAAATCACCGATGGGCTGGATGACTTTGAGGCTACAGCGGAAGGACGGGCAGCGTACAGCCCCCTTGTATATTCCAAGGGATCCTTATTTTATGCCGAACTGAGAGAGAGGATCGGGGATCAGGCGTTCTTCAGCGCTCTGCAGCGTTATTACCAGGAAAATACTTTTGGGATTGGCACGCCGCCTGAATTGTTGGGGAGTTTTGAGTCCGCTGCCGGGACGGAACTGGATGATTTTTATCAGAGCTGGCTTTACCAATAAGGGACCGGGGTCAGTTTAGACGGCTTTTTTTTTCCAGCTGGATGCTCTATAATTTAGCATGGCATCAGAAAATATATTTTAGCAGCGGGAAAGCAATCCAAAGGATGGAAAACAGGCAATGGAGACCCCAAAATATAATGCCACGGTGGTAGGGAAAATCCAGGTTCGGCCGGATTTATTGATTCTGCGTGTGGATACAGATGAACCGAGGCCGGAATTTGAATCCGGGCAGTATACAATTATCGGGTTGTATGGATTTGAAGAACGCTCACCGAACTCAACTGCAGAAGTGACTCCAGTCGAACCTGATCAACTGATCCAGCGTCCTTATTCTATCGCTTCTGCGACGACACAATTGTCACAGCTGGAATTCTATATTTCACAGGTAAAATCCGGGCAGCTGACGCCCCGGTTATTTAATTTGGAACCTGGAGATCGCCTCTATGTCAGCAAGCGCATTGTGGGGGTATTTAAGCTGGCTGACACACCGGAGGGGATGGATATTGTTATGATCGCAACCGGGACAGGCATGGCTCCTTATGTCAGCTTCTTACGTTCCTATGTAGCCGCCAGACCGGACTCAAATATGGTCGTCGTCCAGGGCGCTGCCAAGCAGTGGGACCTGGGATATTACAGTGAGCTGTTCTTCCTGGAAAGTTCTTTTCAGAACTTCAGGTATCTGCCGACACTGACCGAGGCAGATGAGACCTGGGATGGCTATGAACTGTGGATCGAGGAGATGTTGGACCAGGAGGTCCTCAGCCGTGAGGCAGGGGTAGAGGTGGATCCGGATAAGACTCATTTCTTTCTTTGCGGGAACCCTTTGATGGTTGAAAATGTCTCTGCCTGGTTGAGGAAACGCGGCTATACCAAACACACAAGACGGCAGCCTGGATCACTCCATATCGAGGAATTCTGGACCTGAATCCAGATAGTTTATGTTGAACCAAACCTGCAGCGTTCCTCCTGCTGCTGCGGGCTTTTTGCTGTCCTCGAGATACGAAAAGGATCAGTTTTTAAGCAGGACCATCCGCGGCTGGGAATAGGTGGCTCCTCCCTGGGCGGGGTAATGATGGAGACCCGCGTCAATTCCTCCAGTACACGATGGACTGGAGCTTGGCTGGATTGCCTGGAGGAGTGATGCCTGAATGATTTAGCGCCTTAGAGTTAAGCCATCGATGAGGAGATCTGGAGGCAGCCTGCGCAAGGGTGCTGCTTGCCGGGAGCGAGGTTGAAAGGCTGGAGGGGTGCAGGGCAAGCTTTATATATACCCTGCACGAATGTCCTTTTGAACGGATCAGCGGTGGATCTGGTAAAATGCACTCTGGTCACGGACATAGCTGGTTGACAATATGAACAAAATTCATATGTACATAGACATAATGCGAGATTTTAGTCTGCAGATTCCTAAAATGATTCGCAAGGCTGCGATCAGTTTCCAGCGGGAGGAAACGAGCAAAGGGGCTGCAGGGATGGCGTATTATACGTTGTTCTCATTGTTTCCCCTCTTGATTGTCATGGTGACGATTGTGAGCTATTTCGTGGATTCCCAGCAGGCTGCATCCCGGGTGTCCCAGTTGGTCATGAGTGTGATCCCGGTTTCCCGGGGGTTGGTGGAAAGAAATGTCAGCCGTGTGTTTCAGGTCCGCAATTCAATCGGGGCCTTGGGCATTGTGGGACTTCTATGGTCAGGATCCAATGCCTTTTCAATGATGATCCACAACATCAACAGTGCCTGGCCGGAAGAAGAGCAGCGGTCCTTCTTTGAGAAACGGCTTTTTGGCCTGGCAATGGTCATTTTACTGATCATCCTGCTTTTCTTGATGATGGTCTCCTCAACGATCCTGAATTTGGTTATGAATCTGCAGCGGAACATTCTCAGCGTCGATCCGAATATTCAATCCGCATTGTTCAGGGGGGTCTCCCAGGTCATTGACTGGGTGGTCCCGTTTATCTTTTTTTACAGCCTATATCGGGTGATCCCGATGGGAAGAGTGCCGGTCAAAGCCGCAGGGTTCAGCGCGATGGTTGTCACGCTGCTCTGGCGGGGGGCATCCAGCCTTTTTCAATGGTATCTGAGCAGCGGGCTGGCGAGATATGAGGTGATTTTTGGGTCTTTGAGCGCAATCGTCGTGCTGCTGCTGTGGATTTATATCAGCAGTGTGATTCTCTTTTTTGGCGCCCACCTGTGCGCTGCCAGTGCAGGTAAGATCCCTGATTTTAAAGAACAGACATAATAGCTTGTTTTCAAGATCTTTCAACCAGAGGGGGAACCTGAGGTATATTTCCGGACCCCAGATGGGAAAGATTTTGGATAGGAGACCCGTCAGGAAACCAGGAAGATGAATGGTGCGCTTTCCTGAAAGAAACAGGAAGTCGATAAGTAAAAAATGGAGGGCAAGATGTCTGAAAAAATCCGCTTCATCCAGAATAAGAATTTTCAGGTGGAATTTTTCTATAGGAATCCCGGGGATCCAGAGGCTGTGGAAATGGATCCGGTCTCCGGCCTTCACGAAATCACCCCCTATGGAATGATGCTGTTCAGCCTGGCAAGCTGTACGGCCCAGGTTGTCCTTGGATATACCCAGCATCATAACCTGGATCTCCAGGAGGTGGAGCTAGAGTTAGTGTATGAGCGGGATTACCAGGATGACTGTGAGAATTGTGAAGAGGAACAAGAATTTCGGGAAAGAATCCAGGGGGAGATTGAATTCAGGGGGGACCTTTCAGAGCAGGAGCAAGATAAGCTGTACAGGATTTCAAAGCAGTGCCCCATTGAGAAAATCTTTGAAGAGGGGATTGCCATCCAAATCCAGCAGCAATCGGGTTAAGGCCCAGCGCTCTGCTGGTTTGAGCTAGTCAGGGGGTTTCCAGTCCAGAAAGACGCTCAGGATGGCCAGATTCTGCTCAAAATCAACATCCTGGTGATTGGTCAGTTCAACATCAACTGCCGCTATCCCCTGATTGGACGCCCAATCTATCAGCTGTCCTGTGAATTGGCATCCGGTGTCAATGGGGGGGTATGGATAGTTGCTCACTGATGCGATTGACTCTGCCAGGTCCAGGGAGGCAGGATCCGGGGGTTGGCCTCCGGCAAAGATCCCCAGGGCAGCGCTGTGATAATTGATCAGGGATTCAATCTTATGATCAAGCAGGAAACTCATCAGCGCCGCTGTCTCAGGTTCTGAGCCGGGTTCGGGACCGCCGGTGATCGGCAGATAATTCCAGCAGCCCTTTTCGGGCCATTCCTGACGCCAGCTGGCAGGAAAATTCCGATTTAGATCCACGCCGTGATCATTTGCTCTCCCGCTGAGACCTGTTGAGCGGGCGTACCCATCTGGATTGAGGACTTTCAGAATGTACAGCGTCTGATCCTCTGGAATCAAACCCGGTCGGCTGCCAAGGTAGTCAATCAGCTGTTCAGCCAGGTGAACCGTGTTCCATTCGTATCCTCCATGAATTCCCGCGATGATTAAACGGTTACGGCTGCCTTCCCCAAAGCGATACACCTCAAGCGGCCTGCCGGCGACGGATGTGCCGATCACCAGCGGTTCTGGAGGGTAGGGGGTGGAGGATGCCTGGGGAGTTAATGTGGGAGAGGGTGAAGGGGTCAGGGAGGCGGTTGAGGTGGGGGCAGGTGTATTAGTGGACGTGGGACTGGTGCTGAGAGGCAGGGAGGGCTGGGCATCAGCCGGAGCAGATTGATGAGAGCTGGGCTGAAGCGTGAGATAAAGGATCACACTCAAGCCGACAATCAGCAGCAGGGCTGTTCCCCAGAGTAGGGTGACTGTACCGGTAAGATTTTTTCGCATAGATAAATACCTGGGTACTGCTGGCCTGGCCACTCAGAGCGCCAGGGGAGTCCTGTTGGAACACGGCGGGCTGCTCGCCTAGTCCCCTTTTCCATTGATTAGTACTGATTCTACCAGCAGGGTATTGCATCCTGCATCTTTCCATACACCAACCTCGGATCCATCACTTTCAAACCCGGTGATGGTATAGATTTCATACCCGGTTATCTCAACCTGGTCCCACTTATTAATGTCAAGGAGAGCCTGGTAGGTAGCGGCATCCACCGGGACGGTATGAAGTAAGTTAATCTGACCGGTAGGGCGGTCTGGGCCCCTGGCATACCAGGTAAATTTATGGTTCACCACATTGGTGTTCACAAGATCGGGGTCAGCGAAGTCTGCGCTGGTGACCAGGACGTCATGAGTGAGGATCCCGAATTCCTGGATTCGAATGGGGGAGACATGGCGAACAGTGCCCGTAAAACTTGCCCGCCCTCCACCTTCGTAAACGACCTTCCAGTAGGAATCCTCAAGGGTAAGATCCTGGTAGGAATTGGAGATCTGCAGCTGATCAAAATCCGTGCCGGCGAACCCAAAAAAATCAGTATTGGCACGGAAATACAGCACCCCTCCCAGAAGGAAAGTTCCTGCCAGGATGATCATACCGCAGGACAGCGGCAGCGAAGCGAACAAATCCACAACCAGCATCAACCAGGAGAGGATTCCTGGGGATTGCTTTGATCTTTCAATTTCTGATGTCTGAAGTGGGGTGGGACTGCTCTTGTTGACTGTCTCAGGCTCAGCTTGTTTTTCTAAGCGGGTTAGATAGGCACGAGCCTGGGGGTGATCCGGCTGAAGAGAAAGAATTTTCTTGAGAATAAATATTTTCTCTTGCTCGTTTTTCGCAACCTGGACAGCCCAGGTCCAGGCGGCCAGGCTGGAGGGATGATCCTTTAGTTCAGCCAGGAGCAGTTTGCGGGCAGTTTGAGATTTTCCTTGCTGGATGAAGGAAATCGCTTGCTTGAGCCGTGGTGAGGTCATATCGAGTGAAATGGATTAACCCTGTCAGCTGTATGGAAAACTCTCTTCCCATCATAGCACAGGCTTGGGAAAGGGTTCTTTTTATTTTGAGCTGCTGGCTGAGCATCCATTGCTGAAATTAACCTGAATCGTGTACCCGTTCCAGGAGGCGAAATCCTCATAACGAAAGCGAAGGTAGGTGTCATCCGATGCGGGAGCAGTGCGGTTATTGGCACTCCCGATCCATCCCGAGGAAATGGTTGCCGAGGGTGGGGATTTGCTGCCATCCCAGATTTTTACCCCATTGCATATAATAAAATCCAGCTCTTCGTTCGTTTCGGGCCAGCTGAGTTGAATCTCGGAGATCGTCAGGTCGCTGCTGCTGTTGTTGTCAATTTTCCAGATGACCTGTCGGACGATAATTGTGGAGAAGGAAAGCGAAACCTGGCTGCAGGGCGAAGTGGTATTGGTTGGCGGGGGAGAGGTCTGGGTGGGAGGAATGGGCGTATCACTTGGGGTGACCTGCGTATCGCTCGGGGGGATTGCTGTATCCGTCGGCGGCACTGAGGTATTGGTTGGTGGGAAGGATGTCTCTGTGGAGCTGCCTGGCGTGCTGGTTGAGGCAGCTGAAGTCGCTGTAGGCGGGATCGGGGTGGAGGAGGGAGGCCGGGTGGTGCTGGTTGCGGTCGGAGATGGTTCCAAAGTCCCAGTTGTTTCTCCGGGGGTGGGGCTGTCTGCAGCTATCTGCTCAGCGGTTGCCGTCTGTGTTGGAGAAGGTTCATTGACGCTGGTCTCCGCAGGGGTCGTCCTGGTTTGGGAAGGGGTGGAGGAGCCCAGGAAATCCGCATTCTGCGGGGTGATGGTGGGAACCGGGGTTTTCAAGTTTTGCTGAACCCGGTCGATCCGGGCAGCAGCTTCTTCGGGGACAAGATCCAGATCGATGATCGCTTCATCGATCAGGCTCAGCTTGACCCTGCCGTGAGATAAGGGTAATGGATCAGCCGCGTAATTCGCCAGCCGTTCTGAGTGAAGGTTAACATCGAGCGAATCACCGCTGCTGAGAAAAAGCCAGGAGCGTGTGGAAAAGATCCAGATCACCAGGATGCCAAATCCCAGGATCATCACACCGTAAATAATCAGGCGAAGCACGGGGTTTTTACTGAGTGTAGGCTTCCTCTGATTGCTCATCCTACAATATCCAATCTATTACGTTCTTGTTTCATATTGTACGATTTTCCATATTCCCCTCGACCCCATAGATTTTTAGAAAAACATCCACAATTCTTGGGTCAAAATCAACGCCTCTTTTTTCAACAATATATTTTAGGGCCTGGTTTCTCGTCCAGGCGTTTCGATAAGGGCGTTCCGAGAGGAGAGCGTCATATACATCCACAACCGCAAAAATCCGGGCATTCAGGGGGATCTCCTCCCCTTCCAGACCGTAGGGATATCCGCTGCCGTCCCAGCGCTCATGATGGTAGAGGGGAATTTCCAGGGATTCTTGCAGGAATTCGATCGGCTGCAGCATTTCAAAAGCATACACGGGGTGTTTTTTCATGATCTCCCATTCAGCCTGGTTGAGGTCGTCTTTTTTAAGCAGAATATCATCCGGGATGCCGACCTTGCCGATGTCGTGCAGCATCGCCCCCCGGCGGATGTGATCCAATTTGTGAGCTGGCAGATCAAGCTCCTCTGCTATCCGAAGGGCCATTTCTACCACACGATGGCTGTGATCATCCGTGTCATGGTCCCGCAGCGTTAATGCCCGGGACCACCCCTCCAGGCTGCTGTCATAGGCTTCCATCAATTGAAGCTTTGATTCCCTTAAAGCTTCAACCATTTTGTTAAAGGAATTGGTTAATTGGGATACCTCATCATTTCCTTTTGGAGAAATGGAGATCATCAGGTTCCCCTCGGCGATTTCTTCTGAGGCGGAAGCTAGATCGACCAGGGGTTTTGATATCCGTCGAGCGAGGAAGGACCCAACCAGCAGGATTAATAAAATAAACGCTGCCAGGGCCACAAAAATTTGGGCTCTCGTAATCCAGCTTGTGTTAACCAGGTAATTTTGAGGGATAGCCACTCCCAGGACGCCCAGATCCTCACCACGGCGAACTTCCCAGGGGTACAGGATCTCTGTATAGTCAATCGAGGAAACAGAGAAATTCTGGTAGTAGCTTTTTTGATCCTGATCGGAAAGGATGGTGTTGATGCTGGTTGGATTGATGGTGTGATCCTCCAGCAGGGTGGTGGCAAGCGCATTCCCTTGAAAGTCATACAGCGTTGTCTGTGCCAGGGTGGCCTGCCGCATTTCATTCGAGAGCGAAGCAAGAGATTTTCCAACAAGGACCAGCCCGACAACCTCGCTGTTATCCCGGATAGGACCGGCGATGCAGAAGTATTTCCCTCTCGGATTTGAAAAAATGTCTGCATACTTATCCCCAACCAGGTCGGACTCCTGATTAAGGACTTTCAAGACCGCATCATGGTCTGCGTAGATGTCCTCGCCGCTGCTGATTTGATAATCCTCAAGATTTCCCCCCTCTGAATGATAGAGGCTGATCTCAGCAATTCCATCCTGATTGAGGATGAGGAGAGCTTCCTCCTGAGCGTTGACAGCAATGGGATAGGTTAAAGTTCGCAGTTCTTCTGTATCATTGTCAATCAAAGCCTCGCTGATCCCGTCCGTGTTGGATGTCAGCCGCAGGGTTTCCAGCATGCGGTTTTCCTCGATTGCCATCCATTCCGTAGAAAGTTTCCCCGCTTCAACAAGCTGATTGGTAAAGCGTTCCTCTACAGTGTCAAAGACGATCCGGGTGGTGATATAGGAAACTGCCAGGGTAAATAGCAGTGCCAGCAGTAAATACGGCCAGGTAATCTTGAAACGGATGGGGAAGGATAGTTTTGTTTGGGGTTTCCGATCCTCTTCTGTGATCTCGCTTTCAAACAGCCGCTGCTGCAGCGCCAGGCGGATGCTGTAGCGTGTGAATGGGGCCCGCAGGACTCCCCAGCGGTCCATGGCCTGCTGGTGGGGGCGCGGCAGCGTCGGATACGTATAGCAGGTAAAAAGCAGGTCTGTGCTTTGAAAGCGCTGTTGAAGTACCGGGATCTTGCGGGGCCAATTTTGACCTAAAAGCGTGATGTCAATCAGGATCAGATTGGGGGCTTGGTGCTGTAAGGTCCGGCTGCCACCCTTAAGGGAGGAAACAACCGTAACCTGATCTCCCCAGCCCTCGAAAATCTGTTCGAGAGTCTCGGCAGTGGCGGAATCGGGCTGAATAATCAGGACATCCCGTGGCATGATTTGGAAAAAGCTTCCTCCATGAGCACTAATACTAAATTGATTTAACCATAGATTGGACTGATTTTTGATCAGAACGGCTCTACAAACACGTAAGGAGTTTGTGAGAAAAGGCACTTGTTGGCGCCCTGAAGGCTTCAAAAAGGGTAAATATAACGCGAAACTTTACCGATCTTTTCCTCCCTCCTGCCTGGGCCGCTGCGGCTGGTAAAATAACAGGGACCTAAAACAAGCTGAGAAAAATAAGCAGATTGATATGATTCGGATCACCAACATAGCCCTACCCCTGGACCACACCCCTCGAGCTTTAAAAGCGCGTATCCTGGAAATCTTGGGGATCCCGGAAAAAGAGCTCGTTTCTTATCGAATTAGCAAAAAAAGCATTGATGCGCGCCGTCAGCATGCCATCAAGCTGGTCTATTCGGTGGTTGCAGATGTTTCCAGGGAAGAGGAGGTCCTCAAAAAGCAGCAGGGGAATCCCTCTGTAGGTCCATATCTTCAGAAAACATACCAGGCGCCAACAGTCCTCTTTGCAAGAGATCAGCAGCGCCCTGTGATCGTTGGAACAGGTCCGGCAGGATTATTTGCAGGACTGATTTTCGCCGAAGCAGGCCTGGAGCCATTGCTAATTGAGCGAGGGAAGAAAGTCCGAGAACGTACTCAGGACACATTTTCTTTCTGGAAAGAGGGAATTCTTGATCCTGAATCGAATGTCCAGTTTGGGGAAGGCGGGGCAGGGACATTTTCTGATGGAAAGCTGTATTCCAGGATCCGGGATCCAGAAAACCGGGATCAGTTTGTTCTCCAAGAGCTTGTTGAGGCTGGGGCGCCAGAGGAAATCCTGGTTGAGAGCCGGCCCCATATCGGGACCCTGAAGCTGGTAAAGATTGTGAAGAGAATTCGGGAGAAGATCACGGATCTGGGAGGAGAATATCGCTTTCAGACAAAAATGGAAAGGCTCCTCTGCCGGGATAATCGGGTGGAGGGATTGGAGCTGGCTGACGGAGGGGTAGTCCCTGCCAACCAGGTCATCCTGGCTTTGGGGCACAGTGCCAGGGATACATTTTCAATGCTGGCTGACATCGGTGTGGCTTTAGAACCCAAACCCTTTTCCATCGGTGTGCGTATAGAACATCTGCAGGAAATGATTGATCAAAGCCAATATGGATCTGCAGCTGGCCATCCTCAACTGGGCCCAGCTTCTTATCAGTTGAGCCATCACAGCAGCCTGGGAAGAACGGTGTACAGCTTCTGTATGTGTCCAGGCGGAACCGTCCTGGCGGCTGCCTCTGAGAAAGGGTCCATTGTCACCAACGGGATGAGCCAATACGCCCGACAGCAGGAAAATGCCAACAGTGCCCTGGTAGTGGAGGTATTTCCAGGTGATTTTCCGAACAACGTTTTGGGGGGAATCATTTTTCAGCGCAAATGGGAAAAATTAGCCTTTCAAGCTGGGGGCGGGAATTATTATGCCCCGGTTCAACGGGTTGGAGATTTTCTTAGCGGAAAGATCTCAGATCAGTTGGGTCCTGTCAGGCCAACCTACCAACCGGGTTTTTGTCTGGCTGATTTGAACCAGCTGCTGCCGGGGTTCGCAGCGGCTGCTTTGCAGGAGGCGATCCCTGCAATGGAAAAGAAAATTCGAGGGTTTGCAGCAGCAGACGCAGTGCTGACCGGGGTGGAAACGCGAACCTCATCACCGATCAGAATCCTCCGAGGGCAGGATTTGGAGAGTGTAAACCTGGGGGGGCTCTACCCTGCCGGGGAGGGGTCGGGATATGCGGGGGGAATTTTATCTTCGGCAGTGGATGGCATGAGGGCGGCCGAGGCGGTGATCAAACGGATGAATGAGGCCTGACACCAGTGTCCCATGTCAAAATTATAAGATCTGAACTTCAGAAAACGCCCATTTTTTCTGCGTTAATCCTGGGCAATCGAAGGTATAATTTTCGGGGATCCAGCAGAATGGAGTTTTATTTAAAGGTTTAAGATGAATTATCAAGGCAGCAAGCAATTTGAGCTCAGTCCCGTTCTGCGGCTGCTGCTGGGGCTAGCCTGCCTGGTGGTGATTGCATTTGGGATGCAGCAGGCAAAGGCTGTGATCACACCGATCCTGCTGGCGCTGATTTTAGCCATTTTATTTGTGCCGATTCAAAGAAATCTGCAGCGTCGGGGCATGCCCTCCTGGCTGGCTTTGTTGATTGTAATGCTGATTGTACTCGCCGTGGTCAGCGGCCTGATCAGCATCACGGTGGTCTCTGTAACCAGCTTCGTCAACCGCATTCCGGAGTACTCCACGGAGCTTCAGCGCCTGGTGGACAGCGTGATTCTCATGGTGGATACACTGCCAGTTGATTTGGATCAGCTGCTGAATTTAGAAATGTTTGATGTCACCCAGATAATGAATCTGGCTGGCAATTTGCTGGGAGGATTGCTGGATGTTTTTTCAAACTGGTTTTTTGTGATTCTGCTGGTGGCGTTTATGATGGCCGATTTTGCCAGGCTTCCAGCAAAGCTGCAGCGCATTTATCTCCACGACGAACAAATGCAGACCTTAGCCGGCCTCCTTCGGGATATTCGCCGCTATGTCTCGATTACAACCCAAACAGGATTACTAACAGGGGTTCTGAATGCATTTTTGCTGATATTGATGGGTGTGGACTTTGCAGTGCTGTGGGGAGTCCTGGGATTTTTGATGAATTACATACCGAACCTCGGAGTGATTATCTCAATCATCCCCCCGGCGCTTCTGGCGCTGCTGGAGTTTGGATGGGGGCAGCTGCTGATCGTGGTCATTGGTTATGTCCTGATCAATATCTTCATCGAAAATATCCTCAAACCCAGGGTGCTGGGCGAGGATCTCAATATCTCCCCCTTATTTGTGATCATCTCTCTGGTTGCCTGGGGATACATCCTTGGTCCAGCCGGGACGATCCTGGCGGTTCCCCTGACTTTAATTACAACAAAATTGGTCCTTGAAAACTCTGAGGAAACGCGGTGGATGGCGGTATTAATGACTGCGAGCATCAAACAGGAGGCAGCCCAGGAGGATGAAGGTGGGAGAGAGGAAACGAAACATCGGGAATAGATGAACTCGTTTGATTTACAGCGGCCAGACCTGGGGAACAATCAGAATTGCCACAACAAGAATGAGCAAGGTGAGCAGCCCACCAACCTTGGGAAAGTCGGAAAAACGGTAATTTCCAGGGCCGTAAACGAGCAGCGCGGCTGGTTCAAGCGGGGTTAGAAACGAGGCGCTGGCACCAACAGCAATCATGACCGCGAACGTTCGGGGATTCAGCCCCAGTTGAAGCGCCAGCTGAATCGCAATCGGGACAATCACAACTGCTGCCGCCTGATTGGACATTGGTTGTGTGAGCAGCATGGAGAGCATGAAAAACCCCATCAGCAGCCAGATCGGATCCAGCTGGTGCGTCCAGCGAACGATCATGCTGGCCAAGAAGCTGGCGGTTCCGGTCATGTCCATGGCTTGCCCGATCGCAAGCATGCTGCCAATAATGATCAGCACACGCCATTCCACAGATCGATACGCCTCTTCCGGAGTGATGATCCTGGTCACAAAGGAAAGAAATGCGGCAGTGAGAACGGAAACCGGCAGGGCGACAATCCCCAAGGCTGCCAGGGCGATGGAAAGGGTGAAAAGACCAACCACGAGGATTGCCCGATTTTTCCGTAAGGTTCTCCAGCGAACGGGCCGGGTGTATCTCAGGGAGTTTTCTCTGTCCAGGATGACTAATTGATCACGGTTTCCCTGGATTAACAGTTCATCTCCTGCGGCCAGACGCACTTTGCTGAGCTGTTGGTGGATCTTCGCGCCGCTGCGGTTGATCCCCAGCACCTGAAGATGATATCGCTCCCGAAATTTTAACCCCTTCAGAGTCCGGCCTATCATCCGGGAATTGGGAAGCAAAACTACCTGGTACAAACCAATATCTTCAGATTCAAAAGCGACATCTCCGATTTTTCTGCGAGGTTTTAATTTCAAACCCTGGGTTTGTTCGATCGTGAGCAGCTTTTCAGGTGATCCCTCAACAAGCAGGACATCTCCGGACTCAAGTTTGAGATCTGCACCCGGGGCATGGTATTCCTTATCATCCCGAACAATGCGAACTACGGTTAAATCCAGATCAGAACCAAAGCCGATATTTTCGAGGGTTTTGCCGACCAATATGGAATCGGGAAGGATTTCTACCTCTGATAAATAAGGTTGAATGCCAAAATCATCCGTGTAATCCTCGTTGTATTCCCTCTCAGGAATGAGATGCTGTCCGAAGACCATCATGTACAGCAGACCGATCAGGAGGATTGGGATGCCAACAACGGTCAGTTCAAACATTCCCAGAGGTTCCAATCCGGCATTGACGAGGAGGCCGCTGATTACCAGATTCGTCGAGGTGCCAATCAGGGTCACTGAACTTGCCAGGATGGCAGAAAAAGCCAGCGGCATCAGCAGTTTTGAGGGGGGCATTTTCATCTGGCGGCTGATGGAGAGGATCACTGGTAAAAAGAAAGCTGTCGCTCCAGTGTTGCTCATAAACGCACTGAGCAATGCACTGGCTATCATCAGCAGGAGGATAAAACGCTGCTGGTTGTCTCCAACTTTAGAGAGGATAAATTGTCCAAGGAAATCCACCGCCCCGGTTTGGATCAGGGCCGCTGTCAGGATCAGGAGACCGAGGATCATCAGGACAACCTCACTGCCAAATCCGGCAAAAGCTTCTTCAGGAGGGATTAAACCGGCCAGGGTCACCAGCAGCATCAGCCCCAGGGCGGTGACATCTGGGGGGACTCTCTCCATGGAAAACAGGATGATTGCCAGTAAGATTACACCCATCATAATTGCGATTTCTACAGTCATATTTTTTAACCTCACCAGCAGGTATATCTATCCGGGATTGGGTTTCACATGCAGGAGGAAAAACCGGTCATGCCAGTTCGTTCAAGCACAAACGGGACAAACTTTTTTCATCCTGTCAATGGAAAGCCGCCTGTGTTCCCTCAGGCGGCTGCAGTACCCTCACTGTGACTCGAACACAGGTCTTCGGCTCCGGAGGCCGACGCTCTATCCACTGAGCTATGAGGGCGCTATCCCATTCTACCAAAGAGAAGAGGGGCGGACAAGACTGTTACAGAAGTGAATATAGGGCTTGTCTCATGTGTTTGGATTTTTTGTTAATTCCTGGATGAAATCAACTTTGTCTTTTTGAAGGTCTTTACGTAGAAGGTGATCAGGAAGCCGGTTTTCAAGTGCCCAGAGGATCAGGGCAGTCGTTTGAAATGATCCCAGCAAAGCCCCTTTATCTCCCAGGCCTGGCAGCAGGTCTGGATCTGCTGGCTTTTGGATGAGATCAAATGGGATAGGAAGGTGTCTGGCAAGCTCCTGGAGCTGGCTTCTGTAGAGATGCAGCAGCGGCATGCAGTCAGCACAGTGGTCACAGCCCTATTTTGAAAACATCCCCGTCATCCACTCTAAGCGTTTTGCTGCCCCGACGACCAGGAGAGTCTGGCTTTCTGATGCCTGGTGGAGGATCACTGTGCGCAAGCGATGTTTTGATGATGCGTAGGCATTGCCGCGGGATATCCAGGAATCCAACAAGGGGGAGCTGCCTGTATACGCCCAGGGATCTGAGCATCGGTGAAAGATCAATCACCTGGAGCGGGATGGCTAACTGCTCTGACAAGAATCTGGCGTGTTTGGAATGAAGGGGGTCACTGTCCCGGTCCGGGAGATACATCAACTGGACCTGGTCTTTCTCGAACACAGCAGCTGTCAGCGCTGCTGCCACACTAGAATCCAATCCGCCGCTGAACTCAATCAGGATACCCCGGGGTTGTGAAAATCCAGCTGGTCTCTTAGAAGTTAGCTGATTTCAGCAGCAGCTTCCAGATCAATCAACAGGGTATCATCCATCCAGCTCATTTTCTCTCCTTGGGGATTGCGGGCCTGAACAAACCTGAAACCTGTATAGTTATCTTATCTGGGGAAGCTGTTCCCGGGGATGGGAATGGCAGCAATGGGCGACTGTCTCAGACTGGAAGATCGCTTCCGAGAGTTTGAATTTGCTTTCGGAGTTCAGCCAGCTGAGAACTGGTTTGGGGTAGAGCGACATTTTCTGCAAGGTGACGTTTCCTGTGCATCAATTCACCGCAGAGCTGGATGAACTTATTCATCTCTCTCCCCTTGCCCTGCAGTCGGGCTTTGAGGAGGAGCAAGAGATGGTTGGCGCCTGAACTGATGGCCTCAAACTGCTCCTGCGAGAGCGTTTTAAGGGAAATTTCTTCCGCGAGATAGTTTTGCAGCCAGCGTTTTTCCTGGCGGTGGAGCAGCAGGAGATAGAGCAACAGGCCTAAATATCCTGTCCAGTCCCAGACAGCCGAACGGGTCAGCCCGGAGATATCTGCGGTGAGGGCAGCAAACAGATTGTGCAGGGTATGAAGAAAGACAGCCGCGATCCAGCCTGTCAGGGGAGCGATCCACTGCAGGGTATGGTGCCGGGAAGAACGGTAAATGGCCAGCCCGATGCCGATAAATGCCGTGTAGAAGGGATGCTGCCAGCCGACCAATAATACCCGGATTGCTGTGAGGGCGGCAAACCCCTGCCATCCTCCTTCAAGGTACCCGTACTGGTAGATGTAGAGGGTGTTTTCTGCTGCTGCAAAGCCTAGCGCGGTTACCCCTGCATATAAGATGCCGTCAAGAATAGAGTCAAATTCAGTCCGAAACAGCAGAAAGACCAGCAGAACAGCCAGTCCTTTGAGGGTTTCTTCGACCGGGGGAGCGATCAGCGTGGATACGGTTAGCGTGGCAGCGCTTTCTGAAGATAAGATCCAATTAAGACTGAAATTGATTAAGACTGAAATTGAAAAATGTGTTTATGATAAGTGCAAACCCTGCTGCGATCACAGCTCCCCAGGTGAAGACAGCAGCCAGGAGAGTGAATGGTTCGCGCTCAAACCGATCAAAACGATACAGCAGCCAGGCAAAAAAAAGCATGGGAAGTAAGCCGGCCAGGAAAGAGAGCACGAAGGGCATCAAGGTTCATTCCTCCCTACCGCCCAGAGTGATCTTTGTGCGGCAGATCAGGTGAGCCAGTGGGTCGATATCGAGGGCTTTTAAAACCTCGTCAGGGCGGCCGGTTTCACCTGGTTTTGCAAGCAGTTCCAACGTCAGCTCCGAGGGACAATTCTCTGAGATTTGCATGAGCCTGAGACCCAGGATCAATGGGCGGAGATCATACGATTTCCCACGTCTCTTCCGGATCAATGCCGGGGATGAAAGCAGAGCTGATATTCGTTCGGGAATATCATGGGGTGGATCGGGAAGTCTCACCGCATAGGATGCAGACCGGACCAGAGTGGGAAGTTTCTCAGCATAAAGGTCCGGGATTTCCTGGAGATTGTGGATGGCTAAACCCGGTGGAAGCGCATTGACCAATGACGGTTTGATGATAGGTATGCTGATAGCATTTGATAGCCAGAAATCTCCAAGTTCAGCGGAGCTGATAAAGCCAAGCGGGAGTGGGAGGGCAAAATTGAACTGAGGTTTCGGGGTGTACCCTTCGCTGTAGGCCAGCGGCAGACCCGACCTTCGAAATGTCCGTTCCCAGGTCAAGCGCAGGTCCAGGTGGCCTGTGAACCTCATCGCTTCAGTTTTTGAAAAATGGATTCGAATTCTCTGGGCTTTCATAGGGGGGAAGGCCATCCAGGATGCTGGTTAGAAGCTGCTGTCCGGACACAGCCACAGCGGTCCCGGTTTTTCTGGGCGGAGATCCGAGTAGGCAGCCAGGATTCCGCATGACTGGCACTCCTCACGGCAGTCAACTCTGGTTTTTCCCGCCAGGCTGAGCTGGTAATCCCGCCACAGGTAGGATTGATTTACACCGCTGTGAATATGACCCCAGGGAAGGAGTTCATCTTGGGAGCGGTGGCGGTGGGCGTAAAAGTCAGGGTTGAGCCCTGCTGCTCGAAACGCCCGGGTCCAGCGCTGGAAATCAAAATGCTCTTTCCAGGCATCAAACTTCCCACCCAGGCGCCAGGCCTCCTCAATCACAGCGGCGAGCCGGCGGTCTCCGCGGGCCAGCCAGGCTTCAAAAATTGAGCTTTCAGGATCATTCCAGCTGAGCTTTAAATTCTTCCCTCGCAGCTCCTGCTTTAGAAGGTTTAGGGCCAGATCGATCTGTGTTAAAGTCGCGGCTTCGGCCCATTGGAAAGGGGTAAACGGCTTGGGGATAAATGTGCTGACGCTGACGTGCACTTTTGCGCGGTGCCCGAGGACCTGCTTGCCGATGGCTAGGACATCTTTGCTCAAAGTGGCGATGGCATGAACGTCCTCCGGCTGCTCTCCGGGGAGTCCGATCATAAAATACAGTTTGATGGTGTGCCAGCCCCGCTGATAGATTTCGCGAGCAGTATCCAGGAGCTGTTGGTTCGAGATCGGTTTATTGATCACCTTTCTCATGCGTTCTGTGGCTGCCTCCGGGGCGAGTGTAAACCCTCCTCGCCGCTGTCCGCTCAGCGCTTCCATGAGCTCAACGGAGACAGATTCAATACGCAGGGAGGGCAGGGAAATTGAGATCCCGCGGCTGGGGAATCGTTCATTGATGGCTTCTACCAGCTCCACAATATTCGTATAGTCAGAAGAGGAAAGGGAGAGCAGGCCAATCTCCGAGAAACCGGTGGCTGGGATCAGCGCTTCCATGGTGTTGATAATCTCCTCAACCGATCGTTCCCTGATCGGGCGGTTGATCATCCCGGCATGACAGAATCGGCATCCGCGGGTGCATCCGCGCATGATCTCAATCGGCGCACGGTTATGGACAATATCGATATAAGGAACGATCAGGCGGGTTGGAGATGGGGGAAGCTGGGGAAGGATGCGCTTTTGTATCCGACGGGGCGATTGTTCATGAAGGGGTTTAAAATCTTTCAAGAGCCCGTTTGAATGGTAGGTGGGTCGATAGAAGGCAGGGACATAGATACCCTGCAGCTGGCTGAGTATCTGAAGCAGTCTGGATCTGGGTGTCTGCCTGGGTGGATGGGTATCGAGAAGATCCAGGATCTCCAGAATCACGTCTTCACCTTCCCCAATTACAACCGCATCCAGAAAAGGAGCGATCGGTTCTGGATTAAATATCCCATGACCTCCGGCAATGATCAGCGGGTGCTGCGTATGCCGGTCTCTGGAACGGAGGGGAAGACCAGCTAAATCCAATCCGTTGAGCAGATTCGTATAAAGACTTTCATACGGCAGTGATACGGCGACCAGGTCAAAATCAGCCAATGCGTGTTTTGTCTCCAGTGAATAGAGCGGGATCCTGTGATTACGCATAGCTTCTTCCATGTCTGTCCAGGGGTGGTACACCCGTTCGGCAGCATAGGCTGGGCGTTGGTTGATCAGGTCATAGAGGATCATGATGCCAAGATTGGACATCCCCAGATCATAGAGTTCGGGGAAGAACAGGGCAGTGTGAACTTTCGTTTGACTCCAATCTTTCACCACCTGGTTGAGTTCCCCGCCTGTATAGCGACCAGGCACGCGAACGGTGGGAAGGATGTGGTTGAGGTGGGATGTGATTTGCTGAGGATCCATGGGCGTGGTCTGCGAGGGCAACCAGAATGCGGGGTGAATTATACCAAAGTGCAGAAAAAATTAAAAAGCTCCAGCGGAGGAGTCGCTGGAGCGGAGGTTGATCGCTGCCTGCTGTTTATTCAAACACCCAGGTGTCCAGCTCGCGTGTCCAATCAAGCAGCTCATCCTTGGTGAACCAGAGTGCGATTTCTTTCTCTCCGTTTTCAGGGGAATCAGAGGCGTGGGTGAGATTTCTACCAATCTCGAGTCCAAAATCATGACGGATGGTGCCCGGGGATGCTTCAATTGGATTCGTGGCCCCCATTGTTTGCCGTACGGCGGCTACTGCGTTTGGCCCTTCCCAGGCCATCGCCATGACCGGTGCTGAGGTGATGTAATCCAGCAAGTAGTCATAAAATGGTTTTCCTTGATGGATGCCGTAGTGGGTTTCGGCAAGCTCGAGGCTGACCTGAATAAATTTTCCGGCAATCAAACGCAGTCCTCGCTGTTCAAGTCTTTTGATCACCTCGCCAATGATTCCCCGCTGTACGCCGTCAGGTTTTACCAGTACCAATGTTTTCTCCACAAAAATCCTCCAACTGATGAATTCTTTATCTCGACATAGTATACATTGTTTCCAGGTGCTTGGGAATAGGGGCGAATAAAAAGCCGGCAGGGATATCTGCCGGCTTGAGCTCAAAGGGCTTTCATATTGAGCCGCTAGCGTAACAGCTCTTCAGCCTTTGAATAAGCATCCAGGGCTTCCTGGAGTTTATCCTGCTGCATGTAAGCATCCCCCAGGGTTTTCATTATCATCACGTCAATTGGATGGTCCAGGGATGCTTTCTCGAGATCATCGGTGACCGTCTTGAGCTGCTCCTTTTCATCCAGCATCTTCTCATAGAGGGACAGCGCTTTATCAATCTCTCCCTCCTTGATCCATTGCCGCGCTTGCGTCAGGCGTTGAGAAGCAGGCTCCTCCGCAATCGGTTCCGGTGCCTTAGAACCTTCAGGAGCAGGGGCTGTGGGTTGTGCCTCCCTGGTTTTGGTCGGCGCGGTGTCATCTGCCAGAGGAACTTCTTCCTGATCCGGTGTGCTTGTTTCCGGGGTTGCAGGACGAATAAAAATTTCTGGCTTCAGGATCTCAATAGTCTGGAGGTCCTTGATCTCCGGTACATTCTTCAGATCTTCCAGTGATTGATATGGACCGTGCTTCTCTCGGAAGGTGACAATCCCTTTGGCTACCTGATAGCTGACACCAATGATGGATTCAAGCTGCGAGATAGCTGCCTGATTGAGATCAAACCGCTGTTCGGCAGGTTTAGAGGATTGGCTGCCGGCCGTAAACCAGCCATACTCCTGGTCGATTTCCCCCCGGTCTTCCTCTTTGGGCGCAGCATCGGGTGCAGCTTCCTGATCCGCCGATTCATCCTGTGCTCTTAGCTCCTCCTCTGTATACCCTGCTAACCACTCCGGGATTTCAACCTCTTCCTGGGACCCCCCTTCCAGCTCATTGGTGAAGAAATCGCCCTCCAGGGGAGAGGTGGCTTTCATCCAGGGGGGGGTGTCTCCTTCCGGTTTCTCTTTGCCTTCCCGGGCTGATGAGACAACTTCCTCTTCGCCCTCCGGAGCTTCGGCCTGGTCAGTGACAAGGTCAGAGAGCCAATCTGCGTCATCGTCAAAAAACTCATCCCTGCTGGGAGCTGTTTTCTGCAGCTCTTCTTCCTCTTTTTCAAGCTCGGCCAGCCAGCCGGAATCATCGGGTTCGGGCTCTTTTTCTTTTAATCCACCACGCTCGGTTTCCAGCTTTTCAAGCCAGAGCATGGCGGTTGTTTGAGGATCCTCTTCATGCTGCAGGTCCTCCATCCAGGTGGGGATCTCATCTCCTGGGTTCAGCTCGTCTGTAAACCGTTTGATCTCCTCCTCGATGTTCGATTGCTTTCCGGATTTCACAAATTCCTGAAGCCATAGAATGGCAGTTTCTTGGGGATCCTCTTCCTTTTTGAGATCCTCAAGCCATTGCGGAACCTTCGGCTCCGGTTCAGCTGTTTGATCGGGCGGCTCCGGTTTTTGTGGTGCTCTCAACCGCTCCAGCATCCCGCTTGCACTTTGATCAATCTCCTGCTCCTGCACCGCCGGCTCCTCGGGCGCTGCTATCTCACCAGATTCGACTGCTTCTGATAGCAGCTCTTCCGGGGGGGGAGCAGCATCACCGACCGCTTTAGATTCTGGGGGGATTTCCAGAGCTGAAAGCCATTCAGATACATCTTGATCCTCGGATTGCTCCAGGAAGGCCTTTTCCTCCTCGGTCAAGGGACGATCTATTTGCTGGATTGCATCCTTCAAGGACTCTGGCTCTTGCTGGACCTCCAGTTCAGAAAGCCAATCCGGCATATCATCGATCTGTTCTTCTTCGGCAGAAACCTGATCTGGGGATTCCTGTGTTTCGAGGGTTGGATCGGGCTGCTCTGAAACGGTTTCATCTTCTGGTTCAGCGGGTACCTCTGGGCTGCCGTCCACCGCAGCTTGAAGATCCTCCAGCCATGACAGAGAATCATCTTCCTCTTCGCTTTCAAGATGTTCTGGCAGCTGGGTTTCGCTTTCAACAGATGGGGGGTGTTCATGCGGCATTTCCTCGACCCGGTCAAACCAATCAGGAGTCTGGGCGCGGTCTGCTTCTAGATCGGGTTCTTCAGCAGCATCTGGTTGAAAGGGTTCCGGAGACTCCTGATCCCCTAACCCGGCTAACCAATCCGGAATCTCTGTATTCAGCGTCTCATCATCTGGGGCAGCAAGTGACGGTTCCTCATCACGGATATCCTCCGGCATGTCCGGAGCCGCTTGTTTTGATGTCTCCTGACCTTCCTCATCGGAAATTGACTCACTGAGATCTGACAGCCAATCGGGGAGATCGCCCATCTCTTCCTCCCGCCGACCGGGTGTGGTAGTGATTTCTGGCAATTCTTCAGGCGGACTTTCTTCGCGCTGTCCGGAGACTTTGTCCTCCACATCGTCTTCATCAGCTGATAAGCTTTCCAGCCAGGCCAAACTGTCTGCCCCTGGAGAAAAATCAGGGGTTTTCTCGAGGTCTGCCTGCTCAGTGAGATCCTGTTCTACCTCGCCCATCCAATCTGGAATATCGAACTCCGATGGTTCTTCCTGGGGGGATTCCGGACTGGAGTCGGCAGCAGCATCCAATACACCGGCGTCTTCTTCCTCCGTTTGAGGTCTCTCAGGCTGCAGTTCTTCTTCAAAGCTGGACAGCCAATCCGTGATGGAGTCACTCTCCTCAGGTTTCTCTATAACAGGTTCCGGTTTTTCCTGGTCGGGCAGGCCAGGTCCAGCCGGGGTCCCCTCCTCCGGAATCTCCTCTTCGGCTCCAAGTTCCTCGAGCCAGGTAGGAAGTTCTTCTTCGGGCAGTTCTAATTCTTCTTCCTTGAATAATTCTTGCTCATCTTCCTCTTCCGGAATCAAATTCGCAGCATCCAGCTGATCAGATCGAGCGGCCTGATCTTCCTCAGCACTGTAAAACTCCTCCATCCAATCCTGATCATCTGCAAGGCCATCCTCATCTCCATCCCCGGTGGGAGCAGAAGGATCCATTGATTCAAGCTCTGTTTTTTCCTCCTCCTCCTCCTCGAAAAGGTCCTGCGGCATGTTCTCAAGCCAGGCAATTGCGGTTTCCTGAGAATCCTCATCCAGCTCAAGGTCTTTCAGCCAGGGTGGAATATCTCCTGTGTCCCCGGTTCGCTCGGTTTCTGACTCTTCGGTAAAAAAATCTTCATCGGTCAGATCAGGTGTGGGTTCTTCCTGGGTGGATTGATTTTCTTCTGGGGATGAGTCCTCGGAGGCAGTTAGTAAATTCCAATCCTCTTCTGCTGGCTGGAGATCTTCTGTATCAGTCTCTGCGGGTTGGACAGGTTCTTCTGTCTCCTCAATAAGGGATGTGGGAGCTGCTTCTTCCAGCCATTCAGGAATCTCAGCAGGTACGAGTTCATCGCCCCCTGCGATCTCCTCGAATTCGTCCAATTCCTCAAAAGCAGGTTTGGATTCGTCCACGTTTCCATCGGAGGGCTCCCAGCCGGCATCTTTCATCCACTCCGGGATCGCATCTGATTCTTCCTGGTTGTTTTTAGCCCCATCAAACTCCTGATCGCCTGGGGTTGGGTTTTCAGACATCTCTTCACTCATAGGATTCCCTTTTTCCTGAGAGGCATTTGTTAACCAATCTGGAAGGGGTGCTTCAGCGGGTAAAGGGTTTTTTGGTGGTTCATTTTCTTGGGAGTTGGACCAGGGAGACAAGCCTTCCCTGGTCCTAGTACGTAAACTTTGCTGCGACGCATTCCAGTCAATTTTATCAAGCGTAATTGCCCGGTCCGGGACTTGATCTAGGGTAGGGGCATGTTCAGAAATGTAGGCCTCATAAGGTGAAAGCGCATATAACCTCTTCTTGCAGATCGCCATTTCTTGCGGTCGGTCATGGGTTTTAAGGGTGTTGGCGAGCACGCGGTTCGCAGTGATGTTGTAAGGAAACTTCTTTAATATCTCACTCGCCAGGTCTATGGCTTTGGCCATTTGATCACTCTCGATGTAGGCCTCGACAAGAATGGTTTTCAGGTCAAAGCGCTCTGGATTTTCAGCAATTGCGCCACGCAGCTCCGCGATAGCTTGGTTAACGAGATTTCCCCGGAGGTAGATTCTTGCCAGTGCGCCCTGGGTAAGACGGACCTTGGGAGGTTCAATTCCATCACGTTTACCATACAATCGGCGAAGTTCTTCCTGGATAGCATTATTATAGGGTTGTTTTTCAAAAGCCCGTTCCATGTGCTCGACAGCTGAGATCAGGTTGCCCTCTTCCTCGCGGATCATACTCATTCCCACATGGGAGACAAAATCATCCGGGATCGCGGAGAGTACACGCTGGAAAATATCCGCAGCATTGCTGTTTTGATTGTTCTCAATGAAAGTCTTTCCCAGCAGCCGGTAGGTTTCGATGTGTTTGGGGAACCTGGAAAGGATTTGTTTACAATGCGTGATGGCTTCATCCATGCGGCCCTGGTCGATCATCGATTCAATTTCACGGATGTACATACGCAGTGAAATGGTACTCATCAGGAGGCGCTCCCCAGGGAAAATGCGGTCAGAGGCTGCAGGAAGGACATATCTTTGACAAATGTTCTAGCTTTAGTATGCCTTATTTCAGGCTGATCCGCAAGTATTTTATCAAATTCTTAAAAAAAATGAAAAGCGAAAAGATCTATTTCAGGGATGCTGGGTGATCTAGCAGCAGTCAAATCGCAGCCGGGGGCAGCAACACGATCGGGGCACTGATTTTGGACAAGGCGCTGTCTTAAAAAACTGGGAAGAAACGGCAGGGAAGGTTCGTAGCTATTGTGCCTGACAGGGGAGGATTGAGCCAGGGCGGGACAGGCGGGGGCAGTAGG
>CAZUMA010000016.1:0-59456 GCA_964621835.1 uncultured Anaerolineales bacterium | reverse complement strand
GGGCAGAACTGGAACCGGTTCAGAGGTCAGCAGACATTCAAAAAAACGATCAATCAGCCGGGGGCGGCACTGTTCATACCAGGCGAATGGACAATAAGGAGATCAGTTCAGCAGCCCCCCGTCATCCTTGGGTTTTGTTGGAAATCATCGTGAACTGAAAAAGAGGTTCAAGGAGAGGTTTGAGTCCAACTGCTATCAGCAAACTGGTAAAAGGAAGCAGCGGGATGATGTAGCGCTGCCAGGGGAGGTGGACCAGAAAAAGAATGAAAAAAAGCTGGCATAAAAAGCTCCCCAGAAAGGTAATCCAATGTTTCGAGTGTTTGGCTTTGTCTGCAGAAAATGCCCTTTGGGTCACGAAGATGAAACCGGACACCGAAAGCACAAGAAACAGGCTCCCGGGGACCAGGGAGCGGCCAAAACGATGCAGGGGGCATGAGAAATACTCATCTACCTGCTCTGCAGTGACCTCTAAATAATTTCCTGCCTCAGCATGGCTGGGTTCTGTGAGGTAAAGGTTCCCAAGCAGGGCGAGGCTGCGCTTGAAAAGGGGCATCTGGGGTCCAAATTGTGGTGAAAACTGCTCCCGCTGCTGCTTGCTCAGCTCACTGCGGGCCTGGATGCTCACCGAAACAGCCTGAACCGGGTTCCTCCAGAAGAACGGGTTCAGCAAGAACGTGACAGCAACCACCACAGATCCCAGCAATGCCAACCGGCGAGCTTGGCTTTTCCAGCTTCGAGAATCAGCAAAAGGCCAACATACTGCTATAATTCCTGCAGGGACAAGGGCGAGCGCTGTCTGCTTGGCATTGATTGCGGCAGCTAAAGCAAGACCGACCAGCCAGGGGCGAATGTTCTTCCTGGAAAGGGTCCAGATAAAAAAGCAAACGCCCAGCAGGAGAGCGGATTCTGCCATGGCCCTTCGCGCATGAAGAAGGATCAGCGGATTAGTCCCGAGGAGCAGGACACTGACAAAGGCCGTGGTTTTTCCGAACATGGACCGGCCTGAGTAATAGAGGAAATACAGGCTGACTGGAATTAAGCTCGTGGTTGCCAGTCGGGAGATCCTTAACAGGGAAGGGGAGGGGACGGCACCGTTCAGGGCATTTTCTGCCCAGGTCAGGGTCCAGTCCCAATCACTTGCGAGCGGCGGCGTTTTGCCCAGGGCTCTAAAGAATCCAATCCAGTATTTGGTGAGAGGGGCATCAAGGGCTCGCAATCTGCCCTGGTTATCCAGCTGTCTTCCTGGTTTCCAGGCCATGGAAAGCGGATCTTTAAAAAGACGATTAAAATCTTCACTCATAAAGATTTGTGTGCTTTCATCCGGGTGGAAAGGTACCATGTCCTTTCCCCCAATGTAAAATCCCCCCAGCAGCATACACAGGAGAAGAAACAGCCACAGATCTCGGGTTTTAGATTGGTTCATCATCCTACCTTGATGAGCAGCCTGCAGTGACCATGGATGCTGCTATTATAGATCAACTTTTGAGAAACCTGGGCCAGGAATGCAGGGTAGAATGGTCTTTCTGGTTCAGCAAGGAAGGCTTCAAAGGCAGAGTCAATGAAGAAGATACTTGAAAGAGTCCAATCAGCCCTTTATTGGGTTTTTCCGGCAGTGGCGGCAGCGGGCGTTAAAGGCTGGCTGATCCTGTCTTCGAAGATCCCCTTCAATGCTGATGAAGCGATTGTGGCGCTGATGGCCCGGCACATCCTGGCTGGGAAAATCCCCACCTTTTTTTATGGTCAGGTCTATATGGGGAGCTTGGATGCGATGCTGGTTTCCCTGGGGTTTCGGATCTTTGGCGAGCAGGTCTGGGTGATCCGCCTGGTGCAGAGTTTGCTTTACATCCTGACGGTAGCCACTACGGCGGTGCTTGCCGAAAAGGTGCTGCACACAAAAAAAGCGGGATTGATTGCGGGCCTGCTGGCAGCGATCCCGACTGTGAACGTTACTTTATACACCACGGTCAGCCTGGGAGGATATGGGGAAGCGCTGCTCCTGGGAAATCTGCTGCTGCTGCTGGGGTTGCGTATAGCCACTCTGGAAGGGTCTTCCCAAAGACAATCCGGGCACCTCAAACAAATTTGGCTGCTGATCTGGGGGGGGATTGCGGGGCTCGGGTTTTGGGCCTTTGGATTAACTTTGATTTACGCCCTACCTGTCGCCGGGGTGATGGTTTACCAACTCTCCAAACAACAATCATGGCGTCAGATATTTGGGGATATTTTTTGGATGGGACTGGGATTTATGATTGGATCGGCACCCTGGTGGTTATTCGGACTCCGATATGGGCTCGATGAACTGCTTGGTGAATTAACTGGAAGTGCCATCTCGGGTTCGATTCCCTATCCGGTGCTGCTGCGGCCTTTTTACCGTTTTTATAACTTGATTTTGCTGGGAAGTACAGTAATTTTAGGCTTACGGCCACCCTGGGAAATCCGCTGGTTGATGCTTCCCATCCTGCCATTTATATTAATCTTCTGGATTCTTGTTTTCCTTCACACCGGTCGGCGTATGGTCCAGGAGAGATTAGAAAACCCGGGATTGGTGATGCTGCTCGCTGTAAGTTTATTTTTACTGGCAGCATTTGTTTTCACACCGTTTGGGGCAGATCCGTCAGGAAGGTATTTTGTCCCGCTAATGATACCCATGACAGTATTTGCTGCAGATTTTGTTTTTAAGGCAGTTGAAAAAAAATGGGCCCAATCTGCCCTGGTGCTCCTTGTTCTGGGTTTCAACCTTGGTGGGACAATCCAATCCCTGCATCTATACCCGCCCGGCCTGACGACCCAGTTTGATCCCGTTGCCCGGGTTGATCACAGGAAAATGGAAAATCTGATCAGCTTTCTAAAAACGAATGACATTACCCGGGGATACACAAATTACTGGGTTTCCTACCCCCTTGCATTTCTGTCAGATGAGGAGGTAATCTTCATCCCTCAGATACCTTATCATCTTGATTTCCGCTATACTGAACGTGATGACCGCTACCCACCCTATCGATCTCTGGTGAACGAGGCAGGAAAAATTGCCTATATCACAACAAACCATGAGCCGTTAAACCAATATCTGCGGAATCATTTCCTGAGCAGCAACATCCGCTGGCGGGAAAAGATCATTGGCGATTATCAAATATTTTACGAGCTCTCAAAAACAATTCGCCCTGCAGACATTGGCCTGGGGAGGACAACAGATCCATGAAACAACAACCCGGTCGAGAACATCCCCCACCCCTGATCAGTTTCCTCGTCCCTGGATTGGGGGAAATCGTTTTTATCGCGGTTTTTGTGGCTGTGCTGAGCATGGGACCAGCGCTTTTTAATATGGATGGGGACCTGGGAAGGCACATCACGATTGGAAACGATATACTCGATGGTGGAGCCATACCGAAGACAGACCGCTTCTCTCACACCCTGGCTGGGGAACCGCTCACACCGCACGAGTGGCTGGCCCAGGTGATATTCGCTTTTTTTCACCGGATTGCCGGCTTTGATGGGCTGGTCTGGTTAACAGCGGTAGGTATCGCGGCAACATTCTGGATAGTCTATGAGCGCTCGTTCCAGTCCTCCCATGGGGTGCTGACAGCTGCTGGCTGGACCATTGCAGCAGCCGCTGCCTCCAGTCTTCACTGGTTGGTCCGTCCTCATCTTTTTACGATGCTTTTATTGGGGATTTGGGTGCGGATCCTCGAGCAGCGAGGCGATAAACCAAGCCAGAAAATCATTTGGCTTGCTCTTCTGATGCTTGTTTGGGTAAATTTACATGGCGCTTTCCTGGTCGGTGTGATGGTCTGGTTGATGTACTTCGCTGGAGATCTCCTGGAATCTGGCTTGCAGCGGAGGCGGATAGTCCGGTGGGGCATTTCCGGGCTGATCCTCTTTGGGGTTACCTTATGCAATCCGGTGGGATTACAAATTTGGGAGACGGGATTTGGATTCCTGGGGAACCGCTATTTGGTCAGCCACACTGCAGAATACCTTCCCCCGGACTTCCAGCACCCCAGTGCCTGGCCGTTTCTGCTGATGCTTGTTGGATCAATTTTTATTTTTGGACAAACCAAAAACAGGATAAAACCTGCTGAAGCTATCTTAATGAGCGGCTGGACCGCGATGAGTTTGTATTCCGCCCGGAACATCCCCCTCTACAGTGTGATCGCAGCTCCCATCCTGGCAAAAGCATCAAGCGGAATGTTAAAAGACTGGGAGAACCACCCCTGGATCGAGAAGCTGCAGGCGTTTCAGCAGCGGGCTGCCCACCTTCAGGCGGATCTAAAAAAGGGGGTCTGGGCCGTTGTTTTTGTGATTGTCTTGGGTGCGCTCTCAGCATCCAGCGAATACAAACCAGGTTTCCTCCCTGAAAACCGGTATTTGCCGGATCGATTTCCAGTGGACGCTGTAAATTGGCTGGAGAAAAATCCACAGCAAGGAAAGATGTTTAATTATTTCCCCTGGGGGGGATATCTCCTCTTCCGCTTGTGGCCTGAGGAAAAGGTTTTTATCGATGGGCAAACCGATTTCTATGGTGAGGCTCTCACCCGGGAATACGAAGAGGTGATCACACTCACGGGGAATTGGGAAGAAATTCTGGATGATTATCAGATCAGGACCGTCATCATGCCAGCAAACTCCCGGTTAATTCATGAGCTTTCATCAAGGAACGATTGGACCGTTTCCTATCAAGATGATACTGCAGTTATCCTGCAGTATCCCTCAGTTCCGGAATAGAGTTTATGTTTCTCACCAAGCAAGATATCTTCTGCGAGGATCAGCAGCAGCTGGAAAAACGAATTTTTCGGCGCCTTTCCAAATGGGAAGTCGGGTTGTTGGCCTTCAACCTGGGCTTGTTGCTGGTATTTATGAAGCTGTTTTCGCAAGGGTATCCTGGGTTCAGTGATTATCAGACCTATCTTCGAGCTGCAGCCGGGGATATCAGGGGTTTTTATTATCCCTATTGGACCCTGCTGATTTTCAAAATGATGCGGAGCATCCCTTTTTATGCAGGGATTTTGATATGGGGATCGGCTAATTTGCTGGGAATATTTTTCGCCGCCCGCGTTTTTGGAAATCAACCAGCTTTTGTTCTTTTTTCCTATCAAGTCATGTACGTATTGTTTTATGGGCAAATTACAGGCCTGGTGATAGCTGGTCTGGGGTTGGTCTGGGTGGGGATTCGGACAAATCAGCCAACCCTTGCCGGGGCAGGGGTCCTGCTTGCGGCAATCAAGTTCCATGTTGGCCTCCCCCTCGGTTTGGCTTTAATCCTGATGAGCTGGGAGGGATGGCAAAAAACTTTGCGTATTCTTTTCATGCCCCTGATGATTGGCCTGCTAACCCTGCTGATTAGACCGCACTGGCCGATGGAACTCTTCCGTTCTTCGGTCAGTTTCCCACCCAGTTTTGCTGGGAGCATCAGTTTATGGAAGTATATGGGTCCCATTGCTTTGCTTTTCCTGCTGCCCTGCTTATTATTCCCTTATACAAGACAGGAGCGATATGCGTATCTAGCGATCAGCCTGGGGCTTGCTTTGCCTTATTTTCAACAAACAGAGCTGCTTGCGCTGTTCGTGCAGCCAATTGGCTGGACTGCTTTGTTGGGGAATCTTGGATTTGGGTTTATTCTCTATGAATGGCGGGTGTTTGTGGTTCTGACTGGAATCCTGTTGATAGGCTATGGAAATTATTTAAGGATTGGCCTGGTGAGGCTCATCCAGGGTGAACGTCCGGCCTGGTGGGATAGCTTCCAGGAGAGGTGGCTGGATGGATAACTGGATCAGCAGCGCTGTGAGATGGTTGAGGGATGATAATTTTTATTCATTGGTTCTTTTATTATTAGTTTTCTTGATGGCTGTGCGGACCCCGATTGACAGTGATATGTGGTGGCACCTGAGAGTGGGCGAAGAGACAGTCAAAACCCGTCAAGTCTACCAGGTGGATACACTTTCTTTCACCAGGAATGGGGCCGAATGGTTAAACCACAGCTGGCTGGCGCAGATCCTGATCTTTAGCATCTATCAGGTGGGGGGATATCCACTGTTGAGCCTTTGGGTGGCCGCTGCTGCCGTGCTCAGCTTGTGGCTTACCTACAAACAAATGGAGGGGCCTCCCCTGGGGAGAGCCCCCATTCTTCTGCTGGCAGGGATTGTGGCCAGCGTGAACTGGGCACCGCGACCCCAGGTGATCTCTCTGGTCTTTTTCAGCCTGGTTGGGTATCTTTTGTACCTCTGGAAGTGGAAAGGAAGTCACCACCTGCACTGGTTGGCTCCAATATTTATGGTCTGGGCGAACATGCATGGGGGATTTGCCCTGGGGTTAATATTAATCGGGGCAGTAATTGCGGGTGAGGCTGTCAATCTGGTTTTTTTCGAACTGCGGGAACAAAGAAAACGGGTCAAAGAAATCGTATACCTTGGCCAATGGCTGATTGCTGCGGGATTATTGATCTGTATTAATCCCTATGGGGCGAAGCTCTGGGGGGTGCCATTTCAAACGGTAGGCATTGAGAGCTTGCAGAATTTGATCCAGGAATGGGCTTCTCCGGATTTTCATCAGCTTTTCCAGCAGCCAATGATTTGGTTAATCATCGGGCTGATCGGCGCTGTGGGTGCCTCGAATATTAAAATCGATGGAACTGAATGGGCTGCGGCCGGAATTTTCTTATACAGCGGGCTGCTTGCCAGACGGAATTTTGGACCTTTTGCGTTGGTTTCAGCTCCGATCCTGTACCGGCACGCAAGATCTGCCCTTTCAAGCTGGAGGGAAGCGGGACAGCAGAGATGGCCCTGGATCAGGAAGCTGACCGGTTTTCAAAAACGGTCTGACCGTTCCATGCCGGAAATCTGGAGAGCAGTGATCAATGTAGCGGTGGTTGTGATCTTATTGGCCTCTGTGGGGATCAAGTTATTTCAGGTGACGAAACCGGATTTGATCCAGGCTCTGGAAGGCGAATTATTCCCCGTGGAGATTGTCGAATACATGGAAAGCCGGGAACTCCAGGGGAAAATTTTTAATGATTACAATTGGGGTGGATACCTGGTCTGGACATTAAGGGATTCCCAGATTTTTGTTGATGGCAGGACGGATTTATACGGGGATGAAATCATCACAGATTGGTGGCAGATCATTAATATTCATCCGGGATGGGATGAACTGCTCAATGAGTATCAGGCAGATTATTTGCTGATTTCAGATGATTGGCCGCTGGGCCGGATCGAATTAAAAGATTGGCAGGTGATCTACCGTAGAGAAGGTCAGCTCTTGTTTGAAAAGCAGCCGTAACAAGCAGATCAATGCCGGAATGACGGGATATCTGGTGTGGTTACGGGATTGATTGCCAAGAGGCCTCTGCAATGGCGAGCATTAATAGGACGCGATGACAGGACCAGGACAGATAACAGATAAGCAGCTAACCCTAAATCACTGGATGGTACTGGGGGGATTGATCCTGCTCCGCCTTCCCCGGCTGCTGGGGGTGGAGGTTTACGTCTGGGCAGTTATGCTGCCCCTGCTCCCATTTTGGTTCAGCATTGTGATGAATGAATTTGGGCACTTGCTTCATCGAAGGCAGGCTAAGAGCAGGCTGATGCAGGGGGTTTATACGGGGTTGTTTTCCATCAACTTTATTGGGGGGCTGTTTATTCTCTATACGGCCCTGGTGTACTCACTTTTCAGCGATTCCACGTGGTTCATTCTGCTTGGATCACTGCTGCTGCTCGGCGCGCTTTACCTGCTGTATCGTTTTGGACGCGGGCTTCTGGAGGATAAGGATGTCCACCCGGTCGTATTTCTTATTGGGGTGTCCGCATTTTTGCTAATGGTTGTGTCAGTTTTTCGAACAGCGAGCCTGAATCCGGTCTACTTTTTAACTGTAATTGATCTGATGACATTACTGATTTTCGGAATTTCTTTTCGAAAAAAGTTCAACGACGAAAGGGATGAATCTCGCTTCCTGCTGTGCTGGATTGCTGGCATGAATGGATATCTGATCCTGAATCTTGTCCTGTATCTGGTTGGGGTGGCAAACCCGGAGGCCAATTATCTTCGTGCATACGAAGCGGTCATGCTGGGCATGCTGGGAATTGACACCTCCCGGATCTATTTCCCCATGGCTGAGGGGATCAATGCTTACGGTATATTTGCTGGTTCAGTGCTGGCGGTGAATGCGGTGTATCTCTGGGCAAAACGCGGGCAGATAAAAGATCAAAAGGGATGGTTTGCTTTCCTCTTCATCGGGGCAGTGTCAGCTGCGGTTTCAGTCATAGGAGCCGATTCCCGAAGTGCCTTGCTGTTTGCTGGGGTGATTACCGGCTTGCTCCTCTGGCAAAAACCTGCCTGGTATCCATATTTTGCAGGCGGATTCCTCTTGGTCCAGGCTGGCGGACTGCTTTCTCGAAAGATGCTGTCGGGTTTAGATTTTGCTGGACGGCTGCTCAGGCAGGGAACTGATGTTTTAAGTGGGCGACCTTTTATCTGGCAGCAAGCGCTGGATCAGCTGGGGGATTTCAACTGGAATCACCTGATTGGATATGGGATGTTTGGACAAACTATTTCCGGGGTCGTAAATGAGTATCAGCATCTTTTCAAATCTTACCTGAATAAAGATCAAATACCCTTGCACTCCTTTATCCTGCAGACCATCTTTGATCTAGGATATCTAGGTCTGTTGGTGATGGCTGTGTTTCTGGTGGCCATGGTGATCGTTTTCTCCAAAAAAATCACCGCTTTTCCAAAGATATCTGCTGAATATCAGGCCGCAGTAGGCTTTCTTCTTTACTGTTTGCTGATGGGCAGCGTCTCCGGCGTGCCCTCGATCTATGCTCCTGAGATTTTCTTTTTGTTTATTATGGCCTGGGTTTCAGCACTCTAGCCAAAACAACTGACAGTCTTGACTAAAATAACATGGCTGATCCTTCACCAAAAAAGAATCTGAATCTGGTTTACGGAATGGGAGTGAATGTTACCGGTTCTGTTTTTGGGCGAACGGCGCATTTCTTAAGCCAGCTGCTGGCAGCTCGAACGCTGGGTCCGTTTGCATTCGGCATTTACGCGATAGGCTGGAATTATTTACGAACGATGGGAGTAATTGCTACCTTGAGCCTGGACAGCGGTGTGATCCACTATGGCACGCAGTTCAGGAAGAATAGCCGCGAGAAGATGTCCGAGGTGATCAGCGGGTCTTTGATGATCACCTGCGCCTCAGGATTGTTATTGGGGCTGCTGACCTATTCGTTTTCCTCCCAGATTTCATGGCTGATTAATAAGCCCGGGCTGGAAGTACCCCTGCGCTGGTTTGGTCTGGCGCTGCCGCTCTTAGCCGGAACCAAGGTCGCAGCATCGGCAACGCGGATATCTCTGAAGATGGTGGCAGCAAATTTCGTGGAAGAATTCGTCCAGCCAGTGATGAATCTGATCCTGATCGGCCTGTTGTTAGTCCTGAATGGCGGTCTTTCATTGTATGCTCTGGCTGCTTTGGTTTCCTTTGGGGGCAGTTTTGCCGCGGCGCTTGTCTACCTGCGGAGGGAATTTCTTGAGAAGGGAAGCCAGCTTGGTTCGATGCTCTCAGCAGGGTGGGAGGTGCTGGTTTATTCAATCCCAATCTCTGTTCCTGTACTTCTTGGAACCGTCATGTTGATGATGGATCGGCTTTTCGTGGGTTATTTTCTTTCTGAGGAGGCAGCCGGTATCTATCAAACAATCGCATTGACTTCCGCGGTATTTATTTCACTGCTCAGCGCTGTAAAAACCATCGTCGCCCCGATGTCGGCGGATTATTTTCACCAGCATCAGCTGGAAGAGTTGGAAGCGTTGGTGCAAACCAGTACAAGATGGGTCCTGAATCTCTGTTTTCCGGTGATTCTGGTAATCTTGGTCTCCCCTGAGATATTCCTCGAAGTCGTTTTTGGCGAATCTTACCGTGCAGGCGGACTGGTTTTAGTGATCATTATCCTGGGGCAGCTGTTGAACTTGAGCAAAGGGGCAGTCGATCAGGTCTTGGTGATGACCAATCACCAGAAAAGCTGGATGGGGGTTACGACCCTCGTTTTCATCCTTTCTGCTGCGCTCTTCCTGATTTTCATTCCCCGATTAGGAATCCTTGGGGCGGCCGTGGGGAATTTTCTGCTCTATTCAGGGCTTTTCCTGGGGGCGGGAATTCTTCTGGAAACCAGGTTGAAAATTCGTATGCTTGGATCCAGCATAATAAAAAGCTTCGCTGCAGCTGGGATAACCCTCGCGATGATGCTGCTGACCCAGAGGGCTTTCGCACTGCCAGACATCTGGATGCTGATTGTGCAATTTGCAGGGTCCTGCACACTCTTTTTGGTTCTCCTTTACCTAATGGGCCTGAGTGAAGCTGATAAACAAACCATCCGTGATATCAGGCGGCAGATGCAAATGCGGATGCGCGGACCAGGAGGCGAAAAATGAAGTTAATTCTCCCTGAACGACTGCGAAGCAGTGGGATGCCTTTTCGCCGTTTGATAGAGGCTATCCAGCGCCGGGCCTGCAATTTCCCCCATCAGATCGCCTGGGAGCTCGGGTGGGATCAGGCGGACCTCAATAAAGCCCGCATCCGATCATATAAAAACCGGCATGAGGGGCAGCGCTGTGTGATCATGGGCAATGGCCCCAGTTTGGCAAAAATGGATTTATCGATCATCCGGGATGAAATTGTATTTGGTTTGAACCGCATCTACCTGCTGTTTCGTGAAATTCCTTTTCGACCGTCGTACCTGGTGGCTATCAATGAATTGGTATTAGAACAATTTGCAGAGGATCTGGAGGAAATCAGGATCACCAAGTTCCTGAATTGGAATCATCGGAGATATTTTAAAATAGGACACGAAAAAAATATATTTCTCAAAACAAGTTTTGGGTTTGAAGACCGATTTCAGCGGGAGTTGACAAAACCGATTTCCTCGGGGGGAACCGTGACCTATGTTGCGATGCAGCTGGCTTATTATATGGGCTTTCAAGAAGTCGTCCTGGTTGGAGTGGACCACAGCTTTCAAACCCAGGGAGTGCCCAACACCACAGAAATCCGCCAGGAGAGCAGAGATGCCGACCATTTTCATCCAGAATATTTCCCGAAGGGTGCAAAATGGCAGCTGCCCGATCTGCAGCGGTCGGAACTGGCTTATTCTTCCGCTCGGAAAGCTTTCGAGGCAGATGGACGGCGGATTATTGACGCTACAATAAAAGGAAAATGTCCCGTCTTTCCGAAAGTTGATTACCGGGAATATTTTTCTGGACAATAAACCGCGGAGAAAAGCGATGCAAGAACGGCAGGATATCCTTGGCGTGAAGATTTCCATCACAAATTTGGATCAATGCGTCGAGACAATTCAGGCCTGGATCACTCAGGGTGGGAAGCAGTATGTCTGTGTTGCCCCGGGTCACTCTGTGATGGATTGTCAGGATGATCCAAAATTAAGGAATATCTTTAATAACAGCGGCATGACCACGCCGGACGGGATGTCGATTGTCTGGGCCTTGAAGGCTGCTGGCCACCGGGATGTAACCAGGGTGTACGGACCGGATCTGATGCTGCGGGTTTGCCAGATTTCACAGGATGCCGGTTTCATTCAGTACTTATACGGTGGTGAGAGGCTGGTATTAGAGGCGTTAAAGCGTAATCTAACAGATCGATTCCCGAAATTGAAAATTGCCGGAACCTACTCACCAGCTTTCAGGGAAATTGGCTTTCATGAAGACCCTGCGGTGATCAATCAAATCAATGAAAGTGGAGCGGATCTGATCTGGGTTGGACTGGGATCTCCTAAACAAGAGTACTGGATGGCTCAACACCGGGAGTTACTGCAGGCTCCAGTGATCATCGCTGTTGGCGCAGCATTTGATTTTTTATCGGGCGCAAAGAAACAAGCACCACGATGGGTGCAGAGATCTGGAATGGAATGGCTGTTTCGATTTCTCCATGAGCCTGCCAGATTGTGGAAGCGGTACCGGAGATATCCTCGGTTTGTTTCCCTGTTGATTAGGCAGTTTCTGACGTAATCATAAAAAAAGGAATTTGCTATGTTCCGGAGGTATTCTGCCAATGACATCATCGCAGCGTTAATCCTCGATGCTGTCCTGGTGATTGCCGCGCTTCAGATTGCGGTTTACATCCGTCCTTTTTTTAATCCGTATCCATTTGTCAAAGAGATTTCCAGGCCTGTTCAGCTCGACCTGCAGGTCTATTTCCTGGCAGGGCTCTCATGGGTAATCAATCTTTTTTATGGGGGAGTGTATCATCCACGACGGAACCTGAGTTTCAAGGATGAATTGAAAAATCTCTCCTTGGCATCCCTCTTTGCTGGCGCATCACTGGCAGGAATCCTGTACCTGACCTTCCGGGATGTTTCCCGATTTCTTTTTGTTCTTTTTATGCTGCTCGCATTTATTCTCCTGCTTGCCTGGCGGCTGATCCCCTGGTTGCTGATGTCTTCTGGGATCAGGGTTAGGATTCCCAGGCGGACAATTATTGTTGGCGCAGGGGAGGTCGGAAGTGACGTTCGGCAGCAGCTGGATGAGAACCCCCAGTTTCAGCATGAATTCTGGGGATTCCTGGATGATGATCCGGATAAAATAGATACCAATCCTGACATAATCGGTTCGTGCGGCGAGATCCGGGAAATTATTAACGAAAATCAAATTGATGATGTTATTGTGGCATTGCCCCGCAGGGCATATAATCGGGTTGATCAGCTGGTCAAGGAGACCATTGATTTACCGGTGCGCTTTTGGGTGATCCCTCATTATTTCTCCCTGGTCCTTCACCGGGCTGAGATTGAAGAATTTGGGGGGATCCCCATGCTTAATTTACGTGCTCCAGCTCTGCGAACATACCAGAGCATCTCAAAGCGCATATTTGACATCATCCTCGCCTTAATCCTATCTCCAGTGGTAGGGGTCGTATCTGCCTTCATCGCCCTGGCAATTTTGATCGAAGGAAAGGGCCCAGTTTTTTTTGTGCAGTCCAGAGTGGGTGAAAACGGTAAAATATTTAATATGTACAAATTCAGGACCATGGTTGTAGACGCGGACCAGAAGCTGAAGGAACTGGTCAAACGGGATGGGCAGGACAGGCCAATTTATAAAAGGCCTGATGATCCCCGGGTGACGCAGCTGGGTAAAATCCTCCGTCGAACAAGCCTGGATGAGCTTCCCCAGGTGCTCAACGTAATCAAGGGAGAGATGAGTTTTGTCGGCCCTCGGCCAGAGCTTCCCGAATTGGTCGAGACCTATCAGCGCTGGCAGCGGGAACGGTTTTCCACACCGCCAGGAATTACCGGCTGGTGGCAGGTAACCGGTCGAAGCGATCGGCCGATGCATCTGCATACCGAGGATGATCTATACTATATCCAGAACTACTCTCTGTGGCTGGATTTGCGGATCCTGCTGCTCACACTGAAAGCTGTGATCAGGGGAAAAGGAGCCTATTAACCTTGTCAGCCCAACAGGAACGGACCACCTACCTCGTCCAGGAAGCCGTCTTATTTTTACTATTCAGCTACCTGATCCTGCTGGGGGGAACGTTTAACGGCCTGGTTATATTTCGTATATACATCATCAGCGCTGGATTATTAGCGGCTGGAGGCATGGTCTGGTTGGCTTACCGCTGGCGGCACAGAGGCCGTTCCGTGGGCACAGTGCTCGATGCCCCTGTAGCTGTTTTTACCGCAAGTGTTTTGATCAGCTCTGTTTTTTCGAGCGACCCAAGAAGAAGCCTGATCAGGCTCGGAGGATTCCTGTTTGCGGTCCTGGTGTACTACCTGGTGGTTGAGGTCATCCGGGGTGGAGTTCCCACAAATTTGATGGTCAAAACCCTGCTGCTCGTCAGTGGGTTTGTGATTTTTTTTGGTTTCCGTGAGCTGTGGATTTGGTATCGGGGCTGGCTGGAGATCTCCTCACCAGGAGAAATTGTCCCCCCTGCAACATACCGTGTCCGTGCTTTCATCGGGCATCCAAATTTTACAGCAGCGTATTTGAATTTGTTAATCCCGCTGGCGTTAAGCCGTTTGGTGGGAGCAAAACGTGTCCAGTCGAGGATTGTGTTGGGAGGCTGGGCAGCTGCCGCCCTGTTTCTGGTGTTTTTCACCTCCTCAAGAGGTGGGTGGCTGGGAACATTTGCAGCGGTGGGGACTTTTTCATTTTTGGCTGGTTTGGCAAATCCAGGCATTCTGCAATCATTTTGGGGCAAGCTCAAAGACAACAAAGGGGCTGCCTTGGTTGCAGGAGCAGGCCTGGTGGGGATAGGATACCTGGTTGTCAGGGCTTTAGCCTGGCAGGTCAGCCATCCCTCCCATCCCTCTGATCTGGGAAACATTACCGCATCCCGGGACTATATCTGGGGGGTAGCCTGGCGGATGTTTCGTGACAATCCCTGGGTGGGAAAGGGTCCATTTACCTACGCCACAGAATATATTCGTGAAATCTCTGTACCGCCAGGGATCCTTCTGGCTCACGCACACAATTTTTACCTCAATGTGCTGGCAGAGCACGGCCTGGTGGGATTCCTCAGCCTATCCGGGCTGATCATGGGAGTGCTTTATTTGTGCTGGCAGGCATGGCGGAGACATCAATTTTTAAGCCGGGTTGAGCTGGCCGGTTTGTATGGATCGCTTGCGGGACTGGGGGTGCACAGCCTTGTGGAAACTCCCCAAACTTTACCAGTGCTTTTGGTCTTACCAACACTGTTAACCGGGATGATTGCGGCCGGGGTGCCAGTTCCTGGCTCAGCTTCTGGCTTACGGATCAGGAACATCCTTGTCACGGGGATGGTTGGGATCGGCCTGTGCATGCTGGGATGGAACACCGTTTCCTTTCTTCCTTATCAGCGTGCCGTGGAACAGGCAGCAGCCGGAAATTGGGCTGAATCGGAACAGCTGCTCAAAAAGGCAATCAAGCGAGATCCCCGGAATGCTCTGCATTGGTTTGAACTTGGTTACACTCAGGGGATTCTTTCGCTTGCTCCGGAACCTGTCCCGAATGCTCAAGAAAAGATTACCGAGGCAATCCAATCTTATCAGGCAGCTTTAGACCTGGAACCAAATTACAGTGTCAATCATCTCAATACCGGTTTACTGCTCTGGAATGCGGGCAGGATAGAGGAAGCAAAAAAAGAATTAGAAACGGCTGTCCATCAGGCACCAGACCAGGCAGGATTTCAGCTGACGCTGGGAAGTTTTCTGGAGCAGGAAGGATTTCATGAAGAAGCCTTGATAGCCTATCGTGAGGCCTTGATTCGAAAACCGCATTGGGCTCAATCCGGTTTTTTTCGCGAGACACAGCTAAGAGAAGAGGTGATGCGCACCTGGACAGCTGGAAAACCCACCCATCCAGTGGCCTATGATCCGGAACTGGAATGGGGCTGGGTACAAATGCAGCAGGACAATTATTCAGGAGCGGCGGCATTCTTTCATGAAAAATTGGATACTAATTATGCAGAGGCCTATTTCAGCCTGGGAGTGGCCCAGCTTGGTTTAGGGGAAGAGGCGGCTGCTGTCCGCAAGCTGCAAACGGTGATATGGATGGGCAGCAAGAATGAATGGCTGCTGGTCAGAGCTAATTTCCTGCTGGGAGATATCTTCAGGGACCAGGGGAATTGCCGGGTTGCTGAAAGGTATTACCGGGATGGTTTAGCGCTGTTGGAGAATGCCAATGCGTATGGATTAGGAAAGCAAGGGATTGAAGAATATGCCTGGTACGCTTTCTACAGGCCATCACCCCCAGGGGATACGCTTCCAGGCTATGTGGTGGTTAGATTTACGGATCAAACACTGATTGCCTTATCAGAATACACTGACTGCCTGGAAAACATGGGGAGTGGGGAGGAAGCTAACCGGGTGTCCGGGATCATCTCCCGGGTTGAGAGAGGTCTAATCTATTGATACAAACCATTCTCACCCTGAAAAGAGAAGCTTATGAGTAAAAAGAAAACCAGCTTAGCCGGGGACGCGGCTGCGAAGGAACGATGGTTGAGGCAACTTGGTTGGGCGTTTTTTGGCGCTCGGCTGATATTGATGATCTCCCTGCCCCTGGAAGCACTTCGCGGTTATGGGGATTATTGGAATTTTTACAGCCAGAGCAGCCTTGGGGTGCCTTACCTTGATTATTGGACAGAATTTCCGCCGCTGTTCCCCCTGATTTCCCGGGGTATTTATCTACTGGCTGGGGGCCGGGAGCAGGGATATACTTATCTGCTTTACATCTTGTTTACAGCAGCGCAGACGATCACGATCTATTTATTTGCAAGGCTCAGCAGCAGACTCTGGTCCAGAGAATCCTGTATCCAGCGTACAATTATTTTTGCAGCGCTCCTCTGGGGGCTGTTTTACGGGTGGGCATATTTTGATGCGCTGGTTGTCATGAGTATTCTTTTTGGCCTATTCATGCTGTTAGAAGGACGGATAAACTCTTTTGCATTCTGGACGGCTGCAGGAATCCTGACCAAGTGGTTTCCTGTCACTCTTCTTCCCGCAGCCTGGAAAAAATTACCAAAACGGCAGATTCTCCAGACAGGCCTGATTATCCTTTGTACGGTGGCGGTACTCTGGGGAGGTTTTTACCTGGCAGCTCCCGAGAACGCCACTGCTTCCCTGGTTTCCCAGGGCAGGAAAGGTTCCTGGGAAACATTCTGGGCTCTTCTGGATGGAAATATCAGAACCGGAAATTTCGGACCAGATGTCGATCGCAGGGTGCCTGATTCGGTGCTGAATATTGATCAGCGAAAATCGGCAGTTTCTCCCTTGATCACGCTGGCAATTTTTGGAGCTGCGGGTTTTTTTCTCTGGAGCCGGGTTACCATTAAGAGGGATGGCCAGTTGATTGCTTTATTCGGGCTAACCCTGGTGATATTTTTTCTATGGAGTCCAGGATACAGCCCGCAGTGGATGCTTTATCTGCTGCCGCTGATTTTGCTAGCATTCTCGGAGCGGGAAGCACTGCTTTCTGCACTTTTACTGGTCATCATCAGCCTGATCGAGTGGCCCCTGCTTCTGTCCAGGGGTATGTTTTGGACCCTGCCCTATATTATTATTCTTCGAACTGGTCTTTTTATCCTCTGGGGTGTTCTTTTTTACCAGTCAGCTGTTTTTGAGCCAGCTCAGCAGTTGGGGGATGATGATGCGTCGTAGTACAACAAGTAGTAATTGGCTGTTCGGCACCGTCATCTTGCTCATCATCCTGGTTGCGATGGTGTGGGTGAATTATCAATTCTCCTTGAACAATCCTGGGGGAAATGATTTTTTGGTTCATTACATTGGCACCAGGGCCTTGCTGTTTGAAGGGATCAGCCCTTACAGCGATCAGGTAGCTGAACGGATCCAAACCGCGGCGTACGGGCAGCCTGCTGGAGAGGGGGAGCATGAACTTCGTGTTGCGTATCCTTTGTACTCTGTTGGTTTGTTTGCCCCTTTTTCAATCGTTGGGAATTATGCCCTGGCCCGGGGGATCTGGATGACATTCCTGGAAATTTCCCTGGTGGGGATGACCTTTGTGCTCTTTTCTTTATTTGAGTGGCATCCAAGATTATGGCTGCAGGGTGTGATCTTGTTTTTCACCCTTACCTGGTATCATTCTGTGCGCGCTCTGGTAAATGGCAATGCGGTTGTGTTGGTCGCCTTATTAATCAGCCTGATTTTCCTTGCCATTAAAAAAGGGCAGGACCGCGCGGCTGGCTTGATGCTGGCGATGACCACCATCAAGCCTCACCTGGTTATCCTGGTTGTTCCTTTTGTTCTTATCTGGGCGATTTACCAGCGGCGGCAAACAATCCTGACCTGGTTTTTCTCTGCGATGGCCGTTTTTATCACCGCGGGCATTCTGGTCATTCCCAATTGGATCCTGCAGAACATCTGGGAGATCTTGAGATATCCCGGATATAATCCGGCTGGCACGCTGGGCCAGGTGCTGGCAGGCTGGTTCCCCGGCCTGTCTGTGCAGCTGCGCTGGGGCGTGCGGATTCTGATGTCTGCAATCCTGCTGTTCGAATGGTGGACTGCGAGAAAAGCATCCTTTCCAAGATTTCTGTGGGCGGGGATGATGATCCTGGTGATTTCCCAGTGGATCGGGATTCAAACCGATCCGGGGAATTTTCTCTTGCTTTTTCCCTGCCTGATGATGGTTGTTGCCACCTGGCATAAGCGCTGGAAAAAGAGGGGGGAGATGGTGGTCCTGGGCGTGCTGCTGTTTGTTTTTATTAGCTTATGGCTGCTGTTCATCCTCACCCTTGAAAGATCATATCAGCCGATCCAGAACCCGGTGATGTTTCTTCCTCTCCCTGCATTTACCCTGGTGGGTCTGTACTGGATTAAGTGGTGGTATGTTTTACCCGTAGGATCGATGTGGGACCTCGAGTGATGACTTGGAAGAGTTACCTGCTGTTAAGTTTGATTGGGGCATTGGTGCTGAGTATTCCGGCAATCTTTCAAATTTCCCCGGGATATATGGATGCCGAATATTATGCGGGTATAGGCCGGCGGCTGGCGGCGGGAAAAGGGCTCACAGAACCGTTTTTATGGAATTATCTGGGGAAGGACCTCTCGCTCCCCAGGCCAGCGTTCGGCTACTGGCAGCCGCTAACCTCCCTGGTAGCCGCAATTGCTTACAGCTTGGCTGGCTCAACTTCATTTCGGGCAGCACAGGCGATTTTTTTCTTGCTCAGTATCTGGATCCCTCCCCTGACAGCAGCGCTGGCATACCAGTTGTCCGGGGATAAAAGAGTGGGGATTTTTAGCGGTTTTACAGCTGTTTTTTCAGGTTTCTACGCTCCATTCCTGACCACCACGGATTCTTTTTCGATTTATATGCTGGGAGGATGCCTGATTCTGCTGCTGGTCCGAGCCAGGCCAACGACATGGCAGTCCCTGGGGATCGGTATAATTGCGGGTTTGATGCATTTGACACGGGCCGAGGGATTTCTATGGGCAGCTGCTGTGCTGGCTGTAGGAATTTTCTTTGAAAATCCGAAATTCCTCCGCGCCTTATGGGTCCTGGTTGGATACAGCCTGGTGATCTTGCCGTGGTTGATTAGAAATACGATCGTGTTTGGAGGGATTTCTGGAGATGGAGGAAGCCAGATGCTGTGGCTGACCACCTACAATGAACTCTTTTCATACCCAGCGGAGCTGGTCAATCCCCAAAACTGGGTGGACCAGGGGCTGCGGTCGATCCTGCTCAGCCAGCTCTCCGCGGTTTGGACCAACCTGAAAACATTCTGGATCGTTCAGGGACAGATCATACTCGCTCCCTTAATGATGATTGGATTCTGGAAATCCCGGACGGAGCGAAAAGTACTGACGGGCGTGTTCGTCTGGGTTGGTATGTTTCTGATCATGTCGCTGGTCTTCCCTCATGCTGGATCCCGGGGGGGGTATTTCCATGCGGGTGCAGGGGTACAGCCCCTGTTTTGGGCGCTGGCCGGGATTGGGATGAAGCAGGTCATTGACTGGGCAGCGGAACACAGAGGATGGCGCAGAGGCAAAAACTGGAAAATCATTGGGTCCGGGTGGATTGTTATTCTGTTGGGGATGACCGTGTATTTGGTCAACCAGCGGGTCATCGGACAGGATTGGAAACGACCGGTCTGGAATGCAAGCTACAGGGTCCAGCGTGATCTTGCCGGGGTCCTGGAATCCATGAATTACACCCCGGAATCGCTGGTGATGATCAATAATCCACCGGGATTATATTACGCAGCAGGCGTCCCTGCGATTGTGATCCCGAATGGCGGGGTGGAGACCCTGGAACGGGCTGCAGGAGATTTCCAGGTGGAGGTTGTGATCCTGGAGCAAAATCATCCAGCGGGATTGGAGGAGCTTTATCAACAGCCCCGATCGACCCGGACGCTGGACTACATATGCTCTAGAAGCGGGGCCAGGTTTTTCTCCGTAACGCCCCAGGGAGGGCAGGAGTGAAGCTGCTTCGATCCCGGATGTTCCGTGTTGTTGGGCTGCCAGCGCTGGGGATCCTCTCAGTGGGGATGTATCTGATCTGGAGTTCTCGGGTCTACCGGGTGGGGTTTCCCCTGGATGACGCCTGGATCCATCAAACCTATGCAAGAAATTTTGCATCAAGCGGGCAGTGGTCCTATATCCCGGGAAAGCCCTCTGGAGGGTCAACCGGTCCCTTGTGGGGAGGATTGCTGTCCCTGATGCATTGGCTGAAATTCAGCCCCTGCACCGCAGCATATTTCTGGGGATACCTATCCTTGCTGGCGGTTGTGGGTTCAGCGATCATGTTTGTGGAGCAGCAGTACGGGGAAGTCCGCGGGTGGAGCACCCTGATTGGGGCGGCCTTATTATTTGAATGGCACCTGGCCTGGTCTGCGGTTTCGGGAATGGAAACCCTGCTTTTTTCATTTCTGGTCCTGTTTAGTTTAACCATGGCGGCAGATGGAAAAAAAAGCTTGATTGCCACCGGGGCGCTGGTTGGGATCAGCACCTGGGTGAGGCCGGGCGGTGTTACCCTGCTGATCCCGATCACCCTTTTGATCTGCCTCCGGGAGCCAATCGGCAAGCGGACCCTGGCGGGGATTGGCAGGCTGCTGGGCGGGTTTTTGGGTTTGTTTTTACCTTATCTGCTCTTTAATAGTGCGGTGTCAGGAGCCATCTGGCCGACGACGTTCTATGCCAAACAGACGGAATATGCCGTATTGAGGGAAGCTTCCCTGCTCAGCAGGGTCTGGAGGGTTGGCCGGCAGACTGTCGTTGGATGGGGGAGCTTGGTGATCCCGGGTTTCATCCACGCAGTCATCAGGGGGGTGCAGGAAAAGCGGTGGGGAATCCTCGCGGCTGCTGCCTGGGGGATTGGGTATATCGGTTTATATGCCTGGAGGCTGCCTGTGACGTATCAGCACGGCAGGTATATCTTTCCAGCCCTGGCAGTCATACTTTGTGTCGGCTTGGCCGAGACTGCGCGCTGGATTTCCAGAATCCCTGGATCGACCCGGAAATGGGTCATCAGCAGGGCCTTTGCGGGTTGTATGGTCGGGGTGGGGACGGCTTTCTGGCTGCTGGGAGCGCGTGCCTATGCGCGGGATGTCGCCGTGATTGAATCGGAAATGGTCGCCACGGCTCGCTGGATTGCGGACCATACTGAACCGGATAGTTTGATTGCTGCCCATGATATTGGCGCAGTGGGGTATTTCAGCAGAAGAAATTTGCTTGATTTGGCGGGATTGATCTCCCCGGAAGTGATCCCGATCATGCGGGATGAGGCCGCTCTGGAAAAGTATCTCGACCAAAAGGGAGCAGATTACCTGGTCGCTTTTCCTGGTTGGTATCCTGAGCTTACCAGAGATGCAGATCCTGTTTACCAGACAGCGGGTGCATTTGCGCCGTTTTTTGGCGCAGAAAATATGGCAGTCTACCGATGGAAAGCGAAAAAATAACAATCCGGAGATGGGGGAATCTGGGAAATGGCTGGATTTGCCCGCGCCCTGATCCTGTGCTATACTCTCCAAGGAAATCAAAGCCGTTGGGCAGGAGTTAAGATTATGGTCCTAGACGATTTCGATCGAGAACGGCAGTCATCTGAGCAGCTGGAAGAGACGTTGGCGGTAAAGATCCAAAAAGCTGAGCAAAAATTGGAGCAGATTACCAAGAAGCTCAAGCAGAGTCAGCTCGAGGTGGACAAGCTGGCTCAGAAAAATGTTGCCAATAATGCCAACGTGAGGCGAATTAAAGAAAAACCGGTGGAATTTAATAAAGATCAGATCCGGGAAATATATGATCAGACCCTGGATGCCCAGCAGCGGCTGTTTGTGATGCGAGGGCAGATGGAAAAGCTCAAAAGTGAACAGATCCATCTCCAGGATTTCATCAACCAGATGCAGGATGTGCAGGGATTTCTTGGGCAAACCCCTTTGTTGGATGATGGGAAAGAGGAGCTGGATGCCGCAGAGCTGATCGAATCCGTGATCCAGGCCCAGGAAGCAGAAAGACATAAACTCTCCAGGAAAATGCATGATGGGCCTGCGCAGGCATTATCAAATTTTATCCTCCAGGCGGAAATCGCCCAGCGTCTGTTTGATATGGATATTGATCAAGCCCGGGATGAACTGGATGAATTGAAAGCGACGGCCAGCTCAACTTTTGTCAAGGTACGGGATTTTATCTTTGAGCTGCGGCCGATGATGCTGGATGACCTGGGGCTTGTGCCCACCTTGCGGCATTACCTGGAGGCCTTTAAAGATCAGAGTGAGGTGGAGGTATCCTTCACGGCAACAGGGACTGAGCGTCGTCTGGATGGCTACCTCGAGATCATGATTTTCCGGGCTGTCCAGGAACTGCTCAGCAATGCCACCAGGCATAGCGGCGCAGATGCAGTCAAGATTCATGTGGATACCGGGGAAACCCATATCCGGGTCAATGTGGAGGATGATGGAAAGGGATTTGATGCCGAAAAGGCCATGGATGGCAGCATGGGGTTGAAGGTGATCAAAGACCGGGTGGAGATCCTCCGGGGGGAATTCAGCCTGGATACAGCAATGGGCCAGGGGACCCGGGTGGCCTTCAGTATTCCTGCCAGCACAGAAGGGCAGGAGGTCTTTGCATAATTGTAAGGAAAACCTTATTGAAATATGCTGGTTTGTTTCTTATAATGCTCACTAGCCTGAAAGGTTCGCATACACCTTGAAGGAAATACACTTAACAAGGAGGTAAACCATGTTATATGCACCGAAGGAAAAAGGCCAAGGTCTCGTAGAGTATGCACTAATTCTTGTCTTAGTTGCAGTTGTTGTGATCGTTATTCTCTCCTTACTTGGCCCCGCTATTGGCAACATCTTCAGCAATATTGTTGGCAATATCTAAAAAAAGAACCCTCTGGTTCTAGGCGAGTGACCGCCTCCTTATGTCACACATCCGAAACCCTGCCCGATGGTAGGGTTTCGGCAGTTTATCAGGCAGCGGGGAAAGCCATCATCCTTCTATTCTGCATTTATAATTAGCAGACCGATCCTTGTGACAGTTCCATGGAGCGGCCCCCGGAAGCTAGGATCCTGGAATTTCAAAAAGAGTCCGGTGCAGCTGGGGATAAAAAGTTTTTTAAAGCCTTTGGGAAGCCACGGGTGTATTTGCGGAAATTGAGGAGGAATCTGATTTCAGGCCCGGGGTCAGGTCAAAACGAGCAAGGAAGGGTTTAATTAGGAGTTGGGCGGTATGATCCTTGCATTCTGCAAATTAATAGAAAACGGTCTATGTGAGCATTAACTGGCAGACGCCTCCACACCCGTGCAAGAGATGGAGCATCCGTCCTGGGGTGAGAGGTAATCTGGATAGGGATGCATTTGAAAGACATCGGGTCCCGCCTTACAGCATTTTTATGTCGAGGAATTCAAAGAGTACGGGGCTTGATAATGCGGTAAAATAGAAAAGAATGAGATTGGCAATCTTTTAGGAGGCTGACATGCGACGCGGACGCGTATTTCTGTACTTGGCTTTAATTCTGGTCCTCTTGCTGGTAGGGGGGTACCTGCTCTACCAAAACTTTCTACAGCCATCTGGCACGGCAGAGGAGACAGCGGAAGAAGCGGTAGTGATCGATACCGTGGATGTGGTCGTCATCACGCAGAGGGCGGACCGCGGCACAGTGCTGGATGAAACAGTCCTGGGTCTGATTCCAATCCCCAGGGAGCTTGTCATTGATACCATGTTTACAAATTTAGGGGAGGCGGTCGGACGGCAAGCCAAATTTGATCTTGACAGCGGAATCCCGCTGACAGAGAATATGCTGGTTGACAGTGCGGCACAGCTGTCTGAAGCCGGCTCCGTTGCCGCGCTATCCATTCCAGAAGGCCTGGTCGCAAAATCCATTCCGATCACCCGTCTGGCCAGCGTTTCCTATGCCTTGCGGCCCGGGGATCGTGTGGTGGTCATCGCATCAATGCAGTTCATTGATATTGACCCGGATTTCCAGACAGTTTTGCCGAACGAAGTGGGAATTTTGTATGCTGCCGAGGGTGCTGGGGGGGAGCAAGAAGCCGTGGAGAAACTGACCTCAGAGGTTGATGGACTGGGCGCTCCCCTTGGGAAAGTCGTGGAAACTGACGATCTTCCAGGGCAATTCTTCTATGTCCTACCTTCTCAGCGGCAGCGGCCGAGGCTTGCAGCCCAGGCAATTATCCCCAGTGCCACGATATTAAAAGTGGGAGATTTTGAGTATGAGGAGGAGGAGGCACAACCAGACGTGCCCCCGACACCAACCCCGGTGCCTGCGGGTCCAGATGAGGCGCCTCCACCAGTGGAGGAAAGCAAGCCGCCAGATAATGTGACCCTGATCGTTACCCCGCAGGAGGCGGTCACCTTGACCTACCTGCTGGACAGTGGTGTCGATCTGACCCTGGCTCTTCGTTCTGCTGGGGACAGCACGGTGATTGATACCTCAACCACGACAATGCAGTTTTTCCTGGATGAATATGCAATTCCAATCCCCCAAAAACTGCCTTTTGGCTGGGCTCCCCAGTATCGTTTCACTGAAGGAGATCTACGAGAAAGTGATGGCGGGGAAGCCGGCCCATAAGAATACTTTCAAATGGGGTGTAAATGTCTGATCAGGAATATACCGTTTTAATAGTTGACGACCACCAGGAAACCAGGCGCAATATCAGCAAGCTCCTACAATTCGAAAGTGATATTGTAGTGCTAGGCACGGCTGAAAATGGAAAGGATGCAATCTCGCAGACAATCTCCCTGGATCCTGATGTGGTCCTGATGGATATCAATATGCCGGATATGGACGGCATTGAAGCCACAGGGCGGATCAAGGAAAAAACAGTTTTTTCCCAAGTCGTGATACTTTCTGTTCAGGGGGATACAAACTACATGCGAAGTGCGATGAAAGCAGGGGCAACGGATTTTATCACCAAGCCGGTCAAGGGGGATGAGCTTGTTAATGTGATCCGGGCTGCCGGGATCAAGGCCAAAGAAAATCGAGAACGGACGCACTTTATTGACCGGGGAACCGGATCGCTCAGGGACCCGCGGGGAACCACGATCCAGCTGACAAACCTGGGAAAGATACTCACCGTTTACAGCCCGAAAGGGGGCGTTGGCAAAACTACAGTCGCGACAAATATTGCCGTAGCCCTTCACAGCGAGGAGACCCCCGTAGTGATAGTCGATGCCAGTTTGCAGTTCGGGGATGTGGCGATTTTTCTGAATGAGCGGAGCCGGTTGACGATTTCAGATCTGACCCCCCTGGCAGAGCAGCTGGATCCTGAAGTCGTTGAAGATTGCATGATCCATCACGAACCTTCCGGGATCGATGTTCTCTCGGCACCGTCTCACCCGGAAGATGCCGAGAAGGTCACCGGGCCGCAGCTGACGAAGGTGTTAAAATATTTAACAAGGCTGTATTCCTATGTGGTTGTGGATACGGCTTCCGGGCTCTCGGATGTTACCCTGGACACGATTGATAACAGCGATTTGGTGCTGCTGATCTCCTCCCAGGATATCCCGGCAATCATCAACACACGCATGATGCTGTCTTTGCTGAATGCATTGAAAGTGTCCAACAAGAAAATCTTACTGGTTATGAATAAGTATGACAAGCAGATTGCCATCACCCCGGAAAAAATCAGCAAAAGTTTAAACCATCCGGTGGCGGTGGTCCTGCCAGAGGAAAGAGAACTGGTAATCCCCGCGGTCAATCGGGGGGTCCCTTTCATGATTTCTGACGGGCAATCCAAGGAAATCGGCAAAGGGATTTTGGAATTAGCTGGAAAGATCAGGGAAAAGCTGCGGGAGTTGGAGCAGGAGCAGATGTTGGAGACCTGAAAAACAAATCGTGACGATGAGTTTTCTTACCAGATAGGTGGAAATATATGTCGCTATTAAAACGAATTGAAGAAGGAAAAAAGACCGGGGGATCTTCCTCGTCCCAGAGCTCGGATAGTGCTCAGGGCGCATCAAGGCTGGGAACGCTTGAAGCACGGCGGGTTTCCCCGCCCAGGAAGGATGCTCAGGACGAGACCTATGCAGACTTGAAAGTTCGGGTCCAAAATCGGCTTCTTGCGGAGCTGGACCCCTCCATAGACGTGTCAGAGGTCGAGAAAGTCAGGGTTACGATTCGGGACCTCTTTGAGCAGATCCTTTCAGAAGAAAGCATCGTGCTTTCCAGGCAGGAGAAGCACCGCCTCTTTGAACAAATTGCTGCAGAAATTCTTGGGTTTGGCCCGCTGCAGCCGCTGCTCGAGGATAATGATATTACCGAAGTGATGGTGAACGGGGCCAAAAGTGTTTATTTTGAAAAAATTGGCAAAATTCACAGGGCACCGATCACGTTTGAGAGCGATGAACACGTGATGCGGATTATCGACAGAATTGTGGCCCCACTGGGCAGACGGATTGACGAATCCAGTCCTTATGTGGATGCCCGTCTTCCAGATGGGTCCCGTGTCAATGCGGTCATCCCCCCGATCTCGCTGGTCGGACCCTGCCTGACGATCAGAAAATTTTCCAAAGATCCTTTCACGGTAGAACAGCTGATTGACTTTGGAACCCTGACGCCAGGGGTGATCCAGTTCCTGGAGGCGGCAGTTAAGTCAAGATTTAATGTGATTATTTCCGGGGGTACTGGTTCAGGGAAAACTACCTTGCTCAACGTGCTGTCCCAGTTTATTCCCAACGATGAAAGAATTATCACGGTGGAGAATGCTGCGGAACTTCAGCTTCGGCAGGATCATGTTGTCACGCTGGAATCCAGGCCGCCGAATATTGAGGGGCGGGGTGAGGTCACCATCCGACAGCTGGTCATCAATACCTTGCGGATGCGGCCGGATCGGATCATAGTCGGCGAGATCCGCGGTGAAGAGTCCCTGGACATGCTGCAGGCTATGAATACAGGCCATGACGGATCCTTAACCACGGCACACTCCAACTCCCCCCGGGATACCTTAGCAAGAGTTGAAACGATGGCCTTAATGGCCGGGATGGACCTGCCGGTGCGGGCAATTCGAGAACAGATTGCCTCCGCGATTGACCTGATAGTTCACCAGAGCCGGATGCAGGATGGTACCAGGAAAGTGGTCAATGTTACCGAGGTGGTAGGGATGGAAGGGGATGTGATCACCATGCAGGACATTTTCCGGTTTGAGCAAACAGCGATTGAAGATGGTGTTGTCCTCGGTGAGCTGAGGCCTACCGGGCTTCGGCCGAAGTATATGGATAAAATTGAGGGCGCTGGCATTCATCTTCCCCCATCCATATTCTCCCGGAAGGGGGTCTGATCCAGGTTGGGAAGCAGGTGAGGAATTAGCTTATGGAAATTGTACTGATTATTGGCGGAGGTTTATCAGCTGTACTGCTGGTGATCGGCATTGTCTTTTCCCTCCAGGAAGAGCAATCGGTGCTGGATGATCGATTTTCCCACTATGTGGAGGAAGAGTTTGATGATGCTGTTGAGCTGGCAAAAGAGCAAAAAACCTCAGCGATCGCCGAGTGGCTGGATAAACAGCTGGAAGGCTCAAATTATGGGGACCGGATTGCTGCCAGTTTGGCCCAGGCTGACCTGAAACTGCGCCCAGCAGAATACATTGCGGCCATGGTGATAGCCTCTTTTGGGCTTGCGTTCATCGCCTGGTTCATCGGGGGCTATAACATTATCTCCGCGCTGATTGGCGCCGTTGTTGGAGCGTTAGCGCCCAGGTTTTATGTTCGCCGTCAAAAAAATCAGCGTTTAACTACATTTGGGAATCAGCTGCCGGATATGCTGAACCTGGTTGTCAACGGACTGCGAGCAGGGTACTCTACGATGCAGGCCCTGGAAGCGGTCAGCAAAGAGCTTCCTCCACCCATTGCAGATGAGTTTCGGCGGGTTGTCCAGGAAATGCAGCTGGGGATCTCGATGGAGGATGCGCTGAAAAACCTGCATCGTCGAATTCCCAGTGATGACCTCGATCTGATCATCACAGCCATCAACGTTCAGCGTGAGGTCGGAGGCAATCTCGCGGAGATCCTGGATACAATTTCCTACACCATCCGGGAGCGGATCAAGATTGCTGGAGAGATTAAAGTACTTGTTTCCCAGGTGATGTATTCTGGTCGTTTTCTGGCCCTTTTGCCTTTGATCCTGATGGGGCTTTTGTGGTTTGCAAACCGGGATTATTTGCTGACATTCTTCTTGCCAGGCAACCTCCTCTGCGGGGGAATTATGCTGGGGATTGCCGGGATGATGGTCATCGCCGGGTATATTGTCATGAATAAGCTGGCGGATATTGAAGTCTGATCCAAAGCGGAGTTTAATATGGAGACTATGAATCTTGTCATTATGGGTTTGTTTGGCGCCATTGTAATCGGAGCGGTGATCCTGGTTATCGTCGGATTGCGAAACCGCCAGGAAGAAACTCCCTTTGATGAGCGGTTGAAGGAATATATTTCCAGGGGGGAGGAAGTCACCCTGGAAGAGATTGAACTCTCCCAGCCAATCACTGAGCGGATACTGGTTCCCCTGGCAGAAAAAATCGGGGAAATCACGGAGCGATTTACACCTCAGAATGCGATTGAAAGGACCGAGAAGAAGCTTGAGCTGGCTGGCAATCCGCCTGGTTTGGATCCGACAATTTTCTGGGCGCTGCGGTTGGTCGCCGCTGCCGGTGTCGCTGGCTTGTTAGGGTTGGTATTTGCCCTAGGATCGGTGGGGTGGGGACTGGGAAGAAAAATGCTGATCACGGGCGTGTTCACGGTGATTGGGTTTTTCATGCCGCAGCTGCTGCTGGAGAGCAAAATTTCCAGCCGGCAGAATGAGATCCGGAAATCGATGCCGGATGCCCTGGATCTATTGACCATATGTGTCCAGGCAGGCCTGGGATTTGATGCCGCGATGTCCAAAGTCGCTGAGAAATGGGAGGATGCGTTAGCGGATGAATTCGGCAGGGTGCTGAGAGAAGTCCAGCTCGGAAGTGTCCGCCGGGCGGCATTGAGGAACATGGCGGATCGGATTGGCATAGCGGAGATGACCAGCTTTGTAGCGGCGATCATCCAAAGCGAGCAGCTGGGTGTCAGCATGGCAAAAGTGCTGCGCATCCAATCAGATCAAATGCGCACCCGGCGACGGCAGATTGCGGAAGAAAAAGCACAGCAGGCGCCGGTGAAGATGCTCTTTCCCATGGCCTTACTGATTTTCCCGTCCCTGCTGATCATTCTGCTGGGCCCTGCCGGATTGCAGCTGAAAGATTCTGCGTTATCCAGCATGTTCGGATAGGGGAAAGGCCGAAACAACTAACTCCGAGACGTCTTCAGTCGTTTGTTATCTGAAGGATGGAAATGAAGTCTCGTATTTTTCATAAGGGGTGGAAGCAGAAAGTGGAAAGCTATTCCACCCCAAAAAGCATTCAGTTTATAATGGGGGCGATAAAGGGATGTCATTCCCGAAAATTCTTAGACCCGCAGCGAGGTGTCAAGCCAGCAGGAATACCCTGCTGGATTTTTAGGTGTTTGTGCTTGGCATTGGGAGGAAATACTTCCGCACCCTGAACTGTCAGTTTTGGAGGAATCCATGGCAATTGAAGTGAAAATATTCAGCAAAAATACCGATGTGTCAGAAGCCTTGGAGGAGCAGGTCTACCGAAAAGTGGCGGGCCTCGATCGTTTTTTGGATGACATAGAAGAAGCGCGGGTGGACTTAAAATCAACCAATGCAAAAAGTGTAGAAGAGCGGGAGGTCGTCCAGGTCACAGTTCATGGAAAGGGGTTTATTCTCCGGGCTGAGGAAAGATCAGCTGATCTGATCGCCGCGTTAAACCTCGCGGTGGACACCATCCAGCGGCGCATCAAGCGGTATAAAGGAAAGCGGAACCAGCGCTGGAAGCAAGGATATCAGGAAGGGATGCCTGATTTCACCGCTGACGAGAGCTACCAGGAGCCGGTGATTGCCAGGAGAAAGCGTTTTGCCCTGCGCCCGATGGGTGAGATGGAAGCCATCGAGCAAATGGAGCTGCTCGGACACAACAGCTTTTTCGTGTTCTATAATGCACAAACTGAGGCAGTCAACGTTTTATACCGCCGCCATGATGGCACATTCGGATTGATTGAGCCGGATATTGCCTGATCCGAAAAAATAGCTGGACGGGATGCAAGCGAGGGACAACTCCCTCGCTTGTTTTTTTAATGATGCAGCGCCTGCGCGAGGGAAGCGCGGGGATTAACCGGGAATCGCTTGGCTGTCTCGTTTTTTGGCCCCCAGATGCGTCAGGTACAAGATCCCACTGGCACAGAAGAAAATCCAGGCCGCCAGCTGGTTAAGCCGCACACCAGGACCAATCACTCGGTCTGTCTGTTGGAAACCCAAGGCAATCATCATGGAAAAAGAAATTGCGGCACAAAAGAGCAGGAATGATGAACCTGGTAACTGATCTTTTCCAGCTGGATGTACATAGAGGGCCAGCATGATGATCAGTGCGCCCAAGGCATGATAGAGTTGGACCGGGTGGCGGACAGCACCCCAGAGCTGGATGCCCCAGGGCAGTGCTGTGGGAAGGCCATAGCGAGACCCGGCAGAAAAAAAGTGCAGGGAAATGGTCAGGTAAAGCACACTGAAGAAGGGCGTGAGTGCATCCAGGCACGACCAGGGATCCAAACGCTTTTGAGACGCATATACCCAGGCGCTGAAGACAGCGATCGAGAGGCCTCCCTGAAGTTCGATCAGGTTGGGGTTCAGGGAGAATATGGAGCCAAGATTCCCTTGAAAGGAAGGCAGGTTGGAAAGGACATAAGTTGCCCGGCCTCCCAGCAGCCCGGCTGCCAGGGAAAGCAGGAGGAGATTACCCAGGTCTTTCGAGGGGACATTAAAACGTGGAGACCGGCGTTCTGCCCAGGTACTGCCAATCCAGAAGCCAATCAAAAGAATCAGCTCCGGAACTGGCAAGCTGACCGGTCCAAGCCTGAGGGTGGGAAACATAAGTCTAGTTCTCCAGGAGCCGGTCCACTTCTGTGCGGATCAGGGACAACGGCATCGGCCCGCCGATAATAATATTCTCAATCACGCCCTGGCGGTTGATGAAAAATGTAGTTGGCAGGGAGGCTATTTGGTAATCAGTGCTGATGCGGCCGCCCGGGTCCAGGGGGACAGGAAAGGACAGCTGATTTTGAGCCACAAATGCGGAGACGGATGGCAGGGAATCCTGGTTTGTCGCGTTTACAGCGACGATAGCGACTTCCTGCGAAGGGTATTCCTCTGAGGCTTGCTGCAGGGCGGGCATTTCAGCACGGCAGGGAGGGCACCAGCTTGCCCATACATTCAACACGACAGCTTTCCCACGCTGATCTGAAAGAGAAAATTCGCCACCTGCCAGGGTCGTCAGGGTAAAAGGAGGCGCGGGGAATCCAGCCTGTGGAGCTGGTTTCTGGAAGCCGTCCAGCTGGCTGGGCTCCATCCGGGAGAACCAGATCCAGCCAGCGCTGGCAGCCGCAAGCAGGAACAGCACGAGTTTACGAGCGAAGTTTTTTGAGACCGGCAATGAAATTCCTTTGATTGGCATCGACAGTATAAAACTCTTCGGGAACCGCGTCAAGCGGGGAGGGGTTGCTGGAAACTTAGGAAATACTCATACACTCAGAAATCGCTCTCGTTATAATCCAGACAGGAAGCAGATATAGTTGGAGGTGTCTATGCATCAGAGAATACAAAACAGGCAGAGATGGATGATTGCGATTATTGCTGTGCTGATCCTGGCGGCAGCAGCCGGGTGTGGGTTCCTGCCGGGGGCAAATCAAACCGGCGGAGAGGAAACTCCCGCTGAGAAACCATCCGGGGTGCTTCCTACCGAGACAGCTGCGGCGCCCACCGCCACGGAGAATGGGGAGCCTGCCGGAGAAGTGACGGAAGCTGAGCCCATAGAGGAAGCTTCTCCGCCCCCTCTTGAAGCCAAACCAACTGCCCGGGTGGGCCTGCAAGGGACTGATCCCGGGACAGTAACGCTGGCCTCCGGGGATATTCAGCTGGTAGAATTTTTCGCGTTCTGGTGACCGTCCTGCCAGAACATGGCGCCCATCGTGCATGGGCTGGAAGTAGAATATTCCGATCAGATAAATTTCGTGTATCTAAATATAGAAGATCCATTGAATGATCAGTTTAAAGATCAGCTTGGATATCGCTATCAACCACATTTTTTCCTGATCGATGGAGAAGGAAACATCCTGGAGCAGTGGCTGGGCCCGGTTGCCGAGGAGGATTTTCGGAAAAGCTTCGATCAGTATCTCCCGTAGCGGTGATCCCTTTTAATATTCAGGCTTTCAACCCCCAGGCAGCTGCAGCTGGGGGTTGTTTTCTGGGCAGGTAGATAAGGAGTGTAACAAGGCAAGGAAAGGAATTTGACATTCTGAGAATAGCTTGGTATGATGTCCATGGGCCCCCCGGGGAGGGGGGGTGGTTATGGAACACAGACAGGAAGCACTCCAGCGGATCAGAACTGTCGAGGGGCACATCCGCGGAATTCAAAAAATGATCCAGGCGGACGCAGACTGTTCAGCAGTGATCAGCCAGCTTCGAGCAGTCCAATCCGCACTTAATAAAATCAGCCTGACCCTCATCGATGGTCATATAAACCGCTGTTTACTGTCTGCGGTGGAGGAGGGTTGTCCAGAATATCAGGAGCAGATGATCGAAGAAATTATCAAAGTGTTTTCGATCGCCGCAAAAAGGTAAGAAACAATCGATTGGAGGTAGTCATGAATTCTGTAGAACTAAACGTGCCAGGGATTTCATGCAGCCACTGCGTTCACACAATTGAGATGGAGCTTGCGGAGCTGGCAGGCGTGCTCGAAGTGAAGGTGGACCAGGAAGCAAAGCAGGTGTCTGTGGATTTTGAGTCCCCGGCAACAGAAAAGACAATCATCAACCTTTTGGAAGAAATTAACTATCCAGTCAGCGCGTCTAAAGATTAAGATCCACCGGGGTATTAACAGGAAAGGAATATAAGGGTACAAATGGAAAAAATTCAGCGGTCCCAACTGCCCGTCACCGGTATGACCTGTGCAAACTGCGTTGCAGCCGTGGAGCGGAATATCAAAAAGGAACCAGGCGTGCAGGCAGCAAACGTGAACCTCACCACTGAGCGGGCTACAGTGGAGTACAACCCAGAGCAAACTAATTTGGACAACTTGATTAAGCGCGTTCAGAAAGCAGGCTATGATATCGCCCTGGGGGAGGCGGAGCTGCTGGTAAAAAACCTCAACGATGATCAGGATGGAAAGCGGTTGGAAAATGCGCTGGAGCGTTTAGAGGGGGTGGTGAAGGTGCAGGCCAATTGGGTGTCAGGTAAAACGTTCTTGAAATATGTGCCCACTTTAATCAGCCAGGCAGAGATTCGGAAAACCATCTCAGCGGTGGGATTTGAGGCAGAAATCCTCGGCGACCAGTTTGAAGACGCGGAAGAGAAAGCCCGAAAAGAGGAAGTCCAGCAGCAAAGGCGATTGCTATTTATTGGGTTGGCTTTTACAATACCGCTTTTTATCCTTTCCATGGGGCGAGATTTTGGCCTCTGGGGCAGCTGGGCATATCAGCCCTGGGTGGTGTGGTTGATGTTTGCCCTGGCAACACCGGTGCAGTTTTATGTTGGATGGCAGTACTACACCGGCGCATTCCAGTCATTGAAGAATGGAGTTGCCAACATGGATGTGCTGGTGGCGCTGGGTTCCTCAGCCGCCTATTTTTACTCCCTGCCTATTCTAGTTGGGTGGGTTTCAGGGCATGTCTATTTTGAAACCTCGGCGATGATCATCACCTTGATCAAAACCGGGAAATACCTGGAAGCCCTGGCACGGGGGAGAACCAGTGAGGCAATCAAGAAGCTGATGAATTTGAAGGCAGAAAAAGCCCTGGTGGTTCGAAATGGCGAAGAGATGGAAATTCCCGCCGAGCAGGTCATGGTGGGTGATCTGGTGATTGTCAAGCCGGGAGAAAAAATTCCGGTGGATGGCGTGGTGATGGAGGGTCACTCCACGGTGGATGAATCGATGATTTCCGGGGAATCCCTCCCGGTTGAAAAATCGATTGGATCTGAAGTGATCGGAGCCACCTTGAATAAGGCGGGTTGGATGAAATTCGAAGCAACCAAAGTGGGCAGGGAGACCGTGCTCTCTCAGATCATCCGGCTTGTTGAGGAAGCCCAGGGAAGCAAGGCGCCCATCCAGCGGATTGCCGATCGAGTCTCGGCTGTATTTGTTCCTGCAGTGGTCCTGATTGCCGTGGTCACTTTTTTGGTCTGGTATTTTTGGATCCCGGCGGGGGGGGCGGACCAAACTGCTGTTTTCACAAGAGCGATGCTGAACGCAGTCGCGGTGCTGCTGATCGCCTGCCCCTGCGCGATGGGGCTGGCCACACCCGCCGCGGTGATGGTGGGCACCGGAAAAGGAGCGGAAAACGGAATTCTTTTCAAGTCCGGGGAGGCTCTGGAGCGGTCAGGCGGAATTACCAGGGTTGTGCTGGATAAAACAGGAACCCTGACAAAAGGGCAGCCAGCTGTGGTAGATTATATCCTCCTCCCAAGCGCTGAGGCGGATATGAGCAAGGAACAGCTCCTGGGCTACACCGTCACAGCGGAAAAAGGCTCTGAACATCCCTTAGGGGAGTCAATCCTGGATTATGCTGCAGAAGAAGGGATCCTGCCAGGTTCACCAGAAGCATTCCAGGCCGTTGTCGGAAAAGGGGTTAAGGCCGTCGTGGATGGCAGGGAAGTGATCGTTGGGAATCAGAAGCTGATGTCCCAGGAGGGTATTCAGACGGAATTAGCGGGGGAAATCATCCAGCGCCTTCATGGAAAAGGAAAAACGGCAGTGATGGTCGCAGTCAACGGGAAACTGCAGGGGGTATTTGGTATCGCGGATACGCTGAAAGAAAACTCACTGCAGGCTGTCGCTGCCTTGAAAAACGAAGGTATGGAAGTGGTGATGATCACGGGGGACAACCGCCAGGCTGCAGAAGCGATTGCCTCTCAAGTGGGGATTGAACATGTCAGGGCTGAAGTTCTGCCGGGAGAGAAATCAGCCGAAATCCAGCAAATGCAGGAATCGGGTGAGGTCGTCGCCATGGTAGGGGATGGAATAAACGATGCACCGGCACTTGCCCAAGCAGACATTGGGATTTCCCTGGGCACGGGGACAGACGTGGCGATTGCCGCCGCGCCAATCACGCTGATCAGCGGGGATCTGCGGGGGATTTCAAAGTCCATCAAACTCTCCCGGATGACCCTGCGAACGATCAAGCAAAACTTGTTTTGGGCTTTTATCTACAACATTATCCTCATCCCTGTTGCAGCAGCCGGGTTTTTAAGCCCGATATTTGCAGCCGGGGCAATGGCTGTCAGCGATATTTTCGTGGTTGGCAATAGTATTCGGCTGAGTAAAAAACCAATCCAATGAGAAAGAAACCCCCCGCAAAGACCATCTGAGGATTGAACAGGCTGAAAATCAATTTATAATAAGGGTGTTGTGAGGAGAGCAGATCCTCATCATTCAAAACACCTTTCAGTTGGTTTTTGGAGATAAACAGGCAGGATCCACACCATGAAATACTCAAGAAAAGAATTCCTCAAGACATTTTCCTTTGGAATGGGTGCAGCTCTTCTCAACCCAGGAGGAGCTTTCCGGGCGTTCATCGATTTTCCGCAGTATGAAAAGTTAGGACGAATTGCCGCAGGGATGGTAGATATTAAATCCAGGCCGGATTATGAAGCGCAAACAGTCGGAACCTACTACGAGGACGCGGTGGTCCCCTGGCTTCAGGAGACAATTGGCCCCTGGCCATTTCGAAATAATCAGCGCTGGGTGGAAACCCCGGATGGATTCATCTGGGGGCCAAATGTCCAACCGGTTCAAAATATCCTCAATCCAGCAGTCGAAGCAATCCCGGAGGGTCAGAAGGGGTTCTGGTCAGAAGTAACCGTCCCCTGGGTGAATGCGGAGATTGAGAATCCTCCCGCACGCTCCTCCTGGTGGTCGCTCCAGAAGTATAAAAACCTTCCCTATAGATTTTATTACAGCCAGATTCTATGGGTGGATGATGTTCAGGTTCGGTATGATGGCAGGATCTGGTACCGAATCAATGAACGGTTTGGAAACCCAGGAGATATTTTCTGGGTTCCCGGAGAGGCACTCAGGCAGATCAGCAAAGAGGAAATGGCGCCGATCCACCCAGACGCTGAAAACAAGCAAATCGTGGTGGATGTCTCCAGCTCACGGCAAATGCTGTCCTGCTATGAAGGAAACACGGAAGTCTTTTTTTGCAGGATTTCCTCCGGGAAGGGGGATAATTCAACACCTCTATCGGCGTATGACTCAAAGGGGTTTCATATTTGGCGGAAGCTGTACTCTATTCAAATGGCCGGGGGAACTAACCAAGCAGGTTGGATGATTCCAGGAATAGGATATGCAATATTTTTCCTTGGATCAGGTGTGGCGATCCACTCCACCTTCTGGCACAACAACTTTGGCGAGCCTTCCTCACATGGATGTGTTAATGCAGCCCCAGATGATGCCAAATGGATCTTCCGATGGGCAAATCCGGGCACAACCTACCAGGAGGGAGACGTCACAGTCTCCGGTACAACTGGAACACCGGTCAAGGTCATTGAATATTGAAGCCGTCAGCAGTTAATGGGTTGAGGTGCCTTTATGGATGCGATTAGTTTAGTCAGTCTCGGATCCTCGTTCGTCGCAGGATTGGCGTCGTTTCTCTCTCCCTGCGTGCTGCCCTTGGTGCCAGCATATGTGGGATATCTTGGCGGCAGGACAGCCTTTGAGACACCCGAACAGGAGCGGAAGCGCTGGAACACGTTTTCTCATGGGGTCGCCTTCGTGATCGGATTCAGTACTGTATTTATCCTCCTTGGGGTCGCGACATCGGCCCTGGGAAGCGTCTTGAGCGATGCCCGGGACTGGCTGGAAAGAATAGGGGGATTGGTCGTGATCATTTTCGGGATCCATATGACCGGGTTGTGGCGCATCCCGTTTCTGCAGTATGATACCCGCAAACAGTCCAGACCTGGCCAGGGAACTGGCTACCTATCCTCATTTTTAATGGGTGTTTTCTTTTCTGCAGGCTGGTCGCCCTGTGTGGGCCCAATCCTGGGAGCGATTCTAACCCTATCTTTACGGGGAGGATCGGTCTGGATTGGGGGAACACTGCTGACTGCCTATTCAGCAGGTCTGGCGATTCCCTTCCTGATTGCTGCTTTAGGGATGGGCTGGGTGACAAAGACCCTGCAGAAATATGGAAAGGCCATGCATTACCTGGAGATCGCCATGGGTGTTGTCCTGATCATCGTCGGCAACCTTTTATTCTGGGGCTGGTTTGAGAGGATCACCATTTATCTGACCCGATTCGGCAGCCTATTCAATCTCTAACTCTGGCAAGGAAATATTTACCTGTGCTCACAGTAACCCTCTACACAAAAGAAGGCTGCCCGCTCTGCTTGGAAGCAGAACAAACCCTGCGGGCACTGGCAGAGGAAATTCCCCACCGGTTGGTCCTGATCGATATTGAGGAAGAGGAGATACCCACCTACCAGGACCAAATCCCCCTCCTGGAAATCGGACCCTACCAGGTCAAAGCTCCCTTCACAAAACAGACACTCAAAATCACCCTTGCTGCCGCCCGGGACCGATTAGACCAGCTGAATGATATGGATACACCTGAGCATCGGAAGCGAGTTGAAAAAGGGAAACAAATCAGCATGACAGACAGACTTTTCCGAGTCCTTTCCAAGCGGTACATGGCTGTATTCAATATCGCTGTGCTGCTGTATGTGGGGCTGGCCTTTCTGGCTCCAGTGCTGCAGCACAACGGGAATACAGCCCCAGCGCGGATCATTTATACAGTTTACAGCCGTTTGTGCCACCAACTGGCGTTTCGGTCCTGGTTCCTTTATGGAGATCAGCTGGCGTATCCTAGAGAAGTCGCCGGGGTAGCAGGGCTGCAGACCTATCAGGAGGCAACAGGAAACGATCCGCTGGATTTAAGGACAGCGCAGAAATTCCTCGGTAATGACAGGGTCGGATATAAAACGGCGCTTTGCCAGCGGGATGTCGCTATTTATGGGGGAATCCTGGCCTTTGGGCTCTTATTTACGGTCACTGGGAAACGCATCAGAAGCTTACCAATCGCAGCTTGGGTCATCCTGGGGATGGTTCCCATCGGCCTGGATGGGGTAAGTCAGATCCTGAGCCAGCTCCCCTGGGATTTAATTCCGTTTCGTGAAAGCACACCGCTGCTGAGAACGATCACAGGGGGATTATTTGGTTTTTCTACTGCCTGGTTTGGCTATCCGCTGGTTGAAGAGTCAATGGCTGATACCAGAAAGGTCCTGGCTGTGAAACAGGCTGTAGGCCAGGCAAGAAAAGTAAATACAGAATGATTAAAAGGCAAGCTGAGGGGCTTGAGTTTCACCAATTTGAATCGCTTCAAGATGCGCCGCTCATTCAGGGGGTTTTTTCCCGCCATGGCGGCATCAGCAGCGGACCGTTTTCCTCATTAAACGTCGGCGGCACGGTGGGAGATCGCGAGGAAGCGGTGGCAGAAAACAAGCGCAGAATCCTGGCGGCTTTATCGCTGCGTGAAAAACAGCTTTATGAAGTCTGGCAGGTGCACTCAAGCCGGGTGGTCAAAGCCGTAGAGTCAAACCGTCCTGAAGGTCTACTCCAAAAGGCAGATGCCGTGATTACCAATCAGAAGAAACTTGGCCTTTTAATGCGGTTTGCAGATTGTGTGCCAATTTTCTTTTATGACCCGAAAAACCTGGCCATCGGCCTGGCCCATGCCGGGTGGAAAGGGACGGTTTTAAATGTGGCTGGAAAAACAGTAGCCAGGATGAAAGAAGAATTTGATACAAATCCCGAGGACCTGCTCACCGGGATTGGACCTGCCATTGGACCTGATCATTACCGGATTGGTCCTGAAGTAGCTGCACAGGTAAGAAAAGCTTTCCCCTCCTTTCAGGAACTGGTTTTAATCCAAACAGCAGATAGTGTAAAATTAGACTTATGGAGGGCCAACGAACTCTGTTTACGTGGGGCAGGGGTAAAAAAAGTGGAACTTTCCCGAATTTGTACTGCTTGCGATGTGCAGAATTGGTTTTCGCATCGCGCTGAGAACGGAGAGACAGGAAGGTTTGCGGCAGTGATATCTCTGCTTTAGGTGGGAAAACGACAATGAATGCAACCGGCAATCAGGAAAATCTTCAGACAAACTTAGAACAGGTAAAAAATAAGGTTTCAAAAAAAGCCAGGGAGATTGGCAGAGACGCTTCCGAAATTAACCTTGTCGTTGTCACGAAGGAAAAACCAGCCCTTGTTGTGAAACAGGTTTTTGAACTAGGCCTGGAGAGGATTGGAGAAAGCTATCTTCAAGAGGCAGAATTCAAGATGGATTTACTGGAAGATTTCCCAATAGAATGGCATATGATTGGGTATATTCAAACTGGCAAGGAACGACAGATTGCACGGCGGTTTGACGTCATCCATTCTATAGATCGGGTTGATGTTGCGGAAAAAATAAATCAGGAAGCAGGAAAACTTGACAAAATAATCCCCATCTTTCTGGAAATAAACGTCAGTGGTGAAGAGACGAAGCATGGATTTCAAGGCTGGAAGGAAGGCCAGTGGGACGGGCTGCGTCAGGGATTTGAAAAGATTTTCCAATTCGAATTCCTGAAAGTCCAGGGATTGATGACAATGGCTCCATACGCGGATCAACCGGAGAAAGCGAGGCCTTATTTCCAGAAATTGAGAAATCTGCGGGACTACCTTCAATCCCGGTATCCCGCTCAACACCTGGAAGAATTGTCAATGGGGATGAGCGGGGATTACCTTGTAGCAGTCGAGGAAGGCGCTACGTATTTGCGGATCGGATCAGCGATTGTTGGCTCTCGATAAGGAGGTGACTGCGTGGATAGGATACTGATTGTGAATATTATTGAGGCAGTGAAGAACGCATTTCTAATCTTGATTTTGATTCAGATCACATTGAAATATGTCCTGGAACCATTTCATCCATTAAGAAGAGCGATCGATGGGGTGATTGAGCCTTTGCTGGCACCGATCCGACGAATCGTCCCTCCGATGGGTCGGTTTGATTTCAGCGCCTTGATCCTGATGGTGATCGTAGAGATAATTGCCACAATCTTGCGGAATGTTCTGTTATAATTTTTGGAAGCTTTTTTTGGGATGGAAGAGGTGCGTGGATGGATGAGAGGAATTTTCGTTTCCATGATGGCGAGAAGGGAGCTGCTTTAACGGTAAAAGTAATTCCCCAAGGGGGCGAGATTGGTATTACTAATATCCGCAAGGATGGGACGCTTATGGTGCATGTCCCTCAATCGTTTGTGGATGACAATCAGCGATTGATCGCTTATTTTTCAAAGCTTCTCAAAGTAAAGAAAAATAAAATCACTATTGTTGCCGGGCAGGACAGAAACGAAAAACTGGTCTCTATTGTGGACATCGAGCCAAGCCATGTCCAGGAGAAGATCTTATCAATCCTTGACATGCCAGGGGCCTGATTTCCAACCTTCAAGAGGAAGAGATACCACTTCAGGGTCCCCGCCGGGCGGGGGCCCTTTTTTTATCTCGGGTGGGAATGGGCTTGTGAGGGGGCGGAGCTGGGTTTGGGAATGGGTGTTCCAGAAGCAGCAATCATCCACAAGGTGATTTCTGCGTTATCAGCAAGCCGTTGGTTTTGGTCCGATATACAATCAAAGATCGCTGGAAATCCCCCCTGATAGCCAGTGTGCCGGATGGCTTCTAGCGCAGCCTGCTTAACGTCGTTGGACCCCTCTCTCAGGGCTTGAAGAAGAAGCTCCTCAGCAGCCTCCCCGGCCGCGAGACTGCTTCCCTGATGCTCGGCAAATTCACGCAGCCAGGGCAAATCTGTAATCTCCGGAAATTCTCTTGGGATGAAGGGTGAAGGAGCAGAAATATTTTCAAATGCCTGCTGGGCCGCATCCCGCACGACCCACTGGTCATCCTCAAGGCGCATGGTGTCTAATATTTCTGCTGCCCAGGGGCGGGGGATATTCCGCAATCCATGAACTACGGCATATCGGACAAGGATATCCTCCATGGTGCTCCCTTCCCTCAGCGCTGGATGGCCCTCACTGGGATGTCGTGATAAAGCTTCGGCAGCAGCCCTCCTCAGCAGTTCATCTCCATGTAAAAGGGCATCAGCAACAGCTTCCAGGGCTGGAGGTGAACCGATCTTTCCTAAAGCATAGCAGGCTGCAAATTGGGAGGGAAACTGATCGGACAGCTGTTCAGAAAGCCGAGGAACGGATGCCTGATCTTGAAGTACTCCACATCCTAAAGCGGCTGCACGGCGGACGTTGAGCTTTTGGGAGCGAAGCAGGTGCTGGAGGATGGTGCTGATCTCAGGGCCTCCAGAAATGGCCAGCATCGAGACCAGATGGGCTTTGACAAAGAAATAGGGGGAGTTGTTGATTGTCTGGGTCAAAGCTCTGAGGAGGGCTTCTCGCTCGGAACTGTTTCCGGGCAGGAAGGGCAGCCATGCACCAGCAATCGCTAAATTTCTTTTCAATGGATCCGGGTCACTCATTGCTGCAGGCAGGAGGGGTTTAATCGGATTGTGCACCGGAAAATACCGGAATGCCTCGGTATGAATTAAGCTGGGTTCATGAAAAAACAGCTCTTTGATTCTCCCGTGATCAATTTTAGAAAGCCCGCGGCAGGCAAACCATCCGGCAAACGTTTGAAAAGCAAAAGAATATTGAAGAGGCCGTATCTCAACCAGAAACCCTTTTTCCAGTCCAATTTGAATTGCCCTGGAAAACGGGCTGTCATTCCCTTCCTGGACCCGAAGAAGATTTTTTTGTTGGGCTGATTTTATCCAGATGTTAATCCCTTTTTTGGAGAAAACGGATCTTTGCTGATCAAGCATGTATAAGGCGGCGATTTCCAGGGCATCCAGGATGGACTCGGGAAGATTGATGGTGGCATGACGAAGGTAGCTTTGGATTGCGTGCATTGAGGACGGACCAGCGATCTGATTGGTGGAGAAACCAAATACTTTCAGGGCAAATTCCAGGGGGGTCAGATGGGTTAGATCCAGGATGAGCCACATCTTCCATAGTTCCATACCAGCGACCGGATCACCGGGTTCGGATCCTCCGATGACGGAATGTGATCGCGCCCAGGCCTGCGCCCATTTCTCAAGGTACATCCGCTTCATGGAATCGTCCCACCCGGCCAGGAAGATGGGGATAAAGGATGTTTCATAGAGGCGGCCAATATAATCCGGACTGACTGCCGCCACAATTTGAAGAGAGGGATATTGGATTTTCAAGACCCGGATGAAGTTCACAACCCTGTCCAGATCATTTTTTGGTAGGGAACCTAAGTCATCCAGGAGAAGAAGGCAGTTCCCGGATTGCAAACTGGAGAAAAGCAGGCTGGAAAAGTCAGTTTGCGTAGTTGATGACAGGTCGGCAGCTAATGCTTTCTGGAGGATCTCTTGAATGTTGCTGTTGGGAAACTGGGCCAGGATGTGATGGGCCTGGATCAGGAAGGGAAGTTTCCCACTCAGAGCAGGAAACTGCGTTCTGCCTTTGAGGATGCTCAAAGCGGCTTCAACCAGGGCAGTTGTTTTCCCATATCCGGCTTTCCCCATCAGGCAGATGTCAAGGCCGGTGGAGAGAACTTCAACCAGGGTGAGGCTCGGGGCTTGATATTCTGTTGGAAATTCAGGAACTCCAGGGGTGTAGGATAAGGTTTGATGGAGTAGGCTGGGCTCGGTGTTTTCTTCTCCTGGAATCATCGGGGGTGGAGGTGCGACTAATTTTGGACTGATGAGGATCTCATCAAGCGGGAAGTAGTCTGAAAATAGATGCCGGGCCTGCAGCATTTGGTGGGCTTGCTTTCGATACAAACGCTCGGTATCCCTGGATCCAGAGAAAACAGCAGATAATTGGAAAGAAGAGAACCAGCGGATGATGCCGCGGTAGGCCCCCATCAAACGAGGACGGACGCGTACAAATAGGATCCAAAAAAGGACCCCGGTAAGAAAACCAAGGCCGAGGGAGAGCGGGTCCAGGGAAATCCTGCCAAAGAACGTCTTCATAGATCCTGCCGCGGCTGCTACCCAGTATGATAAAGGATCCTGCCGCAGGTGGTGCAGCGGGTAATTTTACTGGGTGACTTCACTTCTTGCTCCACGGCTGAAGGGATATTCGAACCGCAGGCTGCGCAGGAGTGATTATTCATCGCAGCCACCGCAATCCCCCCGAGCTTATCTCGGAGTTTCGTATATACACCCAGGTCCTCCTCGGAAATTCCGGCGACGATTTCTGAACGGATGCCCTGCTGTTGCTTGATAGACAAGATGAGATCAGCTTTTTCTGCTTTAAGTTCCTCTTGTTCTTGCTGATTTTTTTCCCGGTATTTCCCTAACCGGAGGGTTGCCTCGCTGACCTTTTCGGCAATCTGTTCGAATTCAATCATCGCCTCCAGCTGACGATCCTCGAGGACTTTGAGATATTTCTTCAGGGAATCCTCTTCCAATTGTAAATCAGCCAGTTCTTTTGGATTCGTGATCGCGCCCCCGTATAGCTTTTTCTGATTCTGATCGATTTTGACAGTTTGGTCTTCAACTTGATGCTCAGCTTGTGTCAGGATCTTTTTAGATGACTCCTGCTGATCAGCAAGTGCCGCTGCCTCCTCCTCCAGCTTTCGAAGCTGCTGGTCATCAGCCAGGCGGCGGTCGATTTCCTCAATGCGCGCCCAAGCCTTGTCAATATGTGTATCAATCTCTTGAAGCTTATAAAGGGTTTTTGAACGGCTCATAATTAAAAGGTTTGGGATAGCGGCTCTAGCCGTGATTATAGATGTGTAAGGTTGTGTGGACAAGGGCAGAACTAAAAGCTGTTACAATACGATCATGTCTGAGCGGCATTATTTTTGGTTGATGGGGGGTATTTTTATACTGGTCATTACTCTACCATATCTTTTGGGTTTTATCAGCAGTGGGGAGGAAGTTGTTTTTGGGGGATTTCTCCTCAACCCGATAGATGGGCAGACCTATGCAGCCAAAATATTCCAGGGGATCAGAGGGGAATGGCGGTTCAGGTTGCCGTACACCTCAGATCCTGGAGAAGGGGCTTATCTTTTTCTTTATTATCTGCTTCTTGGCCATCTGGCCCGGATCTTCAGCATCTCTCCACACCTGGTGTTTCATATTGCAAGGGTCCTGTCTTCATTGGGGCTCGTCTGGGCTGTATCCCGGATGGTCCTGGGCCTGTTTGAGGACAATGCAGCCCGAAAAATTGCTTTTGCCGCAATTCTCTTTGGCTCCGGATTAGGATGGATTGCTGTAATCCTGGGGTTGTTTACCAGTGATTTCTGGGTGGCAGAAGCCTATCCGTTTCTTTCAGCTTATGCGAACCCGCATTTCCCCCTTGGTCTGGGGTTAATGGTCTTATTATTGGACCCTGATCAAACTCTCCCTGCGGCCGCACAGGGAGGGATGGTAGTTTGTTTAGCGATTATTCAACCCTTTGGCGCGTTGTTGGTCCTGGTCATCCGGACGGGATATTTCCTTGCTGACCTGCTGCAGATGAAAAATAAAAATGTTCTGGAGATTCTCAGGGGAAAGGAAATTTTAGCCCTTGGGATCATGGGGATGGGTGGGGGCGGGGTACTGTTATACCAGTATCTGGCAATCATCCAGGATCCAGTGCTCAGAATCTGGAACCAGCAGAATACCACTCCCACCCCAACATGGATCGATTTTCTTTTTTCTTTCTCTCCTTGCCTTATCCTGGCAGGGGCCGGTGCCCCGCGGGCCTGGCAGCAGAAAAAATCGCAAAAGCTCCTCCTTTGGGGTGGCCTGAGCTTGCTATTGCTGCTTACGCCCTGGAGGCTGCAGCGACGGTTCATCACCGGTTTGTTTGTCCCTCTAGCAGGGCTTGCGGTCTTTGGCCTGGATCAAATCCGCCGGATCAGCAAAGTCAGTTTCCGGACCCTGGCGGCGATATTTTTCCTGCTGATTATCCCAACAAACAGCATTGTGCTCTTGTCCGGATGGCAGGCAATCCAGGTAAGAGATTCCCAGGTTTTCATCTCCAGAGATTTTTATGACTGCATGGCCTGGATAAACGAAAATACCCGCAGGGACGCCCTGGTAATTGCGGATAGTCATTATGGACTTTACATTCCAGCCTTTACAGGCAGGCGGGTGATCTATGGACATCCCTTTGAGACGATATTTGCGGAGAGGGAGGAGCAGCTGCTTGAGGAGCTGTATCAAGGTGTCTACGGGGCCCAGACAATCCAGGAAATCATTGAAAAAAGAAGGGCATCCTATCTTCTTGTTGACCAGTCTGTCCCTGGCAGCCAGCTGCCAATCAACCGGCTGAAGGGTCAGCTTGTTTTTGAACAGGGATCGTTGCAGCTGTACCGGGTTCATCCATAAGAAACCCGCAGGCAAAAAAAGGTTCCCCTTGTGATGGAGCGGTCACTAACCAAGCAAAATAATCCGATCTGGAAGCTCTGGCCTCTGCTGTTAGCAGTGTTGATCTATCTGCCGGGATTTTTTAATTACGTCGCCTTCCCATCCCCGGAGGCGGCGTATACAGATATGCAGTTGGCCCATTATCCGTACGCATTATTCCTCAAAAACACGATCCTTTTCCATAAGCAGATTCCGCTCTGGTTTCCCCATATTTTCAGCGGGACGCCTTTTGCCGCGAACCCTCTCTCAGGTTTATGGTACCCGTTTGGCTGGATAGGGCTGATCTTCTCCCTTCCGCAGGGGTTGTATTTCACGGCAGCATTGCATGCGGTATGGGTAGGATTGGGATGCTATACCTTCTTGCGAAGTGAGCAGGTAGGCCACCTGGGAGCGCTGGCTGGTGGGGCAGGCGCTGCTCTTTTGCCAAAGCTTTCTGCCCATCTTGGAGCAGGACATCTGACTCTGCTTTATGCCTTCTCATGGACACCGTGGCTGTTTCTGGCGGCTAAGCAGAAGCGGGGAGCAAGTTATTCTGGTCTTGTGCTGGCGTTGATCTTTCTGGCTGATCCGCGCTGGGTGGTCTATGCAGGTGGGCTCTGGATGATCTGGGTGCTGGCTTACAGGAATACAAGATGGCCCCAGAAGCTCCTTACTGTTGCGGAAGCAGGGGGCATCAGCCTGTTGATTTCATCGCCGCTGCTGCTGCCGTTCCTGCAATTTATCAGGCTGTCATCCAGGGCAAATATGTCTCGGGAGACCGTCCTGAGGATGTCCCTGCCTCCAGTAAATATCCTCAACCTGCTGTTCCCTGCCTTCCACAGCAATCCAGAGTGGGTTTTCTATGGCGGGGGGTTGTCGCTTCTGCTCGTCTGCCTGGCGGTTTTTTCTGCCAGGCTGCGAAAGCGAAGCGGTTTCTGGCTCGCTTCTGGATTGGCCTCCCTGCTGCTTGCCCTGGGGAGAGCAATTCCGGGGGCACAGTGGATTGCTTCCCTGCCCGGGCTATCTTTATTACGAGTCCCCGCCAGGAGCTTATTTCTCACAGGATTTTGTTTGGCAGTGATCGTTGGTATTTCACTTGACCATTATCTCAAGCGTGAAATCAATCCGGAGACTGTCAGGTTGATTTCATTTGGGGGGGCAGTATTTTCTTTCCTTATTGGGGCGGGGATCATCACTGTTGTGGGAAGGCTGGAGGCACCGTTTGCCTGGGGTTTGGCGTGGCTGCTGATTCCCTCGGCTGTTTTGTTCTTTTGTCGAGACAAGATCATTGAAAATAAATGGGGATGGTTGCTGCTGGCCCTGCTTGTGATGGATCTTTTAGGGGCCGGGTTGCAGTATCCGGATTGGCGGAAGTTTTCAATCGATAACCAGCTTTCCCAGAAGCGTGATCCCACCCAGGCAGGGGACCATTTTCGAGTCTATTCTCCCTCATACAGCATCTCACAAGCTGCTGCAGTCAAGCAGGGGTTGGAGTTGGTATACGGGGTGGATCCGCTGCAATATGAACCCTACGCAGAGTACCTGTCTCAAGCGGCGGGTGTCCCTGACGAGGGTTATTCGGTTTCGCTTCCGCCGTTCCGCTCCGGGGATCCCGGGTTGGATAACCAGGGATATATCCCGGATTCGCGACTGATGGGGGTGCTCAATGTTCGCTATATGATTTCCGCCTATCCCGTTGAAGGGCCTGGTTGGCTCGTGAGGCCCTCTTCCAGGGACCGTTATTTTTATGAGAATGAGAATTTCCTTCCCCGAGCGTGGTTGGAAAACGGGGTTCAAAGAGATGATCAAAAACAAGGCAGTACTGCAGATTCAGTGAGGATCCTGGAAAAAAGCCCAAACCGGGTAGTGCTCAGCGCGGATGGTCCGGGAAGATTGGTTCTCTCGGCGGTCGATTATCCAGGTTGGAGGGTTAAAGTGGATGGGCACAGGCTGGAGATCACCCGCTATCAAGCTCTTCTTCGCAGTGTGACTATCCCGCCGGGAGCGCACAGGATCGAATTCAAATTCAGACCTCTCCCTGTTTTTTGGGGGATCGGGCTCTCCCTGGTGGGATGGATAATTTTTCTTTGGCGAAAAAAACAATGAGCCAGGTGGAAAAGTATCTTCAGGATCGGAAATTTACGGTAATTTTTGCGGTCACAGTCATGACTGCAACGATGCTCCCCTATTATTTGGGGTTTGCTTCTCAAGGGTCAGAGTGGATCTTCAGCGGGTTTATCCTTGGTTTGGAAGATGGAAACTCATATATCGCGAAAATGCTCAGCGGTGCTTGGGGAGCATGGCTGTTTCGAACCCCATACACTGTGGTTCCTCAAGAGGGCGTGGTCGCATTTCTTCCTTATCTGCTTTTAGGAAAGCTGTCGTCTCCTCCAGCCCAGCATGAACAGCTGGTTGTGATCTATCACTGTTACCGATTTCTTGCCGGCCTGCTGGCTATTACCGCGACAGCCGATTTTATTCGCTTGTTTGTCAGAAACAAACCACTTCGTGACTGGGCGCTGGTGGCGGCAACTGTCGGAGGAGGATTCGGATACGCCCTGGTTCTGGCGGACAGAAAGATGCTCTTCGGTTCCCTGCCGCTGGATTTTATCTCTCCAGAAAGTTTTGGCTTTCTGTCCTTATTGGGCATCCCGCACCTCGCCCTGGCAAGGGCATTGTTTCTTTGGGGGCTGATGGGTTTCTTAGGCGGAAAACGAGCTGTTATCCCGGGATTGACCTGGCTGCTGATGGGCTTTTTGCAGCCCATGTTCATTGTCCTGGGATGGGGGATCCTCGGGACCTATCTGCTTTTTTGGGGCTTGAGAGAAATAAAGCAAAAACAGAAGATTGAAGGGTTGATTTCAGGGGACTGGGTTCTGATGCTGAAACGTTTGATTTCCGTGGTGCTGATTTCTGCCCCAATGGTGCTCTATACCGGGTGGGAATTCTTGCTGGACCCATATCTTCAGCAATGGAGTGCCCAGAAAGTCAACCCATCCCCCCATCCTTTGCATTATGCGGCTGCTTATGGATTGATGATGCCGTTTTTAGGATACCTGCTTTGTACCAAAGAGGGCGATCAGAAAAATAGCAGATTGTTTGTCTTTGCGTGGGTGATTGCTTTTCCTTTCCTTGTCTATGCGCCGGTGGTTTCTCAGCGGCGGTTGGCAGAAGGCTTTTGGGTTTTACTTTGCACAGCGGTTTGTATGTCCCTGGAGAAGATGCCTGCTCCGCTGTCCAGGAAGCTGCGCTGGGGTTTCCTGCTGACCTTTCCAAGCACGGTGATGCTGTTTGCGGGAGGGGTCCTTGTCGCTACAAATCCCGCTTACCCCCTGTTCCGCCCCAGGCAGGAAGTGGAAGCCTTCCGGTATTTTCAAACGGCGTCTGCAGTAAATAAGCACGTGCTCAGCTCCTATCAAACCGGCAATAATCTTCCAGCCTGGGCGCCGGTCCAGGTTGTGACGGGCCATGGGCCCGAGACGCCTAAGAGGACCCAGGCAGACAGGGACGTCAAAAGATTTTTCAGCGAGGAGATCCCAGACCCGGACAGAAGGCAGATTTTGCAATACTATCGGGTTGAATATGTTTTTTGGGGGCCGCTGGAAAGGGAGCTGGGAAACTGGCAGCCGGGAAGCTGGGGGGCACTCACTGCAGAGTACGATTCGGGAGAATATCAAATTTTCAAGGTCAAGGAGTGACCAGGAAAGGTGCCTCAGTGAAGCAGGAGCGAATAACTTGGAAAATAAATCCGATTCTTCCCGTCCTCGGGGTTCCGTTGATTTTATTCGGGGGAATGCTGATCAAAGGGCAGGTCCTGTTCTGGGGAACGCCATCCCTGCAGTTTTTCCCCTGGTGGGATTTTGCCTGGAGCAGATTGCTGAGCGGGGAGATTCCACTGTGGAACCCTCTCTCCGGGATGGGGGCTCCCTTGATTGCAAATTACCAGACTGCCCTGTTCTACCCGCCTTACTGGGTAGGGTTTATCGCCTATCTGGTCGGGGGGACTGCCTGGATGGCCTGGGCGCATACGCTTCTGGTCATGGGGCACCTGATGGCTGCAGGGATAGGCATGATGAGGCTGCTCAAGCGCCTGCAGTTGAACACTCTGGCCCAAATGATTGGGGGTCTCTGCTACGGGGCAGGGGGGTACCTGGTCTCACGGGCAGGCTTTCTCAGCATCAATGCCGCAACTACCTGGTTTCCATGGGTTTTGCTGACTGTAACCCGATTGATTGAGGAGCAAAAATGGGATCGAACCATTCCCGCGGGACTCAGCTATGGATTACTATTTCTGGCAGGGCATGCTCAAACAGCCTGGTATGTTGTCCTGTTCAGCGTTTGCTGGATGATCTGGTGGTCTTGGGTGGATGCTGAGGAAGATGGATTCAACTCCCGTGTCAGGCGTCTTCTCAAGCATGCTTCCCGATTTGCCGCAGCCGGTTTAATTGGGATCGGGATTGCCGCGGTGCAGCTCCTTCCGACCCTGGAATATCTGCTTCAATCTCAGCGGTCCAGTGAGGTGGGATATGAAGCGGCCATGACGTATTCTTTCTGGCCCTGGCGGTTTTTAACCCTGCTCGCTCCAGATTTATTTGGCACCCCAGCAGCGGGAAATTACTGGGGCTATGGGAATTACTGGGAAGATGCCGTTTATATTGGGCTGCTCCCGCTGATTCTGGCCGGGATTGTCATCATCAAAATGGGACTTCCAGGCAGAAAGGCAGATCATATCCGGCCAAGGGGCAGAAAGCACCAGAAGCTGGTCAGATTTTCAGGGATAATGGTTGGAGTTAGTTTTCTGCTTGCCCTGGGGAAAAATACCCCGGTGTTTCCCTTCCTGTATCGGCATGTTCCAACTTTTGACCTCTTTCAAGCCCCAACCAGGTTTTCAATCTGGGCTCAGCTCTCATTGGCCTTGGCGGCGGCTGTCGGAGCACATCAGTGGACACGTCCAGAAAACAGGCGGCTGTATTGGACCCGATTAGCCGCAGCGGGCTGCGTTGCTGTCGCAGCCGGGGCTGGGGCTGCCTGGCTGCTGCTGGGGGAGATCAGGGCTACCTTTATCCAGGCTGCTGCCGCTGCAGGCTTGTTTGGTCTCTTGGCAGCAGTGCTCGCCCTGACCAAGCCCGAGGAGTGCAGCCAGGTGAAAAAAATGGGGTGGCTGGGCGCGGTGATTGTGGTTGTCTGCGCAGACTTAATCCGGGCTGGATGGGGTTTAAATCCAGGCATTGACCGATCATTTTATACGGCAGAATACGGGAATGAATGGGTTGAAAACCGGTTATACATGCCGCCTGATCTGGAATACGAGATCAAATTTGAGGACTATTTCAGATTTGACACCTTTCACCCGGACAAAGCGTGGCTGAAGCTGAGACAGACCAGCCTTCCGAACCTGCACCTTCTGGATCGGAACCGCTCTGTCAATAATTTTGATCCAATTCTTCCCGGGAGGTATCAGCGCTGGATGGACGCCTTGAATGAGACAGAGTTTGAAAGGAAGAAGCAGCTGTATGGGCTGATGGGCGTGGGAACAATACTTCAGCGCGGGGAGAAGGGGGAAATTATCTATCATTCATCTGGAATTGGAGACTGGTTGCCTGTCCAGTTGGTCAGCTGCGCATCTTTTGTAGAATCAGATGAAGCAGCCTTAAAGGCTGTATTTGAAGGGGATTTGGATTTGGAAAGGGTTCTCATAATCGAGGATAAGCAAACTGAGCAGCATTTATCCTGCCGTGAGGGTACTGCCCAAATTGAACTGCTTTATCAATCCGGGCGGAAGCTCAGGGTTCACCTGGAGGCGGACCAACCGGGATACGTGTTCTGGTCGCAGGTCTGGTACCCTGGCTGGACGTGGAGAATTGATGGGGAGCCAGCTGAGGTGCTGCGGGTGAACTACTTATTTCAAGGTGCCGCAGTCGATCAGGGAGAGCATATTCTGCAGATGGAGTATCGGCCGATCTCATTCCGGATCGGGGCAGGAACCAGCCTGATGATGGCTCTTATTGTGGGGGCTGGTTTATGGAGCAAAAAAAGGTCAACAGAAAAGTAAACAAGTCGTTCAGGATTGGAGGAGCGATCGTTGGTGGAGCTCCTGGCGGAGCTTGGCCATATCCATTGGGAGATGATGGATTCCCAGGACAAGGATAACAGCACAGATTGCCCAGCTGATTATTCCAATCGAGTGAAGAGCTGTCTCCAGGGACGACAGTTCAGCAATCCAGCCAGCAAGCAGCGGTGCGAACGCAGATCCTAAATTCCCCAGAAAGAACTGGATGGATGTTGCGGTGCTGCGGATTTCCGGCAGAACAACATCATAGACGGCAGTGGCGATGTTTGGGGAAGCCAGGGGGATGCAGAGGCATGTTGCAGCGAGGAAAAAACGGAATAATGAGGTTTTTTCAACAGGGATCGATAGAGTTACAGAGAGCAGGATTGCTCCCAGAATTACCCCTGCTAGAGACACATACAACCTCCCACGCGGGGTGCGCTTATAAAAAAAATCCCCCAGCAGTCCACCAAGGAAGTAGCCAGCGCCAATCATCAGCACAGCAGGTATCATGACCGAAGCGATCATCTCTGAGGAGAAATTTCGCTCCACTTCCAGGTAGCGGAAAGACCAGAAGGTAATCACCTGCCAGGGCAGGACGCCAATGATCCCCTGAATGAAAAGGTAGCGCAGGGTTGGAATTTTAAAAAGGGAGGAAAGTGTCTTTGATGTGATTGGGATCCGAGGGAATTCCGGAAGCTCAGCGAGTTCTGGCTCACTGCTCCCACGGGGGACATCCTTTACACCGAGCAGGATTAAACCGGCCATCAGGATGCCAGCCAGTCCAGTGAAGAGATAGACCATCCGCCATCCGATGTGGGGTCCAAGGTACAGAGAAAGCATCAGTCCTGTCAGGTAGCCGAGGGGGATTGTCAGCTGGAGAAAGCCGAAAACCCGACTTCTCATTTCAGGTTTGAAATAATCTGATATTAAGCTGGCAATTCCCGGATAGCTGGAGTCATCGATCCCTGTGGAAGCCCGGGTGACAAGGAAAGTTCCGGCAGTTGGAGCAACAGCACTCAGCCAGGTAGTGAACCCCCAGATGAGCGAGGCGAGGGAAAGAAGTTTGGGCCTGGCAAAGCGGTCATACAGGAATCCCCAGATGGGGTAAAAAATGCTTCCCAGGATTAATGCCCCTGTAAAAATGCTGCCCATCTGGGTTTCGGTGAGGTTGAACTCCGCCATGATCTCAGTGGTCAGCGGGCCGATCAGCAGCCGATCGGTTTGATGCAGCAGCATGAAGCAAAAAAAGATCCCCACAGAAATCCAGCGGGAGGCGTTATTGCGTGTAGGCATTATAGGTCAGATTTGGGCTGATCCCTCTGCTAGTTCCAGGTAAATTCGCTTATTGTCCTTTCCCTTGCTTTTATAGTCGGTGATAGAAATCTTGCCGACCTCCCGGGTATTTTTTACATGGGTCCCGCCATCGGCCTGTAAATCTAATCCCGCAATTTCGACAATCCGAACCTGCTTTATGTGAGGGGGAAGGAGATTGATTTTTGTCCGAATGAGGTCTGGTATTTGAAAGGCTTCTTCACGGGGAAGCACCTTCCAGCTGACTTCCCGGCTCTTTTGCACCTCGAGGTTAATCGCAGCCTCTATTTCGGCAATCAGATCCCTGGTCAGGGAGGCAAATTCAAAATCCATCCTCCCTTTGAGAGGTTCCATATTCCCGCCAGTGACCGAAGCGCCGTAATCCCTGAAAATCACCCCGCAGAGAATATGCATTGCTGTGTGGGTTCTCATCAGCCGGTATCTTTTTTCCCAGTCGAGGATGCCTTGAATGCTTTCAGAGGGAGCGGGGAGAGGATTTGCGGTGTCCAGGTAATGGAGGAGCTCCCCTTTGGACATGCGGACGGAAGTGATTGGAATCTGCTGATCTTCATGCAGCAGCATCCCTGTGTCTGCCGGCTGACCGCCACCTCCGGGGTAGAAAGCTGATTGGTCAAGCATGATCCAGGAAGATTCGGAATTGGTATTGGTAACTTGGGCTGAAAACTCTTGCAGATAACTGTCCTGATGGTATAGTTTGATTGTCATCATGCTCCTGTTAAATTGGTGGCAGCTGTGGAAAAGCGGGAAAAAGTTTGAAAAGGTGAAATCCCAGTGGGTTAGTAGTATCTTAACATAGAAACCCGTACCAGATCGCGGTTTCTGTTTGGAGTTTATATGTCAGGTAGTAAAAAGGAAGTTCAACAAGAAAGAATCCCGACCTGGAAGAAATGGATTTTAGGAGCCCGGCCGAATACACTGACTGCCGCAGCTGCCCCGGTTCTTGTGGGGGCTGGGTTGGCAAGCTGGGAGGGTGAATTTCAGCTTCCTGTCGTGCTCGCTGCTCTCGGGGGTGCAATCTGGCTGCAAATTGGAGCGAATCTTGCCAATGACGTCTTTGATTATCAAAAAGGAGCTGACTCAACCGGGCGCCTTGGTCCCAAAAGGGTCACCCAGGAAGGATGGTTGTCTCCCGGGCAGGTTCTGTTTGGAACAGCGGCCGCGTTTTTTCTTGCCATTCTTTGCGGAATTTATCTTTACCTGGCAGCCGGGTGGCCCATCCTGGTGATTGGAACGACTTCAATCTTCTTTGCGGTAATCTACTCAGGGGGTCCATATCCCCTTGGCTATCACGGGCTTGGGGATGTTTTTGTGTTTATTTATTTTGGGATCATTGGTGTCACCGGCACCTATTTTGCCCAAACTGGGCGCTTATCCTTGCCGAGCGTGATAGCTGCGATTCCAATTGGACTGCTGGTTGTCAATATCCTTGTTGTTAATAATTACCGGGATCTGAAATCCGATAAGCAAGCTGGAAAGATCACCCTCGCGGTCCGATTTGGACGCCGGGGGACCCGAATTCATTTCCTGGTCAATTGGATACTTGCCTATCTGTTGATGATTTCGCTAATGTTATTTGATTTGCGATTTACAGGCTGTATGCTCTCGATGGCTGCTCTGCCGTTAGCGCTCAGGCTGACCCGGGAGTTAAAACTAAAGCGGGGGCGGGCCCTGAACCAGACACTTGCCAGGGTGGGAAGATTTGCCTTTGGGTATGCAGTTTTGTTTGTTCTGGGGGGAACAATTTCCTTTGGATTCTTCTAGCCTGTGAAAGCAATCAGATCAGGTTGAGCTCCCGGCCCACTTTTTCAAACACGGACAGCACCTGATCCAGCTGCTCGTCCGTATGAGTGGCCATGTAGCTTGTTCTCAAGAGCTGTCTCCCCGGGGGAGTTGCCGGGCTGAGGACAGGATTGACAAATACCCCATTCTCAAAGAGCAACTTCCAGGTTTTCAGGGTAAGCATATCCTCGCCAATGATAATGGGAATCACCGGGGTTTCCGAGTTCCCGATGTTATACCCGAGCAGGGTATACTCCTTCCGCATCATTTCGGCAATCTGGTTGACCCTTTCGATGCGGTCAGGCTCTGAGCGCATGACCTCAAGAGCAGCCAATGCTGCAGCTGCATTCGGCCCCGGAATGCTGGCACTGAAGATCAAGGAGCGAGCATGGTGCTTAATATAGTGGATGACCTCTTCATCCCCGGCAATATACCCACCGATGGAGGCAAAAGATTTGCTGAATGTTCCCATAATCAGGTCGACATCCTCAGTCACGCCAAAATGAGCTGCGGTTCCACGACCCTTTCCAACCACCCCAACAGCATGGGCGTCATCCACCATGATACGAGCCTGGTGTTTTTTGCAGAGCTGGATGATCTCAGGCAGTTTTGCCAGATCGCCTTCCATGCTGTATAAGCCGTCAACCACAACAAGAATCCCGCTGCCTTCAGGAATGCGGCTGAGCTTGGCTTCCAGGTCCCTCATGTCATTATGCCGGTATCGGAGCAGATCCCCGTAGCTCAGCCTTGCCCCATCCACAATGCTGGCATGATCATCCCGGTCTAAGACAATGTATTCTTTACGCCCAACAAGTGAGCTGATAGTGCCCAGATTTACCTGCATCCCGGTTGAAAAAACCAGCGCGCTTTCTTTTTGGACCCAATCTGCCAGCTCGGACTCAAGTCGTTCATGGAGTGCTAGCGTGCCATTTAAAAACCTGGACCCTGTGCAGCTGCTTCCAAAGCGATCAATTGCATCATGCGCCGCTGCTTGTACTGCAGGGTGCGTGGTCAAGCCCAGGTAGTTGTTTGACCCGCACATCACCAGTTCTGTGTCACCAAATTTTGCGACCGTGCCTTCGCTCTCGGTGAGGGGAATAAAGTACGGGTAAAGACCGGCTGATTGAGCCTCTTTTGCGGTTGTAAATTCAAAACATTTATCAAACAAATCCATGAGATCGGTCTCCTGAGGTGGATAAAATAACCGTCATTAAAACACGAACCATAACATTTTTTGGCAATCTCCCTAAGTATACCGCAATTCCAGGGAAGGCGAGATCAAAGGTCGAGTTGGCTTTTTTGTTAAGCAAAGGCAGGATTGCTTGACATGCTAAAATCCTTATGTTAAGCTTCACTTGCTTTTCCCCGGTGAATTGTAATAGAAAAGGATGGAGGATTTGATAACCTCAAGGTCTAGACAACTTGTCGCGAGGTTGCAGGAATTGCAGGTTTCGTCCCCTGATATTCAGGCCTCTGCAATCGTCAGTGTGGATGGGTTAATCATCGCTTCAGCACTGCCTAAAAACGTCGAGGAAGACAGGGTGTCGGCGATGTCGGCTGCCATGCTATCCCTTGGAGAAAGAATCGCCCTGGAGCTAGGAAGGGGCGACCTTGACCAGGTCTATATCAAAGGGATGGAAGGGTATGTGATCCTGATGTCGATTGGAGACGTGGCTGTGCTGACCGCTCTGGCAAGGGAGGATGCCAAGCTGGGGCTGATATTTTTGGATATGAAACGTGCGGTTGAGGATATTTCGATCTTATTCTAAGCTCAGGATCTGTGATGATAAAACCCATCCCCATCAGTGGATATTACAATTCAAATCGATTTGCCAGAATCTACCTCAAAGCCCTGGAGGAGATCACCGGCAGGAATGGGGTCAATGCAATTCTGAATTATGCGAACCTGGGATCGCTGGTCGATAATCTTCCTCCGGACAATGAAGATCGGGCTTTTGATTTTGCGCATTTTTCAATGATCAATTTAGCACTCGAAGAGATGTATGGTAAACGAGGAGGCCGCGGGATGGCGCTGCGTGCCGGGCGGACGACCTTTGAGGATGTATTGAGCCATTATGGATCCCTTGCGGGTGTTGGAGAATTAGCCTTTAAGGTCATGCCGCTTCAAAAAAAGATTAAAGCAGGTCTGCAGGCCATGGCAAGAATCTTTTCCGAACACAGTGATCAAAAGTCGGTGTCTGATGAGTTTGAGGATCACTATCTATACCGCGTGGAGCGCTGTCCGATTTGCTGGGGGCGGGAAAAAACAGAAGGCCCGATTTGTTATTACATGGTTGGCTTACTGCAAGAGGGGCTGCATTGGGTTTCCGGGGGGAAAGAATTTCGAGTGGACGAGGCAAAATGCATCGCCCAGGGGCACAATGCCTGCGAGTTCATCATCCCTAAAAATCCCATCGAGTGACCGCAGTTCAGAAAGGAACCAAGTTGAAAACTACCCTGGTCATTCCCACCTATAACGAGGCTGAAAACCTACCCAGGCTCACAGAAACTCTCTTTGAGCTTGCGATCCCGGGTATCGAACTGCTGATCGTCGATGATAACAGCCCGGATGGTACTGGGGATCTTGCGGAACAGCTCTCCAGGCAGCATCAAGGGAAAATTTCGGTGATTCACCGCGCTGGGAAACTTGGCTTGGGGACGGCATATATTACCGGGTTTCGACATTGTCTGGAGGCTGGCTCAGCTCGGATCGTTCAGATGGATGCGGATTTTTCGCACAATCCGCAGCGCGTGATCGATCTCTTGGACACCCTGGCAAACCATGATATGGTCCTGGGATCCCGATATGTGGAGGGGGGGCAGCTGGATGAGGGCTGGGCCTTCTGGCGGAAGGGACTATCCTCGTTTGGCAACTTGTATGCCCGCACAATCCTGCGGGTCCCGATCAGAGATGTGACGGGAGGGTTTCGGGCTTGGCGGCGGGAGACCTTACAAGCCCTCCCCCTGGAAAGAGTGCGTTCACAGGGGTATGCCTTTCAGGTGGAGATGGTCTATCTGACCTATCTGCTGGGGTTTTCAATCAAAGAAATCCCGATCTATTTTGCAGATCGAGAGCGGGGGAAATCAAAAATGTCTCTGGATATTCAGCTGGAAGCAGCAAAGCGTGTCTGGAATATCCTGGTGGAATACCGGGATCTCAGAAACTAGCCCTAAAAAGCGATCTCCCAGCTCGGGGGAGACCCATCCCCGATCTATTTATTCTCCTCCATTCTTTCCAGAATGCTGTAGAGAAGCTCCAGCAGGGCGTTTTTCACGGACTCTTTTTCTTTGGCAACGCACGGAAGCAGCTTTACCTCTGGGGATAAGCGCAGCGCAATCCGCATATCCTCCGGGTCCCACGCGTCCGGGAGATCCTGTTTGTTGGCCGTCACCACGTACGGGGTGGGGGCATAGGCGCGGAAGGTCTCGAGAATCCGTCTTGCTTCGCGGAAAGTTTCCGGCCGGGCACTGTCAACCATGACAACAAACCCCAGCATGCCCTCTGAGAGTATTTCCCACATGAAATCAAACCGCTTCTGTCCCGGGGTGCCAAAAAGATAAAGAACCAGATCATCATCGACGGTAATTCTGCCAAAGTCCATGGCAACGGTCGTTGTTTCCTTGATCCGCTCCGATTCTGAGGAAATTTTTCTTTCAGTAGCAACCACGTCGATCTCACTGACGGTCTGGATGAATTGGGTTTTTCCGGAACTGAAAGGGCCTGTCACGACCATCTTAACGGTTTGCATGTAACGCTATCCTTTGGGCGAATGTTCCATTATTCATGATTACAAGGATCGGATTCTTGTAATTAAGCGGTTGACCAGGGACTTTTGTTCTTCTGCGCCAGAAACCGGTAAGGTGGGAACCTTGGGGCTGGGAGGTTTAACCCCTTCAGGCCGGACAATGTCCACCAACCCGGCCTGGATGAGGCTGTAGACTATCCTGCGGAACTCGAGATCATCCATTTTGGTCGTGCGAGCGATCTGCTTCATCGTATTTTTGGGGTTAATAAAGGAGACAACACGCCACTCTTTGACGCTGAGGTTGACATTGCGTATATTCGTACCGGGGTTGTCAGTGAATTTCAAGGCCATATCCAGGCTGGGAATTTCATCCTGGAGGCGTTCTAATTCCTTGACCCGCCGAGTCCCCTCGATGATGATATTCTCAAGGCTGATCCGCAGAGAGATTTTATCTGGCGAGGGCGTTTTTTCATTTTCAAATTGAAAGATCCCCTCGGACCAGGTAAACAGGTCATTTGTCGTATTCACAAATTCATCTTTTAAGCTGGCGAGGATTTCTTTCTGGGTGACGTAGTTGGAATTGATCAGCATTAATCCCAGTTCTTTGTCGCCAATCACGCCCGCCTTGTCCTTGATGACCTGAAATTGCTTTTTGGTGATCTTCTCATTCCGGAGGAGCACTGCGGCCAAGCCGTTCTCATTTTTGTTGTTCTGGGCATAGCTGAGCTTACCCTCTTCAAAAGAAATCACAGCAGATTTTTCTGGACCATTGACTTCCAATGTTCCAGTCTTTTTTGCCAAGCTGATCAAGTTGAGCAGTTGGGAAAATGAAAAATCCCGCAGATTGCCTTTTAGCGACATTAGCTCCCCAGGTAGGTATGATTCCTAGGGGATTATACAATCAGAGGGGGCTTCCGTCAAATCAAACCGGGCTTCCTTACAAAACCTTTATTTTAAGATTTGATCTTCCAAATCCGGCGCGTTAAAGGCTTGATTGGGGCCCAGGAACCCGAATGTCTTGACACCAGCGGGCAATGTGCGTATAATTTTGCCGCGACAAAATATCCCCGGTAGCTCAATGGTAGAGCGGTCGGCTGTTAACCGATAGGTTGCAGGTTCGAATC
>CAZUMA010000015.1:0-62372 GCA_964621835.1 uncultured Anaerolineales bacterium | reverse complement strand
CGTGTTTCAGTGCTAGTGTGGGGGGTCACCCTCTCAGGTCCCCTACCCGTCATCGCCTTGGTAGGCCATTACCCTACCAACTAGCTGATGGGACGCAGGCCCCTCCTAAAGCAGCGCTGTGGGCTTTCGTCCACAGAACCTTTACTTCAAAGGCTTCTAATCCTCGGAAGTGCATAGAGTATTAGCCTCAGTTTCCCAAGGTTATTCTCTTCTTTAGGGCAGGTCACCAACGCGTTACTCACCCGTCCGCCACTAAGAGCTCTCGTGCGAACACAAGAACATCTTCGTTCGACTTGCATGTATTAGGCACGCCGCCAGCGTTCATCCTGAGCCAGGATCAAACTCTCCGCAAAAATTTTTCCCACTCAAGGTGGGAATGAATTACGAAGTTCTCTCTCAAAGTTTTGCTTGCTGGTTGGCTTTCTATCACTATTCAGCTGTTAAGGTTCAAGGCCCTTTTTTACTAGAGCGGGTTCTATTCTATCACCCCGGCTTCCAGGCGTCAAGGGCTCTTCCATCCAAAGGGTACAATAGACCCCCCGACATCTCGTTTTGTGACGTCGGTCTCCCCTCCACACATTGCTGTGCTTCAGGCCAGGGCCTACGCTTGGATCACTTTTTAGATTTGCCTTATGGAGGCGAAATCAGTTGTTAATTCACTGCCGTCATTATATTCAATCCTGGCCCCTTGTCAAGGGCCGCAGTCTTCAATTCTGACCCGGGCGGGGCTACTCAATCTCCTGCCGTCCCATCAGGGCCCGCAGCAGGGTGTTCTGGTCGGCATACTCCAGATCTCCACCCATCGGCAGTCCCCTGGCCAGACGGGTCAGGCGCAGATCCATCGAGGCGAGCTGCTGCTGAAGAAACATCGCCGTGGCATCTCCCTCCATGCTCGGGTTGGTGGCGATGATCACTTCCTCCACCCCACCCTCTTTGACCCTGGCAAGTAATTCTGCAATTCGGAGATCCTCCGGAGTGATCCCCTCCACGGGTGATAACGCCCCCTGCAGGACATGATAACGACCCTTATACCCTGAGGTGCGCTCCAGGGCCACCACATCCAGCGGCTCCTCAACCACACAGATCAAGGAAGAATCACGGTCCGGATCCGCGCAAATCCGGCACGCCTCCTGCCCCGCCATCATAATATGAAAACAAACCGGACAGAGATCGGTCTGGGTTTTCAGATCCGTCAGCGCCTCAGCCAGCCGTAAGGCCACCCCATCATCCGCAATCCGCAGAAGATAAAAGGTCAGCCGGGAGGCGGTTTTTGGCCCAATCCCCGGCAAAGATGAAAAAGCGTCAATGCATTTCCGGATCGGTTCAGGTAGCATGCTTTGACCCTCTAAAAAGGAAGCCCCTGTCCTGCCAAGGGGCCTAACTTTTTAGCCGCCAGCTCACGCGAGGCTTCCAACCCTTGGTTCACCGCGGCGGTGAATAAATCCTGGAAAAGCTCCACATCCCCATCTTCAAGGAGGGCAGGATCAATTTCCACGCCCAGGATGCGCTGATCCCCGCTGACCGTCACCTTGATGACCCCTCCACCTGCCGAGCCGGTCACCTGCTCATCTGCCAGTTCCTCCTGGGCCTGGAGCATCTGCTCCTGGAGCTGCTGGATCTGCTGCATCACATCCATCCTGCTCGGCTGGCCTCCCCCCGGTTTTGAACGCTTCGCCATTCCTGCCTCCTGTAAATTATGAGTGAAGCTATCTTTCTAATCTGCCTGATCTCTGACATACCTGCCGCCCAGATCCTGCACAGCAGTGGCCACCAATCCTTCCGGATCAACATCTTCCGGCAAACCCTGCCCATCTGTGACCCGGATCACGCATTGGATTGGGAGGCGGATCCCGAGTACATTTTCCATCACGGTCTGGCAGACCTGCAGGTGGTCGCCTTTTTCCATCTTGGTTTTTATCGTTTCATCCCGGAAGCTTAAAATCAGGGCACCCTCTTTAATGCCCAGCGGAATGCAGGAACGCAGCAAGGCATGAATGGCCGGGCTTTCCTGAGAAACCTGGTCAATAATCACCTTCCACTGCTTGAGCACCGCCGGGGGATCCGGCTCCAGGTTTGTTCCGGAGCTCTTCTGCCGGGGTGAGGTTGGCGGGGGGGTGTCCTCCGGGTTTGGGGATTGCTCCGGGATCAGCTGATTTTTGGGCGCCGGGGGATCCTGGATGGGCGGTTTAGGCCCCCTTTGCTCCGCTCCCCCCAGAATGCCCATGCCCTCGATAAAAGCCATTTCCAGGGGAAGAATTGGCAGCCATGATCCACCCCGGTCATTCACCGCCATGTTAAAAATCCTGATCAGGGCTAAGATCTGCTCCACTGTCAGGGAAGCAGCGTGTCCCTTGATCACAGAAAGCGTTTCCTGGGGCAAATCCACCCGGTCTGGATTGCCCATTTTAAATAAAAGCATATTTCGAAAATAGGCAATAATCTGGCGGTTAAACTGGCGGGGATCGGTTCCCCGTTCAGCGGATTCGGCCAGCGTGCTCAATCCCTGGGAAGCATCCCCGTCAATCAAGGCCCCCGTCAGATCCAGGACGGCCTGGTTGGTGGAGGTGCCCAGCACATGATGAGCCAACTTGAGAGTAATCTTCTCCTCCGCTGAAGAGAGCTGATCGAGAATGGAGATGGCATCACGCAGGCTGCCAGTGGCCTGACGGGCGATCAAAGACAGCACGCTGTCTTCCACATCTAACCCTTCCACGTCGGCCATTTCCTGTAATTGCTGAACAATTTCAGGGACCGGAATACGCCGGAAATCATGGCGCTGACATCGGGATACCACGGTGGTGGGGATCTTGTGCGCTTCGGTGGTGGCCAGGATAAACAGCGCATGATCCGGCGGTTCCTCGAGGGTTTTGAGGAGGGCGTTGAAGGCCGGTTTTGACAGCATGTGGACCTCATCGATGATGTAAACCTTATACCGGCCCTGATTGGGGGAGAAATTAATCTTCTCGCGCAGATCCCGGACATCATCGACGCTGGTATTGGAGGCAGCGTCAATTTCGATCAGATCCAGGAATTCTCCCCGGTTGACCGCCTGACAGTGCTGACACTGGTTGCACGGGCGGGCAGCCAGGTCATCCGCCAAACAATTTACCGCCTTGGCCAGCAAGCGGGCTGTGCTCGTTTTTCCAGTTCCTCGCGGTCCCGAGAAAAGCTGGGCATGGGACACCCGGTCATGTTTGACGGCATTTTTCAGCGTGGTGATGACATGCTCCTGGCCGATCACTTCTGCCCAGGTGCTCGGTCTCCATTTTAAGTACAGTACCTGTGCCATATGGGGATTCCCAACCTGTGGTGGGTCTGGTTTCTCACGAAAACTCAACCAATTCTTAGTGTATCATCAGCCATCCGACGGGTCAATCAAACAGCCAGACAACCCATTATAAACCAATTGATTTTCGGTCATCCCCGGCATTATTCTTGCACCATTCTCTTGAAAGCTGTCGGATTCTGTTTTTATTGACGCTCTTTAAGAATTATGCTAGTATCAAAACAGCCGTAATCAGGTGATGGTTTTCCATAGAGATCAAGTTTTGTGGAAAATAGTCCCCCCCGGAGAAGGAGAGACTTCCCAATGAAAAAGCAATATGTGCTGATGCCAATCATTCTTTTGATCGCCATTATGTTCTCAGCATGTACAATGTCAGCGTCCACACCACCACCGGTTACGCCGACAACGAATTTGAGCGAGATCGCCCGCCAGGCCACACAAACCGCGATTGCCAAAACCCCCAAGGGGGATACCCCGGTGCCTGGAACAACCACCGCAGCGGAGGCAACCACGGAGGGAACACAAACTGGCGGAGAGCTACCCACCAGCACCCCGGTGCCCTCCACAGCCACACCGACCACGGAAGCAGAGGACATCACCACGGAATACGCTGTTCCGGACAGCTACACCCTGAAACAGGGAGAGTTTGTCTACTGCCTGGCCCGCCGCTGGAACATCAACCCCACTGACATTCTCAACCTGAATGGCTTGGACAGAGGAGATATTCTCTTCCCGGGCGAGACAATCCAGGTGCCCTCCAATCCCCGGAAATATCCTGGTCAGCGCTCCCTGCGATTCCATCCAGATACCTATACAGTGCAACCTGGAGATACCCTGAACGGCATCGCCTGCCTGTATGGTGATGTCGATCCCAGGGCGATTGCAGCAGCCAATGATCTGGATGTCGATCAAACCCTGACCTCAGGGCAGTCCCTCCAAATTCCCTGACTTTAGGCGGGGGATCTCCATCCTGCTTGATCCAAATCAGAAGCAGCCGTTTTCTGCGGCTGCTTCTTTTTCTTCCTTCCAGGTGGTCTTTTTATCCTCCGCACATATAAGGTATACTTGGAACCAGAATCCTTCCCTTAAGCAAAAAACTCCAGGTAGAAAAGCTCTCGGAACCCTGGCTCCCGAATTTTGCGGCAACCACCTATGGACCTCAACCGCTACCTCGCGAAAGATATCGAGCTCTCCCAGGCGCTCCAGATCCCGGACAGCCGTCAGGCTTTGAAGCGGGTAGCTGCGGTGTTTGCCCATTCCGCAGATTCCTGGTTCTGGTTGGCGGGATTATTCCTGTTCTGGATCCTGGGCCTGCCAGTCCCCTGGCCGCAGATTGCCCTGCTGATCCTCAGCATCCTGATCACTGCCACCGGTGTGCTGCTGCTGAAATTCCTCATCAAGCGACCCCGCCCTCCCGGGGAATGGGGGGAGGTCTATCGAAAATCAGACCCGCATTCATTTCCTTCAGGCCACGCAGCCAGAGCTGTCCTGCTCAGCGTCCTGACCTTGCTTTTAGGGTATCCCCTGGTGGGATTATTATTGGCTGTTTGGGCGGTGCTGGTCATATTGGCCCGCATCGGTCTGGGGGTCCATTATCTTTCCGACACGATTGTTGGCGGGTTGATTGGCCTGTTCTCCGGCTCGATCCTCTTTGCTCTTTATCAATTCTTGGTGCATTAAAAATCCCTCTTGCATTAAGAAGGGTTTTTTGAGGGACTTTTCTGCTTTCAAGGGCTAGAAAACTCAGAAGGCTGAAAGTTCCTGGGTTCTGCCTCCACCTTCCCCGAGGTAGACGGGCACCCAGGCAACCCCAAACAGCTCGACAAGAATATCCTTTTTATAGGGTGAAACCTCGATTTCGCTGATCTCTTCCAGGATCTCCTGCCATTTTACTTCCACCTCTGCCAGCTCCTGATCTTGTTCTTTCTGAAGGTCCTCGATCTCCTGTTTATATTGATCAATCACCTCCAGGGATTCCTGAATATCCGCTTTGGCCTTGCTGGTCATCCTCCGCTTGGTGAGCGAGGTGGTCATCCTTCGACGCCTGCCCGCCAATAAGCTCAACAGGTTCTCAGCGTGGGTTCCCATCTCCTCCAGCCTGCGCTGTGAAAATTCAGCCTGGTCTTCCTCCAGCTCTCGTTCCTCCCGGACCAGCCGGTCTTGGATCGTATCCAGCTTTCGATCATAGCTCTCCTCAACCTTTTCTTTTTCCTCTTCGATTTCTTCCCGGGCTTTTTCTGCGCACAGTTTCCTGAACTCCCCCTGGGAGATCTGCGGACCTGCAAAGACATCCAGCTCCTCATTGGCGCGGACAGCCACAGTGACTTCATGATAAATCCAGTCCTTAAAATCAGTCTCCAGATCTCTTAAAGCAGACCCATCTGAAAAGGGAGCAGCGAGCTCAAAAAAGCGGGCGTCGGGTTCTGGCTTCCGATCCAATTCTTTAGGGTCTACCAGCTCCCTTTTCCATTCCTCCCAATCCACCCGTCCCTGTCTCCCGGGTTCATACACCAGGCTGGTAACGGTGAGGTCATGATCAAGGTTGTAGTTCCTTTTTTGAAATCGCACCCGGGCCTGGGCAAGCAGCGCCGGGCGGTAGGCGACCTGAAAATTTTCCTCTCCAGTGAGAGTTACATCGCGCTTTGCCGCTGCCTCTTTTGGGGAATGCACCACGGGCAGGAAATATTCATCAATCCGGGTGGGGACATTCGGCCGGGTGGCAGACCCCTCCTGAGAGGGAGTTGGCTCTTTTTTCCCAGCTTTCCTGCTCCCTTCAGCCGGGGCACCCGCTGCCAGCTGATCCGCACCGACCAGGGCGTTCAGGGCGGGAATTTGAGCCCGGGTCAGGGGCCCGGTCAGGTAGTTCATCGCCCAGCGGGTGTGAAAGAGAACGGGCTCTTTCTCATGGACATTGTGAAGCAAGAAAACCCGCTTGTCCAGTTGGGAAATCAGCTTGTCGTAGGTCTTCCGATCCATTCCTGGCGCCGCGCCTTCCAGCCCGTCCAGCAGGCGGTTTTTGTCCTGTTCAGTTTGCAGCTTCCCGATAAACCAGGTCCCGGCATTGGAAAGCGCCTTATAATCGACATCCACCGGATTCTGGGTGACCAGGACCTGTCCGACCCCAAAGGCCCGGGCTTGCTTGAGCATCCGCAGCATGGGGGTTTTTGAGGGCGGGTTTTTTACGGGGGGGAGATAGCCGTAGATCTCATCAAAATACAGCAGGGCGCGTAGAGAGCTGGACCCTTTTTGTGTTCGCATCCAGGTTTCCACCGCGGAATACAGCAGGGTCACAAAAAACATCCGCTCTGCATCACTCAGATGGGCGATGTAAAAAACACTGTGCCTTGGGCGATCATCCTCCCCAAAAAGCAAACTGGGAATCTCCAGGGGCTGCCCCTGGATCCAGGATTGAAAAGAGGGGGCTGCCAGGATATTGTTCAGCAGCAACGCCAGTTCGTTTCGCTCCTTCTCCGGGAAGAAGCTTTCCACATCCAGCACGCCCAATTTTTCAAAGGGGGGGTTCTGAATCTGGAGGATCAGTTCGCTGAGATCAAGATCCTCTCCCCGGCTCCAGGAATGTTCAAAGATATTGCTGACCAGGATATGCTCCCGGGATTGCACCGGGTCCAAATCCTCCACACCCACCAGGCCGAGCAGACTCATCGCAATTCCAGAGATCTTTTCCAGCAGGGTTTCCCGGTGCTCCTCCCATCCCAGATCCGGAGCAGCCAGGGAAGCGAGGATGTTAACCGGGATCCCGGCTTCCGACCCCGGGGTGTAAACAGCGAAATGGGCTGCGTCCTGTAAGGATTGGATTCGTGCCGGGGTGATATCCCATTTTTCCAGCCCGGACTTCCATAAGCTGGCAGCTTCTTCCCCGGCCTCCTGGAGGGATTTTCCCTCTCTGCGGGCTTGATCCGGATCGACCCAGGGAGTGAAATCTTCCGGCCGCAGCGCAGGAAAATGAAGCAGGGTATTGGTCATATCCCCTTTGGGATCAATCATCAGCGCAGGGATCCCCTGCAGGGCGGCTTCCTCCAGCAGGTCGATGCATAACCCGGTTTTTCCCGAACCAGTCATTCCTAAAGCCACGGCGTGAGTTGTCAGGTCCTCCGGGTCGTAGTGAAGAGCTTCTCCGGTAATTTCTTCCTTCTCCGGATCATAACCCCGGCCTAAATAAAAACGATCGCTTTTGTCTGCCATGGACAACCTCGCAGAGATAGAGTGCTTTATGAGAATTGATATTGGATTGATTTTACCTTAACAGGTCAATCTCGCTCAGTGAATTTCTCCGCGATAGGGAGCTCTAACGCGGAGAATCCGGGACCTTATAGATTACAGCGGCAGACGGGTCCCGATGCCTTTTTCCAGGGCCCTGCTGTAAATGGTCGGGGCAACCGCCAGATCATCGATGGCCAGGCCGAGATTCGCGGTCATCGTCCGTTCCGAGGAGGATTCCCGCCCGGGTTTCTGTCCAGAAACCAGCTCACCCAGATCGGCATGCACCTCCGGGATTTTCTGAAAGTAGCCCGATTGCTGGTAGTAGCGCAGCTGCGGGGTGTCATCGGTGCAGAATTTATCCGCCTCCAGCATCGCCTCCGGATGCCAGTAGGAATCAAAATCCACCAGGGACGCGAACGCGCCCTCATCCAGCCAGCCGGCCAAAATGGTCTGGTGCGGCTCCTTGAGGATTGGCCCGGCAGTGACAACCAGATCGCAGCCGGTGACCGCCTGCTGGGGGGTATCGACCACCTCAACCTCTAATTCCAGCCGCGAGGAGATCTCCTCGCGGAAGCTTTCGGCTGCCTCCGGGATCAGATCATAGGCCCTGACCTCCTTGAGGGGAAAGAGCACTTTCAGCGCCTCGGTGTTGGTCCTTCCCTGCACACCGCACCCAAGTACACCCAGGATGAAGGAGTCCTGCCGGGCCAGGTACTTGGCCGCCACGGCTGTCGCTGCGGCCGTGCGCATGGCCGTGATCCAAACACAGTCCATCACTGCCAGGGGCAGGCCGGTTTCTGGATCATTGAGGATCAGCAGACCCGTGATGTACGGCAGCCCTTGATCGGGATTTCCCGGAAACCCGCTGACCCACTTGATCCCGGCAGCGTCCATGGCCGGGATATAGGCGGGCATGGCGTGGATGAAATTATCGCCCTCACCCGGGTGGATCCCCGGTTTGGGGGGCATTTCCACCTGGCTTTTTCCTTTCTCATAAAAGGCTGTCTCCACCAGGGAGATGATCTCTGCCATCTTCAGCCCCACTGACTGGACATCCTCCTGGGATAAATACAGCAGCTCCTGCGCCATACAGAACCTCCTTTTCAAAGACGGATGATGATATATTTACCTGTCTGATTGAATTGTAGAGGGGCTTTTCCAGGCTGACAAGTGAGTTTCTGCGCCTCCCCGAAAACAGCCCGGGGGCCAAAACCAGCTCAACCCAAAATTAGGCTGGGGGCGGGAAGCTTCCCTTTCCGATAACGTTTTGATCCTCCAATGCTTGGAGTGGCTTATAATCAAAGAAGATCAGGGGCACGGAACGACCTTTGGAAGATAGGAGGGCATGATGAGTTTTACATTTCGCTACTACGGTCACAGCACGTTTGGATTTGATATCCAGGGACACCGGCTGCTGGTGGACCCCTTCTTTTCTGACAACCCAGCCACCAAAACCGACCCGGATGAGCTGAAAGCAGACTTCATTCTCATTACCCACGGTCACAGCGATCACGTCGGGGATGCCCCTGCGATCGCTAACAGGACCGGGGCCACCGTGATCGCCTCGGTGGAGGTCGCCAGTTGGCTGGCAAAAAAAGGGGCCAACATCCATGCCCAGCAGATTGGTGGGGGCTACCATCATCCCTTCGGGTATGTCAAAATGACCCAGGCGATCCACGGCTCCTCGCTGCCGGACGGTTCCTACGGGGGAATGCCGGGCGGCTTCCTGATCACCACCCCCGATGATGAGGTCATCTACATCGCCGGAGATACCGGGCTGTTTGCCGGGATGTCACTGATTGGGGAGGAGGGAATCGACCTCGCCTTACTGCCCATCGGTGATAACTACACCATGGGCCCGGACGATGCCCTCAGGGCAGTCACCCTGCTTCAGCCCCGGATGGTCATTCCCACCCATTACAACACCTGGGATCTGATCGCCCAGGATCCGGAAGCCTGGAAAATGCGAGTGCAAGCCGCAACCGATGCCGTCGTCCGGGTTGTTCAACCGGATACCAGCCTTGATTTCTAAGGACCGGGGATAAATATGAGCCAACCGACCAGCCGCCAGGCCCACGAAAACCAGATGCGGGACGAAGGCCGCCTTCCACCCGGTCAGTCGCTGACCCAGAAATTTCCTGTCCTGCACTATGGGGCCATCCCCGCTTTTAACCCTGAAACCTGGGACTTTACCATCTGGGGGGAGGTCGAGCAGAAAATCCGCTGGAGCTGGGAGGAATTCTCCCGGCTTCCCAGGAAAAAGCTCACCCTTGACATCCACTGCGTGACCCGCTGGTCCAAATTTGACACCGCCTGGGAAGGGGTCTCTGTCAAGACGCTGATCGAGGAAGGGCTGATCAGCCCGCTCCCCACCGCCGAGCACGTCCTTCAGCATGCTGAAGGCGGATACACCACCAACCTCCCTTTAGAAATTCTTCTCCAGGATAATTTTCTTTTAGCGACCCACTACAACGGCAAGCCGCTGACCCCCGAACACGGGTACCCGGTGCGGGGAATGGTTGGTCAGATTCCAGGACGGGGAGATTTAAAAACGCCCTACTTCTGGAAGGGGGCCAAATGGCTGATCGGGCTGGAGTTTCTTACCGTGGACCAGCTGGGGTTCTGGGAGCAGGCCGGCTACCACAACGAGGGGGACATCTGGAAGGAGCAGCGGCGGCGCTAGCCGGAAGATAGGTCAAGCAGGAACAATCTGCTATTCCTGTTTTACTGCCGGAAGCCCCCCGACTTTTTCAGCCATCCGCACTGCCCGCAAAATCGCTTCCTGATATGCCTGAGCAGCGTATGCCCCAACGATGTTGAGATCCATCTCCACATCCCCAGAAGAAAGAGCAAAGATTGTATCCCCATCCATCTGGGTGAAGGTAGGCCGGATGCAGCGGGACAGACCGCTGTGGGCCATCCGCGCCACCCGACCAAGCTGGCCCTTCTCGAGCCGGACATTTGTGGCCACCACACCAATCACAGTGTTTGCCGCAGCAGCAAACTTCATGATCTTCCGGCCCACAAAGGTTTTCATTACTTTTTCAGTATTTGCAAACCCACCTACCCCCCGCGCTCCCGCAATGATCTCGCCGCTCTGAGGATCCACCACATCCCCAAAAGCATTCACCACCACCAGCGCAGCAACCATCCCGCCACCGCCGAGGTCCACAGCAGCGGTGCCGATCCCTGATTTCATCGCCCGCTTCATACTGAGGATTTTCCCCACCGTCGCTCCAGTTCCTGCTCCGATATTTCCCTCCTCCACCTCCTGATCTGAAGCATTCAAACAAGCCTGGTAGCCCATCGCTGCATCCGGCCGAACGAAGGCATCCCCAACAGCAAGATCAAATATCACCGCGGCCGGGACAATCGGCACGACAGTGGGACCGACATCCAGGCCGATCCCCTGCTCCTCCAGGTAGCGCATCACCCCGTCTGCTGCGGCCAGCCCGAACGCGGATCCCCCCGTCAGCAGCACACCATGGACGGTGCTGACCAGCTGACCGGTGCGCAGCAGATCTGTCTCCCGGGTCCCGGGCGCACCTCCCGCCTGGTCGACTGCTCCGCGTGTATCAGGTGGACAGAGCACCACCGTGCAGCCGGTGAGTGCATCGTGGTCCTGGGCATGCCCAACTTGAAAACCTGGAACCTCTGTTAGTCCGCTCATCGTTCCCTCCTCTGCACTGATATCTCTACCAACCGCTAGCTTGAAACACTGTCTCCAATAATACCTCCCGCTCCTGGCGGGTCATCGGCCGGGCGCGGGCATAGTCCTCAAACCGGATTGTGAGCAGCTCCGTGCTGAGGTGCTTTCCATCATAAAACGTATGGCGGTCAATAAACGCGGTTGCCGTATTGGGAGGTATTTCATAAATCTGATCAAAGAATAAATTCCCCAGTCCATGATGAATAAAAGCCTGATCGGTGATCTGGAAGCTCTGCGGCTGGTGGGCCTGGCTTCCACTGACAATCACCGCCCCGGCCTCGGTCAGCCGCCTGGCATCCCGGATCTGGTTGGGCTGCGCCTGGTATGTGTAATACTCAAAATGCTGGAAGGTGCCGATCACCGCAACTCCTTGGGCGGTCAGGTCCTCAATCACCCTGGTGATTTGCGGAAAATCACAGGCAACTGCCCCGGGCTGGGACGGTCCGGCCGTGGCATACCCCCCTCCTTTGGCGTTGCAGCCCACAAAGGCAATTTGATTGCCATGATGCTCCAGCAGAACCGGCTGCTGGGCTTCCTGGCGGTTGGCCCCTCCGCCGTAATACGGCCAGCCACGCTGCTGGTAGAGCTCAAGGGTATAGAGCATCGCCTCCGGTCCATAATCCCCGAAATGATCCCCGGTAAGTTCAACCACATCAGTTCCAATGCGTTCCAGCAGCCGGATGTATTTAGGATCACTGCAGAACTTCAGCCCTTCCTGAGCTGGATTGGGTTGAGGACAAAACTTGTAGAATGGGACCTCATTGCTGATGTGGAGGATGTCCGCGTCAACCAACCAGTCCTGGATGTCTTTGGCGGGATACTCAATCCCGTTCATTTCCATTGTCCAGGCAGTGGCCCGGACCAGCGCGGTTACCCCGGTCATCACCACAGAGGTCATTTTCGCTGGATCCCGGTTGGCAGCAGGAAACTCCACGCCCCGGGGCACCTCCCCCCGGCTGGAAATGGGGATTTGCAGCGGATATTCCTCTACCTGGAAATCTTTCCACAAGGGGGACGTGTTCCCGACTTGGAGCACCTTCCAGGAGGGATCAAGTACCTCAAAAGGCAGCAGCGCCCAGGTGGGACGCTGGCTCCAGGCCAGGTCCTTGATCTCGCCCGAAGGCACCACACGAACGGCCCCTGGGGATGGCTCCCCCCAGCGGTTGGAAAATAAATCCCTTGTTTCTTCTGTTAGATACAGGGGGCCGAAATCCAGGTCGGGTGGCGGGTCTCCCTGCCAGAAGGCCCTAAAGTCCTGCATGGAGACCCCGTCCCGGACGGTTGGGAATGGGGCTGCCAGGACATAGATCCAGCGGCTGATGACCTGGTCCTCCCCCGGGTAAATCCAAACAGAAGCCCCATCCTGCTGATCTGTTTTGGCGATCACCTGGTTCAGCGCGACCTGGTCTAAATACCTTTTCGGCAGCCCTGGATCCATCCAGATTGCGGGAGGGAGGCTGGTTGCTGTTGGTGTGGTCGGGGTGAAATTTGTGGGGGTAGGTTCCCCTTCCCGATTTGGGGGAACAAACACAGCAGCAGGTGTGACTTCCTGTTTCCGGGTCAAGCTGTCCTTCCAGAAAAAAAGCCCCCCTAAAATGGAACTGAGCAGGACCAGGATGCCAATTAAATAGATCCAGCGAGGTTTTTGTTTCATAAAATTTGATCAGGATCCAGGATCAAGACCTGAACATGCCGCCTCGATCAGTGAGGATGGTCTGCAAGCTCGTAAGCTGATCCTGAGCGAGGGTATCCAGCTGCTCAATTTCTGATAGAAAGTCCAGCTTGGCCTGGTCCTTTTTCAGATCCAGCAGGTTGATTCTGACATTGTATCCAGCGCTCCTCAGCGCGGCGTAGCCTAAATGGACCGCGGAAGCCGCATCCGAGATGGCATTCAGATTGCCCAGTTCAGCTGCCCGCACACCCAGCTCCATCACCTTCAGGGCCCGCTGGCTGACTTCCAAAGGTACCCTGGCTGCATTGAGTGTTGCCTGGTGAATGCGCTTTTTTCTGCCCGAATCATCTTTAGGAATCCGGTAAGCAGCCATCAGCTCCCGGAACGCCCGGGCATCTTCTGCTACCGCCCCGGTGAGGGAAGCCCGCAGGTCCTCGGCTTCGCTGAGAATGGCGGTTACCTCTCTCTCCACGGCAGCATATTTTTTCTTACCGAGGGTTAATCGGGCAACCATGGCAACCAACCCGGCCCCCATCGCTCCCGCGTAAGCAGCAGCGGATCCTCCACCCGGGGTAGGCCTGCCAGATGCCAGTGAATCCAGAAAGTCCTCTTCCTGTTCTTCCTGCAGCGCAGCATAGATTTTTTGCTCCAGCACCTGTTCAGGCTGAAAAAGATCCAGCTGTGTGTACCAAACCGCCGCATCTACCAGCGCTTTCTGGGGGATCAACCCTACCAGCTCGCTGTGGCTGATCTGCACCCCATAGCGCTGTGCTTCCCTCCGGATAGCCTCCACCACAAGCGGCAGCGAGGTCTTGCGGAAATTTGTCAGGTTCATGGATACCTGGGCCTGGCCATCAACCAGCATCCCCAGCGCTTTGACAAACCGCAGTCCGCCTGAAGAATGGCGAATGGTCCGGGCGATTTGATCGGCGATGCTTTCCTGGTCTGTCGTTAAATATACGTTGTAAGCAATCAGGAATTCCCTGGCTCCGATCACCGTCGCTCCAGCGGATCCGATTACTGACGGGCCGCGGTCTGGGGCTCGTTCTGGGACAGAACTAATTTCCTCTTGCAAAGCCTCATACTGTCCCCGGCGGATAACTTCCAGGCGCTTCCGCTCCGGTTTCAGGGCAGCCTCTTCATAGAAATATACTGGAATCCCCAGGTCATTTCCCACGCGGTCCCCCACCCGGTGGGCCATGGCCACGCATTCCTCCATGGTGATGCCTGAAATGGGCACAAATGGAACCACATCCGCAGCGCCAATCCGCGGATGCTCTCCGGTGTGGGCTGTCAGGTCAATCAGCTCAGCTGCCTTTGCAATGGCCCGAAAAGCAGCTTCCTCCACAGCCGCTGGTGTGCCCACAAAGGTGATCACACTGCGGTTGTGATCGGCGTCCATATGGTGATCCAACACGAAAGCATCTTTGACAGCAGCGATACTTGCGCTGATGGCTTCCACCACCTCTGGACGTCGGCCTTCGGAGAAATTTGGAACACATTCCACAAGGGGAGAGATCATAGACAAATCCTTATTTTGTTTATTGATGAACTCATCCAGGTCGGGCAGATTACTCTGGCTGAATTATAACGGAGATTGGGTAGATCAAGGCGAGGATCCTCTCGTTAGAAAATCGCATTTTCTTATTGGAAAAGCCAACAGAACCCAGGCCCAGAAATCGGGAGGGGTTTCCCGGTCTACCATTGTGATTTACCCACGGAATTATGATTAAAACTACATTAACAGAATCTTTACATATTGTTCAATTAGTCTTTCTAAGAAGGTGATACCGTTTAATATCAGGAAAACCCCAGCATCTGGTGGGCTGAAGCCCATCCGGATGGTTTATGCATTTCAATGATACAGCGAGATGAGTGAGATGACCACCAGAACCAATCGTTCGGAGGATCTATCCTCTGCAACGCCTTTTGAGGTTCTGCTTCCTGATTTTGAGAATCTGACCCTGGATTCGATGCTGATGGATCTTCCCTCATACGACCAAGCCGTGCCCCCATCCACACTCGGGCAGGAAGTTGCCGACTTGATGGAAGCGGATATGCTCCTTCCGGGAGTGATCATCATGGATGAGGAGGCCTTCCTCGGCGTGGTTTCCCGGGATATGTTTTTTCAGAGGACAGGGAAATTATACGGCACAGAAATTTTCCTTGTTCGACCTATCCTCAAAATGCTCAACACCTTACCCCACAAGCCCCTGGTTCTTCCCGAGACAACGCTGATCTCCATGGCTGCCAAATCTGCTTTGAGCAGGGAACGGGATTATATCTACCAGCCCATAGTAATTGAAAAGTCAAACAGCAGCTATCACCTGATCAGTGCGCTGATGCTGTTTATGGCCCAAAGCCATCAGCTGCTTACCCTGCATAATCAGCGGCTCCATACCGTGGATTCCGGCCAGAAGATCTCCCAGAAGGAAGCGATCATTCGCTTTCTCAAACATGTCGGGAACCAGAAACACTTCCAGCTGCCGATGTTTCTCAAGCGCCATTCTGTGCGCTGTGATCACTGTGGGAAACTCGTTAATTACTCCATCGTCGATATCGTTCGAACATTTCCCTACATCAATCAAGGAGTGATCGTGGAAGAGAAAATGGGAGCCAGAACCTATCGGATGTACATCCGCCATCGGTGTCTTGGGGAACTTTGGGAAATCCCTGTTCATCATGATAACAATTTAGAATACCGCTCCCAGCGCCCGGCGCGGATTGTTGAGTCTTATGTCTAAAAAGAATTCTCAAAAAATTACCGGGTTTGTGATGCCGGTTGGAAATGGGGCAGTTGGAAAAACCAGCCTGGCTTTAACCCTTCAGCATGATCAGCTTCCTGCTGACTGGAAAGACCACTTGATGACTGTTCAGAAGACAGTGAACTTAGAATTTCAATATGCCAGGGACAAACTCTGGACAGACCAAACCCAGTTCGAGATCCTCCACCAGTATCTCATTCCTCCAGGGCAAAAGGAGTTTGAGGTCGACCCCCGAAGCCGAAGTTATGATGAGGTGATGAGAATTTATCATCCAATTATCCAGCGGATTGATGTCGTCCTGCTTTCCTACCAAGTCACCCGGCTGGAAACCTTTCACGACCTGGAATACTGGGTAGAAAAGGTCAGCGAGGTAACCAATGACCGCACAAATTTCATCCTGGTTGGGACCTTTCTTGATCAGAGAGAGCTGCGGGAAGTCATGCCGGAAAGCATCAAGGTAGGAAAAAAATACATCGTTGAGCTGATGAGGGGAATCCGATCCACCTGGAAAGGCCACTGCACCTCATTGGAGGTGTCCAACACCAGCGGGGAAAACATCTCCCACCTGAAAACGCTGATCTCCCAGGGATTGATCCTCGCCTCGGGGTATTCCCTGTCCTAATTAATTATCACGGGTCGTCTCTTTTAAGGCCAGATCCTGATTCCAGGTCCCCCTGTTTTACCGATTGCATCCAACAAACTTGATACAATATCGGTGAATGAAAAAAATCCACCGGATTGAGGATCGGTCTTTGCTCGCAGCCTATTTTTCCAGGGATGTCTATCGTCACCTGTACAGTCTCGGGGATCTGGATGATTTTTACTGGCCGCATACCCGCTTCTACGGGGCCCGGAAAAACCAGAGCCTTGAGACTGTCTTCCTGATCTACTCAGGGGAGGAGCCGCCGGTGCTGCTGGCACTCCTCGACCCCCAGGAAATCACCACGGCAACCGCACAGCAACTGCTCTCTTTCCTGCCCGACCGCTTTTACGCTCACCTCAGCCCGGGCCTGGAAGAAATATTCCGGCCATCATACCTCCTCGACCCCCACGGCGCCCATTATAAAATGGGGCTGCTTGACCCTGACGCCCTCGACCAGGTCTCCCTGGAAAAGGTCCAGCGCCTGTCGATGGATGACCTGGAGGAGATCCGCCAGCTTTACAAGGAAAGCTATCCAGGGAACTGGTTTAACCCCCGGATGCTTGAGACCGGTCAGTATTTCGGGATCCGGGAGTCTGGACAGCTGTGCAGCATCGCTGGGATCCATGTCTATTCTGAAACCTACCAGGTGGCCTCCCTGGGCAATATCACCACCCATCCTGATTTTCGAAATCAAGGCTACGGCACACAGGTCACAGCAGCCTTGTGCCAATCCCTTCTCCAATCAGTGAAATTCATTGGATTGAACGTTAAAAAAGACAATAACCCTGCTCTCTGCTGCTATCAGAAGCTCGGATTTTCAGTCACCGGAAGTTATGGAGAATTCACTCTCCAGAAAAACCTCTGAGATTGGTTCCACGCCAAAATCCAGCGACACCCCCAAATCACCCCAAAAAACACCATTTTTCGGGGTACAATAAGGCTAGATCATCCAAAATCTCCCTGCGTTCCTGGTTAACCTACACTCCCATCGTTCCAACTTGCCTTCTGCAGGGCATTGGGCTCCAGGAATTTGGATACAGCAGGACCAAAGGGGCGGGGGTCGATTGGGATGGTCATCCAGCAAGGGTCAGGGGAGGCCCCTGGAGGACAGCTCCCCGGCCAAACGCCCCCCGCCTGGCAGGGATTTGCCACGGTAAGGAGCAGTTGTTGGACGGTTTTATACCATCTACAGGATAAAGGAGACGATATGGCATACAGCTACACAAATTCAAAAGGAAAAACCTACTACCTTCATGGAAAAGACCGGGTATCAAAAAAGGGCAAAAAAAGCACCCTCTATTTCTTTTCCAAAGAAATTAAGGAAGGGGCTTTGAACTCCATCCCCGCAGGATATATGGTCGCAGAAACCAAGACCGGTCTGCCCGTTTTGAAAAAAAGCAGCCCTGCCCCGTAGGACAAACCCTCTGGGTAAAGTTTCAAGCCTTTGGGCACCCATAGGAGGGTAAACACTCCTGGGCCCCAAACAGAAAGTAACAGCAGCCAATAAACGGCCGCTCAGCAGCCAAACACAAGCACAAGCGCTTCCCTTCCCCGGACTGATACTGGAGGGGAAGCTGACTTTAATGCACCAGTCCCGATTGCTGAAGGGATCAAAGCTGCTCTGTCAGGGAAACAGGCTTCAAGACAATCAGCGGGTGGTTCTTTCTTAGTTCTATCCAAACCTGAAGATCAAGAAAATCTAATCCCGCGTTTCCAAACTCAACCCCAATCGCTGTTCTTCGGGATCAAGGTGGATGATTTCTACCGATACTTTTTGGTTCTCCCGCAGCACATCCCAGGGTGATAGATGATCTCCATTTCCCCCCAGCTCAGAGACATGGATCAACCCATCCACTCCTTCTTCCAGCTGTACAAAAGCCCCAAAGGAGACAATATTTTTCACGACTGCTTCCACAACCTGTCCGGTGTGGTACCGTTCTGTGATGGTCTCCCAGGGATTGCTGCAGAGCTTTTTGAGGCTGAGGGCGACCTTATTATCCTCCCGGTCAACACTCAGCACGTACACTTCCAGCTCCTCCCCCTCAGAAACTACATCGGATGGATGGTCCACCCTTCCCCAGGAAAGCTCAGAGATATGAATCAGGCCTTCCATCCCGCCCAAATCCACAAACGCGCCAAACTCAGTTATTGTTGTCACCACGCCGCTTATGCAGCTGCCTTCCTCCAATGTATCCAGCAGTTTTAATCTTTTCCCTGGGCCTGCCTGGGCAGCACGTTCTGATAAGACCACCCGGCATCGATCCCGATCATATTCAATAATCTTCAGGGAGATGGTCTGCTGCAGGTAAGATTTTTTATCTTCCCCGTTCAGGAGATGGGAGCAAGGCACAAAACCGTTGATCTGTTCCCCCTGAACCAGCAGCCCACCCTGGTTGCAGCCCACAACTTTTAAGGAGACCAGTTCATCTTTGCTGTACTGCTCTTCAATATACTGCCAGTTATTTTCAGGGGAATCAAAATGAGGTCTATCCTGACCTGTCATAGACTGCCCGTCTGAAATCCAGCCTTCTGATTCTTTCAGGCTGTCTCCCTTTTCAGCTTCACTCAGGGCAGCTTTCCACCAGGATTCCCCCAGATTTGGGGGTGCACCGGAATAGGATTGGGAGTGGTCCTCTTGAACCATTAACAACACCTCTGAAACCTTGCCAATCAATATTGTAACATTTTTTTTATGCTGCCGAAGTAGCTTCTTTCCTGTTCTCAGGTGATTTTTTACGCCGAACCGGCCGTCCGGTTGTTCAGTTCAACCTCTTCCCGCGCCTGCTTTTCCATTTCCATAATCGTTTTGGCCACAACTTCAATGGCAATTTTTTGTTTTCGATACAGGTTTGCTTCCGACATCGCTAATCGTTTCGCCACATCCCGGACCTTCTGTCCTTTCAAGAATTTCATTTCCAGGATGTTGTAGAGAACCCAATCGAGTGTAAATCGGCGGGTTCCTTCAGGACGGATTTTATCGATCGCTTCCCGCAGGATCGCCCGAACCGCTTTGACCGAGATCCCATCATGGTCCTCAAGAGCTTGCTGGACCACTTCCAGCTGCAGCAGAGGAGATTCCGAAAGATCCGGCCCTCCCCAATAATCAGATAAGGCATCTCTCACCCATTCAATGATCGTGCTCTCATCCGGTAATGCATCTCCGTTTGGCTGACTTAAGATGCTCGTGCCATCATACTGCGCAGCAGCCCGAAGCTGCTGGATCCGGTTCATTTGTGGAGTGAGATCCTCCAGGGAGGTAAAAACCTGCTGCTGATATAAACGATCCTCCAAGGCCTGGGAAGCCCGGTAGACCAGGATCGAGAGCGCCTCTCTCTGGGTCTCCAGCACCTGCTCTCCGGGGCGTTCTACGCCAATCAGACCCAGCAATTCCTGGGGGCCGTTCTCCTGGAACAGGGGAATGATCCAAAAATCACCCCATGAAAACAGCTCAAGATCATTCTGGGTCTCATCTAATGTCACTGCTCCAATGATCTCTTGAGACAATTCTTCATCCGCGACCTCCTCCAGATGCCCCATGGTGACTAAGAAATCCAGCCCTCCCACATCCAGGGAAGCCACAAACGCCGTTTGCACTTGTAAACGGTCACAGATCGCTGCAAGGACGGATTCCAAAAACTGTTTCAGATCTGCTGTCGTCAGCAAACGTTCTTCCAGATTCTGAACCAGGGCGAGATCCTCCTGACCTTCAGGATATAAAAACCAGCGCTCCCAATAAGGAGCCAGCATAGTGATCATATACTGCATCAACAACAGCGACCCCGCCATGACCACGGGGGCAAACACTGAGAATGGCGGCCCCGCTCTCCTTGAAATGGTCGTCAGCGCAAGCACAGTTGACGCTGTTATCGGACCCCGCATCACCCATTTGATCAGCCGCCGCTTGACAACCCGATCTGGCCAAGGAACTCCGAAAAAAGCCACTGAATACGCCATAATCACAATCAGGACGGAGGTCAGAATATTGCTGAGAATGGCGGCGATCCAGAAGACATACTGATGATTCCCGGCAAAATTTGAGCCAAAGAGCAGGTAGGGGAACGAACCCAGGGCAGGAGCCAGGGCGCCTCCGATCAGGTACCCCATCCGGCGTCGGCTGGTGCTTGTGACTGTCCGGAAATAGGCCCGCTGGAAGGTAAACCAGGACCAGAGCATGCTGCTGAGGTAGTAAGCGGAGAACAGCCAGGTATAATCGGTAAGCTGCAGATGAGGGGCGACAACATTTTCAACAACCAGCGGGCCAACCAGAACCTGGGTAGGAACCAAGACTAAAAAGAGTCCGGAAATCAGATAAGATAATTGAACAAGTTTTGTCCGCCGTCCCCTTGAAGGGCGTCCGGTGGTCGCCAGCACCGCATCGGAGAGCTGAATATACGCGGAGGGAAGAAATGTAATTCCGATCCATTGGAATTGAAACCAGCGCTCAATCCAGATCGGTGTGCTGATGACACTGGCAACAGATTCCCCCACAAATACCACCACCACACAACTCATGATAAAAGCAAAAGACCGGGCAACTTTATCCCGCAGATTGAAGGTTAAAGCATACAGGAGCAGGGAAAAAGCTGTGATTGAGATCCCAGCGGTCAGTAATTGATTAATGGTGATCAGAACTCTGAGGAGCATCGTTATACAAAGGTGGAAAAAAAGATCGCAATCTCCTGATTCCGGTAATAATGGTCATTATAGCCCGAAAATTCAAAACCTAAGGTGTAGGCAAATTGGATCGCAGGGAAATTCTTCGGCTGCATTTCCAGCAGCAATCGGTGGATGCCTTTTCTGGCACACCAATCCTGGGCGGCCAGGACTAACGCACTGCCGATCCCTTGCTGCCTCGATAGTCGATCAACAACCAGATCCTCCACCCAGGCACTTGCCGGAGCCAGATCCAACCGCAGCGTGAGATATCCAAAGACCCGTTCTCCCTGTTGAGCCAACAACAAGAGGTCTTTTTCCGTCCATGTCTCCGCAAGATGCTGCGGATGACGGGGATAGTTTACGTGGACTTCCCGGGGAAGCCGGACCTCGCGAAATGAAATTCCGGTTTCCGTCTCAGTGATATCCAGCGTCATCTGCCAAACATGCCCTGTTGAGTAATTATGGTCCAGGGAGATCAGTTTGGGAATATCCGATGAATACGCTGGGCGAATCTCAATTTCTGGCATGATATTTTTGAAGAATCATTCCCGGGGTGGTTCGATGACGATCGAGACCGTGCAGGGTTGACGCTGATCGCCTATATTATCCGTAACCACCAGCCGCAATTGGTAATTTCCAGGTGCCAACTGGGTTGTATCCCAAAACCCGAGCTGCTCTTCCACTCTGGGGGTATCACCAGCTTGGATTGTCAGCCAATTCTGCGTGGTTTCTTCGGCTACCTCAAACTTAAAAAAACCAAAATCCGGAATATCCGCTGTTCCTTCCATTTCAATAATACCGCTTACCGCGGTATTAGGTTCCGGATAGGTAATCATCACCTCCCCGGGAACGCACCCGGAAAGCCCAGGTGTTTCCTCGGGAATGGCTGTGGAATCCGGGTTTATTTGTTCTTCCTCGGTTGGTGCCGCAATGGTGAAGGTCGGGGTCGCCAGCAGATCAAGCGTTGGACTGGGGAGCGGCTGAACATCCGGCAGGGAGGGTGCGATATAAGTTATCAGTCCGTATTCAGCAACGGTCAGTAAAAGCAGGACAACCAGGATCGCGGCAGCGCTGTTCAAGCGCGCTTGAGCACTCTCTTTTTCAAGGCCAAAAGCGGCTGCGCGTAGCTCCTCCCAGGCCAGTAAAAATTTTCGGATCTGCCAGACAGCCAGCGTGCCCAGGGCTATATAAATCAAAATTTCGTAGTTTTTTAAAAAACGCAGGACTTCATTCATGGCAGACTGGAGGTGGTTCCTATCAAATCGCTTGAATTTATTCTGGTGGTTGGGAGATTTATCCCCCCGGGGTCAGGTCAGGGAAAAGAGGTCAGGTTATAAACTGCGCAGCACACCGCGCACCAAAGCCATCATCTTGGGCGTGAGGATTTTTCCCGTTTCGATAACCTCTTCGTGTGTGGTCTCGCCTTCCCCGTACAAGAAAGACTTATTGGTAATTCCGGATATCCCCAGGACGCGCTGACCACCATGATTGGCGACAATCACCTCCGGGACCGTGGACATACCTACCGCATCTACCCCTGCTCCAGCCAAAAACCGTAGATCCGCTGGGGTTTCATACGTGGGACCCGCCAGGCAAACGTAGATCCCTTCATACAGGGTGATCTCCAGCTTTTTGGCCGTTTTGCGCGCCAGATCTGCCAACGCTTGATCGTAGGCTTTGCTCATATCTGGAAATCTCGGTCCTATTTGATCCAGGTTTGGACCTCTTAAAGGATTTGCCCCAGCCATTCCTACTAAATTGAAATGATCTGTGATTAACATTGGATTTCCCGGTTCAAAATCCTGGTTTATGCCGCCAGCAGCGTTGGTGATGATTAAAATCTCAATTCCTAATCGCTGCATGACCCGCACCGGGAGGGTGACCTGGTGCATGTCATATCCCTCGTAATAATGGATCCGACCATTCATCACCAGGATGTCTTGTCCTTCCAGGATCCCAATCACGAGTTCCCCGACATGTCCCTCAACAGTCGAAACAGGCCAGTCAGACAGGTCCTGGTAAGGGATCACGACCGGGTCTTCCACTTCTGCAGACAGAGGACCTAATCCAGACCCCAGGATGATGCCAATCTTTGGTTGGTAGGAAATTTTTTGTTTTATCTCGGCTGCAATATGATCAATATCTTCCAGGGTGTAGATGTTTTCCATGGATCGCTACTTCCTTATCCAACGTAATTATTCAAGGTTTCATTATAACATCAGCTGATCTTGAACCAGAACTGTGTTTCTTCCAGCTGGGTTTCACCCCGGGAAGAGATTTATCTGGCAGGTCAGCCAGAGAGAACTTTTTGAAATGCTTCGACCACCCTCGGGATGTGCTGATCCTCGATCCAAAGATGGGTAACCATCCGGTATCTTCGGCTCCCGGTCTGACCTATCAGAACACCCATCTCTTTAAGATCTTCAGCGACCTTCTCACCACTGGCGACGACCTCCGAGGTGAGGTTGCAGTAAACCATGTTGGTCGCGGGGAAAGGAGGATCCAGCTCCAGACCTGGAAGCCTTGAGAGCTCTTCTGCCAGCTGTTTTGCACGCCGGTGATCTTCAGCCAGTCTCGGTCGAATGTGATCCAAGGCAAATAACCCCGCCGCCGCAATGATCCCTGCCTGACGCATCCCACCCCCTAACATTTTTCGGGTTTTCCTAGCCTCTTCAATAAAGTCTTTTGCTCCGCACAACACGGACCCAACCGGCGCTCCCAATCCCTTGCTCAAACAAAACATCACCGAATCCACGTCCTCTACAAGGCTTGCCGGATCCACCTCCAGCGCAGCGGCGGCATTAAAGATCCTCGCGCCATCCAAATGAATTTTCAATCCATTCTCTTTGGCCAGCAAGCTCACCTGCCGGGTGTACTCTGGGGAAAGGACAACCCCCCCACAGCGATTATGTGTATTCTCCAAGCAGATCAACCGCGTGGGTGGATAATGGATATCCTCTCCACGAATCGCTTCCTGGATATCTTTCAAAGCGAGGGTTCCATCGGATTGATTCGAAACAGTATGGGAATGAATCCCTCCCAAGGCGGCAATTCCCCCCACCTCGTATAAAAATGTGTGGGCTTTATCACCAAGAATGATCTCGCTTCCCCGCTGACAGTGGGTGAGCACTGCTGCAAGGTTTCCCATGGTTCCGGAAGGCACAAATAAGCCGGCTTCTTTCCCCAATAAGACAGCGGCTTGCTCCTCCAGCCGGTTCACCGTGGGGTCTTCTCGATAGACATCATCACCCACTTTGGCCCGGGAGATGGCTTCCCGCATTTCTGGAGTCGGTTTCGTCACTGTGTCAGACCGCAGATCAATCCATTTCATTGAAAACATCCTTTTCGTACCCAAATCCACTCAAGATCATTTTTAGCTCTTCTGGCAGTGGTGCTTCAAATGTGCGCTGTACCCGTTCCCCAGGCAGTTTTATTTTCAGCCTGGAAGCGTGCAGGAACTGTCTCTCAACCGGCAAGCTCGGCTTGCTCCTGCCATACATCGTATCCCCCACAACTGGGCAGTTGAGATAGGCAAGATGGATCCGGATTTGATGAGTCCTGCCGGTCAGGATCCTGACTTCCAGCAAGGTATGCTCTGGAAGTGTTGCCAGCGTGAAATATTCGCTGATGGCTTCTTTTCCGGACTGCCGGGGGACAGCGGCCAATTTTTGGCGATGATTCGGATCCCGACCAATGGCTACCTCGATCCGGCCCTGGGGTGTTGGCGGTCGCCCATCCACCAATGCCAGGTAAGTTTTCTCCACGGTTCGAGCTCGAAACTGATCCTGTAAATACCGGTGGGTGCGATCATTTTTAGCAAGCAGGATCACCCCGGATGTATCTTGATCCAGCCGATGGACCAGGCCAGGTCTGCGAACTCCTCCCACACCCTCAATATCTGGCGCGTAGGCAAGAGCAGCCTGAACCAGCGTGCCGCCGGGATGACCGGCAGCGGGGTGGACCACCATCCCGGCTGGCTTATTGACCACGATTAAGTCCCGGTTTTCAAAAAGAATCTCCAGGGGGATTTGCTCAGGCTCCAGGGAGCTTTCTGCCGGTGGAGGCAGATAGACTTCAATCCGGGCACCGGGAAGAATGGGCTCAGATTTCCGCTGGATCACCTCTCCATCCACTGAGACATCACCGTCTGCGATCCGTTTCTGCAGAAATGTCCTGGAAAAAGCTTTCAGGTGATCCGCAAGCAGTTTGTCAAGCCGGATCTCTGTCTCTCCCTGATACTGAAAGCTCTCCCACTCCTCACTCATCTTCCTTCCTGTGTTCCTCCACCCAGACCCCAATCATGAGCACGACGACCCCTAAGGTGATACAGGAGTCGGCGATATTGAAGACGGGAAATCGACCAACAGAAATAAAATCTGTCACATACCCCCGGGATAATCGGTCGATCAAGTTGCCTGCCGCTCCCCCCAGCTGCATGGTCAATGCCAGGCGGAAAAAATGATCGTTTTCCGGAATCTGTGGAAAGTAGAGCAGGATGGCAAGAATAATCACAAATGAAATCACGGTAAAGACACCATTTAACCCCTGGAAGATTCCAAAGGCAGCCCCCGTATTCTGCCAGTTGACGATTCGGACATACGGAGCCAACCACGCCACTGGCATCCAGGACTCCTGCAGGGTGAGCGCATCGCGGACAATGGATTTCGTCCATTGATCCAGAAAAATCAACACCAAGGCTATGGGAACTAAAAAAGTATACGCTTTAAGAAATCTCTTCAAAGAATCCTCCCGTTTTCTCAACACAACCATTTTACCTTACAAACACGCCCCACAATAAAAACGGGGAGGATCCAATCCCGGGTTCCAATGGATCGGGAAAGAACGGTCTTTAGGCGGAAGAACATCAGGTTTTTTATCAGCCCGGATGCGGAAGAAAGCCTTGAGAAGTTGAGATTAGCCATGCTATAATTTTGAGGGTGATCGCGAAGATGAATGAACCGGTTTTGGTGTTAAATGGCAATTATGCCCCCATCAACGTCTGTACAACCAGACGGGCGATGGGATTGATCATGGTTGGAAAAGCGAACCTGGTTTTAGATGGACGCGGGTTGGTCAGAACGGTCTCAAAATCCTACCCAAAACCATCCATCATTCGGCTGCATTACATGGTCAAGCGTCCTCGACCCACCGTAAAACTATCAAAACATGAGATCTTTCGACGAGATGGTTACCGGTGTCAGTACTGTGGGAAAAAAGCCCGGGACCTGACTGTGGATCACATCCTTCCCCAACATCTCGGGGGGGAAGCCACCTGGTCCAATCTGGTCACTGCCTGCGCCACCTGCAATCACCAAAAAGGAGGGCTGACCCTGGAGCAGTCTGGACTGAGCCTGCTCAAGGTCCCCAAGAAACCTCCTGCATCTGCTTTCTATTTATTCCGGAAATACCTCAAGCGCTACCAGGAATGGGAGCCATTTATTGAGGGGTGGTAGCTACCCAGTGTTTCCCAGCTCAATTTCCATAAAATCTGCTGCGAGGATGACTTCCCCGGAGAAATGCTGCCTTGCCGCTGCCAGCAATTCCTCCTCCGCCATTTGGTAGAGGGGATAATGCACCAGGTAGAGCTTTTCTGCATTCGCTTTTTGGGCGATCTCTCCCGCCTCCGATGGTGTGGTATGGCCGGGAAAACTTCCTCCTGCTTCATGGACCAGTACATCCGCGTTTGCTGCCAGGCTTACCATCTCCGGGCAGGGATCTGTATCCGCAGAATACGCTACGGTGAAGCCGCTTTTTTTGTGCTCGATTCGCAGCCCCAGGGTGGGAACCGGATGGGCTACCGGGGAGGAGTAGATCATGAAATCCTCATTTTCAAGAGCAGGCGCAAAAACATCCAGGGGAAGCGGATGCTCGATCACCGGGTAAAAATCATCCCACTCCTGCCAATCAAACAAATCCATCATCCTGTGAACGCGCTCCAGGGAATGCTGAGAGCCGTAGAGTTGTAAGGGGGCTTTCCGCCCCAAAATCCACAGATCCATCAACAGCAGTGGGAGGCCCGAGACATGATCCGGATGAAAGTGGGTGACAACCAGGTCGGTCAGGGTTTGAAAAGCAATCCCTGCTTCTGACAGCCGTCGGACAGGATTTCCTCCACAGTCAATCAGCACCGTGGATGAACTGCCAACCAGGACTAAGTGGGTGTTTTCCCGGCCTTCCGCCGCAACAGCGCTGGAAGTCCCTAAAAACACTAGCCTTGCCATGTCCCTCCCTGAATCTCAGCTTCCTGGAATCCAGTCATTGAAAGATCCACAATGCAGCCCGGGGGGTGAGATATACCTCTAAGACTGCGGCGACTAGAAACAGCGGCAGGACAACAAAGACCACCACTTTTGTCCATTCTGCCAGGGCTCTCAACCAGGCTTCTCCAATCGTGGAATCCTCCTGCGGCGTGACCAGAATTAACCCCAGGCGGATGATCAGCGCCCCGGTCAGCACAATGGCGGGAATTTCCACAATTCCATGGGGAAGAACAAATCCCAACAGGAAACTCCAGGGAGACAGGCCTGTTTGCGCCGCAATGGCTGCAAAATAGCCAATTAACGCAAAGGGTAAGGATAAGATCAAAACACCCAGGACACCAAAAGAAAACACCCCGAGCAGGCTTGCCAGGGCGATGACCCGCAGGTTATGAAGAAAAACGAACCCAATCCCTTCGACGGAATAAAACCGGATTGGACCAATTTCATCAACGCCGGCGACAAACCCCTGTTCAAGGTTCTCCCACTCCAGCAGTCCCGGAGGAATCGAATAAACATCAGCCTGAGACACACCGACCAGCGACGCACCCACCATGATCCCGAGGGAAAGAATGAGCGGCCATTTCATCGTCTTCAAGGGCTGCCAAATCGTCCGCTGCCACCAGTTCCCAGCCGGGTTTCTCTTCATAACCAGGGCTTCCCGGTAGATCCGCCAGGCCCAGGGCAGATTAAGGGTATCCAATTCGCGGCCCAGCAGTTCCTCCCGGTTGAAATGGGCAATGCCCGTGCGGATCAGCAATCCTGCGATAATCACCTGGCCAAAAATTGCCCACCAGAGAACCTGGTAGCGAGCCCAGAACATGATCATGCTCTCCCCAATCAGCAGCAGGGCCATGGGAATAATGATAAACGATGCCAGCAAGTTTGCTGCGCGCACTGAAGTCGTCTGCGAGGATACCACCACCGCCCCACTGACCATCACCAGGGACTGCACGGCTGCCAAGGCAACAACCTGGATCAGCAAAACAGGATCTGGGGTCCAACCCACCTGCCGGTAGACCCCGATTAAATAGACACCAATCCCGAGAAAACTCGCCAACAAGGGGGGAAACATCACCGCCATCAATTTCCCCAGGTAGAGCTGAACGTCAGTCAGGGGTGTGGAGAGCAGCGGTTCAATACTCCGGCGTTCTTTTTCACCGACAAAGCTTTCCAGGGCGATGACCAGGGAGACAGAAATGGGGAAGAACCCCACCACCATCAAAAGAAAAGGGATCAAGCGATCGGCGATGATATCAGCGCCATATTGGGCGACAAACTCCACGGCTTGTTCAGCGGTGAAATTCATTAATCCTGGGAAAAAAACCGTTAGAATAATAATTGGGGCCACAATCCGCCAATCTCGAAATTGATCCCTAATCTCTCTGCGGGTGATGATCAGGGCACCTTTAAATGTTCTCAACATTGTCTAATCCTTGTATGTCTGTTTCTCCCACCGCTTTCAGGTAAACTGATTCCAAACTTCGTTGGATTTCAGCAATGCTTACCACGGATAAATCTGCGGATATCAAGTTCTTCAGCATCACGGGGTTGTCTCTTTGGGCATCCTCAGTCTGTACCGTGAACCAGGTATCCCCCCTGCTGATGAGCTTCACTCCCCGGGGGAGAGGAAGCTCCTGTCCGTCCAGGGGGTGGCTCATCCGGACCAGGAATTCACTGGGTCCCAGAAGTTGATTTTTCAAAACCTGCGGAGATCCATGAGCAATAATTCGACCATCCCGGATGATGGCAATTGTATCGGCCAGGTCCTCTGCTTCGGCCAGGTTATGAGTGCAGACAATGATCGTCCGCTCTTCAGAACGGAGGGTTTTAATTGCGTTGCGCACCAGGCGCGCACTGGCCGGATCCATTGCCGAGGTCGGTTCATCCAGCAGCAGCACCGGGGGCTCATGAAGCAGCGCCCGGGCCAAAGATAATTTCTGCCGCATCCCCTTGGAATATTTCCCAATCCGGCGGTTTACTGCCTCCTCCAGGTTGAATTTTGCGATCAGGAAATCAATCCTGCGCTTTCTTTTTTCAGGGTGTATGCCGTAGGTCTGACCATAAAAATCCAGGTATTCCTCAATGTACATCCGATCATATAAACCGTGATCCTCAGTGAGCACACCAACTGCGGACCGGACCCGGTCTGGATCTTTGAGGACATCAAACCCTGCCACCTGAGCTGTGCCTCTGCTGGGCTTGAGTACAGTGGTGAGCATCCGCACTGTGGTGGTCTTGCCGGCACCATTCGGCCCCAGCAGGGCCAGAACCTCCCCGGTATTCACTGTGATGTTGAGCTGATCCACAGCCCGAAAATCCTTAAAATACTTTGTTAAGTTATCTGTTTTGATCATCTCATTCCTGACTTTTATCTAATAACTGCTGTTGTCGCAGCAGCATCCAACCGGCAAACAAGGCTGCTGCAGCTGCAGCAGTTTGATTGATATTGACGCCCGCGATGGTGGATGGATCCAGCCGAAGAAACTCCAAACCTGCTCTCCCTGCACCGTAGATCAACAAGTACACCCAAAAAAGGGATCCCGGATGAAGCTGGTCTCGGTACCTTGTTCCCAACCAGAGCAGGAATCCCATATTCAACAAACTCCAGAGGGACTCGTACAAAAACAAGGGATGATAAGTGGCAACCTGTTGGTACGCTGGCAGGCGGTGCCCAGGATCGATATAAATTGCCCAGGGTAGTGTGGAAGGGATCCCGTAAACCTCCTGATTGACATAATTCCCCCAGCGGCCAATGGCCTGTCCCAGTGCTACACCCGGGGCGAGCACATCCAGCCATAACAGCAGGGGCTGCTGATGAATCCGGCAGTAAATTCCCAGCGCGGTCACACCCCCTAGAATCGCTCCCATGATGCCAACACCGCCCTTCCAGATTGCCACCGCTTCATGAAGATGCGTCAGGTAATATCGGGTGGAGATTCCCAGCCTGACCAGGAAGTCTGAAGGTGTGAAAATATGCCAGAGTCGCGCCCCCAATAATCCCCCCAGGAAAATCCAGGGCAGCGCATCCACAAGAACATCCCCCGCTACCTTCTCGCGCCGGACCCGATAGAAGGTCAGCAATCCAGCTGCTGCGATCCCGACCGCAATGATTACCCCGTAATAATGAATAAGCAGGGGACCAAGGTTGAAACCAGTATTCATCGTCAGTCAAACCCACTTCACATCAATAGTCTGCCTAAAACCGAGCTCCGAATTCTTCGTCCTTTTCAATCCAAACCTCCCGCTCCACGCCACTCCCCTGAGAGGGGCCCACATACCCCAGCGAGGCCAGTTCATCCATCAATCGGGCAGCCCGAGGATAGCCGATGCGCAGTTTCCGCTGGATCATGGAAGTTGAAGCTCGCTGGGATTTCTGGACGATCTTAAAAGCATCCTCAATCAACTCATCATACTCATCTAACGCAGCCTGCTCAGCGAGCATCGATTCCCAGGGAGGGGTTTCCTGCCCGGCTTGCTGATCAATAATCCTCTTCCAGGCCTTGATCACCCGTTCCAGCTCCTCTTTTGTGACCAGGCATCCCTGAGCCCGGATGGGATGACCCGCCTCAGGCGGCAGGAAAAGCATGTCCCCATTCCCCAGAAGCGATTCTGCCCCATTGGTGTCCAGGATGACCCGGGAATCCACCGAGGAGGCCACGGCAAATGAGAGGCGAGCAGGAAAATTAGCTTTAATCAACCCCGTGACGACATCCGTGCTGGGGCGCTGCGTGGCGACCACCAGATGAATCCCGGTCGCCCGGGCCATTTGTGCCAGGCGAACCAGGCTGTGCTCCGTTTGAGCTGGCGCCATCATCATCAGGTCCGCTAATTCGTCAATCATGACGACAATTCGCGGCAGGGGCTGTCCGTCTTTTCTGCGGCTGACTTTCCGGTTGTAAGTGTCAATATTCCTGGAGCGGGTTGCTTCCAGGGCTTGATAGCGCTGATCCATTTCGGAAACCACCCACTGGAGAACTCCCAGGATGCGCTCCAGATCGGTTTCCACATTCCCATACAGATGGGGAAGGCCGTTGAAGCGAACCAATTCAACCATTTTGGGATCAATCATGATCAGCCGCAGCTGCTCGGGGGTATTGTTCATCACCAGACAAGTGGTCAAGGCAGTGATGCAGACGGATTTTCCCGATCCGGTCGTCCCGGCAATCAGCAAATGGGGCATCCCGGCCAGATCAGCGACAACGGGCTCCCCGGAGACATCCCTACCCAGGGCCACCGCCAGGGGAGATTTCAATTGATAGAAAGAATCTGACTCCAATAACGGCCGGAGGCGGACCAGGGAGGATTTCTCATTGGGCACCTCGATTCCAATATAAGCACGTCCCGGGACTGGTGCCTGAATCCTGAGCTGTTTGGCAGACAGCGCCAGCGCCAGGTCTTTTTTCAGGGAGGTAATCCGGGAGACCCGGACCTTCTTCTTCTCTTCATCATCCACTTCACCGCCATTCAGATATCCAGGCGTGACCGCAAACTGGGTGACCGTGGGACCTACCTGAAATCCAACCACCTGAGCGGGGATTCCAAACTCTGCCAGCGTTTTCTCAATTAACCCGGCACTCGTGTTAATGTGCCGTTCATTGGGGCGGTAGGAATCTCCCGCGGTGAGGATTTCCAAGCCGGGCAGCTGTTCATCCCGGGGGGGAGGGCTGACCTTTTTTTCCTGTTTAACCTCAACCCGAAACTGTTTCCGGAATTCGGGCGGGAGGCGCCTGCGGCGCTCTCCTGCCGGAGCTGGTTTTGGATCGGTTTGCGCCTGGGTGGCGGGAAACTCAGCATCCGGCTGGACTTCCCCTGCCAGGCCCCCAACCCTCCGCTCGCTTGATAATCTTTCTACCTGTTCATCCAGCCATTCCCCCAACTGAAAACCAACCACGCCCCCTACCAAAACGCCCAAAAAAGAAAACACCCCCGTCCAGAACAACCCCAGGAAGCTGGAGAGGGCCTCCGTTAATCCCCATCCAACCAATCCCCCATCCAGGCCAGATCGCGCCCGCGTCAGATCATGGCCGCCTAAAACACTCAACAGCATGATCATTGAAAACACGGATGCTTCCAGGGCAAAGACCCTTCCCCAGGCAATCTGGGGAGACATTCCGCCCTGCTGCCGGAGCATCCAAACCCCAAGATACCCGAGAGAGCCTATCACCAGCACACTTCCCCACCCCACGCCCAGCCGGAAGATATTCACCCAGGTAAGTAAGATTGACCCGGAGACCAACCCGGGAAACAGGAAAGCGATCAGGGTCATCACGCTGAAGGCCAGAACGGCAATACCCCCGATATCCCAGCGGTGCTGCCGGAAACGGTTCCAAAGACCGGAAAAAGAGCTCCCTTTCCGGGCTAAGGCATCTAAAATGTCTTTGATTTCCCTGGGTTCCTTATCTTTTGCCATCTTTGAGCTCTGTCGGGGAAGAAGTTTCTAACGGGTTTTGGGTCCAGGACGCAACGGCAATTCCAGCTAAAATAAGTATAGCACCAATTATTTTTAGCTGAATGGGCTTCTCCCTGAGAAAAATGTAAGCCAGGAAAGTGGAGGCGATGGGCTCCCCCAGTAAGGTCACAGACACATACCCGGCTGGCAGGTAGCGCAGTGCCCAATTAAAAATCGAATGGCCCACAAGCTGCGGGACAACTGCCAGCAAGATCAACCAGAGATATACCCGGGTTGGATAGCCGGCAGGCAAACCATCCACAATCAACATCCCACAAACCAGATAAATCGCTGCTGTGCCGTAAACTATAAAAATATAGGGGGCCAGCGAAAATTTACGCCGCAAGTGACGGCCGATCATTAAATACCCGGCCCCCGATATGGCTCCCAGCACCGCCAATACATCTCCCCAAAAAGCCCTCTGGGTGACAAACATTTCCCAGGAAGGACAGGTCAGCTGGGTGCCAAAACCTGTGCAGGTGTCACTCACCGCCACCACACCTCCCCCGACCAGAGATAAGAGCATCCCTCCGATAACCCCCCAGCTGGATTTCTCACCCAGCAATAAGGGGGCCGCCACCGCAACCCATAAAGGGGTTGTGCTAACCAGAACAACCGAACTGGCAACAGTCGTATACTCCAGAGATGTGATCCAGGAAGCAAAATGAACAGCCAAAAGCAACCCGGCCAGCAGGGCAAAAATTAAATCCCGGCGGGAAAACTTTTTGAGATCCTGCCTGTGCCTCAGCGCGATGTAAGGTGAGAGAAACAGCACAGCCAGGCTGAGGCGAAAGGCAGCGATAGTCAGGGAGGGGGCGTATGCCTGGGCATAGCGAATAAAAACCGAGGCGGTGGACACTGCTGCGATTCCCAGGGGAATGATCAGCAGAGGAGGATAGGGAGGGTCAACTGCCTTTTTCATGAAGAATGTAACCTTATACCCCAGAGGCCATTCCCGGGAATTGATTTTTCTTGACAAAGATTTTCCAGAGGACTACAATTCCAACTTAGATTGCTTATTATACAGCAGTAAACCGTGTATCCGATACTTAATAAACCCATCAGTTAATATTTGGAGGAAAGATCCCATGACCCACGTGATTACTAATTTCTGCTTGCACGATGGCAGCTGTGTGGAAGTCTGCCCCGTCGAATGCATCGTCCCTGGCAAACCTGTGGAAGAATGGCCCAGCTATTATATTGATCCGGAGACCTGCATTGATTGTGGTGCCTGTGTTCCAGAATGCCCGTATGAGGCGATCTTCATGGAAGATGAGGTTCCCGCTGCCTATGAAGCCCTCGGAGATGAGCGAATGAGCATGCCCGCAGGCACAGAAGGGTTCGATGAAGAATTTGAATCCGAGGATATCAATGGTGTCACCTGGGTTTTGAAATCAACCCGGGTATTGGAGGAAGGGGAGGTCGTCGACCTCACCCCGGCCATCCAGAACAATGAAGACTACTTTGTGGATGGACCCGGATATGACGCGCTAGATTAGCAGCAACCTGTCCTGGCACAAAAAAAAGGAAATCACGCGGTGATTTCCTTTTTTATTTAAACCACCGCTCCTTATCCAGGGACCTTTTTCCTGGTGGATTTCTTCCGCCCCTGGCCAAAGAAGGTTAGTTTCCATTCCCCCTCCCCAGCAACGCGAATCTCGCGATTCAGGAACCTCTCCCAGGCAAGAATCATACAGAGAAGGGCCGCCTCCCCGACGAGGATTAATGGGTCCAGGTCAATTCCCTGGATGGCAAACCCTCCCTGGTAAAAATTGAGGGGGGTGAATTCCACAATTTGATCCAAATCTTGATTGATATTTGACAACCCCACCAGCAGGTAATTGGCCGCCAACAACCCCCCGGCCACCAGGTTTGCCAGTCTCACGGATGGCAGGATCATGCTCAGCATCAAGGACAGCATACCAAAAAATAGCAGCTGGCAGAACAAGGGCAGAAAAGGGCGCAGCATGCTAGCTGGGGAAATTCCCAGGTCCGAGCTTCCAGGTGGAATCACCCAGCTCAACCAGGCGATCAAAAGGATCACCCAGAGCACAGTGATGTATCCTGCCACCCTTGCCCAGAATAAGGCGGTTCTACTTCTGGGATAGGAGAGGATCAGATCCAGTTTTCCCTCCTGCTCATCCTTGATGATCAACCCCGCTCCAGCGCCTACAGCAAATATCCCGATAATGACCGTCATGTAGTTGAAGAAATAGATATCAAGATATCCCTCCGGGGAGGTCAGGGACCAGAAGCTGTCCCCAAAAAAAGCCAGCATTTCTTCTGGATAGTTTTCCAGAAATGCATCGATATTGATCGTTGCGATGTCAGCATAAATCGAAACCATCAGCAGACTGTATAACGCTAAACCAATTCCCCAACCGATGATCTGACTTCGAAACCGCCGGAGGGTGTGTTTGTATTCAACCCACATGAGACACCTGCTCTTGATCGCTTCGATAATATCTCAAGAAAATATCTTCCAGGGAATGCACGGAGGTTTCGAGATCCCGCACGGGGAAGTCAGCCAGTTTTTTGATCAGGGGGTCCAGGTCTCCTTCCACCCGGAGGGTGAGGGTATGGCCGTGGGGTTTTGTGATCAGCTCCACCCCGGGAATCTGGCTGAAGGGCGTAACATCAACTGGCCCGTGAAATCTGACTTTCACGCGCCGAACGGCCATATCGGTAAGTTGCTCGGGTGAGGACTCTTCCACAATGACCCCCTTTCGAATAATGGCAATCCGGTCCGCCAGGGTTTCCACTTCACTGATGATATGAGAGGAGAAGAACACTGTCACACCTGCCTGCTGGGCTTCGTGGAGCAAACCATAGACTTCCTGCTGCATCAGGGGATCCAGGCCAGACGTCGGTTCATCTAAAAGCAGCAAATCAGGCTGGTGCATTAATGCCTGGACAATCCCCACCTTCTGTTTGTTCCCACTGGAGAGATTTTTAATCGCCCGCGAGAGATCAAGATCCAAGCGCTCCGTCAGCTCTTCTACCCGCGTCCACTCCAGTTGCTTCTTGCGTAGATTTCCAAAATATCGCAGCTGCTGCTTCACCGAATAATTATCCTCCAGCCGCAGTTCCCCGGGAAGATACCCGGTTCGCTCCTGGATCTGATTGGGATGAACCTGGGGATTAATCCCAAAAATCCGGATGGATCCTGCCTGGGGCCGAATGTGATCCAGCATGCAGCGGATCGTCGTTGTTTTCCCCGCTCCATTGGGGCCCAAAAAACCCAGGATTTCCCCCCGCTGGACCCGGAGATTCACGCCGAATAGTGCCTGGATGGATCCATATTTTTTTTCCAAACCCTGTATCACAATGACATCGGACGCTTTTTCAAGCATGCCCTATCCTCACTTGAATGATGACCAAAGCCCACAGCTTCACCCACCTGCGAACAGACGCCAAATCTGAGCGATAAAAAAGGTGACAACAAATCCCATCAGCAGAGGAAGCAGGGAGGCAACAGCTGTCCACTTAACACTCTTGGTCTCCTTGTAGATCGTGTAAATGGTCGTACTGCAAGGATTATGGATCAGGCTGAAAAGCATCAAGTTGATCCCTGTCAGCAAGGTCCACCCACCCGCACGGAATAGATCCATCGTCCTGGCAGCCGAATCCAGTTCAAACATCACCCCTGCTCCCTCCCCAACACCAGAAACCTCGGAGACCAGCACGGTCAGCATCAAAACAGTGGGGATGACAATTTCGTTGGCGGGGATGGCAACAATATACGCTACCAGGATCACACCGTTCAATCCAATCAGGATCCCAAAGGGATCGAGAAAATTGATCAGATGTTCTGCAATGCTGATGCCGTTGATATTCAAATTCGCGCTGATCCACAACACCACCCCGGCCGGGAGAGCAAAGACCACTGCCCGCCACAATACGATCAGTGTCCGGTCAATCACGGAGGTATAGAGCGTACGCAGAATCCGGGGAGGGCGGTAGGGGGGCAGCTCCAGGGTAAAGGTGGACACCTCCCCTTTTAACACTGTCCGGGACAGCGCCCAGGATACCAGGAAAGTCAGCAGCACTCCCAATAAAGCAATCCCCACCACTGCCAGGGCAGAGATCAATCCCGCCAGGTGGGCCGGGACTACACTGCCAATGAAAAGCGTGGCAATCAAGATCTGTGTGGGCCAGCGCCCGTTGCAGAGCGCAAAATTGTTTGTGATGATGGCGATCAGCCGCTCTCGGGGACTGTCGATGATCCTCGTTGAGATCACACCGGCTGCATTGCATCCGAATCCCATGGTCATGCTCAAAGCCTGCTTTCCGTGCGCTCCAGCCTTCCGGAAGATATGATCCAGGTTGAACGCCACCCGGGGAAGATAGCCGAAATCTTCCAAGAGGGTAAAAAGCGGAAAGAAAATCGCCATCGGAGGCAGCATCACGCTGACCACCCAGGCAGTTGCCAGGTAAGCTCCATCCAGCACCACGCCATCAATCCAGAAAGGAATTCCCAGCTGGGCCGAGAGGTCTTTCAAGAAAGGATGGAAGGTATCCAACAGTAATCTGGAAAGCAATCCCGAAGGATAATTGGCCCCTGTAATTGTCAACCAGAAAACGCCGGTTAACAAAAGCAGCATGATTGGAAATCCCCAAATCCGACTGGTGACCAGGCGGTCAATAAACCGATCCAGGTCAAATCGGGGAGGATCCTCCCCCCGGGTCACAGCCCGATCCGCAATGCGGGAAGCATCTTCGTAAATCGCCTCCATAATCCGCTCATGGAAATCAACCCCGACGTTCCAGCGCAACTCTTGAGCGGTTTGAAGGATTTTTTCTGCTGATTGATCCATTTTTTTGTACCTATCTACCCTGATCTGCTAATCAAAAACCTGCTGCCGGGAGACATCCTCCCCAATATAGATATGCTACTGGGGTGCGGTCTCCTTCTCTTCGAACGCATCCATGCTGTATGTCAGATCTCCTAGATCCCCCTGTTCGACAGCATCCATGATGCGTTTGTCCCCATCCAGCAAGCGTAAAGCGACCCATTTCGGATTGGGGAGATTGGGAAATTGGGCCTGGATTTCCTTGACTAACCGGGAAACAGCCTGGTCTAAAGCCGGATCCTTATACTGAACCTGGTATGGTTTCCCTTCCGTTTCTCCCAGGGCCACTTCACTGATTGCCTGAACAAGCTCGTCCAGGCCCTGATCATAGCGGGCCACAGTCGGTACAACCGGGACACCCAAGTCCCGCGCCAACCGCCGGGGGTCAACCTCTATCTGGTGACGTTCAGCTTCATCCATCAGGTTTAAGCAGATCACCACCCGGGTGGTGATCTCCAGCACCTGAAGCGCCAGGTTGAGATTCCGTTCCAGGCGGGTCGCATCGACAACAACAACCGTCACATCAGGCTGGCCAAACAAAATGAAATCACGGGCAATTTCCTCATCCAGGCTGGTTGCCAGCAGAGAATAGGTTCCGGGCAGATCAACCAGCTTGTAGCGGTGATCCCGGTAGTCGAAGCCACCTTCCGCCCGGGTGACGGTCTTTCCCGGCCAGTTGCCGGTGTGCTGTCTGAGCCCCGTGAGGGCATTAAACACTGTGCTTTTTCCCGTGTTGGGGTTGCCCGCCAGCGCAACCACAAAATCCCAGTTTTCCATGTCAACACCAAGTTTCTTCAAGTTTGCCGCATGATGCACGGGACAGGCAGCACAGGCGCTGGTGTTGATTTCCTCAGGAAGCTCATTATTTTCTTGATCCGGACGGATTTTGTCTTTCATGAGGCGCTCCTCAATCCTTCCCTGGAGAAGATTTCTGGTGATTATCCTTCTCAGGCTCTACCAATATCATGGCCGCTTGCTTGCTTCTTAAAGCGATCACGGATCCCCGGATCCGGTATGCAGTGGGGTCCCCTCCGGGGCTGATCATCTCAACTTCAATCTCTGTTCCCGGGATCACTCCCAGATCCAACAGCCGCCGCCTTTCCACACCCCGGCATGCCGAGGAAATCCCGGTTACCTTCCCACGCTGACCGGTGGAAAGGGTATGAAGCGGTACCCCCCTGGCATCTTTGATCTCCTGATCCCGGACCAATGGAATCACCGAAAGATTGGCAGCGACCACCGGGGCCAGGATATGCTCTTGATCCTCACTCCAGAATCGGACCCGCTGCTGGGAGATCTCCTCCACCTCAATGACCTGCTGTGGATGAAGGCCCTCAGCAATCAGCTGGGCATAGACCACATCCGGTTCATCCTCAATGTGGACAATCCGAGCCGGAACCTGCTTCCGCAGATCAGTCAGGGGGATCCCACCGTGATTGATGAACTCACCCCGGGCAGTGGGAATCGGATCCCCATGAGGATCATGAGTGGGATTCCCCAGACTGGCTGACAGCCGATCTATCTCCTCTACAGACAGTTGATGTTCAAATCGTTCAGCCTGTTGATGCCATTCCTGTTCAGAAAACCCGGTAGCATCCGCCAGGTACTTCTCCCATAACCGGTGAGCCCGGACAATTTGCACTGCGGTATCCCGCCCGGTTTCCGTGAGGTGAAATTGATTTCCCTGCATCACCACCAGCCCTTTTGAATGGGCCCGGTCGATTAACTCAAGCGCCTTGTCCCTTGAAATGGACAGCGCACCAGCCAGACCTTCAGCCGCACAGGAGATTTGATGACGCTCACATTTATGGAGATATTTCAAGGCATCTTCCATCAGCACCCGCTCGGTAAGCCGCTGGCGGCGCCGGAGCTGCCAGAGATATCCACTCTCCGGCCAGAATATCAGCCCGAGAAGGACCAGGATGCCGCTTCCAATCCCTAATGCCAGCAATGGATTGATCATTGCCCGCCCCTTTTCAAAACCCCCAAACAATTCATACACCCTCCCCTCTCAAGCATGGTCGCTTCATCCATATCCAGCAGAATCCATCCCCACCTCATGTGTTTGCTTCTACCTGAACCAGTATCTGGGATGTGGCGCTGACTCCCAAGACACTTTTCTCTTCCCGACCATCAATTTGAAGATGCATTGTGTGATCATACGGTGAGTAATCCAGCACAAAAAAAACGACCCCTGGGATCAATCCTTGTTTACCCAGGTAGCGTAAGAACCCGGCATTATCGTCGCTGACTGAATGGATCGTACCTTGCTGTCCCGGAGAGAGATCGCTCAGGTAGCGCGTTTCCACTTCTGGCATCTCCAACCCCCGCGAGGGAATCGGTTCACCATGGAGTCCCCTTTGAGGGTCCCCCAGCACTTCTGCAACCCGCTCCTCAAAATCCTCTGAGATGACATGCTCCAGCCGATCTGCTTCTTCATGCACCTGGTCCCAGGAGTACCCCAGGACCTCATGCAAAAACAATTCCAACAGGCGGTGATGCCGGATCACTTCCAAAGCGACCCGCTGCCCATCATCCGTAAGCGACGCACCACGATGTTTGACATAGTCCAGCAGGGGAGGATCCTCCGCTGCCAGTCGCTGGAGCATATCTGTGACGGATGCCGGACTGAGCCCCAAAAGCTCCGCAATCTGCCCGGTTCCTGCTCGATCCCCTTCTGCGGTCAGCTTGTAGACCGCTTTCAGGTAATCTTCCACGGTGTCGGATAAACGTACGCGGGGCATTCCTAAATCCTTTTTTTGGATATCTAAATTATATTTTAGGGAATCCTAATTTTTTGTCAAGGGGGATCTGACAAAATCAGCAAGGATAGTTTTTTTTTGGAGCGACGGTTTTGGATGCTGGTTGTTTGGCTGGACCCCCAAGAATCCCCGGATCGCCTGGCTATTTCCCTACTCGTGTCAAGTCAAATGATAATGTTACTAAAAGGTTGTAGTTCTTCCAAATGATAATGTTACCGAAGAACAATTGTCAATTTTTTAAGGTTTAGCAATACGAGGTTCAAAAAGTGTTTCGTAAACATTTTCAGTCTGATTGGGCAAAGAATTAGTCAGGGAGAAAAGTTGGTCTACCATTGAATAAATCTCTTCGCGAAGTTGAACAGGATTGGTTTCTAAACGTAATTGTTCCAGCTGTAGCTTATGGCCCGGTGGGAGCACACCTGTGGCGGATAAGCGGTCAAAAGGGGTTTGAGCCTGATCATAGCGGCGTTTGACCCGGTTTTTCCCATTGGAGGAGGGCAGGATGGTTTTCTCCACCACGCGCATGACAGGTTGAAAGAAATTATAATAGAACCACATCCGATCATAGATGAGATTGAACAAATTGGTTTGCTGCACCGTATCGAAACGCTCATCCCCAAAATAGGCTCGAACCAAGGATCCGTTTTTTTGTTCTACAAATCGATTGTCATTTTTCCTGTAAGGGCGTGAGCGCGTAATCTCTACTGCGGACATATTTTGGTTCCAAAAACGAATTAGATGGCTGTTCATAAATTCACTCCCATTATCAGAATGAAGTTCCAGGATGGGGAAAGGAAGGCGGGTGAGAACTCGTTCAAAAGCGTTAGAAACAACCAAATAACTTCTACCAAGGACCGCTGCCCGCTCACTCCAACCTGTAGCTACATCGATGAGCTGGAGGGTGTGTATGAAGTTACCTGAGGCATCGGGCCCGCAGTGATGGACAGTATCAACCTCAAAATGGCCAGGTTCTTGTTCATCCCAGGCAATCCGTTTAGTAGGGATCGTTTCTGTGACCTGATTTCTCCGCTTAGGTCGTCGGGGTTGGGGTAACCGCCGCTCATCTTGCCGGATACGTTCGCTGATCCTGCGGACGGTGGAGACACTAATGCTTTCCAATTGCTTCAACACCTCTTGATTGAGCTGGAGTTCATCATGATAGGCCAGGTGCCTGGCCATCCACACCAGATTGGGTTGGAGGCGCTCAGCACAAATAGAATCGAAGCTTTTGAGAATCACCCGCAAAGCATCATTAACCTGGTGCCCATAGGTTCGGCCTCGTTGCTTCTTCCTCTTTTTGCGGGTCAGCTTCCCATTCAGCAAGCGGAGTAAACTTTTCCGATGTAACCCTGTTGCTGTTTCCATTTCGTCGAGGAGCGCACTGCGATTTGCTCGATTTGCTTTCTGATAGCGTTTTTGCATTACCTGGAGATACTTGTAGCGTTCATTGATGGTCATTGTTTCTTTCAGATCCATAGTTCCCTCGGTAACATTTTCTTTTGAGTGAACTATACACCTTCAGTAACATTTTAGATGAATGAATGCGCTACTGTTGACCTTCAGGGGGGTTTATGGCATAATCATCCCGATACTTTCTAAAGGCAAAGATGAAAACGAGTAGGGCTGAACGGAGCTGTCAGCGAGCCCGGAAACAGTGCAAGCCGGGCCAGACTCCGCAGTCTGAAAATCCTTTCGGAGCCGTGAACCGAACGCCGCTGGCCATTAAGGAATCCGGGCTCACCTTCCGTTATCCAGGTGCGAAGATCAATCCCGAGCTGCTGTGATTTTCCGAGATAAGTTGGCAATCAGAGAGTGCGGATGGTCCTGGCTGAGCGCCCGCTAAAAGCGGGAATGTGGGTGGTACCGCGTGAGTAAAACTCTCGTCCCAGCAGGGACGAGGTTTTTTTATGTATGGAGGCAGTATGACTATAGAACAAGCACCAAATGAGCTTGATTTCATCCGAAATGAACACGAGGTGCTCGAGTTTTGGAAAGAAAACCGCGCCTTTGAGACCACAAGGAAGCTACATAAAGGGGAATCTCATTGGTCCTTCATCGACGGGCCGATCACCGCCAACAACCCCATGGGCGTTCACCATGGCTGGGGCCGCACATATAAAGATCTGTTCAATCGATATTGGACGATGCGGGGTCGGGAGCTCCGGTATCAAAATGGTTTTGACTGTCAGGGTTTATGGGTGGAAGTAGAAGTCGAAAAAGAGAAAGGATTCCGCTCAAAAAAAGACATTGAAGCCTACGGCCTGGATAAATTCGTCCGGGAATGCAAAGCCCGGGTCCTGCGCTTTGCAGCTGTCCAAACGGAACAATCTCGGCGTCTGGGATACTGGATGGACTGGAATGATCCCGATCACCTCCGCGAGCTGGCAGAAAAACTTCTTGAGGACCCCCTCCAGGAGATGACTGTCTCAGGACCGCAGGGGTCTGTGACCGACACAGTGGAGCAAATTATCGGGCGCCTGGGTTTGCCGGAATTGGGAGGCAGCTATTTTACATTTTCCAATGAAAACAACTACATGATTTGGAAGTTCCTTAAAAAGACCTGGGAAAACGGCTGGCTGTATCGGGGGGCGGATGTCATGCCCTGGTGTCCGCGCTGCGCAACTGCGATCAGCCAGCATGAGATCGTAACAGATGGGTACGCTGAACTCACGCACCGGTCGGTTACTCTCCGTTTCCCGCTGCGGGAGAGGAAGGGTGAATCCCTGCTGATCTGGACAACCACGCCGTGGACGCTCACCTCCAATGTTGCCGCAGCAGTGGGGCCCGAGCTGACCTATCTCAAAGTCCGGGTGAAACCAGAGGGGACCAACCAGGAACAGATTCTCTACCTCTCGAAAGGAACGCTGCCGCTTCTAAAGGGAGAGGTTGAGATCCTTGAGGAAATCAAAGGGCGGGAAATGGAAGGCTGGACCTATGAGGGACCATTCGATGAGCTTCCTGCGGCCCAGGAGCCAGGGGGCGTCACCGAATTGAAAGAGCTTCAGAAAGGAATCCCCCAGGATGCGGTCCACGCACACCAGGTGATCCTGTGGGATGAGGTCGGGGAAGAAGAAGGGACTGGCATCGTCCATATCGCCCCTGGCTGCGGTGCGGAGGACTTTGAGCTCTCCTTTGAGTACACCTTACCCCGCATCGCCCCCTTGAACGAAGAAGGGTACTTCATTGAGGGGTTTGATTGGCTGACCGGGATGCACGTCTCTGAGGTAGCGGATCCGATTTTCCAAAACCTGCAGGAAAAAGGCATCCTCTTCCAAATTGAACCCTATACTCACCGCTATCCGACCTGCTGGCGCTGCAAAACCGAGCTGGTCTTCCGGCTGGTGGACGAGTGGTTTATCAATATGGGTGAGAATTATCAAAAACCGCGGGAAGAGCTGACCGCGGAGGAAAAAGCAAGCAGCCTTCGCTACCAGATCATGGACGTGGTTGATCAAATTCGCTGGATCCCGGAATTTGGACACGCCCGGGAGCTGGATTGGCTGCGCAACATGCATGATTGGATGATTTCAAAAAAACGCTACTGGGGCCTGGCCCTGCCGATCTGGGTTTGTGAAGCGTGTGATCATTACCATGTGATCGGGGATGAGCATGAACTTGAAGAACGGGCCGTCGCAGGCCTTCAGGCGCTTGCTGGCCACACCCCTCACCGCCCTTTTATCGACCAGGTGAAGCTGGAATGTGATCAGTGCGGGGGGCAGATGAGCCGTGTTCCCGATGTTGGAAATCCCTGGCTGGACGCAGGGATTGTTCCCTTCTCCACCCTCCGCTACCGCACCGACCCGGAGTACTGGGAAACCTGGTATCCGGCTGATTGGATCAGCGAATCGTTTCCCGGACAGTTCCGGAACTGGTTTTACAGCTTATTAGCCATGGCAACGGTGATTGATCAATCGCCTCCCTTCCTGGAAAACTTCAGCTATGCCAGCTTGTATGCGGAGGATGGCCGGGAAATGCACAAATCCTGGGGAAATGCAATTGAGTTTAATGAAGCAGCCGACAAAATGGGTGTGGATGTGATGCGCTGGCTGTACTGCGCTCACAAACCTGAAAACAACCTGCTGTTTGGTTATCACCGAGCCGAGGAGACCCGCCGTCGTTTTATCATCCCCTTCTGGAACGTGTATTCCTTTTTCACCACCTATGCTGAAATCGATGGCTGGACCCCGGTGGTCTCCTCTTTCGATCCTCAGCAGCCTGAAGGTGAGACACCAGAAAGCGAGAATCCGCTTGACCGTTGGATCCTGGGGAGGCTGAACGAGTCGCTGGCAGTCGTGACCGATCGATTGGAAAACTCCGATGCCTTTACAGCCACTCAGGTCTTTGAAGATCTCCTGGATGATCTCAGCAACTGGTATGTCCGGCGCTCCCGGAGGCGTTACTGGAAAACAGAGACCGATCAGGACAAGGAACATGCCTACCAAACACTCTGGCATGTCCTGGTAAAAATGAGCCGCGCGCTGGCTCCAATCATTCCCTTCCTGACCGAATCCATCTATCAGAATCTGGTCCGCGACCAATTCCCGGATGCCTACGAGAGTGTTCACCACACGAACTGGCCGCAGGTGGACCAGGATATCTTGGAACCCAAATTGATGAATCAGATGAGACTGGCCAGGGAAATCGCCAGCCAGGGACTGAGTGCACGCAGCAATGAAGGGATCAAAGTCCGGCAGCCGCTTTCAAAGGTTGTAGTCTTTGTCAAGCAGGGAAAAGCGGAGCTGGAGGATGATTTGGCGGAAATCGTCACCGATGAGCTGAACATCCAGGAGCTGGAATTTGTTGAGGACAGTGAGTCCCTGGTCAGCTACAAAATCTTCCCCGTCAACCGACTTCTCGGCCCCAAATACGGGGAGGATTTCCCGACAATTCGAGCAGCTCTGGAGGAACTGGACCCGGATCAGGTCGCCGCGGCGGTCGGGGCGGGGGAGTCCATCGCCCTCCAGGTAAACGGCAAAACGATTTCCCTTACCCCTGAAGAAATCATGGTCCGCACAGAAGCTGCAGAAGGCTTCTCCACAGTGGACAGTAAGCTGTTAACGGTGGCAATTGAAACCACAATCACGCCCGAGCTGCGGGCAGGGGGGCTGGCCAGAGAGTTAGTTCGCCGTATCCAGGATTTCCGGAAACAGGCGGATTTTGACATCTCCGACCGGATCGAGGTGGTCTATAAGGCAACGCCAGATCTCAAGCGGGCCATTCAGAAACATAAGTCCTACATCATGGAAGAAACCTTAGCTGTCGAGTTCAAGGAAGGGGAGCCTGATGAGAGGATGTTTCAAGGGCAGGACAGCTTTGAAGGGGAAGAGGTCACGCTGGGATTAAAAACCATCCCTGTCTGATATAATGCGGCCAGGTCAAATCGAAACAGGCCATGGATGACCTGATCACAAGCCTCACGGTCAGGGGCTTGCTGAGAGTGCTCTTAAAAACCTTGGGAGAATGGTATGCCCAACCAGAAAGAAATGAGCATTGATGAACAAGTCAGCTACCTGATGCAGGGAGCAGAATATGGCGATCCAGCCCTGAAAGAGGCCATGGCAGCGGAATTAAAAGAACGGTTGGCAGAAGCAGAGCAGGAGAACCGACCCCTGCGGGTTTACTGCGGTTATGATCCCACTGCGCCCGATCTGCATCTGGGCCACACCGTAACCATGAGAAAACTCCGTCAATTCCAGGAGCTCGGTCATGAAGTATATTTTGTAATCGGAGATTTTACATCCCTGATCGGGGATCCCTCGGACAAGGACAAACTCCGGCCTCGGCTCACCCGGGAGGAGGTTGCGCAAAATGCTCAAACCTATGCGGAGCAGGCCTTTAAAATCCTTGACCCGGAAAAAACACTCATCCGCCACAACGCTGATTGGTTATCGGAATTATCCTTTGCCGATATCATCCAGCTAAGCGCAAATTTCACCGTGCAGCAGTTCCTCAATCGGGAAAACTTCAAAAAGCGCTTTGAGGACAAGGACGCCATCTTCCTGCATGAGTTTTTCTATGCCATGATGCAGGGGTATGATGCCTTCCATCTGGAGGCGGATGTACAGATCGGGGGAAGCGACCAGCTATTTAATATCCTCACCGCTGCCCGAAAAATGATGACCGCCCTGGGGAAAAAACCCAATATTGGCATCACCATGTCCATTCTGCCAGGCACGGACGGCGAGGTCCGGATGAGCAAATCCATGGGGAATGACATCCCCATTTCCGGGGATCCAAATGACATGTACGGGAAAATCATGAGCCTGCCAGACCAGGCTATGGGGATTTACGCGCGGTTGATCACCACCTGGACTCCAGGAGAGATTGAGGCATTTGAAAAACAGATCCGGGACGGAGAGCTGCATCCCAAGGATGCCAAAATGCGCCTGGCCCGGGAAATTGTCACCATTTATCATGGAGAAAAGGCCGCGGTGGATGCAGAAAAAGAATTCATCCAGATCTTTCAGGAGCAAGGAACCCCAGAGGATATGGCAGCATACACCCTCAAGTCCGGGGAAACCGTCCTGGATGTTCTCGATCACACCGGGCTGGTTGAGAGCCGCAGCCAGGCAAGACGGATGATCAAACAAAATGCAGTCCGGCTGAACGAGGATAAACTCACCGATCCCCACCAGGTCTTTCCCGGAAAGGGGGTCTTGCAGGTTGGGAAACGGCGCTTTATCCGAATCATCTAAGCTCAGTGTCTGATTGTCTGGGGGAGATCGTCCTGGTCACAGCAGGAATAACAAAGAAAAGGAGTTGTCAGCTGCGATGGCTGTGGAGTATGCGTTTTTAGTCCTGGAAGAACATCCTTACGGACGGGAGATGCTCAGCACCCTCCTGGAAAATAACCTCACGCCCAGTATGATTATTCAGGAAGTATCAGAGGTGGGAGATGTGGAGCGGGGAAAATTCCTGGACCGGATTGCCGGTCAACCCGTCCCGCCGCGTCTGACCCAGCTGATCACCGGCAGGAAGGTGCCGATCTATTGTGTATCCAATCACAACGATCAGCGCTGCCAGGAGCTGCTCGCTGCTGATCCCCCGGATGTGCTGGTGTTAGGGGGTACACGAATTATCAAGCCTTCCATTCTGGAAATCCCAAAGCTAGCAACCGTAAATTCACACCCGGGGCTGCTTCCCTGGCTTCGCGGATCTGCATCCGTGGGTTGGGCGCTCTACAAGGACATGCCCCAGGGCGCGACCGTGCATTTTGTGAATCCGGGAATCGATCTCGGGGACATCATCCTCAGAAGGCATCTCCCTGTTACCCGCCAGGATACCTACGAAAGCCTCAATTATCGGGTGGCTATCCTGGCCGGGGAATTGATGGCAGAGGCATTATCCCTGATTGCCAAAGGAGATGCCCCTCGTGAGCCCCAGGATCCAAATGCTGGAGAGACCTTCAAGGTCATTCCAGATGATTTATTGGCGGAAGGGAAGCTGCGGCTGGCAGAACAACGCTATTCGCATTTTGCAGATTGAGCCTTCCAGCTTTTTCCCCAGCTCCAGGGAAAGTTCTTTCCCCCTGTGGAATCCAGCACCTGAGCCCGAGTTATCTGAGGTAACCAACCATGAAAAAACAATATTCAAAATCTTATGCTGAAGAACTGGACCACCAGGATCCCCTGAGCGGCACCCGGGACCATTTTATTATCGAGGATCCTGACCTGATTTATCTGGATGGGAACTCCCTTGGCAGGCTGCCAACTGCCACCCCTGGGCATCTGGAAAATGTGATTCAAAACGAGTGGGGGCAGGAACTGATCGGAAGCTGGAACAAGGGGTGGTTCGAAAAACCCCAAACGCTGGGGGCCCGCATTGCCGCACTGATCGGTGCGAGGTCCGATGAGGTGCTGGTTTGTGACACCACCTGCATCAACCTGTTCAAACTGACAGTGGCTGCCATGCGGGCAAAGCCAGACAGGAGGCAGATCATCAGTGACGAGCTGAATTTTCCCTCCGACCTTTATGTCTTTCAGGGAGCAATCGATCTGCTCGGGAAAGGTCACACCCTGGATTTAATCCCCTCAGCAGACTCCATCCACATCACGGATCAGGCGGTCGAAGAGGCGATCAGTGAGGAGACTGCTGTTGTTGCCCTCACCCATGTCGCCTTCAAAAGCGCATTTATGTATGATATGGCTTGGGTGACCCGTCTGGCTCACGAAGCGGGCGCTCTGATGCTCTGGGATCTCTCCCATTCAATTGGGGCAGTTCCCCTTGATCTCGCCCGTTCCGAGGTCGACCTGGCCGTCGGGTGCACATATAAGTACCTCAACGGCGGGCCTGGATCCCCAGCCTTTCTTTACGTCCGCAAGGAGCTGCAGGAAGCGTTGAATCCCCCCATCTGGGGATGGTTTGGCACCCACGATCCATTCGCGTTCAATCTGGGATATGAAACAGGGGAAGGGATTTCCCGGTTTCTGGTCAGCACGCCGCACATCCTCTCCATGGCTGCCATGGAACCTGCTCTAGAACTCCTCCTTGAAGCCGGTCAGCTGCCCCTTCGGGAAAAAAGCATTCAACAATGCGAGTATCTGATTCATTTGTTCCGGGAATGGCTGGAGCCTCTCGGGTATCAATTGGGATCCCCGGAAGATTCCGCAAAACGCGGGTCTCACGTTTCTCTCCGGCATCCAGAAGCATACCGGATCAGCCGGGCGATGATTTCCCCGGACCCGGCGGTGACAAACATCCGGGTGATCCCGGATTTCCGTGCTCCGGATAACATCCGCCTCGGCATTGCCCCCCTGTATACACGGTATCAAGATATTTATCGAGGGATCAAACGAATGCGGGATATCGTCAGCACGCAAGAATATCAAGAATACCCCGCGGATCCACAAGGGGTGACCTGATTATGATAGTTTCAAGTGGTCTCAACTGAGTGGGGCATCCGGGCTTTCCGTTCATCGACCCCAAGCAGCAGCCCGGTCCCGACAACAATAAAAGCAATGACCGGAAGGATGGCCACTCGCTGGCCCAGCTGTTCTGCAAATGGTGCCCCACCTTCCAGCATTCGAAACCACAGAAAAGAAATGCCCTCTCCTTGTGATTCAAAATACAGCGCAGCTTCCGCGGCAACAATTCCGTAAATCGTAGGGCCAATGAAAGAGGAAGTCCTGCCCGCCACCGCAAAAAAGCCGTAAAACTCGGCGCTGCGTCCCTCGGGGCTGAGATTGCTGACCATCGCCCGGCTGACTGCCTGAACAGAGGATAAGGCCAATCCAGCAATCCCGCCAATCACATAAAACCCGGTGACAGATTCATTAATAAATAAACCTACCATGGCCCCCAGCATCATGATCAGAAAAATCACCAGCGAGGTTTTGCTGCTCAAATGGTCGGCGATCCATCCGGAAATATAAGCGCCAATCACACTGGTAAACTGAATCAGGATCATGAACAGAATGATCTCCTGCTGGTTGAGACCGAAAATGACCGCACCAAAAATCGCCGCAAAATTTATTGCCATCAGAATGCCATCGTTGTAGATCAAAAAAGCCAGGATGTATTTAATAAACTCCTTATGATGGCTCACGGTTGAGAAGGTATGCCGCAGCCGGCGAATGGCAATGGTGACCACATTGTCCCCCGGTTCCAGCGGCTGCCTGTAATCACGCTCCTGGAACCAGATCAGAAGCGGAGCCGCAAACACGGCAAAGTAAATCGCAGTAATGACCAGAGAGATCCGGACATAAAAAGTTCCTTCATTCTGGGTAACCAGCGCCAGAACCAGAAAAAGGCAGGCAATCCCCCCCAATAAACCAATCGCCCAACCATTTCCCGAGACCCGACCGATTTCTTCTCTGTCCGCGACTTCAGGGAGGAGGGAGTTGTAGAATACCTGTCCTCCCCGATAGCCAATTTCAGCCAGAATGAAAAAAAGCATCCCGATCAGAATATCACCTTTCTGGACAAAAAACAGCAGCGCTGTGCAGACAACTGCCAGGGCGGTAAAAACAAATAAAAACTGCTTCTTTTTTCCAGTATGATCTGCTACCACGCCCAGGATCGGGGAAATCACCGCCACAACCAGCATGGCAATCCCGACCGAGATCCCCCAAAGCCGTGAACCTTCAACCCCGCCAACGACTGTCCCTTTGAAATAGGCGGCATAGATTGCCAGTATTACAACTGCTGCATAGGCGGAGTTCCCGACATCATACAAGTACCACAACAAGCGGCGTCGTGAAGCTATCCCATTCGGACCCTGCATGCCCTGCTCCTTTTCTTGAAAAAATCAAACCCGTCTGGACTCTAATATTGGTTAACCCGGCAGCGCTGTGGTCGATACGGGGCATTCAAATCAGGTAGTTTATAAAAAAAATCCGGGCAGGAGATCCTTCCCTGCCCGGCTGATTATAACCCGGAATGACCGGATTTTTAGAGAAATTTAACGTTTCCAGCTTCGTAAATCAACCGCCTGCGTCTGTAGGCCCAGCACATATAAGAGATGGAGACAAAGTAGGATGCAGGCAGTCGGTGAAGCGCTTTTATCTTGGTACCCAGCACTGTCGTCTGTCCCGAAAATCCCATCGGACCAATTCCCAGCTGGTTTGCCTGATCTGTAATCGTTTTCTCAAGCTCAAACAGCTCCGGATCCGCATGCTGATCGTCCAGAGAACGAAACAGGGCTTCCTTTGAGGCGACATAAGATGTTGCCCGGTCACCGCCGATTCCAATACCAAGGGCTCCTGGTGCGCAGCCTTTCCCCTGGGCTTGATAGACCACATCCAGGGCTGCCCGCCGGACCCCATCGAAATCCCGAGCTGCCTGCAAGGATCGATCGGGGAGCTTATACTGGGCGCTGACATTCTCACACCCGCCCCCCTTCAACATCAGATCAAGGACCAGGGTCTCGCTGTCGGATTCCTGGAAATGAACGGTTGGATAGTGTTCATCTCCGGAATTATCCCCCGTGTTTTTTCCTGTGACCGTGGAGACGGAATTGGGTCTCAGGTAGGTTTTTTCTGTCGCTTCCACCACGGCCTCCTCTATTTGCGACCGCAAGATCCGCGTGCTCCAGGATGCAGGGTACTGCACATAAAAAATTGGCGTGCCTGTATCCTGACAGATTGGCGTGGAATTCTCCCGGGCCATCATCACGTTTGTGAGAATTGTATCCAGGGCTCCCCGGGCTGCGGATCCAGGGGGTTCCTGCTCCCTTGCTGCAGTCAGGGAGTTCTCCACATCCTCGGGTAAATCAGTCGCTGCTAAACGCACTAATTCCAGGACCGGTTCTCTGATATCTGGCTGCATTCCTGCCTCCTCATCTTCCCTCAGGCCAAAGTTGCTCCCTTTTCCCAGCGTATCACCTGGAAAATGATCTTTCCAGTAGGGGAAATAACCCCCTGTTGATACCATATATCATATCATCTCGCCGCAGGCGCGGCACTCACTGGAAATACGAAATTATGCTATACTAAATCTCAACGATGAGCCAGAAAAACTGGGAAACATGGGCCAAATCTCTCTATAAATGGCAGCTGCAGCAATTTGCAGCAGCGGCCCTGGAAGCGTTGGGACCAGTTAACCTGCTGATCGCTCAGCTGATTTATATCAGTCAGCCCGTGCTGTCTTTCTTTCTCCCTACAGAAGACACCCGGGCATTTGCACTCACCCTGGAAAACCCAGCAGATACAGCCTTGCTCATCAATACCATCAGGAACTATAAGCCGCACTCATAGCCAACTCTGAGGAGCCGTCCCTTGTCACCCACCGGATTTACTGGGATCGTGATTGTTTTTCTCTTCCTGGGGATCAGCATATTCCTTTATTTTATTCGGGATGACCAGGATGATTTGGCCCTGCGTCCGATCCCTGGCTATGAAAAAATCAAAGACCAGGTCAGCGCTGCCGTTGAAGATGGAACCCAGCTTCATATCTCCTTGGGGAGAGGGGGGATTCCTGGGCCGGAAGCTGCCGCTGCTTTTGCCGGGTTATCGATCCTCCAGGAAATTATCCAAACCTCCTCTATTTGCGACTACCCCCCGATTACCTCAACAGGGAATGCCACCACCTCGATCCTGGCCCAGGACACAATTTTGGGCACCTCCAAGGCAATCAGCATCAGCGATCGAGACCGGCTTTCTTATGGGGAGCTGGTCGGGGTGACGCCGTTTTCCTATGCGGCGGGAACGCTGACCACCATCCGGGATCCCAATGTCTCAGCCAATGTCTTTTCAGGGTGGTTTGGCAGCGAAATTATCTGGCTGACCACAGCCGGGGAAAGGCAGAGCTCCCCTACGATTGCCGGAGCGGTCCAGCTCCCAGCGCAGGCCGTGATCTACGCTTCAGCCCCCGACCCAATCATCGGTGAGGAATTATTCGCCGGGGGAGCCTACTTAGGTGGGGGGAAGCTGCATGAGGTGAGCCTGGCAGTCCAAGATGTCCTCCGGTGGATCATCCTGGCAATCATCCTGATCGGGGTGCTCCTCAACTACCTTGGTATGGACCAATTTCTTGAAAGCATTTTGGCAGGTCCAATGTGAACATCAGGAGAAATTTACAAAAAGTCAGAGCGCCGTTAGCTACAGCGATCGCCATTGTGATTGGCATCTTTGTATTAGGTGGGTATTTTATCCCGTCGCTGTTGGAATTTCGGTTTGCATTTCTTCGAACCGGATTGGTGCTTTCTGCCGTCGCCCTGCTGGTGGGGATTCTGAATCTTCTCACCGTCCACATCCGGAGAATCACCACCGAAAGCGAGAACAGCGGATACAGCCTTATCCTGGTGATTTCCCTTGTGGTCACGCTGGTCATCGGCATCATTGATATGGTCCAAACCTATCTGAACGGGCAGCCGAACTTCAAAAATACCAGCTGGATCTTCAGTTTCATTCACCTCCCCATTGAGATCAGCCTGATGGCGGTGACCACCATCAGCCTCACCTACGCTGCCGCCACCATTCTTCGCAAGCGGATGGATGTCTTCTCAATTGTCTTTTTCTTCATCCTGATCCTGGTCCTGCTGGGGTCGTTCTCGATCCCTCCGGCCACCACCCCACTGCTGCTGGGAGTGCGGACCTGGATTATTCGGGTGCTGGCCCTTGGAGGAGCAAGGGGGCTGCTGCTTGGGATTGCCCTGGGCACAATTGCCACAGGGTTGAGAATACTGACAGGGACAGATCGTCCATATGGGGGATAACCATGACTGACATCCGCTGCCCCGTCTGTGGAAAGTTAAACTCTGAATTTCGGATCACCTGTGAAAACTGCAATGCCATCCTGGATAGCCCGGATGCCGCTCTCTTCAGCGACCGTTTGGAACCCCCTTCAGAGGAGGATGCCGGCAGTCCAACCCCCGATGAACTGCGGCCGTCAACAGACCAGCCTTCTTTCCCCCCAATCTCTGAGGATGCCCCCCCCGAACAAGAGCAAGAGGATCAAGCCGGATGGCTGGATATGCTCCGTGAGGAAGGGGAGCCTGAGCCAACGGGAGATTTTTCCAGCAGGGATCCGCAGCCCCCACAGCAGCAGCCGGAGGAGGAAAAACCTGATACTGACTGGCTGGAAAAGATCAAAAGGCTTGATCAAAGCAGTGACCAAGTGGACGACGATTCTTCCTTCCCGGATTGGTTATCCGTCACTGGAGAAATTCAAGAATCAGACCAAGAGACGCCGGAAGACCCCCTCCCTGAAAAAGAGGATGAGGAGCTCCCCGAGTGGCTGCAGATGGATGACGAAGATGAACTCCTCAATCAATTCCTGAAACAAAAATCAAAACAGGACCAGGATATCGGTTCAGAACAGGAGCCAGAACAACAACCACCGGCTCCCCAGCCACCTCCGGAGCCTGCCCCCCCGCCAAAATTTCCCTCCTGGGCATCAGAGGAGGATCGAGCCTCATCCCAACAGGTACCAGAAGAACTGCAATTTCTCGCGGGGACAGGGGAAAGTGAAGAGCAGATTCCCGACTCTCAAACCAGCGTAGATCCCTTTCAGATGGAAGAAGACAACACACTGGATGATCTCTTCAGTGAGGAGCTTCCCAGCTGGTTGACCCAGGCCTCCGATGCTGATGACGCCACCCGTACAGATCAAGAAATCACCCAGGGTGAATTACCGGGCTGGGTGGAGGCGATGCGGCCGGTAGTCGAATCCACCGACACCACGGTTTTAGATATTGATGAAGATTATATCGAAAACTACGGTCCGCTTGCTGGTATTCCCAGCATCCTGCCAGCAGAAGCGGAAACCGAACTCGATCTTGAAGGAACTTCGAAGAAAAATCTAGATCTGACAATCACCAAAAGCCAACAAGAATACATCACCATGCTTCAGCAGTTGATCGGGGCAGAGAGCAAGACGAAACCGGTCGAAAAACCCGCTCCAATCGCCACCCAACGAATGCTCCGATGGCTGATTTCATTGATCTTGTTCCTGACAATTGGCAGCACGATCATCTTTACCGGGCCAGCAGTCCCGGAAAACTCGGCCCCCGCCCAGGGGAATGGAACCGGGGTGATCTCGCTGTTTCAATTTGTCGATGAGCTCTCAACAGAGGATGAGGTGTTGATTGCTTTTGATTACCTGCCAGCATCCGCGGGAGAAATGAACACGACCGCAGCTGTGATCGTCAGTCATCTGATGGAAAAACAAACCTACCTGTCCCTGATCTCAACGCAGCCAACCGGCCCGGCTTTGGCTGAAAATTTCCTTGTACGCACCCAGCAGCAGTATGAGTACTATCCCAACCAGCAGTATACGAACCTCGGATATCTCCCGGGGGAGGCGGCAGGGCTGCTGAGTTTTGTGTTTGATCCCAAGCGGATCATCCCCCTTTCCTATGACGGAGCGAACGCCTGGGGAGCCCCTCCTTTGGCGAAGGTGGAGGGGCTGGCTGACTTTGAAGCAGTGATCGTGATCACGGATGATCCCAACACCGCTATCATCTGGATCGAACAGGTAGAACCCTTCCTGGGCAACACACCCTTGTTGATGGTCATCAGCGCTCAGGCAGAACCACTGATCCAGCCCTACTATGAAACCTACCCGCAGCCGCTTAATGGGTATGTCGCCGGGATTATTGATAGTTTAAAATATGAACAGCTTCTCCGTCAACCTGGGCTGGCGCATGAAACCTGGCTTCCCTTCAATATCGGCATCTTAGTTGGAGCGAGTACAATCTTCATCGGTGGGCTTGCGAATGGAATTCTGGCCCTTTTTACTCAGCACCGCAGCCGCCAGACAGGAGAAGGTCAGTGAATTTTTCCGCGATCAGCCTGCAGGAGTTTATTGGATTTTCACTCGGGTTTCTCCTCTCAGTTCTCATCTTCAGCTATTTGATTGGAGATAATCCATTTTTTAGATTAGCAATTCACATTTTCATTGGGGTATCTGCTGCCTACGTGGCCATCATTACTGTCAATAACGTCCTCATCCCCAGGCTGATCACCCCGCTGTTTGCTGGGTCCAGTGAAGAGCGGCTGCTTTCCCTGTTGATGATCATCCCGAGTTTGTTTTTATTGACCAAAGCGACCCCTCTGCGGAGAGCAGGGAATTGGTCCGTGGCCATTCTGGTTGGGATCGGTGCGGCAACCGCCATTGGAGGCGCCATCACCGGAACACTGTTCCCTCAGATTCTCGGCACCATGAACGTCGTTGATTTTTCCACCAAATCCCGGATCTCCGGGGTCCTGGTCGAAACCGTAAACAGCCTGATCATCCTGATCGGGACTTTATCGACCCTGATCTATTTTCACTTTGGGACAAGGGTCAAGCCTGGACAGCCCAATCAACGACCCTTTGTGCTCGAAAAGATCAGCCAGCTTGGCAGGATTTTTCTCGCCATCGTATTTGGGACCTTGTTCGCCGGTATTTACCTGGCTGCCCTGGCAGCTTTTGTGGAACGATTGACATTTCTGTGGGACTTTTTAAATAGTATGGGCATTCAGCTTTTTACAACCTGAGAATATGGCTACTATCAATAAAGCAGCGAAATCTCTTCTGGCAATTGACATCGGCACCACCCTTACCCGGGTGCTGTTTTTTGATGTTGTGAATGGCCGGTTTCGGTTTATCGGCAAAGGCTCAGCACCAACCACGGCGGGAGCCCCCCTGTTTGATACTGCGGAGGGTATTTGGAGGGCGATTGAGGAGCTGCAGTTAATCACGGAGCGCACCTTCCTGAGTAAATCAGAAGGGGTGATCATTCCCAGCACTCCCGAAAATGAAGGGGTGGATATGATGGTTGCCACGATGTCCGCGGGCAACCCGCTGAAAGTGATCACCGTTGGCCTCCTGGATGATGTCTCCCTCAACGCTGCCCAGCAGCTTGCTGAAACCAGCTATACCGATGTGGTCAATGAAATCTCCTTGAATGACCACCGCCGCCCTTCCGATCGCATCAACCTGATCACCACTGTCCGCCCCGATCTGATCATCATGGCGGGAGGAACCAATGGGGGTGCTACCGAATCTCTTCTCAATATGCTGGAGATCATTGGACTTGCCAGCTACCTGATTGATAAGAGTCTCAAACCCCATATTTTATATGTTGGGAATGAAGACCTTCAGGATGAGGTGAAATCGAGTTTGGAAAAGATCAGTGAGCTGCATATCGCCCCGAATATCCAACCAGTTCTGGGAAAGATGCAGTTTTTTCCGGCGCAAAAGGAGCTGAACTCGATCTACAACGAGATCAAGAAAAAACAAACCGCCGGCATCCGGGAGCTGTTATCCTGGTCCAATGGGCACTTTGCGTCATCTGCATCCGGATTGGGCCGCTCCATCCGCTTCTTATCCCAGAAGTATGAACCTGAGAAAGGCGTTTTGGGGGTGGATCTCGGGGCCTACAGCACGGTCCTTGCAGCAGCTTTCTCGGGTGAGGAAACCCTGAGGGTGTATCCAAATCTTGGGGTGGGGTCCGGCTGCGCAGGAATCCTGGAAGAATCTTCCTTAGCAAAGATCACGCGATGGCTTTCCCTGCCGGTCAAGGAACAGGAGGTGGTGGATTATATTTATCAAAAAACTGCCTATCCTGACAGCATCCCTACAGAACCTGAACAGCTGGCAATCGAACATGCTCTTGCTCGTCAGGCATTGCAGATTGCATCCACACGCAGCATCCCCTGTTTTCCGAAACGAACCCGCCGGTCTGGCATAACACTGCTTCCCGCCGTAGAGCCGATCATTGGAGCGGGTCGCACCCTTACCCAGGCTCCCTCCCGCGCGGAGGCTGCAGGGATCCTGCTGGATGGCCTGCAGCCTACAGGGGTGACCACCCTGGCATTGGATCAAAACGATATGCTGGCTGGTCTGGGAGCGATCAGCGAGCGCAATCCTGTGATCACCGTCCAGATCGTCGAAACCAGCACTTTTTTCAACTTAGGCACAGTTATTGCACCGATTGGAGTGGCACGGCCGGGAATGTCCATCCTCCGCGTTCAGATCGGCCGCATGGACGGCAGAACCTCAACAAGAGATATCAAGTTTGGCTCCCTGGTTGTCCTCCCGGTAGACCCCGGTGAGAAAGTGACCCTGCACCTTCGCCCCCTCCACAAATTTGATGTCGGGTTAGGAGGTCCAGGAAAAGCCGGGAAAGTCACAGCTGTCGGAGGAGCACTTGGTGTTATCATTGACGCCAGAGGGCGACCGCTGCGGTTTTTCTCAGAACAGGAGAAAAACATTAAAAGAAATGCGAACTGGAAAAAAATCCTCCAGAAATATTAGTCCTACCGCCCGTGAATTTTTGACCTGCCATTTGTTATGTTGACTACTGTGAAGCATGTTCATCCGCTCATAAATATCCGCCGGGAGCGTGTTGTCAGCGTATCAGGAACAGTGCACTCGCGCCGGATGCAGAAGGTCACCCCGACCGACATTGTGGTCTCTGCTCCGCTTTACCCGCAGTATCTTCTCCTGGATCTTGCCAAAGGATTGAACGTCTCGCCTGCCCGGGCGGATGAGCTGCTGCAGCGGCAGGCAGGGGATGAACTTTCGAAAGGGGATGTGATTGCCGGTCCCGTAGGGCTATTCCAACGGGTGGTTCGAGCACCGCGAGCAGGGATCATAAAGATCGCTGGAGAGGGCAAGGTGCTCTACGAAATCTCCTCTACAGAATACGAACTCCAAGCGGGAATGGATGGCACCGTGACAAATATCATTCCCGACCGGGGGGTGATCATTGAGACCCGGGGAGCCTTGATCCAGGGCGTCTGGGGGAATGGCAAAATCGCCTTCGGGGTCATCCAGCCGATCAGCAATGATCTCAGCGGAGAAATTACGACCGAACAAATCAATATCAGCTTCCGGGGAGCGATCATGGCTGGCGGTATATGCGGCAGCGCGGAAATTTTAGAAGCTGCCGCCGCGGTTCCCATTAAGGGACTGATCCTGGGAAGCATGTCAGCCAGTCTAATTCCAATCGCCAGATCGATGAGCTATCCGATTTTAATCATTGATGGATTTGGAACGATCCCGATGAACAAACTCGCGGAAAATTTACTGGTCACGAATCGAGACAGAAACCTTGCCCTGAATGCACAAAAAATGGATCCCTACCTGGGGAAATACCCCGAGATCATCATTTCCCTCCCTGCTCAGCAAGATTTCAAGCCTCCCCCGGAAGCACAGGAATTAACAGCCGGGCAAAAAGTGATCATCATCAGCGGCCCTCACGTTGGGAAAATCGGCACCGTTGAGAAGCTTCCTCCGGGAACCTACACTTTTCCCAGCGGCATTGCCTCCCCGGCTGTTGTTGTCTCCCTCAACATGGAACCATCCGTGACTGTACCAAGAACAAATGTTAGGATCATTATCATGCAGGAATAAGAAAAATGTTCTCTTCTTGACCACCGGTAGACAGAGGAGTTTATCATGGGCATGAGCGATTTTGAGGATTTTGAAAGTTTAGATTTTGATGACGTGGAGGCCGATCAGACGACGGCAGGCGGCTCGAACCGGACTTTCCTGATTGTGGCAGGAATCCTGGGAGGGATCCTGCTGCTGGCCTTAATCGCCATTGCTGCCTATGCGGTGGTGATCCTGCCGGGGCGGCAAAGCGGCCAGCAGACCCAGGTGGCCGCGATTAACGCGACCAATACGGCTATCGCGGAACAAAGTCAGCAAACCGCCATTGCCAAACAAGCGACCTCGACACCAACAAACACTGCCATCCCCACCTCTACAAGGACGCCAACCAATACAACTGTGCCGACCTCATCCGCGACCCCGATTCTGGCTCCGACCAATACCCCCCTTCCCGAAACAGAAACTCCGGACCCGGCCACAGAAACGGTTTCTGCGATGTTAACGGATCAGGCTGGAGGGGGAGCCACCGCAACCGCGCTTCCGGACACCGGATTTGGAGATGAATTTGGTGCTCCCACCCTGCTGCTGATTGCAGGAGTGCTGGTTGTGGTAATTATTCTCAGCCGGCGGCTACGATCTGGAACAACCTGATCCACCGGCCCCTCTCCTCTGTCCAGACCCGTGATCCAACCACAACCACAGGGATCCAGATCCATCTTCCCTGTGGTTGTTGCTTTTCCAGCCGCTGTTATGTCACCTGATCCGCAATTGCCTCCCCATAACCCAGGAGGCCCTGCACCATTTCCTCACTGCGGCCCTCCGCATAAACGCGCAGCACGGGTTCAGTACCAGAAGGTCTGATCAGCAGCCAGGAATCATCGGCCAGGATATATTTCACCCCATCCGTGGTTACCACATCCTCCACTGCTTCCCCAGCGATTTCTTCTGGGGCATGATCCAGCAGATACTCCACCATGGTTGTTTTCTGGATCGGATACTGCAAGCGCTGATCCTTTCGCTGGTAGCAAACCGGACCGACCGTTTCCAGGAGGCTTTCAACAAGCTCAAATAATGATTGCTTGGATACTGCCACCATCTCCACCAGCAGCAGCCCCATCAGCACGCCATCCCCCTCCGGGATGTGTCCCCGGAAAGAAATTCCCCCAGATTCCTCCCCCCCAAGGAGAATGTCTTCAGAGAGCATATAGTCAGCAATATGGTTGAATCCCACCGGGGTTTCATAAACCGGCACGTTGTAGGTGGCCGCCAAACGGTCGATCATCCTGGTGGTGGACACAGTCCGGACCACGGGACCTTTCCAGCCTCTTTGTTCAACCAGATAGCGAAAAGCCAGCGCCATGATTTTATGGGGATCCACGTAGTTTCCCCGCTCATCCATCGCTCCAATCCGGTCTCCATCGCCATCCAACGCCAACCCCAGCGTGCCCATTCCTGTGCTGATCGCTCCAGCCAGCGCGCAAAGATGCTTGCCGATCGGTTCCGGATGAGCTCCCCCAAAACCCGGATTCATCTCCCCCCGAATTTCTTTTACTTCACAGCCGGTCCCCTGAAGGATTCCTTTAATCAACCCCCGACCTGACCCGTGCATGGAATCCACCACAACCTGGGGCGGATTTTCGGCAATCTTATCAAAATCGATCAGGCTCCTCAGGTGCTGGTAGTAGGCTGGGATGGGATTGAACCTGTGGATCCTATCCGCCTCAACCGCCTGTTGCCAATCCATCAGGTTCGGCCCCCGCCCCCGCTCCTCGTTGTCATTCAAGAAAATCTCCACCCGGCGGGAGTGTTCCGGGGAAGCGGAACTTCCCGTGGGGGTTTTCACTTTGACACCGTTGTACCGGGGCGCATTATGAGAAGCAGTGATCACGATCCCACCGATCGCCTTGAGATTTTTCACCGCATAAGAAATCGCCGGGGTGGAAGCATCTGCCTGTGTTAAATAGACCGTATAACCATTGGCCGCCAGCACTCTTGCGACATCACGCGCATAGCGGTCGGATAAAAAACGTGTGTCAAACCCAACCACAAAGCGGTTGGGGTCTGGATCCTCTTTCAGGATCGACTCATCCACCCAGTGTCCGGAGCGAACCGCGTCCGCGATTGCTTGTGTGACCAAACGGAGGTTGTGAAAGGTAAAGGTATCAGAGATCACCGCCCGCCATCCGTCTGTCCCAAAATTGATAGGCATGTTTCTTGCTCCTTGAAATAAAACAAATGGACCGTCCCTATTCTATCACCGATGACAGAACCTGAAGGATGGATCTTCCCTGCCTGTTTGCCGGGAATCCCCTGGACTACTCTGCAATATAACCGGACTGAAATACAAAAAAAACAGCACCACAGGGAGTATGTTAAAATTCATATGGACCCATCTGGACAGTTAATTTGACCATGGACTCAAAAACCATCTACGCATTTCTTCGGGAACATCACCTCTTCAACAAGCTCTCTGATGAGGAGCTGGGGCAGATCCTGCCTCTCTTCCAACCCATCCGGCTTCACAAAGGAGAAGTGCTGTATCGCGCTGGTTTTCCAGGAAGGAACTTTTTCATCATCGTCTCTGGGTCCATTTGCCTTTTTGAGGGAGATCAACCTCAAAAAATCGTCTCATCCAGAGAGCATTTTGGGGAAGAAAAACTGGAACAGGCAGCTCTCCGGGTTCAGACCGCTCAAGCGCTGGAAAACACCCTGCTGGTTGCCGTGAATAGAAAAGGGTACCTGGCCATTCTGGGTGCGTATCCGCTCCTCAAACGAAAGCTGCGCGCGCTCAGGAAAAGCGCCCAGCTGCGCGCTCAAATCAGTTTTCCCTGGCTGACAGATGAGGAAAAAATCCGCTATCTAACCCGAAAGCATATCATCCTGTTTTCCCGGAAGATGGTCCTGCCGGTCCTGTTCCTGTCCCTTGCAGTGGCGGCAGGATCCATTCTCGGCCTCACTCAAGTCATCTTTCTCCCCATCGTCGGCGTTTTATTCGGAGGTTGGACCTGGTGGATCTGGTTGGATTGGAGAAATGATTTCTACCTGGTCAGCTCGGAAAGGGTTGCCTGGGTCGAAAAAGTGCTCTGGCTGCACGATCAGCGGAAAGAAATTCCCCTGGCATCGGTTCTCTCCGCGAATCTCTCCACCAACCAGCTGCAGCGAATTTTCGGCTACGGGGATGTGATCATCCGAACTTACACAGGGACGATGGCAATGCCCAACGCTGCCTATCCCCAGGTGCTGCTGGATTTGATCCTGGAAACCCAGCGGTTATCCCACCAGCGGGATAAAGAAATTGAGCTTGATCAGATTGGAGAGACAATCCGAACCCGGCTGG
>CAZUMA010000014.1:0-62916 GCA_964621835.1 uncultured Anaerolineales bacterium | reverse complement strand
TTTGTTGCTCCTTTTCGAAAGCATAACACTGTCCACCTAACCGGGTCAACTCCAGTGCCTCATAATAGCTGAAGCTCAGCCGGAGGTATTCCTTCAGGCCTGCTTGACTGGAAAAAAGCTCCCCCGGGCGAAAGTCTACCTTTGCTTGCCGGGCGCTGGGCCGGAGCTTGCCAAGGTCCCGGCCTGGCAGGCGGACCCAGTAAAAAAAACCTCCCCGAGGTTTGATGAACTCGGCTTCCGGCAGGTAGTGATCCAGCGCCTGTTGCATCGCCCCCAAACGGGCCTGGTAGACTCCCCTCAATTTCGTGATATTTTTTTCGAGGTCTCCCGCCTGGATCAGTTGGAGGACAACCGCGCTGGTATACGGGTTCAGACCGCCCCCGCTATCCAGCAGTCCAATCGAAGCAAGCTGGCTGATCACCTCCGGATGAGCCTGGATCCAGCCCAGTCGCAAGCCAGGCGCAAGGATTTTCGAGAATGAGTTGACTGAGATCACCTGCTCACACTGACTGGAGAAGGCAGCCAGGGGTTGGGGTGGCGCAAGGCCATAGCCCAGGAAATGATAAACTTCGTCAGCAATCACCAAAAAATTATGCTGATCGGCCAGGCTGACCAGCCGCTCCCTGCGTTCCAATGAGAGGGTCATGCTGGCGGGGTTGTGAAACGTGGGGATCGTGTATAGAAATTGAGGCTTTTTTCGGGCCAGTTTCTCTTCCAGGGCAGCGATGATCAGTCCGTCCTGGTCCACCGGGACAGCCTCGAGGTGCAGTTGATGGTCAGCAAAGATCCGCCTGGCCAGAAAATAGGTGGGCTCCTCCACAAAGATAGTCTGCCCTGGTTTTGCATATATTGTGCAGAGGAGATCCAGGGCTGCCGAGGCCCCGTTGGTTACCAGCAGGCCATCGCTGGGTACTGGAAAATCCAGCTTTGCTGAGAGGAATTCTGCCAGGGCAGCCAGGAAATAGCCGTTCCCGCGCTCCGCGCCGTACTGGAGGGTACGCCGGTCCCCGTCAGAAAAATAGCGGGCACTGGCGCGCTCCAGCATTGCTAAAGGAAGCAGGTCAAGGCTGGGGTTCCCGCATCCAAGGTCAATAAAATCAGGGGGAAGGTCGGTTTGAACGATAGGGTAGCTCATGGATACAGTATAAAGCATACCAAGCTGCTCCAGAAAAGAACTTTCCAGCTTGTCCAGGCGCAGGCATTCCGCAAGAAAGATATTCCCAGCACGCAGGACGGGCAGCTGGTCAGCTGGTGCTGAGCATAGGAAGCCTGATCATCTCAGTATTACGAACCCATTCCGAAGAGCAGTAAAACGGTTGTTAAGATATACTAGTTGGTGTAACCTGACGTGTAGCAGGGAGTGCAGAGAAAGTGAGTAAACCAAATCAAAATAACAGCCCTTCTCCCGAGCCTCAGCCGATCAAGAATTTTGCCGTGCTGCAGCTGTCTGGATGCGCAGGCTGCGAAGTCTCCTTGCTGAACGCGGGAGAATGGATTGATGATTACCAGCTGGTTTATATGCCGCTGGTGATCTCCTCCCATTCGGTGCCTGAGGTAGACATCTTACTGGTCAGCGGTGGAATTCGCACCGATGAAGACCTTTATAACCTGCGCAGGGCAGTCAAAAAAGCAAATCAGGTTGTCGCGATTGGAACCTGTGCAATTTCCGGAGGGATTGCCAGCCTTGGCAACCGGGATGACGTCCGGGAGCTGTTTTTATACCAAACTGAACGGCGGAATATTCCCCGGATTCTGCCAAAATGCTCCCCCATTGATAATTTCATTGAGGTGGACCAGTATTTACCGGGCTGTCCCCCAACCCCGGAGCTGTTTCTGATGCTGCTGGCGGCTGACCCGGATGTGAAAATACCCAGGACTGTCTGCCAGGAATGCGGACGCAAAAAGGTCCGCGAGATGCGGCCGGAACACTTACTCGGTTTTCAAAAAGGAGAGGTTCTTCCCGATATCTGCCTGGTCAACCAGGGCTATCTGTGTGTGGGAACCTCAACGCGCGGTGGATGCAGGGCCCTCTGCACGCGGCCCGGGCACCCCTGTGTTGGCTGCCGGGGGCCATCGGATGCGTTGATTGAAAAGGACGCCCAGGCCTGGCTCGACAACATCAGCCGGGTGTTCTCGGCGATGACAGACATCCCTACTGAAGAGCTGGACAATGCGCTGCGATCCCCCCAGCTGGCTTTATATCTTTTCCAGTTTTCCGATTACGCCTATCCAGGGAAGCCCCCCCGGCAAAAAGACAAGGTGCTTTAAATGGCCAGCCTGGTATTTCCCTTGAGCCGTATTGAAGGTCATGCTCGTGTTGTCATTGAAATTGACGGGGAAGAGATTCTTTCCGCTCGATTTGAGGCCATGGAGTACCGCGGCTTCGAACGATTTCTAATTGGCACACCGGCAGAGCAAATGCCGGTCGTGGTGCCCCGGATATGTGGGGTCTGCTCCACTGCGCATCATGTTGCCTCTGTCAAGACCCTGGAAAACGCGTATGGAGTCACACCCCCGCCCCTGGCCCGGAAGATCCGGGAATTATTGCTGTTGGGGCAGCTGATTCAGAATCAGGCTACCTCGATCTTTCTATTCACGATGCCGGATCGATTGGGGACAGCGAGCATGTTCCAGGCCCAGTCAGAGTACTTTGCTGATATCAGTCCCATCGAAATTACCAGCCGGGCGCTGAAAGTCCGAAAAGCCGGGACTGATCTGATCACACTTTCTGGCGGACAGTTTATTCACCCCATCAAGGCGGTTATCGGCGGCGTGATCAGCGGTATTGAGCCTGACCAGGCTGAGGCAGCAGCCGAGCAATTGGAAGAGATCCTGCCGATTGCCTGCGATTTATTTGATTTCTACTGGGAAATCTCCCTCGAGTTGAGAGATCGGATCGGCACCTGGGGGGACGATGAGCCAGCCTACTATATCTCGTCTACGCAAAGCACTTCCCCGAATTTTGATGGGGATACGATCAAGATTATGAGTCCTGCCGGAAAGATCCGGGAAGATTTCCATCCCGGAGAGTTTCGAAAGCACCTCGAATACCAGGAAACAGACTACAGCTATGCCGGACAGACCAGCTACCAGGATCATGTCATCCAGGCCAACAGCCTGGCCCGGATTAACATGACAGAAAAAAATGGAACCAGGCTGGCAGATAAATATCTGAACAAATTCAGGAGTGAATTTGGAAAACCGGCGCATGGGATCCTGCTCTATGATTTGGCACGGGGGATAGAGATTGTTTATGGACTGGAGAAAGCCATAGAGATCCTTCAGGAACCTTTGGATCGTGAAGATGTGGAAGTTCCTTATTCGCCGAGGGATGGGGAGGGATACGGCGTGGTGGAAGCTCCTCGGGGCCCCCTGATTCATCATTATTCAATTTATGAGGGGAAGATCGCCAAAGCAGAATTCATCATTCCAACGGTGCACAATTCCCTGGCAATTGAGCGTGCCCTGACTACAGCTGCCAAACGTCTGATCACAGGGGGCCAGATCAGCCTCGAGCTTGAGAAAGCAGTGGGCCGGGTCGTGCGGGCTTTTGATCCTTGCATTGCCTGTGCCACGCACTGAGCAGGGAATACACAGTGTCAGCTCACCCTCCAGACCCGGATTTCAGTTTTTTTTACATAGAGGGAAGAAACAATCATCCACCCGACCCTATCAACCAGCATCCCCCTGCCTCAAACGAATCCGATCTATCCTGGGTTTGGTTGGTGTATGGAGCCTCGCTGCAGCAGGCGTAAGCTCCTACTTAGAATTATTTAGAGATCCCCCTTCCCGCATCACCCATCTCGACCGCACCGGCGGCGGCATTCACCTGGCTGGTTCTCTATTGGGATGATTCTTTATGTCAGGTGCCGGGGCGGAAATCAATTCTGTTTTGCGTTTCTCTTTCCAGATGACTCAGAATATGTATTAAGCGATGCCGGCTGGATTCGAGAAATCAGCTGGTTCCCAGCAGGAGAAAGTTCATGTCTTTGGAGACAGAATGGATTCCCAGACCAGTTTTCGCTGTCCCCAGACGGGGATCGGATTGCCAGGGTTATTGTTCATAATAGTGATCTGGAGATTTTAGCCACGGATCTCACCACGTACGCAGTTGTGCAAATCACGGGCGGTGAGACCGATGACACCATGAAGGCAACCAACCCTGATTAATCCCTTCCTTCCTATAAAGCAAGAATGGACTCCCCCAGAGTCAGGGAGTAATCTGGAGGTACCATTTTTTCAATACCTGGCCGGCAGGGACGCTGGTCAGGTTATCGCGGCGGCCTTCCTTTTCTGCCAGGATTCGTTCGTATTCAGTTGCCTCACTCATGTACAGCCAGAATGGCCAGGGATAAGTTCCCTTGATATACGGCAGTTCCTCCAGGGATTGGAACAGCGCTTCGTAATATTCGGCTTGTTCCAGTTTGTCGACTGGATGATCTTCTGGTGTGGTAAACATGGCGATCGGATCCGTGTTGACCCCATCAAAAGCGTATGCATTCACTTCCGTCAGCAGGATGTCCTTTCCATATCGTTCAGCCAGCGGTAGAGCCCAGCGGTCGAATTTCTCGATAAACCCTGCTTTCATTTCCTCGAGACTTGGATCGGTGCTGTTGGTAACGGCAAAATAGGGTTCAAAACCAATATAATCCAGCTCGGGCCAGAAGCCAACCTGAGCAGGACCATGACAATCAGCAAAACAGCTGACAGAATAGGTGATCGGCCCTGAGTACACCTCCCGCACACTGGAGATGATCTCCTGCCAATAAGCAGTGACATCCACGCCGCGGCGGGCCAGACGCCCATCTGTATGCGCCAGGTCATCCAATTCTGTGCCAATCACAAACAGCTCCACATTCAGCTCCTCAGCCAGTTCAGCCTGGTGAGTGATGTAATCTGTGTAATTCTGAAAGAAAAGATCTACATCATTCGGCACAACGGCTCCCCTGGCAGTTCCATCCCAGACATCAATATGGGGTTTGAAAACCAGAGCAAATCCTTTTTCCCTGGCTTTTTGGGCAATTTCACGAATATTCTCGTCAGAGAGGGATTGTCCCCAGTACCCCCATTCCGCGGTGGTGAATCGAGGATCTGTTTTATATAGAGGATCTCCAAAATAAACAAATTTCAATTCATGCCCCTGACCGTCAGGATAGACATAGGTGGTGGGGATCAGCAGAATATGGCTTATCCCATATTCGGCCGCTGTCTCGAGCATATTATCCAGGTTGTGATACTCGTCTTCCCGCCAATGGGACCCTCCCAGAGTGATCCCTCTCTGGAAGTCCTCTCTGCCTGCTATTTCTGGACCGGATGTCCAGTTTACCACCGCGTCATAAGCCTCCGGATAGCGGGCCTGGTAGCTGGACAGACTGCGCTGTTCATCGCTGCCCAGGCTGTAGTAATATTCCGTCCCCTGGGGCAGGATCACCTTGCCCTGAACCATGGCTGGATTGATCTTTTCGAGCTTGTGATAGACCGGCTGATCTTCCAGGCCGAGATACACCTCTCCCTCGGTCCAGTGAGGGACACTGACGACCACGGAATACTCCAGCTCCGGGATCGGTGTTGGGGTGCTGTCTTCTGGCGCCGGGGTGCTGGTGGCTGAAGATGCGGGTGCTGAGATCTCCACTGGTTTGACAATGGACTCACACCAGGAAGGCATAGGCCAGGGTCCCTGAGGCGGGCAAAAATCAACCAGGAACATGGCCAGAACAACGAGGATGAGGGCAGCTATTAGACCAGCAAAGACAAGCAGACAGGATTTTAATGTTTGCTTCATGGTTGTTGATCTCCAGGCGTCAGTTTTTGGATGATGGAGGGAATTATACAGGGAGAAAACCGGCCTGGAATTTTAATCAGTTAACAAAATAGAAGGTTTGTTTCGCCAATAGATTAAGGGCGGGCAGATCAAAACAACCTGATATCTTCATGATTGGGCCAAGATTAAATCCAAAAACATTCGTTAATCATGAGAGATTTTTTTGGATTTATATGCCGTTAAATTTTTTATATATGGTTTTCTTACAAAACAGTTTTCACCCCCCCATCCGGATTGTTTTTCCCATAATAAAAAAAATCAACCCTGCCCTGATCAAGGACAAACAGCTTGATGGTATTTTCGAAGAACATCCTGGATCTTATCTGCTAATAAACTCTCCGGGCTGTTCCCAATTTCTCCGGACCTAACCTTTTGATACCGGCCCGGAAAATACTGGCTGATCAAACTGAGTGGGATTGAGCAGGAATCAAGGTTTGCCAGCAGCCGATCCACTGCCTGATTGACTTCATCATAGTTCCAATAATACCGGATTCGATCTAATAAGCTGAATTTCCTCAAGAAAGCCTGTTTTTCTTTTGATCCTTCGTAATAATCCTGCCAGTCTTGAGGAGCACTTACCATCACTTCCTCGATTGTCTGGGAGATGTTTGAAAGCTTCCATGAGCTGTACAATGGGGCTAAGGCAAGCTCAATTTGCTCGAGGGCGAAAACACCTTCGCGGTACGCAAACGTGAGCTCCGGCCCCACTTTAAGGATCAGGAAATGATCTTTAACCAGGTTCTTTAGACTTGTAGGTGTCTGATAGTCAGTGGAATGCGCTTCAAAAACCAGATGAGGATATTTCTCTATTGAGGTCGACAGGTCCCGGGCTTCATCCCGATCATAAAACTTGACATCCTGGTTGTGAAATTCTACTCCAGGCTGGGTAACGACAGCGATAACCCTTTCCCAGGCTTCTTCAAAGCCTAAGGAAATCACGGCTTTTTGGGTCTCCTCAATTGTGTCCTTCAAGGCTTCCAAGGAAGTGACCTCAACTTCTTGGACCTCTCCTTTTTCCCCACCCGGGGCTGGAACTTCAGAACCAATCACATAAACAGGCTCAGTGCCTGCAGCTTTTGCCGCCTCTTCTGCCGCCTGGAACAGCTGCGCTGTGCGTTCCGCCGCAATCTCAATCTCAAGCGGCTTCTGTGGATCATCACCCGAAAGATGGAAGCTGGTATCCAGGTGGATTTTTCGGTAGCCTGCCAAGACACAATCCCTGACGAGTTGAATTCCTTTTCGAAGAGCTTCTTCTTCTGGTTCCGACCGCCAGGGATAGGGTCCCAGATGATCGCCTCCCACCAGCACCTCCGGTCCTGGATTGGCATATGTGGACAGCATGTTTTCAATCTGGCCAACAAACCCCTCAGGTGTTAACCCGGTATAGCCGCCCAGCTGATTCACCTGATTGCAGGTGGACTCGATCAAAAACGGGTACCGGGCGGTCTTCCCGAAATCAAGGCTGCTCTTGAGAACGACTGGATGAGATGAGCACACAGAATAAACCCCCGCTACCTTTCCGTTTTTATGCTCATCAATCAATGATTTCAGCCATTTTGCAGAGATAATGGTCATTGTTGGTCCCTTATCAGTAATTCTTGTACCAGTTCTGGTACGCTGCGAAATCCTGGGGCGGATAGAAATCTGTCCAGGGGGTTCCATGTTCACTTGCTGTTTTGCTTAATGCTAACAAGCGCTCTCTGGCTGTTGTCCTCAGCCATTCCTCCCGTTTCTCTGGTGCCATGCCGATCCCTTCTTTCCAAATTGCCCGCCCCCCGATAAATCCCGATGCACCAGCCTGGCAGGCGATCTCAACCTGTTTTCGAAATACATCAAAGTCAACCCCAGCACTCAGGACTGTCCAGGGGCAAGCAGAGGCCTCCGCAACCATCTGGCAGGCTTCCACCCATTCCGACGTCTCCGGGTTCCAATGGGCATCTACTGGAAACTCAATTTTGAGCACATCAGGATCCAATGCGCTTAATCGCCTGACAGTTTTTGTCACGACCTCAGGCTTCCCAGCAGCAAACTCCGCGGATTTTTTATCGATCCCGGGCTCCATACTGTAGGTGACAGCTTCCAAGAAAAAGGCAATATCCTCCTGCTGACATGCGCTGGCAACCTCGCGCACCAGCTGCTCTTGATCTTCAGCCAGACGTCCACTTTCCGGATGGTAATAGATCAACAGCTTGACTGCGTCCCCAGCCATCCTTTTGATCTTCTTCACGCCCCATCCAGGCAGCAGTTTTGTTTCTCTTGCCGTAGAGTCTCCCGTATACCCGGATTTTTCCACCGCCACCAGCAATCCGGTTTCCCGGGGAAGGGCGTCAACCGCTATGGCCTGGGGGGCCCCGAAAAGGGGATCTAACAACACGGCGCTTGCCGCTGAGCAGAGATTTTTGATCACCTCCAGCTTCGCAGCTGCCGCAGCCCTGTACACCACGTCGGGTGCAGTTTCAGAAGTGACCATATCGACAAAAGATTGCCTGTGGTCAAAGGCCAGGATATTAAAGATGCCGTTCTCATCCGAGGTTGAGGCTAATCCCCTTCGCTTCCCAATTGAAATTTCTTTCCCGCCCATAAAAATTCTCCCTGATCTCATTTTCTCTTTTTTGATTGCTCGTGATACGTTTGTGATCCGCTTAATCCTAAAAAGCGGTTTACCTGTCTCTCCAGGACCCCATCTGAAAAAAAACCAGCCATCCCCCCCTTCAGGAAAAAGCGATATGGCCAAAAGTTATCTGCATCAAACGCTTGAAAGATCGGACCCGGAGCTGGTTTGGTAGAGCAGGTCCTGGCAGGTCCTCTCCCCTTCTATAATTTGTTATGGCATTTTTACTAAATATTGTCCCACCACGAAAGCGTTTATCGGGCTGATTTCCATTAAAGCAGGCTGCCAGAGTGTATCAGTTTCCCAGTCGATCAGGAGGGATCGTTCTTACCACCTGCAGATTTTTCGTATTCAATAATCCGATTGATCTTTGGGCCTGATCGATCGTTCGGGACATAGTCATTTTCTAACCAGGCAGCAACTAGCTTCTCAGCTAATTGCGACCCTGTGACCTGTGATCCCATCGTCATGATATTGGCATTGTTGCTGAGAGACGCCCGTTCAGCAGAATATACATCAGAACAGAGTGCGGCATATGCACCTTTAACTTTATTGGCAGCGATGCTCATACCAATACCTGTTCCACATATCAGAATCCCTCGATCGAAGTCGCCCCTGCTTACAGATTCAGCTACTTCTATAGCGACATTGGCATAGATGGGATCATCGCTGCCAAAATCCTCATACGGGTAACCCCATTCGTCCAGCTTTTCCATGACTGTCTTTTTGAGGTCATATGCATTTGGGTCGGAACCAATGGCGATTTTTTTCATTTTATTCCCTCGCTTCTCCCTGCCATACCAGGCAGCCTGCAGTCTTCACAATCTGCTAAACTTGCCAAGATCATCCTCCTGGATGGTCATTTCACCCCCTGGTTAGCTGATAAGATGTACATTTTTTTAGCGGTCAAGAGACCGGGGAAGCTGCCCCCGCACCTGCTCATTTTTCTGAGCGGTTTTACTGCTGGCGATTGATCAACTCGGTTATCGAGTCGGGACTGATCTTTCCTTCCATGGGGCCAAACGCCGCTGTATTCAGCGCCCCAGCTGCGGCAGCAATTTTCCCGCATTCCTGCAGGGATTTTCCCTGCAGGAGCCCCACTAAAAATCCTGCATCAAAACAATCCCCAGCTCCCGTGGGGTCAACTTCTTCCACCGGGAAGGAAGGAACTTTCAACCGGGTATCCGGGGTATAGATAACCGCACCTTCTTTGCCCTGTTTTAACACAATGATCTCCAGGAGGGATTGGTCAAACAGTGCCTCTGCTGCCAGATCCATATCGGATTCCCCGCTGATCAGCTGTAATTCAGATTCCCCAGGCAGAAGCACCGCAGTTTTTTCCAAAACAGCTCCAATGACCTCCATCAAAGTTTCATCACCCAGTAATTCGACACGGATATTGGGATCAAAGCTGATCCGGGCGCCGTTCGCATGAAAATGTTCCACGGCTTTGATGATCTCGTTTCGAAACTGCTCATTGGCCATCAGGGAACACCCCATCACATGAAAGAAGGAAGGTTTTTCAACAGGGATATCCTGGTTTAAAGTAGGCATCACTGCTGGAGTATTATCGATGTGGAAAATATATTCCCTTGAACCATCCTCGAAATAGGTAATGAACGCTACAGCTGTTGAGCGATTCGGGAACCGTTCAACATACTCAACATTCACCCCATTGGAGACCAGGCGATCGATGATGCACTTCCCAAAGTCATCCTCAGCTACCCCCCCAATCATGCCAGCTGACATTCCTAACCGGGCCGCCGTATCAATGAAGATCGCTGGGGCCCCACTTGGAAAAGGGCCTAAAAATTCTCCCATTTCATAAAACGGGATACCTGCCTCTGGCCGCATGATTTCCACAAGCATTTCACCCATTGTCCAGATACCAGTCATCGAATCCTCCTAAACTCTTCTCAGCTCATCCGGGTCCGCGTTTAAAATCTCCTCTTCTCGCTCGTAGAAGTAGCGGGATGTCTGTTCAACCATGCGATCCAGGAGCTCCGGAGACGGATCCCCAAACATCTGGGGATAAGGATCACCACCCGGTCCCAGGGGTTCGGCAGAGCAGAAGCATTGATCATTGTTATATCCAATGACATAGAGTGCCATGATGATTAGATCCAGATCCATTGAGCCCAATCCCAGGGCGCGGCGGTTGGAATCCGCCATGTGGAGGTTGGTAAGCATGTCTCCGGATTCAATTATTGTCGTTGAAGTGTGCGACTCTTCTGTGTACATATGGTAAATATCCCCCGCGATATGTTTAACACCGGGATGATCAACTTCATCAATGAGCTGTTTTGCATCCTCAAATGTGTGGCAAAAACTCACCTCCGCTGAGCGAATGGGTTCAATGGCCCCACGGATGCCTGCAGCCTGGAAATCATCCCCCAGGATACGCATGGCATTTGCAGCCCGATGGAATTCCTGGTCATCATAGGGGGTTGGCCTGCCAACCGCACCCGCGCCGAATAACAAATACGAGCCATCGAACTCAGCACACATTTCGATATTTCGCCGAAAATAGTCAATCGCCCGCTGGGTGATGTGTGGTTTGTTGCTCGATAATTCACTCTCCGGTGAAATCATACCGCAAACCCCAGACACCTTGATCCCGTAATCATCCAGGATTTTTTTCGTCTCTTTCGTCTCGTACCCAAGATCTGGACCATAGCGGTTCCCATGAAGCTCGATATAGGGCACATTGAATTTTGCTAATCTTGCGATCGATTTTTCGAACGGCTCAATCCCAAACCCCCAATTGCTCCAGGATAAATTGAGCCTTTTATCTACTTTCGGATTTTTCTTGCGGTATTCAATAAACTTTTCAATTACCTCATTATCTTTGATTTGGAAATTCTGCAGCTTCATCATTCCTCCTTATTGGAAATTTTTAATTGTTTGACAGCGGGTATTGACCAAATTCACTGATCGCATCCCGGACTGCAACCAGGTTTTCAGGCGGAACATCACTTTGAACATTGTGTGCTGGGCCTGCGATGTAGCCTCCATCCACCCCCAGTGCTTGAATGGTACTGCGGACTTCTCTTTTAACCTCCGAAACGGTCCCAAATGGCAGGGTATGCTGCGTGTCAATCCCGCCATGGAATACCAGCTTATCACCAAAGTCCCTTTTTAACCCGGCTGGCTCCATACCTTTTGCACCCGGCTGAACTGGATCGAGAACATCTAAACCCATTTCAATCCAGGTCGGAATGTAAGCCCGGACGCTGCCGCAGGAGTGCAGCATCAGCTTTACATCAGGATTTTTGCGCAGGGCGAACTCTTTCACAGCTTTCCAATACCGGTGAAATCGAGGTTTGACAATTTCATCGAACATCTGATTGGAGATCATCGGTCCATGCTGCATACCGAGATCCTCACCCGAGAGCCGGACAATGTCAACCAAATCCCCGGCCGCTTCTAACCCCACACAGGTAAACGCAGTCGCGAGGTCGGTCACTTTATCCAATATTCTGCCTGTAATCTCCGGTTTTACCGTTAGATCCATCAACCAATTTTCAAATCCATATAAATAGTAAGCCCCTTCCCAGATGGGCGTGGAAAATCCCCCCATAATCGCCTTATCAGTTTCCCGGCGGATCCGGAGTACTTTTTCCCTCAACCCGTCAACCCGGCCGGGATCATGCGGATCCGGCCAGGGATACTCCTCAATCTCATCAATCTCAGCACCCTCCAGGGGATGATGGACAATTTCATAATAATAGCCTCCATCCAGCCGTTCAATTTTGGTCCGACCAATCCCCCATTCATCATAGAGCAAACCATCTTTTTCCCGGGATGGAGAGCCATTTTCCGGGGGATTGAGGCCAACCCGGACGATGTCCACATTCATCTCCTCAATCAAGTCCAGACTTGCCGATACATTTGTCCAATATCCTACAGCTTTTCCAGGTTCTGGAGGTAATCCAAGGTGTTCCCGGAGACGATGATAAATATCTTCCGTCAGAGAAAGGTTGAAAGGGACCCGATCAGGTTCCTGGTGACCCAGGGCCTTCAACACCCGTTCTCGTGATGTTAAATGGTTCTTTTTTATTGTCACAATCATCTTCCTCTCTCTACACTGAAACAGAGTAAAGGTTCTATCTAAGTTTGAGGTTTTTATAGTCCTTAACAACGTTCATGATGGCATTTTCAATCGGAATCCGCTCCACGCTTGATGCTCCCAGGTATCCATGAACACTGGTATGATCAAAACTGTACTGGACTGACTCTGGGTCCTTGAACGGTCCACCATGAGAGACCAGAATAACATCCGGTCGAATCTCGCGGGCTGCCTGGCACATGGATTCTGTTCTTTTACAGGCCTCATCCAGAGTCATGACTGTTTTTACCCCTGCCATCCCCCCGGAAGTAGTATACACATGAGGAGCAACAACATCTGCTCCAGCTTCAGCCATTTGACGCGCTTCTTCAGTATCAAACACATAGGCGATCGTGAAGATATCCCTTTCTCGACACATCCGGATCAGCTCAACCTCTTTGGCAAACCCCATACCGCTTTCTTCAACCAGTTGAAGAAATTTTCCTGTATATACTCTGGCCATGGGTCCAGCGGTGATACCAGAAAAACCCATATCCATCATCTCACTCACCAACCGGCCAATATCCCGGGTAGGATCTCCAGCCAGAACCGCAGCGACAATCGGCGTGTCATTTACCACGGGAAATAAGCGCTTACCAAGATCGATCACAATTTGGTTGGCATCTGCAAGGGCAAGAAAACCAGCCAAAGAGGGATGTCCATCCATCCGAAAAGGACCGGTGTTATAAGCCATGATCACGTCAATGCCAGCTCTTTCTGCTGCTTTCGCAACCAATCCAATCCCGGCCCCACCCATGACAATCGGTTCTTTTTTTTCAATTCTCTCTCGCAATCTCGCCAAGATTTCTTCTCGTGTAAACTGCCTCATGGTTTCCTCCTGAATAAATTGATCTGTCTATACCCTACATCCCATCAATCTGCACTTGATTTCAAGTACTTAACATCAGATACAGATTGGATAGGTTCCATTCTCACGCCAGAACGCTGCCACAAACTTCACCCTCTCAAATATTGCATCCGTGGGAACATTATCACCAAATCCAAGAATAAAATGGTCTCCTGGAGCGACCGCTTCAAATAAATCCTCCAGATACTGCTCAAATGCCTCATCCGAAAAAACATCTGTCAGAATCACGGAGGCCAGACCCCCCCACATCGTGATCTGTCCTGACCACAGGTCTCGTGTTTTAGAGATATCTATTGAGGTCATCGGTTGGGGGGTAATCGCCTCCACAACCTGGACACCACATTCCATCAAGCTCGTCAGGAGCTGATCCATATCTCCATCCCCATGGACCACCATGATTTTGTCATGCTTTCCCAGGATTTCTCGCGCTTCCTGATAGAGAGGTCTGAAATAGGTCTCGAAAATCGGCGGAGGTGTCATCTGTTCATCATAATTTGCTCCCACCTCAACAGCCTCAACAGGACAATCCAGGGCCAGGGTAAGCACCGTCATATACTGCTCCGTGAGGGCAGCAATCAAGTTTTCAAGCTGGCGGGGATGGTCAACCATCTCATAATAGAAATTCTCATACCCCATCCAAAAAATCATCAGCTCATGAGCAGGTAAATGCCCCACAAAGGGCAAAGCGAGGCCATCCTTGCCGATCTGATTGACAAATTTGCCATACTCATCCAGGTTTCCAACAATCTCGGTGTGTTCAAACAAGTATTGGAGCGCATCGTAGTCCTTTTCCCCTTTAAAGGGGTATTCAACCCGCGCTGATGTTCCGGCTGCCCCATGCAGCTCTTCCGCCATGACATCCTGGCATCGGAGCTCTCCAAAAGGCGTATGATATTCAGTGACTGTCTTATTTCCTTTTTCGCGCACAAGCACTTCAACATCGTGATACTCAAGATGAAAATATTTATCCTGCCATGCGCCGAAACCAAAAATTCCGATATCAAGATCGCGTTGAATGTCCCACAAGTCAGCTTTTTGGTAAGGATCTGGCAGTGTCCCCCGATTCCGATGAAAGGAATACCAGAGGTCCATCCGCCCAATAAATGGAATGCGGTCTACCGGGTCTCCCCTCATGGCTGCAATCGCACGATCATGATGGTTCATTCGCAAGGTTTCCTGCCGCACCGGAGGTACAAGTACCCCTGGATCTTCCCCCTGAGAAAGTCCTTGAAATTGTCAATGATTTTTTCAAACATTCCCTGGTGGTCTTCATTCGCGAGAGCTCCCAACAGCCCTGCAAACACCCGTTCCTAAAAAGGGACGACGTGCACACGACCAACCATCTAAGTAGGTTCGTGGCTATTCGTATTCCTCACCAAAATGTTCGGTAAAAGCGATATCCCGAAGTCTTTTACGGCGCTTAATCCCTTTGCCAACTGGCTGATCCGGAATGCCAAGGGTGATAAATCCAATGAATTCGTACTTGTCAGGTACTTCCAAATAATCCTTTACCAGATCCCCAAAACGGGGACCGCTTGTCCAGGTGCTCCCCAAACCCACATCCCATGCTGCTAGCAGCATGGATTGGATTGCACGCGCTCCATCCATCCTTTCCCACCCGCCGTTGTCCTCCACAAAGACACCGATCGCTACCGGTGCGTCAGCGATATATGGGCTTGTGGAAATCTGTTCTGCGAGCTTTGAGCGCATTTCCTGGTCCCGGACAACCACAAACCTCCAGGGCTGATTATTATGGGCGCTGCCGGTAAGGCGGCCCGCTTCCAGAACTGTTTTTACCTCATCCCTAGAAACCGGATCCGGTTTGTAGGACTTGACTGCCAGGAGGGTTTTTATCGCTTGGATAGTTTCCATATCATCTCATATCCCGATAGATCTACATGGTAATCGGATAGTGACCAAATTGTTGACATGTCTCGACCATTGCGCGGTAGTTCTCAATCTTCGCCCAATCGGGGACCGTGTTCCCCGAACCCAGCAAATAACCACCTCCAGGGGCAATACTTTTCAGGCGGTGTTTTACCAGGCTGGAGATTTCATCTGGCGTCCCTTCTTCCAGAATTTGGTTTGAAATATTGCCAATAACAGCCGCCCTGCCGCGGACTTTTTCCTTGACCTCCTCGATATTCAAACAGGTTGGATCAATGGGATGAATTGCGTCGATCCCCAACCCAATCAGGTCCTCCAGGATCTCCCAGATAACCCCGTCAGTATGAAAGAAAAAGTAAAGATCGTTCTGGCGGCACACATGTCCAAATTCTTCATACCATGGGAAGAGGTATTTCCGATATGTCGCGGGATTAAGGATCGGACCGCTGCCAAAAGCCAGGTCATCTACAGCCCATACACCAGCCACCGAGGGAATCTCCGCAATCTGTTTTAACCCTAGAAGCTGTATCCGGGCCACACTGTCCATGACATGCTTTACAAATGCTGGATTCTGGCCCAGGTTCATGCATAAATTCTCAAATCCCATCAACATCCACGAGGAAGTGAATATTTTGCCTGACATGGCAATGATTTTCATTCCATCCGGCAAGTAGTCCTGCGCCTCATAAAAATGGTCTAAATCCAAATGAGCCAGGGCATCCCAGGGGAAAGACTCAAGGTCAGCTTCTGTGTGAATACGGGGTTTGGCCCAAATGTTCCAGGCATCGTCCTCTTCCTGCCCGCCTTTAAGGAAAGTATTCTCGATGACCTTCGAAATCTGGGAATCCTTTGTAATTCCCCCAGGGCGCATGATGCCCACAGTTAAAGGGACAAAATCATAGCCGGCCTCAGTCCAAAATTCGACCTGGCCGGCTACATCTTCGTCCGTGATTTCTCGTCCAAGATACTGACTCATAATCGGGTAATCAACCAGGATTTCTGCCAGCGGGACCCGATCAGGTTCTTGATGGTGAAGGGTGATATCAATCCGATTGAAATCGGGGGAATGGTTATTCATCCTTTCACTTTATTCACCCACAAAGACTGCATTAATCATCCCGCAGCGCAAAATCAGGAATCGGGATGATTTTTCCACCATGCATGGCCGATTCATGGGACAAAATTCCTGAACAGGTGATGTTTGCAGACATCACTGCATCCGGGTAAGGGTCCCTGTCTTCAAGAAGCGCTGATAAGAATTCATTAACCAGGTGGGGGTGAGATCCACCGTGACCTTCCAGCGATCCAGGGTCTGTTTCCAGGTGGGTATGAGTCCCATCCAGATCCGCCCCTTCACTGGCCAGATGTTTAAATTCATCAAGCTCCAAAAATGTCTTGGTTGTGAAGTGCCGGACTTTCTCCGGCAGGATGGAAGCATAATCAGGCGGGAACACACGCTCTGCCATTTCTTCTTGAGGCTCTTTCGCAGTATGAAGGACCAGCCCTTCCCCTTCAATTAGCGGCCACTCCAGGGATTTTTTCTTCCCAAACACATCAAAACTCTCACGATACTGACGCGCAACATCAAATAATGCCCGATACACACGGGCTGTTAGATCGGTGCCGCGAAGTTTGATATGAGCTGTTTCCACAGCATAGGGAGAACCATAGATCTTCGCTAAATCTTCTTGAATCGTTCCAGACCCAAAACAAGAGACATATTCAGCTTCCCCTTCAACCATTCCCATACAAGGGCTGATGCAGTGGGTAGCATAAAACATGGGCGGCAACCCCGGCCATGCATCAGGCCACCCCTCCATATCCTGGTGATGAGACCCTTGAAGGAACTGTATCTCACCTAAAACTCCCTTTCGATAGAGTTCTTTGGCGTATAAATACTCCCTGGAATACAACACTGTTTCAGCCATCATATACTTCAAGCCGGTCTGCTTGACAAGTTCGACAATTTCCCGGCACTCATCCACGGATATTGACATCGGCACGGTGCACATGACGTGCTTGCCGGCTTTCAGGGCAGCAATGGACATCGGCCCGTGAGTCTTGATAGGAGTATTGATGTGAACATAATCAACCGCTGGATCCGCGATTGCGTCTTCGAAATTTGTGTAGCGTTTTTCAACGCCAAAAGCATCGCCGATGTAGTTTAATTTCTCCTCCGAACGGCGACAGATCGCGTACATATTTGCCTGGGGGTGTCGTTGGTATATTGGTATAAATTGGGCCCCAAATCCTAACCCAATAATTGCGACATTGATTTTTTTATCGGCCATCCTTTCCTCCTTTCATGGGTGTAACAAGTTGTGTTCCTACATTTCGGGTCTTTGATCAAACCAGGTTTAGAGCAAAGGGTAGGTCTATCACCTATCCCTCTTTGCCTGCTTGCTCTGCTGACTTGCTGGGATCTTTTTTAAGCTTGGAGCTGCTTGTAAATAAACCCACGATCTTATTACCAATTACTCTGCTCCACACCCCAAGCGGTAAATCACCACCCAGTAAACCATTCGGCATAAACATCACAATCAGAATAAACAAAGTACCAATAATGGACCAGTACCGGGTAGTCAGACTGCTGGAAATACTAATCAGAAAAGCGATGAGTATTCCACCAAGGATCCCTCCTTCCAACACACCTGCCCCACCCACAAGTGCAGCCATCACAACCCGGACAGATGAAAGCAAATTTGCACGTGAGGGTGCGGCTACCCCGGTAAAATAGACAATCAGGATCCCAGCAATTCCCGCAAACGTTCCTGAGATAACGATGGCTAAGTACCGATGAAGTTGAACATTGTAACCAAGCGCAGCCATCCTGCTGGGATTATCCCGGATGCCCTGCAGCGTTTTGCCATAGGGTGAGTTGATCAACCTTCGAAGAACAATGTAGCAGACAATGGTTACAATGAGTGTTGTGTAATATAGAGGATTTGCTTCCAGGAGCGAGTAGCCAAATATAACTGGTCGGTCAATCCCTGGAATACCAGGATACCCTCCTGTCACAGAAACCCACTGAAACGCGACGCCATAGAACAGCTGCGACAGGGCTAAGGTCATCATCAAGAAATATATCTTTTCAGCGCGGATGGCGATCAACCCAAAGATAGCCGCCAGCACAGCTGCCCCGAGTACTGCCAGGGGGATTAACAGGAATTGGTTCATCCCATAATCCGTAACCCCAATCCCAATCACATACCCCGCCATCAGCGCAAAAGACATCTGAGCGAGTGACATCATATCTGCATACCCTGCAAGCAGAATAAAACTCATCGCCAGGATACCCAGATACATGCCCCGGGTAGCCAATTGAATCGTAAATACTTCTGCAAATTGGGGCAGCAGGAATCCAAAAATCACGATCGCAAACGCCAGAATGGTAGTTTTTGTTTTTTTATTCATATTCACTCTTTTTTACCAAATAGTCCCTGTGGTCTGAATGCCAGAACAACCAGCAGTGTTCCACTAAGCAGGAAGATAGCAATTTCACTGAAATAGCTTCGCCCAAAACTGTCCACCAGGCCCACAATGATCGCGCCAACCGCGGAGCCTTCCAGGCTGCCTAACCCCCCGATGATCACCACTACTAGCGCAAAAGTCAAGATGTTGAAATCAGTGCCAGGGCCAAAAGAAAGAAATGAACCACCTATCGCACCGCTAAACCCGATCAGCATCCCTCCCAGGATAAATACCAGGGTGAATATCCTGTCGATGTTTATTCCGAGAGCGGAGACCATATTTCGGTTATCGACTCCAGCTCGAATGATCCTTCCAAGCTGTGTGTACCGGAGCAGCGCCCATAATCCAAGTCCCACAACAACTGCTGTTACTAATACAAAGGTCCGAAAACCAGGATATCGAAAACCTGCAACGATAACGGGCTGTCGAATAATATCTGGCGGATCTATTGTCCTGGGAACACCTGTCCAATACCAGAGGGCAAGGTCAGCAACGACCGTGCCGATCCCCAGGGTTAATAGGGTCTGAGGTAAATCTCCTTTCACTCTCCTGATCAGCGTGTAGGACAACAAAGCCAGGATTCCCACCACGATGGTAGCCGCCGCAATGGCAACCACCCAGCTGGCCCCCTGATCTTGAAATGACCAGGCGACGTACGCGCCGATCAAGTAAAAAGACCCGTGAGCCATGTTTACCACACGCATCAACCCAAAAATGAGCGTGAAACCAATTGATATGATGAAAAGAAGACCCCCAAAAGTCAGCCCGTTGAACACCTTAAATAGGAAACTTGTTATCTCACCTGACATCCTGCTCTCCTTATTCTTAGATCAATCTAATTGCTTTATACTGCTGAATAGCTTCCGCAACCCCGTTGACAACCGGGATACGCTCTCCGGTTGAGCCCGTGGCGTAACCATCTGCCCCAGCAGCATTGGTAATATCACCCACAGCCTCTGGTGAGTTCAGCGGACCACCGTGGCCTAAGATGATGATTTCTTTTCGAACACTCCGTGCAGAAGCAGCGATATTTTTGATTGACTTCACAGCCTGATCCCTGGCAGTGGATAATGACCCTCCTGCGGCCCCTCCCGCAGTGACACCAACCACTGCCCCGATGATTTGGGCGCCAGCTTCCGCCATCAACCCCGCTTCCTCGGGAGTGAATGTCCAGGCCAAAGCCAACAATCCAGACTCAACTGCCTGGCGGATCAAGGCCAATTCACGTTGAAAGCCAAGTCCACTGGCGTTCAGTTGTGCCTGGATATCCTCACTGTACAGTCCCAAAAAGGGCTCGTTTGTGACCCCCGCAGCTCCCATTGATTTCACTTCTTGAACGAGGTTATCAACCGGAACCCTGGGATCGTGCGCTCCAAATCCAAGCAGGACAGGGACATCACCAGCATTCGCCAGGACTTCAGGAGCAGCCTGCCTGGTGAGCTGATTTGCGTCATCATAGGGCAGAAATGCCATCGCAGTTGGTAAACCACGGACTCGATATACAGCGGTATTGTATACCGCAAGAATATCTGCTCCACCAGCTGCAGCACCCTTCGCGGTTAAGCCGCTGCCCACACCAGCTGCGATTATCGGACTTCCCTTTTTCCTGGTACTTAACAACTTTTCAAAAATCGTGTCCGCGTTACCCATCATGACTTCCTTTCATGATGATGTTCCTGCCACAGTTCTAGAAACTTATCAACCGTTGCATCCGCAAAATCGTGGTCATTGATATAGGCATCCAGTTCAATAAACTCAATATCCTCTCGAAGGTTTGAGCGGAATGAATCTATAAAAGCCTGGTCTTTTTCTTTATCTCTCCAATGCCCATCCGGCGGCTCCTGGTACATATCCAAGCCATCTAATGGAACCACCACAGCTGTTGGGCCGGTTGTTTTATTGAGCTTGTCAGCCAAGATTTCTCCCAGCAAAACGCTTTCTTCCTTATTGATCCGTGCTGCGCAAACAAAGGGATTATGGATGGTGATCTGCCGTTCAGGTTTATCATACTTTTCCGGCACCGTATCTCTCGGTCCAAAATTCAAGACCTCGATTCCCCCGGGCACCACCACCTGGGGAATCCCTTCCGCTCCGGCAGCCAGCAAGCGGTCTGGGCCAGCATGAAACTCCCCCCCAAGAACGTAAGCGGTGATCTCCCGAAGTGTATACTCGATTACCCCATCAATCAGCCCTTCTTTGATCAACCCCTCCATCGCCCGTCCACCTGTCCCGTTGGCGTGAAAAACAACCGTCTCAAATCCTTCACCTTCCAGGCGATCGATGATGCGGAGAGCCCCAGGCGTTGTGATTCCCATCATTGTCAGGCCAATCAACGGTTGTTCATCTACTTTTTCAGGCGCCCCCCCTTTTGCCATCCCGGCAATCCCAAAGGCTGCGTTCCGGAGGATTGGGCGTGAAATCCGGTTCAAACCAGCGATATCCGTGACTGAATACATGATGCAAATATCTTTTGTCCCAATGTAGGGGCTGACATCCCCAGAAGCCATGGTGGATAAGAGCAGCTTGGGAACACCCAGAGGCAGAGTCTGCATGACTGAACTGATCACCGATGTTCCCCCCGATCCTCCCAGGCCAAATACAGCATCACAGCGATCTTCACGGACTAAGTCTTTCAAGATCTGCTTGAGACCCGTTGTCATCTTGTCTAAAGCCTTTGCTCGCGCCTCTTCCTTTTTGGAATCCTCGCGAAGGCTTGCCAGCTCCGTTCCACCAGCTAGTGCGACTTCCTTCGCACCGATGCCAGGCTCAAAAGGAGGATCACCCAAGACGCCAAAATCCACCATCAGCGGTAATACACCTGCCTCTTCTAGACAGTTTTTGACATAGTGATATTCACGCCCCTTTGTATCAAACGTTCCTATGCAAACGACTGTTGGCATTGATCCTCCTTTGGAGGGACATCAATCTTTCTACTGTCCATTCTATTTGCCCCCAGCTCCGCAAACCGTTTTCAACCCTGCAGCTTTCCTTTCTGCGCAGATGATGATCATCCCGAATTTGTCACTCTCAGCCAATCCTGCAATCTTCATGTCTTTTTTTTGAAGCTTAGATTCTGTTATCCAAAAAAAGGTCCACAGAATGCTAACCTCAAGGAAGCTCCAGGATAACTTTAGTTTTCAATCTCCAGCGATAAAAACTCGTTGACGAGTTTCGTGATCGCGATTTCGACGGGAATTCTTTCGATGCTCGAGGCGCCCATATACCCATGCACGGATGTGTGTTTAAAACTATATTGAACACTTTCCGGGTCATTAAATGGCCCTCCATGGGAGACAAGAATGACGTCATCTCGCACTTCTCGTGCTGCCTGGCACATCGCATCAGTCAGCTCACAGGCTGTATCGAGATCCGGGGCGACATCCTCCTTTGCTGCTACCATCCCTCCGGTTGTGTAATTGACATGCGGCGCCACCACATCAGCCCCAGCTTCGGCCATCGCTCTGGCCTCCTCGGGATTGTAGACATAGGCGCAGCTGAATATGTCTTTTTCCCTGCACATCCTGATCAACTTAATCTCTTCCGGGTAGCCGAGGCCGGTGTGATCGATATGCTTACGCATTTCACCTGCGTATACCCCAGCTGTTGGTACATTAATAATCCCGGAAAAACCGATCTCGATCATCTGATGGATCATCCTTTCGAGATCTCGATAGGGATCCCCAGCCCCAATCCCTGCGATAACGGGCGTATTTTCCACAACAGGCAGGATTTTTTTTCCCAGATCCATAGTCATTGCGTTTGAATCGCTGTAGGCAAGATAGCCCGCATACGATCCGTGACCATCCATTCGGAACGGACCCGTGTTGTACGCCATAATCGCATCAATCCCAGCCCGATCAGCTGCCTTTGCGATCAATCCTATTCCAGCCCCTCCCATAATGATTGGCTGATTGCTTTTGATTTTTTTTCGGAGTCTGGCCAGGATTTCGGATCTTGTGAACTGTCGCATTAATACCTCTCCTTTGGAAAAAACTTTTGTTAATAAAAAGACAATTTCATTGATATGATTTAATCAGCTCAATAAACCCATTCAAATCTAACGATGCTCGACCTATAAAAAGCCCATCAACACCAGACTTTTTTAAGCTGGAAGCATTCCCGGGGTTCACAGCCCCGCCATACAATATTGCGCTTTGCCCGGGCCAAGAATCCCCTAATTCTCTTCGTAAAGCGGTGATCACTGGCTCGATATAATCCAGCGGTGCGCTCTGATCAGCCCCAATTGCCCAGACCGGCTCATAGGCGATCATGATTGCCAGGGACGCCTGATCAGCAGGGGAAAGTTCTCCTATCCACGCCAGGTCAAGTACTGCTTCCATCTGACGCAGCACCAGGTCTACCGCTGTCTTTGGGGTCGTTTGAGAGGATTCCCCGATACAAACCAGGGGAACAAGCCCTTCTTCAAGGACGGCTCGTATTTTCAAGCGCACATGTTGATCTGTTTCCCCGAACCATTCTCTACGCTCCGCATGTCCAAGTTCGACGATCGTACAGCCTAATTCCCGCAAGACATGGGGGGATACTTCTCCTGTAAAAGGGCCCCTGGTTTTCCAGTGCGTGCTCTGTGCTCCATATAGAATTCCGCTGCCCTCCAGGATGCTGCCGGTTTCTTTTAAGGCTGGAAAAGTAGGCAGGACAAAAATACCTGCCTGGCCAAATTCAGCGCTAAAACCCCGGATTCCTTCCATCCAGGCAATGGTTTCCTCATAAGTGAGGTACATTTTTTGGCCTGACCCGATGATGCAGCGCCGATCCGATCCTCCTGGCTGCACTCCAAAATCAGAAAATGTATCAAGAGGATTCATAGGGAGCTCACTTAATCTTTTTTCGCTACTCCCAAATATTCTTCGCGGGCATCTTGATCATGCAGAAGCACCTCAGAATCCACAATATGGACAATCTCACCCCCGACCATAATGTGCTGCTTCCCAACGAGTGAAACTGCGGTGTGAAGATTTTGTTCAACCAGCAGAATACTCATGCCCGATTCAATCAAAGATTGATACGTTTCAATGAGAGATTCCAGAATTACCGGGGCCAAGCCCTCAGAGGGCTCATCCATGATTAATAGGGAAGGATTTGTCACTAATGCCCGGGCGATGGCCAGCATTTGCTGTTCACCGCCGGACAGTGAAGCAGCTTTTTGGCTCATTCTTTCACGCAAACGCGGGAATAATTCATAGGCACGCTCACGCCCCCATCCATCACCGTTCCCACCGCGAGCAACCATCAAGATATGCTCATCAACACTCAGGGAAGGAAATAATTCTCGACCTTGCGGAACATAACCGATACCCCTGGATCCAATCATGTAAGGTTTTAGATTTGTGATATCCTCCCCATGAAAACGAATTGTCCCCCTCCGCACGGGTACCAATCCCATGATGGTTTTTACCAGGGTGGTTTTTCCCATTCCATTTCGCCCGATAATCGAAAAGACACCATGATCGAGGGTAAGGGATACATTATGCAATACGTGGCTTGTACCGTAATACGCATCGATGTCTTCAACCCGGAGCAAAGGATAATCAGTCTCAGTCATGGAGGCTTTCTCCTAAGTAAACCTGCTGTACAAGGTCGTTCGTACTGATTTTATCTGGGGTCCCATCAGCGATTATCCCCCCTTTATGAAGAACAGTCACCTGTTCTCCTACTGTTAAAGCCACATCCATATCGTGTTCGATAAGAATTAAAGTGATCTCGCGGCTGAGTGAATTCATGAGATCAACCACTGCGATTCGTTCTTCAGATGATAGACCTGCAGCTGGTTCATCAAGCATGATCAGCCGCGGTTCACAAGCAATCGCCAGGCCTATCTCAAGCTGACGCCTTTCCCCATGAGATAAATCACCGGCTTTAAAATCGAGCTGATCATCTAATCCAATTAACTCACTGACTTCAAGCGCTCGATCCATGTTCCTGTGATCATCCATGGCAGGGATCACCATATTGAAATGACCTTTCTTTTTCGGCCCTAAAACCCCTAAATACAGGTTTTCGGCCACGGTCAGTTCATTAAAAAGTGCTGATGTTTGATAAGTTCTTCTTAAGCCCAGCATAACGCGGCGATGCGGCGGCATTTGTTTGACATCTTGACCAAACACGGCAATTTCCCCACTGGATACCTGGAGGTCACCGGCAATGAGGTTGAACAGGGTGGTTTTGCCAGCGCCATTGGGTCCAATAAGGGCTCGCCGTTCACCATGCGGGACGTCAAGACTGACGTCCCGCACGGCTACTAGACCGCCGAACCGTTTTGTTACACCATCAAGCGAAAGTGCATTCACGGTTGGCTCCTATCAGTGGTTATTCAGGAGGACAGCTAGGATTGTCGCGGCCGAAAGGCAAGGCAGCATCGAATTCTTCCTGATCAAACTTGTAGTACTGGGTCACATCCTCAAATGTCTCAAACGTTTCATTGAAGCATTCGTCGCCTTCACATACTACCCTGTTGAGGTAGATGGTCTGGATCGGATTGTGGTACTCGTCAAATGAAACGGGACCTGAGGGCGCTACGAATTCGGTGTCCTGAAGCGTTTCCCGCCAGGAATCTACATCCTCGATGTTGCAGTTATTCTGTTCAGTGGCAAGGGTGATCCACTTCGCTCCACGGTAGAAGTTCTCAGCGAACAGAGTCGAAGGATAGCCTCGTTTCTCGCGGAATGCGGCATCAAATGACTTAAATTCATCAAAAGTCAATGTGCTTGTGTACAGCGATCCGCCTACAGTTCCTTCCATCAAATCACCGACCTCCGCCAGAACACTGGGGTCCTGGAAGGACGATCCGCCCAGGAAATCGATCTCACCAACGAGACCGAAGTCATTGAACTGCTTCACGAAGTTAATCGCATCAGTCCCTCCATAAGCAACCAGGATGGCATCGATTTCATCCGGGTCCAGCTCAGAGATAATGGAACTGTAGTCTCCCGTGCCGATTGGGGTCCAGTAGGCCTCGGCGATCCTCCCGCCAAGCTGGCAGTAGGCATAGGCAAATCCACCGATCTGGTCCCAGGGGAACGAGTAGTCCTCACCGATCGTTGCGATGACATCATAGTCATTCTCAACAGCCCACTCCGCCAATGGATAAAGCGGTTGGCCACCAGCGAAGGAATTTCGATACACATTCGGTGCGATCTCACGCATCGTGATATCGTTCGCTGCGCCGCCGGGGAGTACTGTGACATCCGGCCACTCAAAAGAGGCCTCTTTGACTGCAAGGCTCGTGCTGCCGCTGAGAGGACCAATGATAAAGTGTACATCATCACGGTTCACCAGGGCCCTTGCTTTCTCGATGGCCACATCAGGGGTAATTTCAGTGTCCTCGATGTAAAGCTCCACGGGGCGACCACAGATCTCGTAGTCGATCTCCTCCATGGCAATCTCCACACCGACCACATTCTCTTCCCCTAACCCGGCGAAGGCACCGCTCAGAGGAGCAAGCACCCCAATCCGAATCGGCTCAACTTCAGCTTCTTCTTCAGCTGGAGCAGCTTCTTCTTCCTCTTCTGCTGGGGCAGCTTCTTCCTCTTCAGGGGCTGCCTCTTCTTCTGCGGGGGCAGCTTCTTCTTCAGCTGGTGGTTCGGCAGCTCCCTGGCATGCTGGCAATAACACCATGCTCAGGATAACAACCAAACACAATAAAACAAACTTCCTCTTCATGTTTTTCTCCTAGTTCTTTTTTTCTATTTTTTGGCAGTGCTTTTTCCTTGTCTGAACCACTTACCAAAACAACATGACAATTTTTTTTAGCCTCACCTCCTTTCCCCATCATAATCTCTTGCTGTTTTTTCCCTGGCGAAGCGTGATTGGCCAGGACCCTCTAGCATACGATAAAGGCATTATTGACAAACTAAAACCGCTTTTGTTCTGATTCCCTCAAAATTTTCCAGCTATTGTTGTTATGATCGGAGCGAATTCCATGGCTCTTCCTCGTAAACCTCAACCATCTCGTACCCTTCTGAACCAATGCTTGGTCCCAAGATAGCCAGGGCTCTGACTGGTTTATCGGAAGTATTGAACGTGGCATGGACAACATCGGTCGGTATGAAAACAGACTCGCCTTGTGTCAATATCTTGCTTTCCTTCTCAAGCCACTGCTCCACCTCGCCTTCCAGAACAATCAGAACCTCTTCTTGCCGAGGATGGCGGTGAAAGCTGTGCCCATAACTAGGATAGATCTCGACCTCTAAAACCACTAATGCCTGTGTTCCAGTCATCTCAGGGCAGGAAAACCAGCTCTGCTCACCCCATTCCAAATCCACATGCTTAATATCTTTTTTTTGAATAAATGTCCCTTTCATATTCTGTATCCTTTTTCGACCGGTTGAGAAATCTGCGCTGGTCTATCTCTCACGCAATTGATCGAAACATTCGATCCCGGGCTGATTTGAGATGATCGAGCGCTGTGCTCTTCACGCGTTCGCCTTCCCCGGCAATCATGGCATCCGCAATTTCCCGATGCTCCCGGGTCCCTGGAAGCAGCATTTCATTGGAAATATAGCGGATCACACCCTGCAGGCGCATGTGATTGAACGCTTCAAGGACCATTTTTCCCAGTAATTTATTGGGACATAATTCACTGAGCAGCGTATGCCAGGCAATGTCTACTTTAGCCCAGGCAGGGCGGTCATCATCCTCATACGCCTTTTCAAGCTGGTTCGTCAATTCACCAAACCGTTCCCGATCCTCGTCAGTCATTGACATGGTTGTGAGCCTGAACATCTCCGGTTCCAGCAGTATGCGGACGTTCATCGCATCATAAATCTGGTTTGCTGACCGTGAAGCAATCACGACAGCTCTGCCTGGGATGACTTGAAGCAAATCCTCTTGGGCAAGCTTTTCAATAGCGGTTCTGATCGGGGTACGGCTGATCTGGAAGATTTCCGAAAGACGACTTTCCGAAACCGGATCCCCTGACCTGACATCCAAAACAAGGATGGCTTCTTTGAGCCATTCGTACGCGATATCACTTAAACGGCCATCGTGATGGCCATCCCGGTCATATTTCTCTAAGATGTATTCTTCAATTAGATCAATTGAGCTTGTCATCGCATCCCTGCCGGGCAGCTGAGGATATTTCCCAGGATTTGATCACTCAGTTATGGAGAAAAAATGATCCGATCCTGGCGGGTGAAAATTACGTTGTATTTCAAGAGCATACCAATGGGATAACATGTATTCAGCTTGTATACAGGTTGTATACCATCAGTATATAGATATTATTTCCCGATGTCAAGTATTAAATTCCTGTTAACAATGTTAACGCTGTGTCATTGACCGGTTTTCCTGTTTTTTTCAATTCATCCCGGGGTACGCACCCGGAGAGAGTACCAGCATCGTTTTATCTAAGCCTTCCCACCACATAGAATGCAGGCGATCCTGCAACCAGTATCCAGCGTGGATCTTCCGCTAGATGTTGGTGGCCCTCTCCTCCAGGGCAGATCAAAATAACCTTGTCCGTAACAAGGTTAAATCGGAAGCATTCGGAACACCCCAGGGAATTTCCAGAGAATAACCCCGCTATCACCCATGGGAATCTTTGGTTTTTCTCCTTGATTTTTCGAGATCTTCCCGCCAGGAATCAATCAATCTCTGAAACCTGTTTTCTGTGCAAACAGGTTTCCAACTGCCAGGAGAACAAAATAATAACAGGGACCCGCTGGATTTCATAATCCAGGGCAGAGAACTGTTGTGTTCAAAAGATTTTTGATCCTGGCTAACCCTATCAGACCATTTCCCTGGCAGTGCGGGAGATTTCCATGAGATTGCTGAGCGGTGTGCGCGTGGGAATGGCACATTCCGGCCCAACCACATGGATGCCCTGGTTCACAGCGCAGCGGGTCTGATCGGCCACCTCTTCTGATGAGCCTGCATAGAGCACTTGATGATTATTCAAGCCCCCCATCAAGGAGATTCTTCCCCTGGCCTCTGTTAGCGCGTCTTGTGGATCAACTTTTGTATCGACATGGAAGCAGTCAAACCCTGATTCTGCAATATAAGGAATGCGATCCAGGGTATTGCCGCAGATATGCAGGACTGTTGGACAGCCCAGGATTTGCGTCAGCTGCCTGTGATAGGGCAGAAGAAAATCCCGATAGGTCCACGGTCCAACCAGGTCACCGGTGGCATGATCAGCGATGCATAAAACATCAGCGCCCGCCTGGATCTGCGCCAACCCAAAAGAGATTGAGATCTCCTTCAGCTTCTCCAGGAATCCGCGGACTTTCTGGGGCTTTTTGATTGTTTCGATGAGAAAGTCCTGGACGCCGTAGGTATGGTAGGCGAGTGTCCAGGGACCCATGATTTTCCCGACAACGGCCACCTGATTTCCATGGCTGGATTTCAGGATTCTGATGGCATCCAAGACTGCCCTGGTAGATGGTTTTTCTAAAAAGTCATCCGGTAAAACTACATCTTCGGGACTGGACCAGGGATGGCTGCGCTCAACCGGGAGATTATCCGGATCCCCCCAATCCACCTCGCATCCTAAGGCTGCTGCTTCAGCCTGCACGCTGAAATAAGGCATGATGGCGTCGTACCCCAGGATATCATGGGCGCCCGCAGCGAGTTTTGCCATGATTTCTCCGTCCAGATGGGCATCTGGGAAAAACGCGCCTGTTATTTCCATTTGCTCCACATTCGCTACGGAGGTTGCGCTGCCAACCGGAGGGCGATCGACACGCCCTCCCAGAATCCCTGCGAGGAACCTTCGTTTCGGAGTCATCCGGTAGGCTCTGGACATTTTTCCCTTCCCTGTACGGATTTATCAAAATTATTTCAGGAGATTTTCTATTCTAATTCCATTAAGATAAAAATCCAACCGCACCAGCATAAACCTGCGGGCCTGTGATGCCTGGAACCCAAGAAAGATTTTTCCATGAAAACCCCCTTAAACACAGTGACAGTTTTCCAAAATATGGAACCCGGGCCATCAAAAATTTTTCATTGAGGGGAAACCACCATGTAGATGTCCCTAAGCAGCGATCCATCAATACCTACTCCCCCACTTTGGCCTTGCTTATCCGGATGCTCCTGGCATATACCATGAAGGGGAAATCAACGTCCTCTTCCAAATTCCATGATTCCCATACAGGATGGTTTATGAGGGCAGGAATGGGACAAGCAGCGGGCCTCTAGGTGAGACACATATTTTAGGTTTGTCAAATTTTCTCATCTTTGACTTTAATAAACCATCCAGCAGCATATCAAAATCATCAAATGGTTTTAATAAAGACAGCCTGATTTGCTGGTCAGTCAATTGATCCGAGTAAATAAACACTTCTGCTTTTTTTAGAATCTTGGCTTGAATCTGGGCCTGCCATTGATCTTGAACTGGGTGCTCAAAATTTTTAATGCTTTCCAGTAGATCATCAGCGGATTTTGATTTCTTTAAAATTTGCCCATAACAGCCATGATCAGGAATGCCGTCTGAGCACTCAGAAAAAATGATTATGGACCCCCCAGGCCGAATTGCTTCTGCCGCGGCACTCATCCCCTTGACGGTCTGATAGAGATTGATGTCCAGGGGATACCCGCTGTTTGTGGTAATAAAAACATCAAAAAGGTGAGGGAGTTCCACCATGGATGCTGCTTTCACATAATCGCAGCCCCTCCTGTGAGCGATATCAACATCGCCACAAAAAATATTATCAATTTCATCCTGCTGGTTGAGGGTAACATTCACTAAAAAGGTGTTGGGGAGAAGCGGTTTCAGAGAATTGATCTCCGCCCAGATTGGATTGCTGTCTGTGACCCCCCAGGCAGCCTGCCTGTTATCCATCATCTGCCAGCCGTGATTGGCCATAATCGAATTCAACCCAGCCATTCCCGGGAGAATGTTTTTTAACCCTCCCGAAAAACCCGCAAAAAAATGGGGCTCGATGAAGCCAATCGAAATCAACAGATCGCATTCTAATAATTCGGTATGGACCTGGATCTGATTTCCATATTTACTGACCCCAATATCTGTATATTTTTTTCTGGCTGAGGGTTGATTTTGAATGACCCGGTATGATTCGAATACCTCTTTTCCGAGGATTTTTATCAATTCTGTTTTGGAACATTCCCTGTGAGAACCGGTTGCTATAAAAAAAATCAAATTCTCTTGGTCAACTGCCTCTAATTCAGCAAGAATCGAAGGCAGTAACAAGGCCGTTGGTGTTGGCCGGGTGATGTCATTTACGATAATGCCAACCCTGCTGGCCTGATTTGCTAATTGTCGAAGGGGCTCCATGTTGATGGGTTTTCGTAAATTCCTGAGCAGTAAATCAGCAAGGTTCTTGATCGATGGTCTCTCCTGCCCTTCCAGAAGATAGGGTTCATGTTCATCATCAATTTCGATCGATATATCCCTCAAGCCGTACGGCAGTTTATATTTCATGATCTTCACCAAATCCTGGAAAACGCACTTTACTCAATAACGCGGTTAGCGGAAAAACTGCGAACCTGGCTCCATTTTATCCTACAGCTGCGGTTGTAGATACCTGAGATGAGCGAGATTTTCCTGAGGATAGCAGGTTTTCAAGACACGATCCTGGCTGCTGATCCCCATCACAGCAGCTCCCTATTTTGGCAGGTTCCAAGGTTAATGATCCAAAAAGAACAATCAGAGAGAGAATGAAGCTCGTCAAAAGGAAACACATCTCAACTTCAGGGTTCACAGCCCTCTCAGGAGGAAATGCTCGCATTTATTCGAAACAAACTTTCTCTTCCCAGGGAAAATCAAGCAGTGATGATGAAGGCGGGCTGTTTGAAAAGAAGCAGCTGCGCCAAATTCAGTTTAGCTGCGAATTATCATTGAAAAGATATGCATGTAGAATTACCTGTCTTTACACGGACCTGCTTGATGCACCTGGATCCCTTGTTGATGGACGCGGGGGATATTTTTGATCGCAGGACAGTCGTATTCCAAGGTAAAATGAAACCACAGCGTTCCTCCTTTTGCCAAACTGTTTGTGGGTACTTTCAGTTGAGCCCTACGCGAGGAACGCTTTCATAAGCATCACCGAAAAATATCAGCCGAATCAACTGGTTTGGCGGCTTGATTTTCCTCTTATATGCTTTCCCGTTACAATAAAATGGGGATAAAAACCTTTCAGATGGATATCCAGATTTAGAACCCTATAGATTGTCAATGCGCATTTAGATTGCTATTTGTAGCTTCCGGAAAAAGAGGTGACCAATGAAAAAGGCAACATCTTCCGCACTTTTGATTGGTTTATTAGCGCTTTCCTTGAACAATTGTAGTCCGAACTCATCACAAACCAGCACCAGCACTCCCACACCGGAAAATACGTCTGTTGCTCTTGCAGACACTTCCTCAAGCACATTGACTATCACACCCGAGGTAAGCCCTACCCCTCCAGCCACGAATGAGACCAAGCCTGAAGAGGGGACAATTATCGTGAACAGCACTGCTGATGACGGGCCAGGAACCCTCCGCCAGGCTATCCAAGACTCAGATCCCGGTGACATCATAAGCTTTGACCCAGCTGTCTTCCCTCCAGACAAACCGGGCACAATCTTGCTGCATAGCGGTTTACCGCTGCTAGATCAGGGATTCATTACCTTGGACGCCAGTAATGCTGGGGTGATCCTTGACGGCAGCGCCTCTGGAGCGGCGGGCTTTGAGATCACATCCGAAGGAAATGTCATCCAGGGACTTCACATCGTAAATTTTGAGGGGCCTGGAATCATTCTCAGGGAAGACGCCTCCTTTACACAAATCGGCGGAGATCCCCAGCAAGGAGTTGGCCCCCTGGGTCAGGGCAATCTGATCAGTGGAAATTTTTCCGGCATCGCCCTATCAAGCTCCAAATCCAATACCCTCCTTGGGAATCAAATCGGGGCAGAATTGGGCAGCATCACCGGCAATCAAAGAGGAGGAATTTATCTCGAAGGTGAATCCATCGGGAACATCATCGGTCCGTGGAATTCCATCCTTAACAACGCAGCGGGTGTGATATTCAATTCATCAGATCTGCTCAATACAACAATCACACGCAATCTCATCTATTCCAATGAAACTGAATTTCTATTCATTCAAGATCTTCCCGGTGCGCCAGCCACACCTGAACTTCAGGTTGTGAATCCGGCAGGTGTTGTCAGCGGGACCACCTGCCCCAGCTGCATAGTGGAGATATTTTCCGGGAATGGCTCAGGAGCTGAGTATTTTGAGGGTGACCTCATAGCTGATACAGATGGGAGCTTCACTCTGTCCACAAACGATCCCTTTTCAGGACAATTCCTAGTTGCCACCTCTACATCACCAGACGGCTTTACCAGCCCTTTTTCATCACCAGTCAGCAACGTGAGAGTTAAGGACACATCATGGGTCTACTACAATGGGCAGATCCTGACCATGGAAGATGGTATCGTTGCCACGGCAATTGAGATCCGAGGAGACCAGATAGTCGCTGTTGGAACAGACGAAGACATCCTTGATAACGCGAGCCCACATGCCAATCTGATTGATTTACAGGGCAAAACCATCATGCCGGGTTTTATTGATGCGCATTCCCATATCTTTGGCTCTGTCTACAATGACGATTTTAATGGCGGCCAGCAAATGCTGCTCTCCAATGGAGTTACCACCACAGCAGAATTCTATGTTGATGAGGAAATTCTCGATAAGATAAACTCAATAAATGCTGCAGGCGATCTTCGCGTTCGCATCAGTCTTTACCCGGTTCATATCGATAATTGCGGTGATATTCGTGGAGATTGGTACTGGCCGGATTATCCAGTTTCTCGAAATGACGGTGCCATGTTACAGATTCCCGGCCTCAAGATGTTCAATGATGGCGGATCCTGCAACCGCCCCGCTAAAAGCTATGAATATGCTGATGGAGGGAAAGGCGATCTTTATTTCCAGGCCGATGAGCTTGCTGCCATGATTATCCAGGCACAAGAAAGAGGGTATCAGGTAGCGATACACGGCCTTGGTGATCAGGCGCTGGAAACAATAATGGATGCCTATGAGATTGCTCTTGCTGGAGGGCCAAATACCTACCATCACCGCATTGAACATAACACCCTGGTACGGGAAGATATGCTTTACCGCTACCAGGATTTAGATCTGGTAGCCACTATCTTCGGACAAATTGGTGTGTGTGGTTTTATTGATGGTAAGTACCTCTATACAAGCCCACCAGAATTTATACACTGGGATATGCGCTGGCGAGCACTCCTGGATGCAAATCCTGATGTACATTTTGCCTGGCATTCAGATGCGCCTTATATAGGCCAACCCAAACCCATGGAGAATGTATACGCTTTTGCTACGCGACGTGAATTCAGGGATGATGGATCAGTATGCGAGCCGCCTGAGTGGGCAATAGATGATGTCATCACGGTAGAAGAAGCGCTGCGAATTATGACCATTGAAGGAGCCTATGCCCTGATGAGAGAACATGAGATAGGGAGCATAAAAACCGGAAAACTTGCTGATGTCATTATTTTGTCTGATAACCCACTTGACGCACCTGTTGATGCCATCCCAGACATTCAGGTCCTAATGACGATGGTTGGAGGGAACGTTGAGCATTGTCTTTCGGGATATGAGCAATTTTGTCCAGATTAATTCAGTATTTCGTGGTAATCGGTTGAAAAAAAAATATAGCAATTAAGAGCCTGGCACCGGCTGTACCAAATCTCCGGCTGGGCGCTCCGCGAAGAGCCAGCAAGCTTATTTGCTTAGCCTTCCCGACGGTCAGTTAACTAAACACACAATTTTCCTTAATAATTGCCCAGCTGTCTAATCGGATGTCAGACAACAGGGTTGGGCTCACCTTGCTTGCGATTGGATACTGGGGACTGGAGACGGTGGACCGGGTGCCTTCGGCACCAAACCCCCGGGAGCGGTCTAATACAAGCCTTGCACCGGCAGCGCAATGGAAAGAGCGTCTGACTTTGATTTTATTACTTATCCCACAAACATGGAGTGCTATAAATTACCGCTCCAGCTGACGGCTGGCAAAGTGGTAGGCTGTTATTAATAACAACAGGATGAGATGAACATCCCAAATTAGGTCTCACAATCTGTCCGTTTTTATGCTCCTTTATTAATGACCTTAGCCATTTCCCAAAGGTAATGGTCTTTTTTCTTACTTTTTCAGTAATTCTTGTACCAGTTCTGGTAGGGCCCGACCCCCTCAGCTGGATAATAATTTCGCCAGGGCGTGGCTTTTTCATAAGATATCCTTTTCAGTTTCTGGAGGCGGTCCCAGGCCGTGGTTTTCAGCCATTCTTTCCTTTGAGCCCTATGCATCCTAATACCCTCTTTCCAGATCGCCCGTCCACCAATAAATCCCGATGCCCCCGCTTCACAAGCAACCTCAACTTGATCTATAAAAATCTCAAAAGCCACACCCGCACTCAACACGGTCCAGGGACAGGTGGAAGCTTCGGTAACCGCAGAACAGGCATCTAACCAGAATTCTTGCTTGGTGTTTATATTGGCATCAACGGGAAATTCCAATTTTAAAACATCAGGCTCAAGTGCACTCAACCGCTCTGCTGTGCGAGCAATCAGATCCGGACGGGACTCTGCAAATTGTTCTGACTTTTTGTTTGATTTTGAATCCAGACTGTAGGTAACTGGCTCTAAGAAAAAAGCGATGTCAAAGTTACGACATTGCTCCACCACCTGCTTGATTAGATCTTCCTGCTGATTGGTGAGGTCCCCACCTTCAGGGTGGTAGTAAATAAGCAATTTTACAGCATCTGCTCCCATTCGTTTGATTTTTTCCACACCCCAGCCCTCAAGGATCTGTGTTGTCCGCGCTGTGGATTTCCCGTAGTACCCCGATTTTTCAACCGCCACAAGCAGTCCTGTTTTCGCAGGCAGCGCGTCACCAGCCAGAGCTTGGGCTGCACCATATAGAGGATCCGTCAGGACAGCACTTGCTGCATGGGAGAGCTCCTGGATGACTTCCAGTTTTATAGAAGCAGCAGTTTCATAAATCCCATTTTCCACAAGGGATGAATTAACCATCCTGACAAATGACTGCCGATGGTCAAACGCCAAAATATTGAAAACCCCTCTCTCATCTGAGGTAGACGATAACCCTCGCCGCTTTCCCACTGAAAGGATCCTATGCTCCACTTTACTCTCCTTTGGATGAATCCCATAACGCCACCAGCGATTCCTGAAGCAATTGTGTCCGGTAGGCTTCGTATCCATCTGTAAGTGGTTTACCTTGATTACGAACACAATCAAAAAAATGCTCGAACTCCTTCTCAAATCCGCGGACCCTTAGCTCGGAACGTTGATTTTCAACCTCAAGGGACCAGGACACCGGAGCTTCATTTTCAATCATCAGCTCAGCTTTCTGAAAAAGGTTCAATACAAGGTTTTTTCCCGCTCCGATGATGGTTACTCGATCCTGCCAGGCCGCCGATTCCCGTGCTCCGGCAATCACCCCGATTCCTCCAGCCTCTGTCTCTAGTAGGCTGGCCGAGCTTACATGCATTCCGTTTTGGTTATGTCCATGGGTGGAAAGTGGTTTTCCTTCCCCACATAAAAATCGCAGCAGGTCAATTTGATGGATCAAATCCTCCCGGTATGCCTCGGCGAGATCCCGGTCCTGTATACCCGGTCGGTGTTTCTCCAAAATACACATCCGGATCTGTTCCTTAGAAAACATTGTTTTGGCGTACTCAACCAGAGGTGCGAATCTGCGGTTAAACCCAACCATGAATACACGTTGATTGTTCTCAGCAAGCTCCGCTAACTTCCGGGTTTCTACCGCTGAAGCAGCTGGAGGCTTTTCCACAAAAACGTGGATGCCATTGGCAATCAGCGATGAACAAATCTGATAATGGCTTTCCACCGGTGTTAGTATAAATGCTGCATCGAGGTTTTTATTAAAAATTTCCTCAAGGTCCAAGGAATAATCCAGACCTGGCCAAGTGCTGCTGATGGCCTCCCAGCGACTGTCACCCCTGCTGATCCAACGTGATACACTGAAAAATGGAGACCTGGAAGGGCCTCCAACCTGAGAGAGCGGGTGCCCTGAAGAAGAGCAGGGGTGTTACCCCACTGCAAGCCGCCAGGATCACCCGCCCCCAGGTTTTGATAAAGAGGAGAAAACCGCTATGGAAAAAAAACCCGACCTGATGGAAGTGCTCCGGAGGTATGGGGTTGAAGTCAAAACTGCCCAGGGCAGACGGATCAACGCCCTCTGCCCCTTTCACAAGGAATCCCGCCCCTCCTTTTCTATAGACCCCGACCAGGGTTTATAGTTCTGCTTTCACGACTATATCGGGGGGGACTCGGTTGATTTGATTGGGTCCATGAAGTTCGGATTGCATACCTGGGACGCCCATGATAAGAAGATGTTCAAAGAAGTGATCTCGATCATCGATCAAGAATAGCTTCCCACCTGCAAGGTGGAGACAAAGGCGAGGAAAGCCAAGAAACCTGCGTTGTCCCGCGATGTGCTTTTTCTGCTGGGCCATGTCTCAGAAATCTATCACCACAACCTGCTGAAAAACCCGCAGGCGATGGCCTACCTGAACCGCCGGGGCCTGCCCGAGGATTTTATCCGCTCCCGGAAAATTGGCTTTTCCAGCGGAAACCTGGCTATTTTGTTCTTTTTGAGCAGGAAACCTACCCCTTTGGTCAACTCCAACCGCTTGGAAACCTGCCAGCTGCGCTTGACAGCTGCGGTGTAATCCAGCTCCAGGTTGTCAAATGAAAACCCAAATGTACGCGACTTGTTCCTGAGCAAGTTAGCCACCTCAGCGTTTTTAAGCAAGCTCTTGGATGGGATGCAGCCTACATTGAGGCAAACACTGCCTAAATACTCCTTTTCAACTACTGCCACCTGCCATCCCAGCTGGGATGGTTAACACTTAACCGGCGGGGTCGGCACCAATTAAAATCACATCATATTTACTCATAGAAATCCTTTTTTCTGCTGCTAGGGGAGGATGCATAATTTATCATTGTTTTTATTTGATAACCCCGTCTATCAAAGATGAAACCTAAAATCAACACCGATTTAATGACTGGCGATCATCCTGATTGTAAGGTAAGCCAATCCTGTTATCTGATAGTATAAAATTCGATCTCTTGATTAGAGCAGCTACTCGTCATTAAAGTCAATGCCTTCCTCAGCCCAAACGGATTTACCCGCTTTTTCTCGACTGGCGGGAATGACGCACAAGAACCCCAAAGGTTCGTCTGTGGGGTTAGTAATTTGATGAATCTCATCAGGAGGAATGTAGATAACATCTCCCCGAGAGATGGAGAACTTTTCATCACCCAGGAGGACTTTTCCTGACCCCTGCAGGATCATAATTCCATGGTCATGGGCGTGCTGTTCTTTGCGGGAGTGGCCGCCGGCTTCGATCTGGTAGTACCGGAAAGCGAAATTCCTTGCTCCTTCTTTCTTGCCTATCATCCAGGTTTCCGAGACCTGGTTGGTGACCTGGTTCTGGTACAGCCTGGAGCGGCTATCTTCCCACTTGAACACTTTATCCCAATCCCCTTGATATTTATGGATAATTCCTGCCATCTTAACTCTCCTTAGTTAATGTTTCTGAGTTGAATATGTTGGCTATTTCTGTCAGGCAAATTCGCGAATTGAAATCCAAGCTGAGAGGAGTGATCGAAACACATCCTTTGGCAAGGGCATATGCGTCTGTATCCGTACGGGTATACTCTCCTTTGCTGGGGATCAGGGTAACTTTGAGTTTGGTTCCGATCAAGTTTTCACGCGGCTCCATGATGGATTGGTTATAAGACAGCTGGTCTTGCCTGGTAACCACCAGGCGGTTTTCCGGAGTGGCCCCGCGATGTATTTCCAATTTAATCACATCTGCATCAAAAGGCAGGTAGTTAGCAAGTGTTTTCTTGGCAAGCCTCCGGGTGAAATGAGTTGCGGCGGAGAAATCTTCCACTGTGTATTAACGGTGATAATCTAGACTGTCGTTTTCTTGGGAGACTGCCAAAGTGGGAATGCTGTAATCGGCTGCTTCCAGGGCTGCTCCAAGAGTACCAGAAGCAGTCACGCAACTGGCGACATTTTCTCCAAAATTTATCCCTGACACAGCCAATGAAATTTCTTGGTCAGCTAATTCATGGATGGCGTGGATAACTGCCAGCGCCGGGGTTGCTCTGACTCCAAAACCCCGCCAGGTTATTTTCCCGTATTGGATAACAGCTTCTGTAATCGTGCCGTCACCACCGCAGTCCTGGTTGCGGCTACGGCCCATGCTGGTTTGCTGCTCCTGGGGAGCCACGATCAGCAGATCGCCCAGGGGGTACAGCGCAGCAGCGGCAGCATCCAGTCCTGGTGAGTGGATCCCATCGTCATTGGTGAGCAAAATGAATGGTTTCATGAATCGTAGATCCCTTTTAACTTATCCGCAAGAGCGGCGATATCCTGAAAAATATAATCAGGCTTGATGTCTTTTTGGTTAATTTCATTCTGAGAAGTCACCCCGCTAAGTACAGCAGCTGTATGAATTCCCAGCTGGTTGGCCCCTAAAATATCGGTGTCGAGGCGATCGCCGACCATCAAGGCTTCATCCGGTCGGCACTTGAGATGTTTTAGGGCATTCAGGTAGATGGTAGGCTGGGGCTTTCCCATTACAAGAGGTTCGGTAACTGATGCAAATTGCAAAGCACCAATGACCATACCGGTTCCTGGCAGGATCCCCTGGGGTGTTGGGTAAGAGCCATCCGTGTTGGTGGCGATGAAATTTGCTCCATCCATAATCAAGCGCATAGCTATGGTTATCTTTTTATAGTTGAGTTCGCGGTCCATGCCCGCTACAACAGCGTCTACATGTACTCCTGGTTGCTCCTCGCCGATAGTAAATTTTAACCCAGCCTCTTTTAGCGTTTCTATTAGGCCGTGAGAACCAACCACGTGCAGGAGAGCGTCCGGGCCGTATTTCTCTAATAGATAATCAGCTGTTGTGGTGGAACTGGTAAATATACAATTGCTATTAGCCCTGATCCCAAATTGCCCCAGCTTGTCAATATAATCATTGACCGTATGGGAATTATTGTTGGTAAGCAGAGCCCAACGCACTTCATGTTGATCAAGAATATTAAAAAAATCGGAGATACCAGGCATTGGCTGATTGGATTTCCACAAAACACCATCGCCGTCTAATAAGATGGTTTTGTATTTTTGAATCTCCATGATTTTCCTTTCAACTCACTCAGGTAATTCCGGGCTGATTCCCTGATCTAATTTCAGAACCTGAATAGCAGTCAGGTTATCGGTCACCAGAGCATTGATATAATTGCCCCTGATTGCTCCCAATACAGCTTCGGCTTTGTGGGGATTGCCTGCCACAGCCAACCGGCTTTCGATTTCTTGCAGATCTTGATGAAGAACCCCGATCCGTCTCTGATGAAAAGCAACATTGGAAAAGCAGCCATCTTCCTGAAAATATAATGCACAGACATCGCCTACAGCCCCGGCAGCGTGCAGCTTTTCAACATCTTCCAGGCTGATGTGGTTTCCCTGGTAAAGGCTGCAGTATTCGGGGATAGTAGTGCCGATGCCCATCAGGACGATATCACATTTTTGTCAGTTTAAAATCGACTGCTTCACTGCTGGATCTTCTAACAAGGAAGCAGCAGTTCGCTCATTTTCTACGAATAAAGGGAGAATAAATGTAAAATCCCTCCCCGTCGAGTTTGGCAGCCAAATTTTCAACCAGGATTTGGGCTCTGTAAGATTGCCTTGTAAATCCCAGCACCCCGACAAGCTGAACCACGATGGTTTTAGGCATGGGCTCTCTTTGATAAGCCTCAATGGTTGCTTGAACGGATGTGCCCCAAGCAACGCCTACCGTCGCTCCGGGATGGATCAGGTCCGTCAGCATTATTGCGGTGGCTTTTCCAAGAAGCTTCCTGAGGTCGGTATAGTTGAGTTGGTTGATGATTTCGATCACAGAAACGTGCTTAAGCCCCAGCTGCTTTTTTATCTCGTCTTCCAGTCCTTGATCATAGTGGAAGGGGTGATGGACAACGATCTCAACAATTCCTTTCTCGCGGGCTTCCGTCAACATCCGGGAAATCGCTGAGCGGGCTAATCCCACCATGTCAGCAATCTGGCCATGTTTTAGTTCCTCAGGGTAATTTTTTCAGCTACGAAAGTCAGGAATTCATTCCGTTGATTATAGCCTGCCATAGGATCGTCCCCGAATTTTGTGTGCTGCCCGTTCATGTTAGGTTGTTTTTTGCCAGAAAAACCCGGCTTTCCATTATATCACATGCGTGATTAATTTTTTCACGTATGTAATAGTTTCTCCTTCGCGGGATCCTAGATTAGCAGCTGGAAGCTGCTTCCTTTTGAAGCAGGTGGAAATACAAGATACCAGCTATTTCCAGAGGAAAAAGAACCGGAATCAACGAAACCTAATTGACATACTAGGGGTGTGTAATATCATTGTAGAGCACGCCCCTGATTTCATGCATTAGTGGAGGTTTACCCCAATGATCGGTCCTTTTATTGAAGGTATGTTAGGTGAGGTGGGTCGGGCAATTCTGAATTTTTATCGGGAGAATTCCCTGTCAATCAATCTGGTGGTTTTGGTTTATGGATTATTGATATATGCCAGCTGGACAAATCTGGTGCGAATCTACCGCTATCTGATCACTGAAATGGCTAAAGAAGCGCATTTATCCGACGAGTTGAACCGGAAGAAGTCTAATAAGAAAATTCGCGAGATTATCGGTGTTCCCTGGGAGGCAGCAATAGAGGCATCACCCTTTCCTTTTATTGCCAGATTGGGCGGTTTGATTCCAAAGCGGAAAACAATTGATAACGTCAAATTCTATCTGGATGAAAAGGACTTGGCAAACAATGTTCTCAAGGCCCTGCAGGGAGAGAGGATTCAGAATATGTCCCCCAGCTATAAGGTCCTTGCCCAGAAAGAGCTGGACGAGAAGAAGAGCCGGCTCTCTGCCAGGAAACAGTGATAGACAGGCGCCAAGAATTATTTTGCTGTTGGCTGGCAGACCCAGCAATCTTGAACGAATGCCCCCAATATGGATGTGAAGAATAGGACAGCCAGGCCAGTTATTCCCAAAAGAAGTTGTTTTCAGCTGAGATATGATTTTGCAATGACAGCCGCTTGGCTGGCATCAGACGCATAGCCATCAGCGCCGATCTTCTGGGCGTATTCTGCCGTGATAGGAGCTCCGCCAATCAGGACTTTCACTTGTTCCCGATAACCCGCTGATACCAGTGAATCGATAACGTTTTTCATGTTGGGCATTGTGGTAGTAAGAAGAGCAGAGATACAAACAAGATCCGCACCTGATTTTACTGCATTAACAAACTGCGCTGGGCTGACATCTGTGCCAAGGTCTGTGATCTCAAACCCCGCGCCTTCGAGAAGCATAGCAACAAGGTTCTTGCCAATGTCGTGCAAATCTCCTTGTACACTTCCAATGACAACTTTGCCCACAGGTTTCACACCGGAATCAACCAAGAATGGTTTAAGAATCTTCAAACCGCCCTTCATGGCATAAGCGGATACCAACATCTCGGGGACGAAGATATCGCCAGATTCGAACATGCTTCCGACTTGATCCATGGCTGGGATTAAACCCTGGTAGAGGATATCCACCGGGGATGTACCTTCAGCGAGGCTTTTTTGGACCATTTCCTTCACACCTTCGATATCGCCATTGATGATTGAATTCTGGACGGATTGAACTGAATCATTCATTATTCACCTCTCTGGAGCTACCCATTCCTTTGTGGATTGGTTTAACATTAATATAACTGGCGGCGAGCACGGCCGGTGCCAGTGGATGGACAGAATAATCCATCAGGTTCATTCATCAAAAAATTGGAAGGCCGCCTTCACAATTTCGTCAGGTGAGCTTTTCTCCAAGATAACTTTGGCCAGGGATGCTATCAGCGGGAATTCTGCGATCTCCACTTGGTAATATGCTGCAATTGCGGGGAAGGAAGCACCCAGTTGGTGAACTAGATCAACAGATTCCAGTGTTACATTGGGAAGGTGTGTTCCTAGATCCTCCGCCTGAATCCCGCTCCCAAGCAGCTTTCCAGCTTTTGAGCTTCTCCCTCCTTGGCAGGTAACAAACAGATCCCCTGCGCCGGGATATCCAAATGCAAAGCTGGGATCTCCACCGAGTATTTCTAAGAAATGCGACATCTCCCTCACGGCCGTTGCAAATATTGCTGCTTCCAAGTTATGTGCCATTGCGCCGGTGTGGTCAATGCCTCCATTCTTCTCGAGCCATCCCAGGCTGAAACCCACAGCCGTAGCATAGGCATTTTTCAAAGCAGCACAGATTTCCAGGGACAGCATATTTGTAGTGGGGGCAAGATGATAGTAATTTGTTCGCAGCTTGTTGGTCAGATCAACTGCGGTACGCATGTCGCTGGATCCCAGCACTACCCCGGTTTGCCGGCGGGCGGCCAATTCACCCGCAATGCACGGGCCGCCAATAGCGGCAAGGTGTACTTGCCCTTGAATCCCTTTTGGGAGTTCACTGGTGATCACATCTGGAATGATGCGGATCTCACCAACTGGCGAGACCCTTAAACCCTTTGTAATCATCAGGATGGTCTGTCCCGCTTTGAGATAGGGGCCAACTGTCTCAGCAAACCAGTGGATTCCATTGGAGTTGATTCCCCCAAGGATATAATCGGCTTCGGGGGCCACATCGCCCAGCTGCTCAATCTGGAGGGGGCGGATACCATCGGGAATTACACGACCTAATTTGGGGTGGAATCCATTTTCCTGGCAGCTAGAAATGATCTCCCTGTCCAAATGTGTTCCGACCAGGTTAACTTGATGCTCGTTATCGTGGAGCGGCCAGGCCATAGCGGACCCCATATATCCTGCCCCGATGATGGTGAACGTACTCATTGGATCTCCTGATTACCAGATCGTTTAATCGTATTTTCCATGCTCTAGAACTGTTTCGCAGAGGGCCACCAGATTTTCTGGTGGTACGTCTCCTTGGACGTTGTGAACCGGACCGCAGATATATCCCCCACCAGGGGCGAGGGCATCCAGGCAGGTGAGAACTTCCTGTTTGACATCTTCCGTTGTGCCAAAAGGCATCACATCTTGGGTATCTACAACACCATGAAAAATAAGTTGATCCCCAAAGGCTTTTTTCAGCTCATAGATGTCCATCCCTGGGCAGTGGCGCTGAATGGGGTCCAGGATATCAACATGGTATTTAATCATATCCGGAATGAATGGACGGATAGCCCCATCAGAATGCATCATCAGTCTGACATGAGGGGCAACCTCATCCAGAATCCTACGGGCGTTGCTCCAGCGCTGGATCATCACGGGAAGGATGATCTCGTTCCACATTTGCATAGAATAAAGCGGGCGGTCCTGTATTCCGAAATCATCCCCGCTTAGTTTAAAAATGGACAAGAATTTTCCGGTTTCCCGCAGCCCCCTTTCATCAAGGCGCATTTGAATATTTAAAATTCGCTCCATGACAGCGTCGACAAATTCCCGGTTGATTATCAGGTCCATCATCCACTGTTCCCAGCCACGCATGTTGGCTGCAGTTTCAAATAATGTGCCGCCAAATCGCCCCATAATGGCCAAATCAGTTCCTTCGTAAATTTCCTTGGCCTCCTCTTTCAGGCCAGTAGTGCGCCCGGGATCTTCCGGGTCTGGCCAGGGATAATCATCCAGTTCTGCTGTGGTGGCATCTTTCAGGGGTTCATGGACAATCTCGTTCAAATAAATTCCTGGAGATACCTCTATCTCCTTGCGACCTATGCCCCATTCATCCAATGAGATTCCTTCCGGTGTAGGGGGGGGAGGGGACCAATTCTGAGGTGATTTCAACTTGATCCAGGTAATATCAACTCCCAGGGCATTTAAGAGATCTGGGTGGGGACGGACTTCAGTGAAGTCACTCATCTTGAGATTCTCATCGGGTTGCATTCCGTAATGTTCCATCAAACCCAAGTACGGTTTGATGGTCAGGGTCATATCAATGGGAACGCGGTCGGGCTCTCGATGATTGATTGCTGCTTCCACGCGTTTCCTGGATGTCCATCGGGTTTCCATTTCGGTTCCTTTACTTTAGGTTTTCCTTAATTAACCGGAGCAGACCGTCAATGGTCTCCTTTTCTTGTTCTTGATCAGTTAATCCCTGGGAGGATATGATAAGCAGAGTTGCTTTCCCTGCTCGGCACTGGACATTTAGGTTTAAATACTCTCCTCGGATATTTTTTCTAACCTGAACCAACCAGGCTATATCTCTTCTTTTGGTGATTTCAAATTCCTGATCCTGCAGACTAGCTAACGAGATTTGGTAGCATTCTTGGGGAGATTTACCAAATTCTTCTGAAACCTGATAAGACATGTCATCCTCTTTTTTAATCAATATCAATTTGCTCAATGGACAAGTGAAATCCATCAGCAGCATTATTTTAAGGCTTGCTCTTGTTTTTGGACCGGGGAATTTATCTCATATTTATTCCGAAGCGGACTTTAAGGCTTCCAGGATGTTTTCTTTCAAAGCTTCCATGCCTATACCGGAAAGGAAGGGGATACCGCCAAAAACGGGAACACCAAGATTGTCAGAGACAGGGGTCATGGCTATGATCACATGAGGGTTGAATGTCTTAATCCTGCCTTCTATCTCGGTGGCCTTACACTGGACAACATTGACGTTCAGTCCAGCACTTTCGGCTATTTCTTGGACTTTATTTGCGGCTACCGTTGCAGTTGCGATAGATGTGCCGCAAGCGACTAAAACACGAACTTGTTTTCCTGCAGCCATAATACCTCCGTTTAGTTGGTTAATTGGTTATTGAACAGGTCTGCAACAACTTGCGGGCTGACATCAATCAACGAGCGTAAGAAGCCTAGTTTTTGGAACATTTCGATCAGTATCTGAAGAAATTCGACAAGCATATCATTTTTCTTCAAGGCCAGCATGCAGACAATGTTGACATTTATCAGGGAATCTTCAGTGCCCATCTCTCCAAAAAGAACCGGTTCTTTTAGGACCGCTACGGCAAAACCGGGTTTTATAACGTGTTCCGCATCCGTGTGCGGTATTGCCACGTGGTATTCTGGTGTTGGCAGGCCGGTCGCAAATATTTTTTCTCGTTCGAGCACTGCTCCCAAGAAAGAGTCTTTTACATAGCCGTGGTCATTCAGCAGGTCTGCCAGCTTTGTGATTACCTCTTCGGAATCCTTAACTTTTAGATCAGTCAGGATTAGTTGGGGTTCTGTTCTTACTTCCATTATTGAAACTAGTCTCTTTTTTAATGTTTGATTATTAAGCGCTATAAATCTAATGATATCGATTTCTTCGTGAATTAGGGGGACAGCAATTCCTGAGCAGCTGCGGAATCCGTGGCCAGTATGTTGACCAGCCCTTTTTGGATGGCGGCTTTTATGGCTGGAGCTTTTATCCTTCCGCCAGCTACACCAATCATCAAAGGTATTTTCTTCAAGCTGACCAGGTCCAAGCAGATCAATCTATTTGCCAAGTCAATATCAGCACTAGAGCCATCCGCCTGGATGAAGCAACCCGCTACATCCCCGATGCTTCCCTGCTCCCGGGTCAGAGCCAGCTCTTGCTTTGATATATGACCGGTGCGCAGCAAGCTTGAAACCTCTGGGGCGGTTGACCCAATACCGACCAGGGCGATATTTGCCTGCTGGGCAATTCGTAAGGTGTCCTGGATACTTGGTTCATTTAACAATGCCTGCCGGGATTCCATGCTTTCTAGAATCAGGGGTGCATGGATAAAATAAAAGGTGGCATCATAACGATCTAAGAGAAAGTGGGCGATATCGGATCCGTCACTTAGCTTTTCTCCAACGGCGCCTTGCATCTGGGCAATCCGGAGTGACATATCCCTCTGAGGGCGTAGCGCTTGAACAGCTGAGTACACACCACTACCGCGAGCCATTCCCAAGATCATGCCATCTTTGAGATATTTCTCGAGAAGCTCGGCTGCCAGAATGCCAATCCCCTGCACCATCCCTTCATAATCCAAAGAATCAGATTCCAGTACGGATACTTCCTTAAGATTATATTTCTTCTGCAGACTGGATTCCAGTTTGGAGTTGGTCAACCAGGGGTAGTTGATTTTTATTTCTATGAGTTTGATCTCGCGTGCCTCAGAAAGGAGACGTGAAACCTTAGATCTGGAAATGCCATAAATGCGGGCAATCTCTTGCTGGGTATGCCCATACTCGAAATATTGTTGGGCAATTTTTACCATCAATTCCAACTTGGATTTATTTGGTATATCGTTGTTTTTCGAAAACAGCCCAAACTTATCCATGACAGACTTTTATTGGATGCGCCGTATCAACTCTCTGGCAGGCAGGTGTTTTAGCCTGCCAGAGAGTATAAGGATCAGTAGCCTTGGTAAGATGACAGTTGTCAGTTATGGCTACTCGGAATCGGCGCCCATTTGCGCGCCAGCCCACTTAGACCATTTCTCTTCGTTTTTGAAGAAGGTCCGGATCAAGAAGACTAACACAACCAGCACAACGGCCAGCCAGATCCCCTGAGCGGTTTGACTGATTAACCCGGGCCATATCAAAGCACCTACGGACAGCACCCAGCCATCGCCCATGTTTGTGATCAGAGTTGCTGTTTCTGGAATCGCCACACCAGCTGCTTGAGCAGCCTCAGTTTGAATTGGCGCCATCCAGGAAGCCAGGTAGAGGCCAGCTATCGCTGCCAGTGTGCCCAAGATGATCATGCGCGCTACGTTTCCGCGGGTGATGGGTGCAAACATACAAACGAAGAAAGGCAGTGCGGCTAAATCAGCGAAGGGCATCATGCGATTGCCGGGCAGAATGATCGCCAGCAAAATCGTGATTGGGACCAGGATTAGTGATGATGCAATCGATGATGGGTGGCCAATCAGGATGGCTGCGTCCAGACCAATATTAAGCTCTCGTCCGGGGAAGCGCTTGGCCATGAACTCCCTCGCGCCTTCGGAGACGGGGATCAGCCCTTCCATAAGGATTTGTACCATGCGCGGCAGCAGCAACATCACAGCAGAAAGATTGACGCCTGCGCCAAGTACCTGGATGATGCCATCACGCCAGCTTCCACTCGGCGGTAGATAAGCAATGGCGCCCAGTATCAGGCCCAGAACCAATCCCAGAATGACCGGTTCGCCGAAAACGCCCCATTTCTTTTTGATAGTCTCAGGGTCAGCTTGCCAGTCTTTCACGCCCGGGATTTTATCCAGAAGGTTGTTGATGGGAATTGCCGGAAGGACAAAAGCCTGAGCTGATGCCGTTGTAATGGAAATACCAGGCAGGTTGTAAAACTCCTCGATGCCTTTCTGGGTCCAATCTGCCAGGAAAATTGCCAGGACAGAGGCCACAGCAGCTGCAGCTAATCCGATCAACAGGTTGCCGGTCAGCACGACGGTCAACGAGCCGACGAAAGCAAAGTGCCAGAAATTCCAGACATCAACATTGAGGGTCTTGGTCAGACCAAGCACCAAGAGTATGATGTTGACCAGGATGGATAAGGGGATGATGTAAGTCCCAACACTGGAACCAAAAGCAATGGCAGCGGCTGTTGGCCATCCCACATCCACTGCAGTCAGCTGCACTCCTGTTTTAACAACAATTGATTCGGATATTCCAGCTAATGCGCCCCACATCAATCCGATCACCAAATTTATGCCAACAAAAGCAATGCCTATGGTGATGCCCGCTCTCAGCGCCCGGCCGGGCTTTATGCCCAAAATCAGCCCCAAGAGGAAGATGATGATCGGGAGCATGATGGTGGCTCCCATCGCATCAAATATAGCTTGAAGGTTAGTGAAAAAGTTTACCATTTTCTCTCCTGTGTAGATAATTACTTGTTGCTGTAGACATTTGAACGAATCTTGGGCAGCACACCTCCTTATCGGCAATGATTAGTAACACATCACACTAACAAAAGTTCCGAGAATAAAGGAAATCGTTATTATTTTAATAATCAAGGAGTCAGGCGCACATCTGTGCAATAATTGCGTAACTGTTCAACGTTGATTATAGATAAGGATTTGTTCTCTGTCAAGATTTGGGAATAAATTGATCGGACATAAACAGGGGGAAAATATGGGCTGGGCAGCAAGCAATTTGGGGTGCTGATCTTGAAGTGCGCATCAGTCCTGCCTGGCTTGACAATCAATTTCCCCACCTGAATAATTACCACATATGTGACTTTGGAAATCACATACGTGAAATTAGGGGGGGGTCTTTCATAGAGTAAATAATTGGTATTGACCCGCGGCTGTAACGGAATTAAGGTTCCCTGGCTGAGAGTGGAGGAAGGAATAAATGGTGTTATCGAAGAAAAAAGCAAAAGAATATTTGTTTCAAATGTATCAGATCCGGGCTTTTGAGGAACAGGCAGAGAAGAGTTATATGGCTGGCAAGATCCACGACACAATGCACCTGATAATTGGACAGGAGGCATCGGCAGTGGGGTCGATAAGCACATTGCTACCCACTGACTATATCATTGGCCCCATCGAGGCCATGGCCTGGGTATTGCCAAAGGCGCGGATTTAAATTTGATGATGGCTGAGTTCTACGGCAAGGAGAATGGATAATGCCGCGGACGGGGTGGATCAATGCATATTGCTGATGTCAAAGGCGGCAATCTGGGTGCCAATGGCGTGGTAGGTGGCGGCATCCCCATGGCGGTCGGGATTGGCATCGGCCTTAAGATGCAGGTTGAAAATAAGACACTCCTGGCCTTCTTTGGTGACGGGGCCGCTTCCACGGGTGCTTTCCACGAGTCGATGATCCTGGCGGTACTTTTCCAGGTGCCGGTGGTATTCATTGGTGAGAATAATCAATATGCCATGACTTTTGCGGCTGATGATTGGACCACCAGCGAGAAAATCGCTGCTCGCTGCTCATGGAGAGCTTTACGGATTGCCCAGTGCATCTACGGATGGCAACAATCTGCTGGATGTGAAAGCAGCTGTTGCTGAAGGGGTGAAACGGGCCGAGATGGAGAAGGACCCTCTCTGGTGGTGAATGACACCTACCGCTGACGGGGTCGCTCTAAAAGCGACCGCAACCGTTACCGCACGCAGGAGGAGATCGAGAAATGGAAAGAAAAAGATCCCATCCTTAGATTTCGAGAATACTGCCTGAAGGAAGAATTGATCAGTGAGGAAGAGGCTGAAGAAATCAAAGAGCAGGGGTACGCGGACATTGAAGATGCTCGGATCTTTGCGGAGGCCAGTTCCGAACCAAAAGTTGAAACATTGGAAGAAGGGGTATTTGCACCATGAGACAGATTAGTTACTTAGAAGCCATCCGGGAAGCTATGACCCAGGAGATAAAGAGAGATTCTCGAGTTTTTCTAATTGGCGAGGATATTGGCGAATATGGCGGCGCTTTTCAGGTTACTAACGGCATGCTGGAAAAATTTGGGCCAGAAAGGATTTTGGATACGCCCATCACTGAGCTGGCCTTAACAGGAGCGGCGGTCGGTGCTGGTTTGATCGGCATGCGTCCCATTGCAGAGATCATGTTCATGGATTTCACCACCCTGGCATCAGAACAATTAGTCAACCAGGTGGCCAAGCTGCGTTTTATGTTTGGCGGACAATCTACAGTGCCTATGGTGCTGAGCACGCCAGCTGGGTCAGGGACAGGCGCTGCAAAGCATCACTCGCAGAGTTTTGAAAACTGGTATGTGCATGTCCTCAGTCTGTAAGTAGTCATGCCCAGTACGCCCTATGATGTCAAAGGTTTGTTGGTTTCTTCCATTCGGGATGACAACCCGGTGGTTTTCCTCGAGCACAATCTGCTGTAAAAGTCCAAGGGGGAGGTTCCAGAAGAGCTATATGAGATCCCGCTGGGTCAAGCTGATATCAAGCAAGAAGGGAAGGACCTGACCATTGTGGCCACTGCCATTATGGTCCAAAAATCCCTGGAAGCAGCTGAAACTTTGGCCCAGGGGGGCATTGATGTGGAGGTTGTCGACCCCCGTACCCTTCAGGCGCTTGACACAGAGACTATAATAATTCAGTAAAAAAACAGGCAAGGTACTGATCGTGCATGAAGCTGTCAAAACAGGTGGTTTTGGCGGTGAATTAGCTGGGGTGATCGCTGAAAGCGAAGCCTTTGGTTATCTGGAAGCACCTATCATCCGTCTTGCCGGCCGCGAAGTGCCCATCCCCCACAACCGGAATTTGGAAAGGGCTGCGGTCCCTCAGGTGGATGATATTCTTGAGAAAGCTAGGCAGCTGGCAACTTTGAAGGTGTAATTTGGTTACAGAAATGATCATGCCCAAAGTGGACATGGACCAGGAAACAGGTACGGTTGTGGAATGGCTAAAAACGGAAGGGCAGCAGGTGAAGGAAGGTGAAACCATCCTGGTGATCTAGACCGAAAAGATTGCCATTGATGTTGAATCACCGGGGACAGGGACTCTGACCGGGATCTCTGCTCACCCGGGAGATGTGATCCCGATTGGGACGGTGATTGCCTACAATTTAGAGGAAGGGGAGGAGCTGCCTGAAGATGCTGCTCAATCTGAGGCTGCGCCGGAACCTCCTCAAGAAGAAGCTCCTTTGGAGGAAAAGGGAATCCCAGCGACACCGGTTGCCAGAAAGATGGCAGCCTCTCACAACTTAAACCTATCTGAACTGACACCTACCGGGAAAGGGGGTAAGGTTACCAAAGAAGATATCCAAGCCGCCCTGGATGGTGAGAAACAAACCCCACCAAGCGGAAAAGTGATTGCCAGTCCAGCAGCCAGGAGAAGTGCCAGACTGAAAGGAATTGATCTCAGTCAGGTACGAGGAACGGGGCCGGCCGGAAGGATCCAGGCGACTGATGTGGAAGACTTCCGTGGGTGCCCGGGGCTCCCAGCCCCCAGTTCGGATCTAAGAGGGGAACGGATCCCACTGATCGGTATGCGTCGGATTGCTGATCGCTTGACTGGAAGCTACCAAAATGTTCCCCATATCCAATTTACAGCCAGTGTTGATATGACAAATTTCAACCAGGCGGGTAAGGAGTATAATGAGCTGGCAGATATGCGGGGTGATGGTAAGGTTTCGGTCTCCACCCTCCTGGTGAAAATCGTATCCATGGCCCTGGCTGAGCACCCCTGGCTGAACAGCTCACTCCAGGAAGAGACTATCCTTCTTCATGAGGAGATCAACATCGGACTGGCAGTTGCGCTGGAAGAAGGCTTGATTGTGCCTGTGATCAAGAACGCTGATCAAAAAGGTATCCGCGAGATTGCTACTGAAGGGACCGATTTGGTCACAAGGGCTAGAGAAAAGGCCTTAACCACGCCGGATATCAAAGGAACTACCTTTACTATTTCTAACCTGGGGCCTTTTGGTGTGGAACAGTTCAACGCCATCATCAATCCGCCGGAAGCAGACATTTTGGCTATTGGCGCAACCACTCCGGAAGTTGTTCCTCTTGAGGGTGGCGCAATTACCATCAGGCCGATCATGCGTTTTACTCTCTCAGCGGATCACCGAATTGTAAATGGTGCCGTTGCAGCGAACTTTATCGCTGATTTGAAAGCTAAATTGGAGAATCCCATCTTTATGAATTATTAAGCAGGAGACGATATGCCAGAAATCAATTTAACTGTGAACCACGAGGTGGGCCTGCATGCCCGACCAGCGTCGATGTTTGTTCAGACCGCCGCAAAATTCTCATCCGATATTGAGGTTACCCACGGGGAAACAACAGCCAATGCCAAAAGCATCCTGGCGGTATTGACTTTGGGGGCTCATAAAGGAGCGAAAATCATCATCAGAGCGGAAGGGGAGGACGCAGAGGAAGCCTTGAAAGCCCTGGAAGAGCTGGTGTTGAGCAATTTTGGTGAGGGTGAATGAAAGAGATCACAGGAATTCCCGCCTCCTATGGCATAGCAATCGGCCTAGCTTTTGTTTTTGGCCAGGTTGAATTAGATATTGACACAGTCAGTATCGAAGACCCTGAAGAAGAATGGCAGCGCTTTGAAAATGCCCGGGAGGAGTCCCGGCGGCAGTTGGATGAAGCCTACCTGATCACAAAAGAGGATTGTGGAGAAGAGGCTGCCGAGATCTTTAAAGCCCAGAAAATGATGCTGGATGATCCGGAACTGATCGGCACCGTCAAAAAACGCTTAAGCGATGAATTGATCAATGTCGAATCCGTGCTGTATGATACTGCGGAAGCCTTTGCTTGCCAGCTGGAAGCTATTGAGGATGAATACCTCAGCGCTCGAGCAGTGGATATTCGTGATGTAAGTGCTCGCTGTCTGCGCAATCTATTGGGTATTTCTGAAACCCTGGCTGCCGGTCTTGAAAAGCCGTCTATTATTGTGGCGCAAGATCTAACGCCATCTGATACTGTTCTCTTGAACAAGGATTTTGTGCTGGGGTTTTGCACCGCCAAAGGCGGATCCACCTCTCATACGGCGATCTTAGCGCGCGGGCTGGGCATCCCAGCAGTGGTAGGGGCAGGGGATCGAGTACAGGAAATTTCCCAGGGTGACGAGTTAGTGGTTGATGGCGATGTTGGTGAAGTGGTCATCAATCCGGATAAGGAATCCCTTAAAGAGTTCCGGGAAAGGCAAGCCTGGTTCCTTAAAATCCAAACAGAAGCCGAATCCATCAGCCATAAGCCGGCGGTGACCACTGATGGGCACCAGGTTGAAGTGGTAGCCAATATAGGCAGCGAAGAGGGGATCGAACCAGCGCTGGAAGCGGGAGCAGAAGGGGTGGGTTTGCTGCGCTCCGAGTTTCTATACCTGGAGCGAGACAGCCTGCCCACTGAGGAAGAGCAGTACCAGAAATATAAGACCATTGCTGATGCTTTTGGGGAGAAACCTGTCATATTGCGAACCCTGGACATTGGCGGCGATAAGGATATTCCCTATATTCAGCTGTCTCAGGAAGAAAATCCCTTCCTGGGAGTCAGGGCTATCCGTCTCTGCCTAGAGCGCCCGGATATCTTTAAACCGCAGCTGCGGGCTGCTCTACGAGCAGGGTATGGGAATAATCTCAAGCTGATGTTTCCCATGGTTGGCTCCTTTGAGGACGTTATCCGCACCCGACAGGTTTTGGAAGAATGTCGGAAGGAGCTTAAAGATGAAGGGTATGAGGTAGCGGATATGATGGAGATCGGCATTATGATCGAGATCCCCTCAGCGGCTATTGTTGCTGACCAGTTAGCCAAAGAGGTGGACTTCTTTTCCATTGGGACGAATGATCTCAGCCAGTACACCATGGCAGCTGATCGTACCAATGCCAAGGTTGCCCAATTGGCGTCAGGGTTTCAGCCCGCGGTCTTCCGACTGATCAAAACAGTCATTGATGCTGCCCATAAAAAAGGGAAATGGGTTGGGCTGTGTGGCGAAATGGCCGGTGAACTGCTGGCGATCCCTGTACTGCTGGGCTTGGGGCTGGATGAGTTCAGCATGAATCCTCCCGCAATCCCCTTAGCTAAGAGACTGATCCACTCCATATCCCTGGAACAAGCCCAAAAGGTAGCAGAAAATGTCCTGAATCTGAATAGTGATCAGGAGATCAGGGAATACATTCAAAAAGAGGTCCCAGAAGTCAACCTGGGCTGACCTTCTTGCGGGCATTTTCACTGAGTGTGTTGCCCGAATTTTTCATCTAGGAGTGACCACAACCCGTATCTGAATAACAATCAGGAAGTAAAAATCTAATTTGGAAATTACCTTGGCGATGAACAGGGGGTAATTAATTCGCTTCCTGCATTGCCGGGCTGGTCAAATCGGCCAGCTGGAATTCAATGCAAGCGGAAGATCTCTATACTGCAAAGAAAGCGGCTGGCCCCGATTTGGCAGTCACTTATCCAGGGAATTGCCTGAACCTTCATTGCCAAGGATGTGCTGCTCCGGAGCAGGGCTCGAAAATGGCGACTTCAAGAAATCACAGGGAAGAGTCCAATCTAGCAGATAACCCCAAAACTCAGGGAAAGTCATCAAAGGCGGTTTCACTACTCCTGACAAGGGTTTTGCGCGTTCAGAGCATGATCAGGGACATCCTCGGCCTTGCTTTATCGGTTACTTGACAGCCACCCAATTGTCACTATAATATCTGTAAATATTTTCTTCCCGCTGCACATCTTTACACAATAGCAGGGAGATACAGCGGGGGGATAAGGGTCTGAAATGATGGAAAAGAATCCGCGCTTGAAAATGATGGTGAATGTAGCTCATCTGTACTACAGGGAGAAATTGACCCAAACACAGATAGCTGAACAATTGGGTATCTCCCACGCTACCGTTTCGCGCATCATCGCCGATGCCTTGGAACAAGGTTTGGTAGAAATTGTGATTCACTACCCCCAATTGAGGGATAGAGAGCTAGAAAACACGCTGTTGTCTTTTTCCAATTTGAAGGATGTGCGAGTGATGGATTCTGACGGGATTGATGATGACAATCTGCATGAAGGGCTGGGAATGCTGGCTGGAGAAATCCTGGATGAATATCTCCATGATGGCATGTCGATTGGAGTTTCACGCGGACGAGGGGTGAATGCAACAGCTAGACATCTCATGCCCCATAAAGACTGGAGAATTGATTTTGTCCAACTACAAGGAGCAATGGAGGATCAAAATGATGTAGAGAATGATCTGCAAGCGATATTTTTTGAAAAGTTTAATGCCAGTTTCCATGTTTTGCATGCCCCCCTGATTTTAGATGACGAAAAAACCAGAGAACTACTGGTCAAAAAGCCGCTTATAAGCAACGTCCTGGAGTTGGCACGACAGGTTGAGTTGGCCTTAGTCGGAATTGGCACACTGGATTTCCAATATTCCAATCATTTTATCAACGGAGAATTCGACGAGAGGGAGATCCTTGCGCTGCAGAATGAAGGCTTGGTTGGCGATATTTGCGGGCTGCACTTTAGGGCAGATGGAAGTGTACCGCTCACATCTATCAACAAGAGAATAGTCAGCATTGATGAAAAGAGCTTAAAGGAAATCCCGCTAGTGATCGGAGTTGGTGGCGGTCAGGCAAAAGCGGTTCCTATCCAGGCGGCCTTGCAGGGTAATTTTTTGGATGTGCTGGTTACAGACAATGCTGTTGCCAGTCAGCTGGCAAAATGGAATGATATTAATTAGTATCTTAGAAAGGAAGAAAAACAATGGCTTCAAAAAAAATGCGCACAGTAATGTTTAATAAACCCGGTGAACTAATACTTGAGGAAGTGGATATCCCTAAACCCGGTCCGGGAGAGTTGCTAGTCAAGGTGAAAGCAGCGACTACCTGCGGGACAGATGTAAAAACTTATCGCCGCGGACACCCCAAAATCATCCCGCCAACCCCATTTGGACACGAATTTGCAGGTGATATTGCCGCTGTAGGGAAAGGGGTAGAAAAATTTAGCAAAGGAATGCGGGTCGTAGCCCACAATACTGCTCCCTGCGGGACTTGCTACTACTGTATGCACAACCAGGAAAGTATGTGTGAAAACCTTCTGCTGAATCTGGGTGCATACTCTGATTACATTATTGTACCCGCACCTATCGTTGCCATTAATACTTATCGCATACCCGATGATTTCCCATACCAGCAGGCATCACTGATGGAGCCTTTGTCTACCGTGGTTCATGGACAACAACTGATCGACATCCAGCCGGGTGAGATTGTAGCAATTATCGGCGCAGGCGGACCGATTGGATTGATGCATTTACAGATAGCTCTCAATAGGGGAGCAGCCTTGGTGGTTGCTTCTGATCTGTCGGATCACCGTCTGAAAATTGCCAAGAAAGTGGGTGGAGATAGAGTGTTCACAGTCAACCCCGCTGAAGCCGACCCCTTGGATCTTGTTAAAGAACTTTCGGATGGAAGGGGTGCTGATGTCGCTATTGAGAGCGCCGGTGCAGCAGCAACCTGGCAAATCGCACTTTCGGCTGCCCGACCGGGGGGGCGGGTGCTCTGGTTTGGAGGTTTACCCAAAGGCACCATGGTTGAGGTTGACTCCTACGCTGTTCATTATGGCGAACTGACCATGTATGGCATTTATCATTGCACGCCAGTGGATGTTTACCATGCCCACCAGATCATTACCAGGGACGTGATCGATACAGAGTCCCTGATAACTGGCCAATTACCTCTTGAAGAGGTCCAACAGGGCTTGGAGATGATGATAGATGGCGAGTGCATAAAGATGGCCATCATTCCTGAACTTTAATTTAGAGGAGACAAGATGTCAATAGATCCTATACCTGAAATGATGAATGTGGCTGTGTATTACAGCAATGATGACGTTCGCCTGTTATCCACCCCGGTCCCTCAACTTAGCCCGGGAGAACTGCTGATAAAGACGGTTGCGTGCGGTTTGTGCGGGGGAGAGACCATGGAATGGTATCTCAAACCAAGGGCGCCAAAAGTTCTGGGGCATGAACTAACCGGAACGGTTGTTGCTTTGGGTGACGGAAAAGCTGATTTTGAGATCGGCGATCGTGTTGTTGTCCACCATCATGCTGCCTGTATGTCCTGTGAGATGTGTAACAAAGGTTTCTACACCCTGTGTGAGAAATATTTTGAGATGGGCATCGATCCCGGGGGTCACTCCGAATATGTGCGAGTCACAGCCCATCAGGCAAAATTTGATACTTACATTCTTCCTGATTCGGTGTCTTACCTGGCAGGTGTGGTGGTGGAACCTCTGGGATGTGTTTTGAGAGGGATCCGCAAGACCAGGATCCACCCTGGGGATTCCGTAGCTGTGTTAGGGGCAGGTTTTATGGGCATTGGTTTCACTGCTTTACGAAGTTTATGGCCCTCGAGCAACCTGATTGTACTGGATTTCAGTGATTGGAGGTTGGAGAAGGCTTGTGAATTTGGCGCTACGCATACTATCAACCCCAAGAAAGAGGATGTCCATGAAAAGTTGCGGGAGATCAATCAGGGACGCTTGTCTGATGTGGTGTATCTGACTGCTCCCAGTAAATCAGCCTGGGATATGGGTTATAGTTTGTTGGACAAAGGTGGCGTTTTCCACATCAATGCTCCACCCCATCCTGACGATTATGCCACCATTAATCCAGCAGAGATCTTTTTTACGGAGATGACCATCAATGCCGCTTACTCTGCCTCACATCAAGACACCCGGGATGTCTTGGATCTGATCAAGAATGGGCGGATCGATGCCGAGGCAATGCTCACACATCACTTCGGATTGGACCAGGTGAGTGAGGCCATTCAGCTTATGCTTGAGGTTGGTGAATCGCTCAAGCCTGTCATCCAACCCAAACTGACCTCATCTGAGCCTTCCGGCGAGATTGAGCTATCCCATAAACGTAAAAATATTTTTGTGAATTGAGGAGATTGTATGAGTTATTCAAAGGCAAAACAATTAGTCTATCAGACCGCTGTCCAGCTCAATGAAGTAAATCTAATTCGGCTCTCAGCAGGGAATATCAGCTACCGGACCCAGGATGGCATGGTAGCTATGACACCCTCTGGCGTACCCTATAATGTGATGTCACCTGAGGATATTGTCATAATCGATCTAGAGGGAAATATTGTCGATGCAGAGGAAAATTGTAAGCAGTCCTCGGAATATTTACTCCACACGTCAATATTAAAGCGCCTTCCTGATGTCAACGGGGTCATCCATACCCATTCCTATTACGCAATTACCTTTGCCGCGCTGGGCAGGGAACTCCCGCCAGTATGCATCGAGCTGCTGGTCACGGGAGGACCGATCCCTGTCGTTCCTTATGCCTTGCCAGGTACGCTTGAGGTGGGTGAGATGACAGCGGATATTTTACAGGAAAGGCCAGAGCTGAAAGGCTGCTTGCTGAAAAACCATGGCATGGTATCCATTGGGTCAACACTCAGCGAAGCCTTTGCCTATGCCCTGGACATTGAGACCGGAGCCCGCATCTACCACCAGGCAATTCAGGTTGGGGAACCGGAGCTCATCCCCCAGGCAGATATTGAAGCAATTCGTCAAAAATATAATCTAGTTGCGGATCGCCCAGCCAAATAGATTTCTAATAGAAAGGATTTCAGGCCAGCTCTGCAGTTGTTCCTGGGTCAGGATAGCGAACATCCCGGATTCCTGCTTTCTTGAGTTTCTCCATCAGAGGTCCAGCTCCCTGGGGTTCCCCATGGACCAGAAAGACTTTTTTTAGAGTGTCGTGGGGCGCTTTGGCGTAATCCAGTAACCCTTCCTGGCCAGCGTGAGCTGAACAGCCATTGATGGTCACAACTTCAGCTTTTCTTTGATAGCACTTGCCAAAAATGCGGATATCTGTTTCTTGATCGGCCAACCTCCGGCCCAGGGTGTGTGGCGCCTGCCAGGAGACGATCAGAATCATGTTGCGGGAATCTTCAATATGATTCTTCAAGTGATGAAGGATGCGGCCTGTTTCCGCCATACCGGAGGGAGAGATGACCATAAAGGGCGGTTTGGTGTAGTTGATGGCCTTGGATTCCTCTACTGATAATGTGTACTGTAAGCGGTCAAAACCTAAGGCGGCATTGTGTTCATCCCGGGCGATGAATTCCCGGGTTTCATCATCAAAACACTCCGGGGGCTCTCGAAATGCCTGAGAGGCACGGATAGCCAGGGGGCTGTCTACAAAAACAGGGATCTCAGGGATGTCGCCATTCTCGATCATTTTATGCAGGCTGTAAACCAGCTCCTCCGTTCGTCCCACAGCAAAGACAGGGATGATCACCCGACCTTTTCTGCGAATGGTCCGCTGGGTCACTTCTTTTAGCTCCTCAAAGGCTGCCACTGGATCGCGCTTTTTGGTGTCTCCATAGGTGCATTCCATGATCAGGTATTCAGTCTTTTCTGGCATGACGGGGTCGTTGATGAGTAGCAGGCCCTCTCGCCCGATCTCGCCTGATAACCACAACCGGTAAGCCTGGTTTCCTTCCTGGATGTCGAGGATCAAAGCAGCGGATCCCAGGATACACCCAGCTTCCACCAGTTTCACCCTCACCCCCAGCACGGGTTCAAAAGCCTGCTGGTAGTGAATGCCGGAGAAGAGGGGAGCAACCCTGGCAGCATCTTCCCTGGTATAGAGAGGCTCGATCAATTTTTTTCCCCTACTTTTTACGCTTCCTGTTGAGTTATTCCGCACGGAATGAGACAATGATTTTAGACAACTGATTTCATAATTTACATCTAAGAAAGCGTTTGTCAAGGACAAAACCCCTTTTATACAACTGCCGACAACCCAAAACGTTTGCAAGCGTGAAATCACATCACTCTCGTTACTATATTCCAGAAAACTGTTTATGATTGTCGCCCCACGAATTCAAAGGTTGCAAATAACAATTTGATTGAACAACCTTGATTCAGACATCTAACCGTGCTTCAACCAAGATAAATCTCAGCCAGGCTTTATGTCTCCATAGCCCAGCACCACGATAGGCTTCAACCAGGTACCGGTGTCCTCATCACACTTACGGCTTCAAAGAACCATGTACTTTCACAGGTTCACCGGTCGGCGGTATGGCGCTGGTTATAGTCCTCCATGTAGGGTTCATTTCGCGTGAGCATAATATATATCACAGGTAACAAACGACGGGCAACAACCACTTTGGCACCCTTCTTGTCGTAACGGGGTACGAGTTTTTCGTGCACATGGTACCAGCGTTTGCTGGTCCTGCTGGCCACGGTTGCGGCCCAGGTCATGGCAGCGTGAAGGTAGGGAGATCCGGCTTTGGAAATAGGTCCATGTCTGACAGTTAGATCACTCTGACGAACTCAAGGGACCAACCCTGACCAATTGCACAGTACCTTGGGGTTGTTGAACCGGCGGATGTCACCAATTTCAGCCAGAATAACTGTGGCAGTGATTTTTCCCACCCCAGGCATGGTCGTAAGAAGCTTGATTTGTTTCTCTTGCTCGGGCGTGAGCTCGATCGCGTTCTCCAACTCTTCGATGTTTGGGTTGAGATGGTCAATCAAATCAAGACTATCCATCACAACTCTTCTTACTGCAGGGCGAAGCGTGGGCAAACATTTATCCAGGAACTCACACCCTTTGGCTCCAAAAAGATCCGTCATTGGAGAAACCAGATTGTAGTAGGCCAACATGGCATGAACCCGGTTTTTGGCCCGGGTTCGTTGGGTAATCAACCAATCACGGTGCCGAATATAGGTTCGCAAATCCCGGATCTCTCGTAGAGCAGCATAGGCGATGGGCAGGTAATTTAGACGGGCCAGGTTTGCCAGGGCTTTGCTGTCAATGGGATCCTTTTTTTGATGACCGCTTTGGCAATCAAGTGCTGTTCCTTTGGATGAGTTAACTCCACCCTGTCAACATGATCACTTAATAGATCATACATGAAGGGCCAGTTGCGGGTGGATTCCAACACAGCATAGGTCTCTTGGGGTACAAACTCTTTGAGATATGCGTCCACCTCGTCATTGAGGATACGCCGTTCATCAATGATATGTCCCATTTTGTCCATCAGGACAGCGTATGTTCTCTTGAGGTGCAGGTCGATTCCGAGGTAAAATGGAAACTTGGCGTTCCTCCTTTTGCTTTTTCAGAGTTTGTTTGGATACTTCTCAGTCTAGCATATAGGGGGGAACGCTTTCATCCTATCAGTGTAATTTTGTTTCTGCCTGCTCCGAAAGACCAATAAAACTGTGCCGAACATCCAATTTGCTTGAAGACGAATTAATTTCTCCAATCACCTTTCCATTGCCACCATTTTTGCGTTCAGAGGGGGGATTAATCCAAACCCCCTCAGGCAGCGAGGGGTATTCGGGCGGCTCTTTAACAAAACGTTCGGGATGTTTTTCGTATGCCTTTTGCAGCACCTCCTGGCGCTGTCGGATGATCCAGGTTGCTCGTCCATAATGTACATCAGCAGGTGTCAACAGACCTAAAGAACTGTGGTAATGCTCATCGTTGTACCAGTCAAAAAAGGTTCTTGTCCAATCCAAAGCCAGGCCTTTTCTTTCAACTCTTTCTAGGAAATCAGGTCGATATTTCATGGTTTTGAATTGGGCTTCCGAATAGGGATTGCCGTCGGAATTATATGGCCTGGAATGGCTTTTGCTCACACCTAATTCTGCCAGCAGCAAGGCCATCGACTTGGCGATCATGGGGCCACCCCGGTCGGCATGAAGGGTGAGCTGTTCTTGCTTGATCCTCTGCTTTTCGCACGTCTCTTTGATCAACACCCTGGCCAGGGATGCGGTCTGGCGTTCTGCGATCATCCATCCAGGCACATAGCAGCTGTAGATATCGATAATCACGTAAAGGTAGTAGTATGTCCATTTCTTAGGTCCCAGGAGCTTGGTGATGTCCCACAACCACACCTGGTTGGGCCTAGTGGCCAATAATTCCGGTTTTTTATACGCTGGATGCTTCAATTGGTCCCTTCTTTCCCGTACTTCGTCATATATTTCCAGAATCCGATACATGGTTCGCCAGCTGCAGAGGTAAGTTCCTTCGTCCAACAAAGCGGCGTAAACATCCCGGGGCGTTTTATCCTGGAAGCGTTCACTGTTGAGCTTTTTCCTGATTTCTGTTTCTTCTCCCTCGGAAAGCTTTCTGAGATGGGGTTTCCGTGGAGAAGTTTTCCTGGGTTTTTGTGCATAATAAAATGTACTTCTGGGAATGCCCAGCGTTTTACAAGCCACGGATACACCCACCCCTTCTGCCAGCTCCTTCGCTTCCTGGATCATTCGTTCTCGTCGTTCTTGTCCTCCTCCAGCCCAAGTATCAGTGAGATTTTTTCGCTTTGCGTATCCACGATAATTGTGCTTCGATGATCAGGGCTGCCTTCCATAATCGCTCACGAAGCTGGTCTATCTCTCGTTTTGCCTCCTCCCGTTCCTCTTGGGGGGGATATTCTTTAGGGCTCCGTTTCTTGGAGATGGAATCGTCCAGCCTGCCTTGTTCTAACGCCCGCTTACAGCTCACGACGTAGGACGAATAGATCCCTCCTCTTCGCAGCAGGGCGCCTTTTTCTCCCGGTTCTATACAAGCATCGTATTCCTCCAGGATACGTTTTTTGTATGCTTTTGAAAACTGCCTTCTCTTTGCTTGCGGAACCACTTCTGGGTCAGGATCTTGGTGTTTTGGATTGGTTTTTGATCCCTGAAACATTGACCATCTCCTTTCGCCCTGCTCACTAAATTATTGAGAGGAGTTGTCCAATCATTA
>CAZUMA010000013.1:0-65182 GCA_964621835.1 uncultured Anaerolineales bacterium | reverse complement strand
ACCTCGCCGGGACGGCAAATAGTGTACTACGGGGGTTTAATTTTGTCAATTCACCAGGGTCCCTCCCCCGGCAAATTTGAGCAAGCACAAGGTGGATTATGAAAACAGTTGTGATCACCGGCAGCACGCGGGGAATTGGATTTGGACTGGCAAAAAGCTACCTGGAACTGGGCCACCGGGTGGTGATCAGCGGTCGGGGCAGGGAAGCGGTGGAGCGTGCCCTTGCCACCCTCACGGCAGACTTTTCCCCTGACCATCTTCTGGGGGTGCCCTGCGATGTGCTGCAGTATGCCCAGGTGCGGTCTCTCTGGGACCGGGCGGTGTCTGGTTTTGGGGGGGTGGATATCTGGGTCAATAACGCCGGGGTCGCTCATCCCCAAACAGCGTTCTGGGCCATGGACCCGGCGCGGGTCTCGACGGTTGTGAGAACGAACCTGGTCGGCGCAATGTACGGCGCCCGGGTCGCACTGGCCGGGATGGTTGAGCAGGGCAGGGGGGCTCTATACAACATGGAGGGGCTGGGCAGTGACAGCCGCCGGGTGGAAGGGCTCACGCTGTATGGGACCACAAAATACGGTCTGCGCTACCTGACAGAGAGCCTGGCTGATGAGGTGGAGGGCACTGGTTTGATTGTTGGCGCGATGAGCCCCGGTATGGTGATCACGGATCTGATCACGGATCAGTATGAGGGAAAAAGCGAGCAGGATTGGGAGCGGGGAAAGCGGATCTTTAATATCCTTGCCGACCGGGTCGAGACTGTCGCGCCCTGGCTGGCAGCCCAAAGCCTGGAGAACCAAAAAAATGGGGCCCGGATCGCCTGGTTATCAAGGGGCAAGATCCTCTGGCGATTTTTATCCGCTCCTTTTCGACAGCGGGATCTCTTTGCTGTTGAAGAGGGGGGTGAGCAGCCAGCCTAGTCGAGATCAACCAACAAATAAAAAACCCGGTCCAGGGACCGGGTTTTTTTGGGGCGAGCGACGGGACTTGAACCCGCGACGACTGCATCCACAGTGCAGCGCTCTACCAACTGAGCTACGCTCGCCGTACAAAATCCAATTATATCACGGGCCTGCAGCCCGATCAAGTAAGCCCTGAATCCCCACAGCAGCCTCCTCCCGGGGGAGGTCGATTTGCTCGCGGGTTTTGAGGTTTTTCACAGCCACAGTCCCCTGGGCGAGCTCCTCCGGTCCAAGGATCACTGCCAGTTTTGAGCCAATCCGATCCGCATGCCGGAACTGCTTTCCCAGCTTGTCCGCTTCCGGGTAGGTGACCACGCGCAGGCCGTGCTTTCTGAGCTCGGCTGCCAGCTGGAAGCTGGGCAGCAAGGTCTGGTCATCGAACACGGTCACGATCACCTCTGCTGGGACCAGTCTTCGTTGATCGGGGAGAAGACCCAGCTCATCCAGGACAACCTCGACCACCATATCTCCCATCGCAAATCCAACCCCGGGAAGGGGGTCTCCCCCGACATCGGCCATCAAATTGTCGTACCGACCACCGCCAGCAATCGAGCGGGTGATCTCCGCCGTGATAGCCTGGGCTTCAAACACGGTTCCTGTGTAGTAATCCAGCCCCCGGATGATCTGGGGGGCATATGCCACGTAATCATCCACCCCCAGGGCATCGACTGCGTCAAAGAATCGGACCAATTCCTCTGATTTTTCCCACAGGCTCTGATTCTGGATCAGGGTCTGGATGCCTTCCAGTTGGTCATTGGTGATTCCCTGGTCCAGGGCATAAGCCTGCCAGGCTTTCTGATCCAATTTGTCCCTGCGGTCGATAATCTTGAACACCACCCCCCGCTGATCCTCGGGGATCCCCAGCTCATTCAGTTCCTGTTCCATTAACCGGCGGTTGTTGACCCGCACCTGAACCTGGGTAGGAGTCAAGCCGACCTCCCGGAAAAAATCTGCCAGCAGCGCGGCCAGCTCGGCATCTGCTTCCGGACTGTCCGCTCCGATCAGGTCTGCATTCCACTGAAAAAACTCCCTTCCCCGTCCTTTCTGGGGGCTTTCGTAGCGCCAGAAGGGTCCGAAGGACCACCAGCGGAGGGGATAGTAGAGCTGCTGCTGTCGCTGAGCGATCATCCTGACCAGGGAGGGGGTCAGCTCCGGGCGCAGGGCGATCAGGTTGCCGCTTTTATCCGGAAATACAAACGATTGTTCCTTGACGAGCTCATCCCCTGATTTTGCCGCATACAGGTCGATGGATTCCAGAAAGGGTCCCTCAAATTCCTGATACCCATAGGCTTCTGACACCTTGCGGATGGTCGAATGGAGCCAGGTGAGAACCCCTTTCTCAGACGGGTAAAAATCGCGGGTTCCTTTGACGGGTTGGATGATGTCCTTCATAATTTTTTCATTCCTTATGGATCGTCTGATTTCCAGGCGGGGCAGTAGGGGCAGTCTTCTCCTGCGGGGTAATCCACACCTTCTTCATGGGGACAGGAGAGGACCCATTCGCTGGTGATCACCCGTTCCACCTGCTGGGCTTTCAGGAAGGCTGCGATCTCACGGGCAGCCGCCTTGTTTTCGGCAATGTTTTCCCCGGACCAGTAGCGGATCACCGGATCCTTTGCCTGATCGGGAAGGACGGCCACGGCGATCCGGGTCGCTTCCTCCGGGGTGGGGCCGTGGTAGGTGATGGTCGCCAGCGGATAGCTGGTGTTGTCAGCGACCAGGGATTTAAACTGGGATCGGCGTTTTTCAGCCTGGGATTTTTGGGCTTTGTTCATGTGATTTGATTGTCCAAAGACTAGGATCCGCAAAGATTGTAGCATTGAGGCCGGTCGGGCGTCAATCCTCCGCGGTTTTCTGAGCGGACCGCAGCGGTCCCGGAAGCGGCATGCATCTTGCATCCCAATCTTTGTGTACTCAGTCTTTAATGAACTAGCTCTGGCAGTACCTAGGTAACTGGAAAGGCCTGTTATTATGAAACAACAAACGCGCTTTTTGCCCCTCGCTTTACTCAGTTTGGCTCTCGCATCCTGCTCAGCCATTCCCACCCTGCCGCCGCCTGACTCCACGGTGACCATCCGCACGCCGAGATTCACCCTCCAGCCGACTGCTGGAACCCAGGATCCCCCCACAACAACCCCGAACAGCACCGCAGTGGTGAAGACCCAACCTGCGACTCAGGCCGCTTCAACAACCGCGACGGTTCCCGGAACCGATCTTCCCACCGAAACTCCGGAGCCGACATTGACAGCCACGCCCACCCTCCCACCTACGGGCACCGCCACAAACACACCCTCTCCAACTGCCACCGCCAGCTTCACCCCCACAGCAACCCAGCTGCCGTACCGGGTTCAGATCATGAATCCCCTCTACCTGGAGAATTATGTCCACCAGGATTTGGGCTGCGATTGGTTGGGGGTTGCCGGTCAGGTCTTTGATGACCAGGGGTCCGTGGTAAAAAACATCGTCATCAAGGCCGGAGGGGAGATCGCCGGGAAGCCCGTTTTGGAGGATATGGCGATGCCGCTGACGGATCCGGCAGTAGATCTGGCTTACGGGCCCGGCGGCTATGAGCTGGTTTTGAGCCTGGAGCCAGCTGACTCCGAGGATCAGGTCTGGGTTCAGCTCCATGATCTGCAGGGCGCCCCGCTTTCGGAAAAAGTCTATCTCACCACCTATGCTGACTGTCAGAAGAATTTACTGCTCTTGAACTTTAATGAGCAGTAGGCAGGGGAGGATTCCTCAACCCAGGGAGCCCGGCGCGCCGCGTCGGGCTTTTTTCATCAAATCCGGGGAAGTTTGACGGGGGAAATGGGTGTATTTTCTCACAGCCCTGCCCGGGGATCGTGGTATGATAAGGTAGACCATAAGATTCAAGCGAAAGTAAGTTCAGGTATACCATAAGATGGATGGGATCAAAAGCCGCTTGAGTGAGAATATCCAGATGTATCTGGTCAATATTTACCGACTCCGGGAAGGCGGGGAACCTGTCCCTGTCCCCCTCCTGGGGGAGGAGATGGGGATTACTCCCGCATCCGTCAATGAGATGTGCCGGAAGCTGGAAAAAGCCGGATTCATTGACTATATTCCCTACTCCGGGGTTGTACTAACAGATCTGGGGAGGGAACTGGCCCGTTCTGTCCTCCGCAAACACCGCTTGTGGGAAGTCTTTCTGGTGGGGAAGTTAGGCTATGATTTTCAGGATGCCCATGACACAGCCTGTCAGCTGGAACATGCCACGCCGGATAGGCTGGCGGATCTGCTGGAAATGTATCTGGAGCGTCCGACGGTAAATCCCTGCGGGGAACCCATTCCGGGATCGTCCCTGCCCAATTCCGGGGGAATCGTCCGCACCCTGCTGAGCACAGATCCGGGTGTTGCCTTAAAGATCTCCCACCTTGCGGGCGAACCGGCCGAGCGGACCTATTTAGAGCAAAATGGGCTGCGGCCGGGAGCAGATCTGACCCTGCTGGCAGCCAGTCAGGAAAGCATCCTGGTTGCGGTAGGCGAGAAAAAAATCACCCTGGTGAAGGAGTTGGCCAGGCTGGTCCATGTCCGCTGATCATCTCCTGAGTGGATACGAGTGTATCCTGGAAAGGTTGTCGCGATGAGATTAATCGATGTTGAGGATCATAAAGTTGTAAAAATAACCGGGTATGTCGGAGGCAGGGGCATTGCCAATAAACTCAGGCAAATGAGCCTGATGCCAGGGGATCGAATTAAAATCACCAAACGGGCTCCTTTCCGGGGACCGGTGCTGGTGGAGGCCCACGGCCGCTCCGTCGCCCTGGGCCATGGGGTTGCATCCCGGGTTGAGGTCTCTGTATGCGAATAGCTTTGATTGGACAGCCCAATTGCGGGAAGAGCACCCTCTTTAACCAGGTGGCAGGATACAAAGCCGATACCGGCAACTTTCCCGGGACCACCGTGACCTATACAGAAAGCACGGTCCGGGTCCTGGGGGAGAAAATGGAGCTGGTGGATTTACCCGGGACGTATTCTCTGACCACCACCAATCCGGCAGAGCAGGAAGTCCTCCGCTATCTTACCTCCCATGAGGTGGATGCGATCATCAATGTGGTTGATGCCTCCCACCTGATGCAGGGTCTGGAGCTCACCCTGGAGCTTTTGGAGCTGGGCAAGCTCCTTGTGGTTGGAATGAATATGATGGATGAAGCGGCCAGGCTGGGGCTGACCATCGATGGACCGAAATTACAGCAGATTCTCAAGGTCCCGGTGCTGCCGCTGATTGCCAGCAAAGGCAGGGGCGTCAAGCCGCTTTTTCTAGCCGTACACAAGGCTGCCCGGGAACAAATACCTGTCCGGCGGATGCCCTTTCAAAACCCGCTGGTAGAAGAGGCTATCTCCGATCTCAGTCAAAAGGTAGCCGCCTGGGACAGCCATTGGCACCCGGAGGCATTGGCGATCAGATTGCTGGAAGGAGGGTTGGACCGGGTTAATGGGGTGTCGGCCTCAGCGGGGAATCTCCATCAGCTGGCAGCCAACGCAAGAAAAACCTTGCAGGAGCGTCTGGGAAAGCCCCCGGTATGGATCTTTTCAGCTGAACGGCATACCTTATCCCAGCAAATCACAGAGCAGGTGCTGGAGCGTGGAGAAGAGCGCCTCACCTGGCAAACCCGGGCGGATGATCTGCTGCTGCATCCCTTCTGGGGGTATGTCGTTTTAATCGGCATTCTCTGGGTGTTCTTCCAGGTGGTCTACCTGGTGGGAACATCCCTGGAAGGCCCTTTGCTGGCCCTGTTCGATAATTTAATTGCCAGCGTTGCTCAGCGCACCGGTCCTGGAACCCTCCTGACCGGGACGATCACGGGGGCTCTGCAGGGGATTGCCGGGGGAGCGGCGATTGTGCTCCCCTATTTGGTTCCCTTTTTATTGGGGATGGGGTTTTTGGAGGATATCGGGTATTTACCCAGGTTGGCTTTCATGATGGATTCCCTGATGCAGCGGATGGGATTGCATGGAAAGGCGATCGTGCCTTTCATCCTCGGCTACGGCTGCAATGTCCCCGCAGTCATGGCCACCCGGACCCTGGAGGATCAGCGGGACCGCTTCCTGGCTGCCACGCTGTCGATCATGGTGCCCTGTGCGGCGCGGGTGGCGGTGATTTTTGGCTTGATTGCCTATTATTTGGGCTCAGTCGCTGCCCTGGGGATCTATATTTTCAACATCCTGATTATTGCTGTAACAGGGAAGCTTCTCTCCCGCCGGATCCTGCGGGAAAGTCCCGGGATGATCCTTGAGGTCCCTCCTTATCGGATTCCCACCCTGAAAACCATGCTTCACAAGACCTGGTTCCGGGCCAAGGAGTTCATCATTGACGCCTGGCCAATTCTGATCATCGGGAGTGTCTTCCTGGAGATCGCCACCCGCTTCGAATTCGCCAAAGTCCTGAACTGGGCAGCTCGTCCGGTGACCTGGCTGCTGGGGCTTCCCTCCGCGGTAGGGTTTCCATTGATTTTTGGGATCCTTCGCAAGGAGCTCTCCCTGATCATGCTCCGGCAGGCACTCCAGGTCGGGGACATCTCCCAGGCCCTGACCCCGATCCAGATGGTCAGCTACACGATGTTTGTGGTTTTTTACATCCCCTGCCTGGCCACGCTGGTCGCACTGCGCAGGGAGCTCAACACCCGGAATATGATTTTTATCGCCGGGTTCAGCGTGTTAATTGCGCTGCTGGCAGCACTGATTGCCAGGGGGGCCCTCTTGGGCATCCAGGGTTTGCTGGCAGTCCTGTGACCGGGGAGCACCTTCTTTGATCCCCTTGATATAAAAAGAAGGCCGTGGATAGAAAACCACGGCCTGTTTTTCTGTTGAGGAAAACACCTAGAGGACTTCCTCCAGGCCGATGGGAAGCATTGCCAGCCCCGTGATGATTTTCGGATAGAAGTCCGTTGATTTCTGGGGCATTTTTTCGCCGGCTTTCGTGCAGGCTTTGACCTGTTCAATCCGCGTCGCATTGAGAACAAACAGGTAGGAAGTCGGCTTATTGCTGACTTCCTCATAGCCCATATCGGGTTCCCGGAGGTACTTGATGTTCTCGAGATTATCAATTTTCTCCGGTTCGATCTGCATGATCTCCTCCAGGAGCAGCTCATGCAGGATGCTGACATCCAGTTCCCGCCAGGCCTGGACGCGGTTGGGAGCAAGTTCTTCCATCACGGCCGGATCCTTGAGGGTTAAAAAGGCAAATCCCTCCGGATGCACCAGGCCGATCCTGCCCACCTTGCCAGCTGCCTGGGCCATTTTCTCTTCCAGCGCTGCCCGGCCGCTCAGTTCCTCGATGGAAAAATAGGCAGCTGCTTTTTTCAAAATTTCTGCCGCTGTCATCTTCTCATAATCAAAAATCAGCCGATGGGTAGGGAGGATCGTCAGCCCGGGGTTGCTCAGGCTTACCATCGCCACCATGCGGTAGTTAAATCCGGCGTTTTCCGGGGCATCTGGATATTTTTCCCTCATTTCTGCCTGATAGTTGAGGGCAGTTTCATAGCGGTGGTGCCCATCCGCAATGATCAGATTCCGTTTCGGAGCCATCTCGCTGCTGACGGCTGCGATCACCTCGGGATCCGTGATCACCCATACCTGGTGGAGGACATCCTTTTCGTGCAGCTCCTTGGCTTGAATATCCGGGGGCCGCTGAATGGCTTGATCGAAGATCGCATCGACCCTGTTCTCCGGGTCAGGATAGAGCATGAAGATATTCCCGAAGTACGTCTCGGTAGCCCGGGTCAGGTTCAGACGATCCACCTTGGGCCCGGCGTGGGTTTTTTCGTGGGGCAGAACGATGCCCTCCTCGAAATGTGCCAGCTCAAAGGCGTTGATAAACGCCTTCCGGGTTACCGGATTTCCGTCCGGGAGGGGAAACGTTTGATGATAGACATAATACGCGGGCTGCTCTTCCCGCTGCAGGATGCCCTCATCAATCCACTGCCGCAAGAAATCCCTTGCCCTGGTGTAGACATTGTTCGCCTGATCATCCTCCGGAAATTCCCTGCCCTTGATGATCCGGGTGATGTTGTAATCGCTCAAGTCATAATACTCGTCCTGCAGCCCATAGCGCACCCGGTCGTAAGGCTGGCTGATGACATGATCGATGCTGTCAATTTTGTCCTGGTTGTAGCGGATTCCGCGAAAGGGTTTTGTGGTTGCCATGAAATCTCCTCTTATCCTTTGAGGGCGCCAATGACTTTTTCTGCGGCCACCTCCCCGACACGGGCTTTCGCTTCCCGGGTGCCGGCGCCTACATGGGGGGAACCGATCACCTCATCAAGAGAGAAAAGCTTTGTCCCCTCCGGGGGTTCCTGTTCATAGACATCCAGGGCAGCACCGGCAACCTTTCCCTCCTTGATTGCCTGGTATAAAGCCTCTTCATCGATGATCCCTCCGCGGCCGCAGTTGACCACCCGGACGCCGGGTTTCATTTTTGAGAAGGCTTCTGCGTTGAGAATGTGATGGGTCTCGTCCGTGTGGGGGACATGCAGGCTGATGTAGTCCGCTTTGGAAAGCAGCTCATCCATCTCCACCAGCTCTCCCTGGGGGAGTTCTGTGAGATACGGGTCATAAGCGATCACGGTCATTCCCAGGGCCAGGGCGCGGTCTGCAACCGCAGAGCCGATACGGCCGGAGCCGATCAACCCCAGGGTTTTCCCAGCAACTTCACTGCCCAGGAAAGCTTTCTTCTCCCATTTGCCTTCCCGCATGGAAGCAGTCATTTGGGGAATCCGCCTTGCCAGAGCGAGCAGGTATCCTACGGTGAGCTCCGCAACCGATTGGGTGGATGCGGTCGGAGTGTTGAGCACCTCAATCCCTTTTTCTTTTGCGTAGTCAACTGCGATGTTGTCCAGGCCCACACCGGCACGGACGATAGCTTTGAGGTTTTTTCCGGCGTCAATCACTTCTTCGGTCACTTTTGTCCGGCTCCGGACCACCATGCAGGGGTACTCTCCGATTTCCTCCAGGAGTTCTTCTGCTGTGATGTCCGGACGGTCAATCACTTCAATCCCGGCATCCGCGATCGTTTGCAGGGCTTTAGGATCAGTTGGGTCGCATATAATTACTTTCATGGTTTTCCTCTCATTATCAAAAAAAAGAAACAGGCATTGCGATGAGCAATGCCTGTTTGGGTATTCCTACAGGTCCAGGATATCGTCGATCTGGTCGGTAAGCCACTTCACATCCGATACCTGTAAATCCCCCATATGGGCAATCCGGAAGCAGGTCCCTTTCAAGTCTCCGTATCCATTGGAAATCATTGCCCCGCGCTTTGCCAGCTCTGCATTGAGGTTGACCACATCAATCTCTTTGGTATTGTGGACATTGGTGACTGTTTCCGAGAGATAGTTTTCATCACTGTAGAGTGCGAAATTCTCTTTGACCCAGCTGCGTACGTGCTTGGCCATCTCTTTGTGGCGTTGGAATCGATTTTCAATGCCCTCTTTGAAGATCCGATCCAGCTGCACATCCAGGGCATTGATGATGCTGATGGCGGGCGTAGCAGGAGTCTGGTGTTTGACTGCTTTCTTTTCGAGAATCTGGAAATTGAAATAATATCCTTTGTTCTCCACCTCAGCGGAGCGCTGGAATGCTGCCTCGCTGACAGTGACAACGCACAGTCCCGGGGGAAGCGCAAAGGCTTTTTGAGTGCCGGCCAGGACAACATCCAAGCCCCACTCGTCAACACGGATCTCTGCGCCTGCCATGGAGCTGACAGCATCCACCAACACAACTACATCCGGATATTTTTCCTTCACCATCGGACCGATCTTTTCAATTGGATTCATCACGCCGGTTGAAGTCTCGTTGTGAGTCAGACAGAGGGTGTCAAAACCACCTTTAGAGAGGTATTCATCTACCATTTCCGGGGTGATCGCCTGGCCCATATCAACCTTGATGACTTCAATTTCTTTTTGATTGAGTTCTGCCACCTCGGCCCAGCGTTTCGAAAATGCGCCGCAGTTTGTCATTAACGCTTTTTCCTTGACAACATTGCGCAGGGATCCTTCCATCATACCTGTTGAGGATGACGTGGAAAGGTAAATCCTTTCCTTCGTGTAAAGCATTTTTTTCAGCTTCTCGACGACCGAGCCGTGAAGATCTGAGTACAGGGTGTCGCGATGGCCGATCATCGGCATCGCCATTGCTTCCAGCACCTCATCATCAACATGCGTAGGCCCAGGGATAAAGAGTTTTTTGTACACTAGCGCCTCCTTAGAGGAATGATCATATATTTGTTTTGAAACCCAAACAGAGGTGTGATTGAGTGGAAAATCACCCTCCCAAGGTAGTATAAAGTATCCAAAAATATGTGTCAATCAGCGCGGGAACAAAATGTTACTTTGGACAGGATTAAGGGGATGATTTACCCTGCATACTCCGAATAGGAGGAGTTCCTTCTCATATCTAGCGGAAGCGAAGCTTCAGCAGCAGAAAGGCTCTAAACAGGCATCACAGAGTATTTTTGCTTCCTCGAGAATGGACTGTTTGATTTTAATAAAGCGGGGGGGGGAGCAACCACAGTGAGCGATGATGCAGGGATCATGGCCTTCTTCTTTCATGAGTTTTTCCACCAGCATCATCCCCTGGATCAGCCCGGAGTTCTTCTGGATTGCTTTTCGAAGGTGCTGGATTGGCACCAACCAGCGCACATAGGTGTCGACAGCCATCATCCATTGGTGGCAGCCAAGCTCGTTATCCAGCACGGAGATCAACCCGAATTCAGAGGCCGGTTTCGTGTAGTAAGGAGAAAAGCGATCCACCAGGGAAATCACATCCAGAAGCATGTTGGTGATGACGATCTCTGCGGTTTCCTCGGGGGTGCTCAGATCCACGTTTTGGAACAGATCCTCCAAACTGGGCGTTTCCGCCTGGACATCGTATGCGGTACAAACCTCCTCCCAGGCGATATCAATAACCTCGTACAGATATGCTTCTGCTTCCTGTGCATTTGAGGATTGCCATATCACTGGACACCTCCCGGATATCTCAGACGAAAATCTGGGGGTCTTCCCTGGAGCAGCAGGAGTTCAAGAGCTGTCCCAGAGCTGTTTCTCCCGCAGCAGGGGACGGGGATCCACGACGTTTTTATGGACTGCAGCGGCTTTCGGGGGTAACCCCAGGGCGATTGCCATTAACTGCGTGAAATAGAGGATTGGAACCGGAATGTCTAAATTCATTTGAAACTGACGGGCATCAAGATTCATGTGGCAGAGGGGGCAGGCCACGGCAATTGCCTCCGCCCCGACCTCCTGTGCATGCTGGACGATGGATCCGCTGAGGTCAACCACAATATCCGGCCGGGTCAGGGAATGTCCCGCTCCACAGCAGGTCGTTTTGTAGGACCAATCCAGCACATTGGCGCCCAGGGCTTCCATCAGGGCATCCATGTTGGTGGGATGCTCCGGGTGAGGTGCCTGGGTCACTTCTGGAGGCCGGGTGAGCAGGCAGCCGTAATAGCAAACCACCTTCAGGTCTGTCAGCGGCCGGGTGACTTTTTCAGCTAACGCCGTTGGGCCAACATGGTCATAGACGGCTTCGATCAAGGTGGTCACAGCGACCTGGTCCTGGTATTCATAGCCCAGGGCTTCGTCCATGGCTCGCTTCTTTTCATTGTGATGGCGGATCTCATAGATGGCAGCTTTATGCCGGTTGTAGCACGCTGCACAGGGCATGGTCACTTCTCGGTATCCTTTCTTTTCAATCAAGGAAAGATTTTCCATGGGCAGCCGCAGGGCGGCTTCTGGATCAGCGCGGTGGGCTGCGGAGCTTCCACAGCACACCCATCCTTTCGGTTCCTCGAGGGGAAGGCCCAAGGCCTCACAAACATCTTCGGTGGAGTGGTTGTATTCCGATGCCGTCGTCTCCAGAGAACAACCCGGGTAATAGGCCACTGCATCAGCAGCCCCGGCAGAAGGCTTGATGTTCTTTTTGCTGGGCATACGTGTCGGGTGGGGGAAGAAACCCACTTTCCCTTTTTGGAAGAATTTCAAGTATAACTCTATATCATCGATGGCGGATTTTGGGGAATGCAGAATCATTTCAGCCATCAGGCCGGGTTCGTAGGATCGTCCCCAGATATTGACTTCCCGCATGAAGGCTTTATTGAATTGGTCTGTTTCCGGGACTTCTGGTTTATATCCCCGTTTCAATGTTTCCCGGGTCAGGAATTCCATGATGGCGGTGATGTCCAGGCCCTGGGGGCAGCGGGTTGTGCAGGTCAAACAGGAGGCACACAACCAGGGAGTTTTGGATTGCAGGGCGATATCTTCCTGCCCCAGCTGAACCGCACGCATAATCTGATTGGGCTGCCAATCAAAGAAATCGGCGACAGGGCATCCGCTGGTGCATTTGACACACTGGTAGCAGAGATACACATTCTGTCCGATCGCCTCTTGGATCCTGGAGGCTAACCCTTTGCTGATGATGATGGTTTGATCTTCTTGATGAGGGCTTTTCTGATTCATAAGGTTTCCTCTTCGGTGCGTGTTCCCGATCAGATGACTTTTTCTTTAACATCCGGCCTGGGAAGGAGGCCGGCACCTTCCACAATTGGCCGAACCGCCTCTTCCCATTCGATCGCCATAATATGAACGCCGGCCACGCCTTCAATTTTGCGGATTTCCTGGATCAGATCAATGCAGATCTGGATGCCTTCCTGCTTCCAGGCCTGGGAGCGGGCTTTCTTTTCCTCTGCGGTGAGATCAGCGCTCTTTTTTCCTGCCCACTCCTCTCCTGCTTCTGTCATCCGGTCAATAATTTCGTCTGGAACCAGGATCCCCGGGACATTGTTTTTCATATATCTGGCCATGCCGGGACTCTTGATGGGTCCGACGCCAGCCAGGATGTAGGCTTTTTCATGGACGCCCAGCTCGCGGGCTTTTTCCATATATTTTTCAAATTCGGGAACGTCATAGACCAGTTGGGTTTGGATAAAATTTGCTCCTGCTTTGACTTTCTTGGCCAAACGCAGGGGTCGGAATTCCACTGGATCCGCGAAGGGTGCTGCGGCTGCTCCAACGAAGAAGCTGGAGGTTTTCCCCTTGAATGGATCCCCGGATTGAAAGATCTCTTTGTCGCGCATCTGGGCGACCATTTGGACCATCTGGAGGGAATCCAGATCAAAGACATTCTTGGCGGTAGGATGATTTCCAAAGCGCTGATGGTCTCCGGTCAGACAGAGCAGGTTGCGCATCCCCAGGGCGTAGGCTCCCAGCAGGTCGCTCTGGATCGCCAGCCTGTTCCGATCCCGACAGGTCATCTGAATGACCGGTTCCAGCCCCTCCTGGAGGACCAGGGCCCCGGCCCCGATGCTGGACATCCGGACAATTGCAGTCTGGTTGTCGGTGATATTGACCGCATCCACGGTACCCGTCAGCAGGGCGGCTTTCTCCCGGATCACTTCTGGATCTGCGCTTTGAGGCGGGCCTAACTCCCCGGTCACGGCAAAAGTTCCTGATTTGAGCACCTGCTCCAGGCGAGACCCTACCAGGTATCCGTTGTCACTGTTGCTCATGGTATTTATCTCCTCAGCTATTTCTCTTCTGCTATCAGTCTCAAATCTTCCCGGATGATCTTTCTGGGTCCACCATCCCGGGACGTTTGCCAGTTTTTCGGAGTCTGCAGTTCCAGGAGGACCTCGGTTTTCCCCAGACTGCTCAAGCGGTCATAGATCAGCTGCCAGGCGCAGGGAACGTCTGGATCGATCTCACAGTGGCCGGCTTCAGAGCCACCGCAGGGTCCATTCAGGAGGGATTTGGAGCAGCGGGCTATCGGGCAGATTCCCCCCGTGATTCCCAGAATGCAGTCCCCGCAGGCAGCACAGCGCTCCTCCCACACCCCTTGTTCTGAGGGGATCCCCAGGAAGGTGGTATTCAGCCCCGGAACAACCCAGGCCTCCGGGAAGTGCTCTGCAATCGCCTGGACACCAATCCCACAGCCCAGGGAAAGCACGACATCTGCTTCCTGGATTTCTTGTTTAATTTCGTCCAGATATTCCCATTCACATTGACGCTGTACGGTCACATCGGAGACTTCCCGGGGATGATCGTTGAGCTTTGAGGACATCCGCAGGGAGGAGGAAAGGATCTGGGCCTCACGATCTCCTCCTGCGAAGCAAACCGTGACGCAGGTGCCGCAGCCTACAACCAGCACCTGATCTGCCTCCCCGAGTAAATGTTGGATCTCATCCAGTGATTTTTGTTCGGCAATGATCATCTTTGTCTCCTCAGGTTAAATTTAGCTCCCTTGTTTCCAGGTGGGCAGGCTCTGCCGGATCCATGGTTGTCGGGCTGGCACCAAGGTCCTGAATCATATCTACCATTTCTTCTAGCATTGATCCTCATTGGCGCCTCTGTCAGGCAGAGAGGCTGTCATCAATAAAATCTGCTTCCGCTGTTTTCTGCCAGTTTTCCTGCGCTGAAAGCTGTGTAAATCTCGCACTCAGTGACAATCAAGAAGTCACCGCGCAGGTCTCCATCCGCGTGAAAACCTGACCGGGTCAGCCCCATGTCAATCGTCATCTGCCGGCATTGGCTTCCCGTTCTGGGTGAGCGGGTTTGGGCCGATCTCCTGGATTTCCTCAGTCAATTCCGCAGCAGACTGGGCAAACTGACCGGCCATGGCGGCAGAGAGGTTGATCATTTTTATGCGCTGTTTTTCCAAGCCAATCTCCTCTATGATCTCTTGGAGATGATCCATTCGTCTTCGGGCCTGTAGATTACCTTCCAGGTAATGACAGTCTCCTGGCAGTCAACCGGCGACCAGCACGCCATCTGCGCCCTCTTCCAGGGCCCGAAGTACATGGATCGGATCCACTTTCCCTGAACAGGGCACCTCGACGATTTTGATCGAGGGGGGATATTCCAGGCGCATGGATCCTGCCAGATCCGCGGCTGCGTAGGCACAGTAGTGGCAGCAAAAGGCGATGATTTCCGGTATAAAGGTTTTTTCTTTGGCCAAACTCCCCTACCTTTGCTCTACCTTAAATAGAGCCTCAATTTTCTCCAGGGTCTGATGATCGGTGTACTTTTGCAGCTGAATGGCATCGGCCGGACACTCGCTGGCACAGGACCCACAGCCGTGGCACACCGCGGTTTCTATGAAGGCCGCCCCGGTGATTTCCCCGACCCCCAAATACTCCCGGCTGACCTTGGGAACATCATAGGGGCAGATCCGCACACAGGTCAGGCATCCCACGCATTTCTCCGGGTCCACGACGGCCACCCTGGCATTGGTGCGCATGGTTTCCTGGGAAAGGATCCGGGCAGCCCGTGAGGCTGCTGCCTCTGCCTGGGCAATGGTTTCATCCAGGAATTTTGGATAATGGGCCATCCCGGCCATGAAAACCCCGTCCGCTGAAAAATCCACCGGCCGCAGCTTGACATGGGCCTCCATGAAAAACCCGTCCATATCGGTGGATAGTTTCAGCACCCGGGCAAGCTCCCGCGTTCCCCGGGCGGGGATGATCGGCGTGGAGAGCACCAGCAGATCCGTGGCGAGGGTGATCTGCCGCCTGAGGATAGGTTCCCAGATCTCCACCTGAAGCGGCTCAGCCGGGGTGCTGCCCGGCTGGGGTCCGGGATCCGGAAGCAGCACGTTTGGTTTTCGATCGAATTCATAATGAACAAACCGGATGCCCAGCTCACGCGCCTGAGTGTAAAGGCGTTCTTTGAACCCGTAGGTGCGGATATCCCGGTTGATGACAGTGATCTCCGCAGCGGGATAGATTTCTTTCATTTTCAGGGCGTTTTTCATGGCGGTGGTGCAGCAAATCCGACTGCAGTATTCCTCGGCCGGTCCAATACATTGGATCATGGTGATCCGCTGGGGAATGGACCCGGAGGCCGTTTCCTTACCCTCCTGGAATGCCTTCAGCTGCTGCTCGAATTCCAGCTGGGTAAGAATGCGGGGATCCTGGCCGTAGCAGTATTCCTCCCCCCGGTACTCCTCCCCCCCGGTCGCCATGATGATGACCCCATGCTGCAGGGTTTTTGTCTCTTCGCCCTGGCTGACGATGGAGGTGAAGTTTCCCTTGAAACCATCTGTTTCGAGCAGTTCTGTATTCAGGTGAATGGATATCAGGGGGTGGTTTTGGACCTGGTGGATCAGATCCGAGAGATACATTCCCGGTGTATTCCCGTTTGCCGTGTCGGTGGGAGGCGTGAAGTAGTGCAGGTGGCGGAGGTTCCCCCCCAGGGCGTCCTGTCGTTCAAGCAGGTGAATCTGGAACCCCTGGTCTGCTAAATTGAGGGCGGCGGTCATCCCGGCAGCCCCTCCGCCGATCACCAGAGCTGCCTGGGTGACCGGAACCTCAGAGATCTTCAGGGGGGTGAGCTGTTTGGCTTTGGATGCAGCCATGCGGGTGAGGGTTTTTGCTTTTTTCGTGGCTGCTTCCCAGTTGTTGGAATGCACCCAGGAGCACTGATTGCGGATGTTGGCCATTTCAAACAGATGGGGGTTCAGCCCAGCCTGGCGAATCGCATCCTGGAACAGCGGTTCATGGGTGAAGGGAGTGCAGGAGGAAACCACCACCCGGTTGAGGTTGAGCTCCTGTACGGTTTCAATGATATGGGCGATGGTGTCCTGGGAGCAGGTGTAGAGGTTGTCCTCGGCGTGAACAACGTTCGGGAGATGGCAGGCATATTCAGCGACTTCTGGTACATCAAGGTATCCCCCAATATTGCTGCCGCAGTGGCAGACAAATATCCCAATCCGGGGTTCCTCCCCGGTGACCTCGCGTTCCGGGGGATATTCCTGCTGGATGGCGAGGCTGTGACGCGCTGGTGACAGCAGCTGGGAGGCTTTGGCCGCAGCACCGGTGGCTTCCGTGACTGTTTCCGGGATGTCTTTTGGTTCCCGGAAAGGACCGGCGACAAAGATCCCTGGCTGAGAGGTCTGCAGGGGATCAAACAAGGTGGTGTGGCAGAACCCGTACTCATCCAGCTGGATCCCCAGCTGCCTGCCGAGATTTTTAACGGAGTCGGAGATCTCCATCCCCACGGAGAGCACAACCATGTCAAATTCGTCTTCGCAGAACTCCTGCTGATCGTCATAGGGGGTGAAATATCGGATCTTCAGGGTCTGATTGGCCGGGTTTTCCCTGACATCACTGATCCGGCAGCGGGTGTATTCCACGCCGTACTTCTCCTGGGCTCTCCGGTAGTACTCCTCGTAGCCTTTGCTGTAAGCCCGGGTGTCGATAAAAAAGACCTGGCAGTGAACGTCCCCAGCTGCCTGGTTGGTCCGGGCTTCTGCCTGGGCGTGTTCAATGGTCATGATTGCTTCTTTGGCAGCATACATGCAGCACACCGCCGAGCAGTAATCATGATCCTGGTCCCGGCTCCCGATGCACTGCAGAAAGGCAATCCGCTGGGGAGGCGCTTGATCCGAAGGACGGCGAACATGGCCATGGGTTGGTCCGCTCGCGGAAAGCATCCGTTCGTACTGCAGGGAAGTCACCACGTTTGGGTAGCGGCCCAGCCCGTATTCCTCTGAGAGTTCCGCCCGGTAGGTTTGATACCCTGGGGCAAGAATCACGGCGCCAACGTTGAGGGTGGTTTCCCGGCCCAGCATATCGTGGTGAATGGCATCTTTGCCGCACTCAAAGACACAGGACATACATTCTGAACAAATTCCGCAGGCCAAACAGCGGGCTGCTTCCTTTTGAGCGCTGGCTTCATCGTAGCAGCCCTCCACTTCCGCGAAACTGTGGATCCGATCTTCGACAGGCAGTTCCGGGAGCGGAATCCGGGGCTGATGGTGGATTTCACCCCTCGCAAAACGATCCTGGATTTCCTGATCGGTCAGATCAACCACGGGCAGCGAAGGTTGTTGGGGAGGTTCTAGGGGATTTCCTTCCAGATAGCGGATGATGGAGCTGGCCACGTTGTGTCCGCTGTTGACCGCCTCAATAACAAACGCGGTGCCGGAGACGCTGTCACCGGCCGCAAAAACGCCCTCCCGGGTTGCTGCCAGGGTATTGGGATTGATGGCAATAGTTTGTTTCTTGGTGATGCCCACCCCGGCATCATCCGGGATGAATGCCAGCCCGGCCCGCTGACCAACGGAAAAGACCACCGTATCGCAGGGGATTTCGTGATTGGATCCGGGGACTTTCTCAACATGAAGCCCTCCGCTCTCATCAAACGTGAATTGGGAGACCTCCATCAGCTCCATCCCGGCAACCTTTCCGTTCCCATCTCCAAGGATTCGTTCAAAGGACCTGCCGGCATGGACTGCGACCCCCTCATCCTCTGCTGCCAGGATCTCCCATTCATGGGCAGGCATTTCCTGACGGCTCTCCAGGCAAGCCAGGTGGACAGTTTTCCCGAGCCGGACCGCGGTCCGGGCCACATCAATAGCTACATTTCCCCCACCCAGGACCAAAACACGATCGCCCAGGGGAGGGGCGTCTCCCTCCTGGCCGTTGTCATACTTCCCAAGCCGCACATCCCGTAAAAATGAGGTGTTAATAATCACCCCATCCAGCTTGGATCCAGGAATGGGCAGCCGCACGCCTTCGTGGGCACCTACAGCGATCAGCACTGCGTGAAAGCCCTCTTCAAAGAGCTTATCCAGGTCCTCAATCCGGTGATTCAAGCGCAGGTCAATCCCAAGATCGATGATATCCTGGACCTCCCGTTCGATGATGCGGGTGGGCAGCCGGTACTCCGGAACGCCCAGCCTGAGCATCCCCCCGGCCACGGGCATGGCCTCGAAGACGGTCACCGGGTACCCGGCCCCGATCAGATCCTGGGCGGCAGTCAGCCCGCAGGGCCCGGCTCCAATGACCGCCACCTGTTGATTTGGGTGGAGGATTTCGGCGGCTTCTACTGCCTGGCGGGGGTGTTCATAGACTTGATCAGTTACAAAACGCTTTAATGCCCGGATGTTGATCGGCTCATCAAATTTTCCTCGGTTGCAGGCATCCTCGCAGCGGTGATTGCAGATCCGTCCGCAAATCCCCGGAAAGGGATTATCCATCTTGATCACCCGCAGGGCATCATCCCAACGCCCTTCCCGGATCAGGGCGATATAGCCCTGGGCGCGCTGCCCGGCTGGGCAGGCGTCCCTGCAGGGCGCAATCCCGGCCTTTTGAATGGCGTATGCGTTTGGCACCGCCTGGGGATAGGCTTTATAGACGGCGTGACGTTCTACCAGGTAGGCGTTGAATGGGTCTGGGGTGAGAACTGGACAGACTTCAACGCAGTCGTTGCAGGCGACACAGGTCTCCGTGTCGATGTACCTTGGCTTTTCATCAATCCGGACCTGGAAATTCCCTGCCGTCCCGGCCAGATCCATCACCTCCGCGTTGGTGATCAATTCGATATTGGGATGGCGGCCGGTTTCGACCAACTTGGGGGAGATGGTGCACATGGCACAATCATTGGTGGGAAAGGTTTTATCCAGCTGGGCCATTTTTCCCCCTATGGCGGATTCTTTCTCAACCAGATAGACTTTATATCCCTGCTCTGCCAGGTCCAGGGAGGCGGACATTCCGGCAATTCCCCCTCCTACCACCAGGACAGCACCGATCAGATCATCTGACCTGGTCACTTGATGCCTTGAAGTCGACATTGTCGTCTCTCCTCATACACCAGTATTAATTACTAACGGGTTGATGGCAGCAGTCAACGATGGGTCAGGTTAGTAAATCCACCAATAAGCAGATGATGCAGAAACCGCCCAACTGCCTGGACAGATTGGGCGGTGTCGGTGCATTGAAGATGAAACCGGACCAGCCAGCAGGGGTACGGCCTGGTATTCTATTAATTACACAGCCGCCCAAGCTCAGAGACTGAGGGGCGGCAGCAGTGGAATATTCGTGGCCCTCTGAACCTTTTTATCCTGTCATCAGGTTCAGGCTTTCATTTCTTCTTGTAGCATGATGTATTTGAAATTCGATGTGGTTGTATTGTAGCAAGGTGGCTATAGCTTGTCAATCATCTGTCTAGACAATTCCGGCTTTCTAATCTTCCTGAAATCACGGGTTAATAAGGGATTTAAGGGGCTATTTCCCGGGAGGGAGACCCCTGATGGGCAGGTGAGAACCCCAGGGGGGACGTGAGGGGGTCAGCAGATCCTGGGCAGCAGCTCTCCTGCCGGACGGTCAACCACCCGGGTTGAACCCAGGCTGGTTTCCATCAGCAGGCGGCCCTCGGGGGAAGCTTCCACCCGTCCGATAATCTCCGCTTCCTCTCCATATCTGGTCTTTCTCATTTCCCCAAGCAGGCCTGCTGCGTCTTTTTCCGCGACCACTGCCAGCAGCTTTCCTTCATTGGCGATGTACAGGGGGTCAAATCCCAGCATTTCGCAGGCTGCTGCGACGGCTGGCTTTACGGGGAGCCGCTGCTCCTCCAGGATGATGCCCACCCTGGATTGGCAGGCTATTTCATTCAGGGCGGAGGCCACTCCCCCCCGGGTGGGATCGCGCAGGACGTGGATCTGGTCGCTGGCCTGGAGCATCGCTTTTACCAGGTGATTCAAGGGGGCGACATCACTCTCAAGCTCAGTTTGAAATCCCAGCTCCCCCCGGGCTTCTAAGACGGCGATGCCGTGATCCCCGATCGTGCCGGAAATGATCACCAGGTCCCCGGGCTTGGCCTGGGATCCCCCGATTTTCAAATCCCGTTCCAGGATGCCGATGCCGGTGGTGGAGATGTACAATCCATCTGCTTCTCCATGGGAGACAACTTTCGTGTCCCCGCTGACCACCTCCACACCGGCTTCTTCCGCGGCAGCTTTCATGGAGCCAACAACTTTTTCCAGCACGGAGATCTCCAGTCCTTCTTCAAGGATGAAGCTGGCGGTAAGCTGATTAGGATTGGCCCCCATCATCGCCACATCATTGACAGTCCCGCATACAGCCAGACGTCCGATGTCCCCGCCGGGGAAAAAGAGCGGGGAGACCACATGGGCATCAGTGCTGATTGCCAGGTAGTTCCCCCCGGAAAGAGGGATGATCGCCGCGTCATTCCCTGCCAGCAGAGCCGGGTTGGCCAGCGCAGGATAGAAGGTACGCTCAATCAACCCCGCCATCATTCTCCCACCGCTTCCATGACCCAAAACGATGCGTTGATGATGCTGTTGGGGAACCGGGCAGACTGCGCCTTCAAGGGAGAGGTCTTGTTCTGTCATGAGCTTGCGGTTTCTTCCTTCCTGGATCGGTAGCGGTAATATGCTGCGCAGGCCCCCTCATCTGAGACCATGGTCGCTCCCAGGGGATGGTCAGGGGTGCACAGCGTTCCAAATGCCTCACACTCGGCTGGTTTTTTAATCCCCTGCAGAACCAAACCGGAGATGCAGATGGGAGATTCCTGGGTTTCAATCGCGCCGACCTTGAATCTTTTTTCCGCGTCATACTGGGCAAAGGCATCTTTCAGGCACCAGCCGCTTCCCGGGATGGTGCCGATGCCGCGCCATTTTCGGTCGCAGGCTTTGAAGACCTGATTGATCATCTGCTGGGCTCGCTGATTCCCATCCTCTGTTACTGCCCGGGAATACGCATTTTTCACCATGGCTTCTCCCGCTTCCAGGGATTCTACCGTATCCAAGATGCCCAGGGCAATGTCCAGCGGTTCAAATCCGGTCACCGTGATGGGGATCTGGTGCTTTTCTGCGATGGGAAGATACTCCCAATATCCCATCACAGCACAAACATGGCCGGCGGCAAGAAACCCCTGGACCCGGTTGTGCTTGGAGTTCAGGATGGCTTCGATTGCCGGTGGAACGCGGACGTGGGAGACAAGGATAGAGTAATTGTCAAGCTTGAGCTGCTGGGCCTGGAGCACGCTCATCACATTCGCCGGTGCTGTGGTCTCAAACCCGATTGCAAAAAAGACCACCTCTTTTTGTGGATTCTCCCGGGCGATGGTCAGGGCATCCAGCGGGGAATAGACCACCCGGATATCTGCCCCCTGGGATCGAACTGAAAACAGGTCATTCTGGGACCCCGGGACGCGGAGCATGTCCCCGTAGCTGGCGAAAATCACATCGGGTTTGGCTGCGATGACCAGCGCTTTGTCAATCAGCTCCAGAGGGGTGACACAGACCGGGCAGCCCGGGCCGTGAACCAGCTCAATTTCCTCGGGCAGGAGCTGATCAAGACCGTTTTTGATGATGGAATGCGTCTGCCCGCCGCAGATTTCCATTAACGTCCACGGCTGTGTGACAGTGTCACGGATCTTCTGGATCGCCCCCCGCACAAGAGCGGCATCCCGGTATTCCGTAAGGTACTTCATGGGTTGAGTTCACCTTCCGTTTGCTCTCCTGCTTCGAGGATTTCCCGGAGCAGCTCCATGGTCTCCTGGGCTTCTTCCTCACTCAGCAGGCTGATCGCAAATCCCACATGGATGACAGCATAATCTCCCACCTTGGCTTCCGGAACGGGCTCGATGCAGGCTTCCCGGGTGACCCCGCTAAAATCCACTTTCGCCATGGCCAGACCCTGCTTCTGATAGATTTCAATAATCTTTCCTGGTACGCCTAAACACATGCTGGTCTCTCCTTAGGTTGCTGTTAAATGCTGGGCGATCGCTACTTGACCCAGGGCGATCCCCCCGTCATTTGCTGGTACTTTTTGATGAATAAACACCTGAAAATTCTCCTGCAATAATAGCTGGTAAGTATTCGTGAGCAGAGTGATATTTTGCCACACTCCCCCGCTGAGTGCAACCCGGTCAATCCCGGTCTCCTGACGGATGTGCTGGCAAACACGCAGGACCATTGCTGCCACGCCATTGTGGAACCGGGCGGATATCCGGGCTTGAGGGATTCCCCTCCGCAGGTCGCGAATCAGCTCCTGGAACAGCGGCGCCGGGTCGATTATCCCTGCTCTGCTGAGTTCAAAGGAATACGCGGCGCTTTCGTCGGGATCCGCGATCGCCTCCAGCTCCACTGCCGCCTGCCCTTCGTAGCTGGTCAGCTGTCGGATTCCAATCAGGGAAGAAACCGCATCAAACAGGCGTCCCATTGAGGAGGTATCCGGGGCGTTTAATCCGCTGGCGAGCTGTTTACGGAGCAGATCAATTGCTCTCAGCTTCAGATGCGGATCCCTGGCAGTAAGGGCATGCTTCACCGGGGTATAGGCTGCGTCCCAGCCAAGATCCAGGCTGTGCAGGTACGACAGGGCCATCCTCCAGGGCTCCCGAACAGCCAGGTCCCCGCCCGGCAGGGGGGTATAGCGGAGCTGTCCCACCCGCTCAAACTTTTGATAGTCGGCAACGAGGAATTCTCCTCCCCAGATTTGGCCGTCCGTTCCCAACCCGGTCCCATCAAAGGCCACCCCGATCACGGGGTGCCCGGCCGGGTGCTGATTCTCAGCCAGACAGGAAGCGATATGGGCGTGGTGGTGCTGCACCGCGGTGGACGGGATCTCCTCAGCGGCACAGCGGTCCAGGGCATACCGGGTTGATAAATAATCCGGGTGAAGATCATGAGCGATCCGCTCCGGGGCGGCCCTGAACAGGGCCTGGAAATGGCGGATGCTCTTTTCAAAGACCTGCAGGGTTTCGAAATTCTTCAGGTCCCCGATATGCTGGCTCAAGAAGGCATAGCGGTTTTTGCTGAGACAGAAGACGCTTTTTTGTTCTGCCCCAACGCCCAGAATCGGCGCTGTCTCCAGCGTCAGTTTGAGCGGATAGGGAGCGTAACCCCGCGATCGCCTGATGGGATACGGCTGGGAAAGGCAGGGGTATTCCGGGTCCGGAATCCGGACGACAGAATCGTCACAATGCAGGTAAATATCCCGATCGTGCAGCAGGAGCGCATCCACGGCGGCTCCCAGCTTGCGGGAGATTTCCTGGTTGTCAATAAGGATCGGATTATCGCTGAGGTTCCCGCTGGTCATGACCAGCACGGAGAAAGCGGCTTCTGGATAGCGGTCCTCTTCGGAAAACAGCAGATAATGGAGTGGGGTATAAGGCAGCATCACCCCCAGAGTGGTCTGACCGGGCGCAAGCAGGGCCGGCAGGGGAGAGGAGGATTTTTTTTGGAGCAGGACGATGGGACGCTTGATGGAGGTGAGCAGGGATTCCTCAGCCTGGCTCACATCACAGTGTTTCTGGATGGTTTTTAAATCCGGCATCATCACCGCCAGCGGTTTGTCCGGGCGCATTTTCCGGTTTCGGAGGGCGGCCACCGCCTCCGGGTTTTGTGCATCGCAGGCTAAATGGAATCCCCCCAACCCCTTCACTGCCAGGATCCTCCCGTCAGCAAGCAGGGTCTGGGCCCGCTCCAGCGCCTGTTCCTGCTTGGCAGTGGTTTGAAAGATCCCCTCTCCCGATTTTGCTTTTTCTTCCAGCCAGATCTGGGGACCGCAGTCAGGGCAGGCCACGGGCTGGGCATGGAAGCGCCGGTCCTGCGGGTTTTCATACTCTTCCCTGCAGGGACCGCACATCGGAAATTTCGCCATGGTGGTTTGCGGACGGTCATAAGGAATGTCTTTGATGATTGTGAAGCGCGGGCCGCAGTTTGTGCAGTTGATGAATGGATACCGGTAGCGCCGGTCCCCGGGAGCCAAGAGCTCTTCCAGGCACTGGTCGCAGACGCTGACGTCCGGGGAGATGGGCTGGAATCCTTCCGCCGCAGCCTGGGAGTGCTGAATTTGAAAATCCTCGAACCCATTGGGAGGAATCTCTTTGGTTGAGAGGGAATCAATCTGGGAGAGCGGGGGAGCCTGGTCCTGAAGGGCGGTCAGGAAAGACTCAAGCTGCCCGGGTTTTCCCTCGATGCGAATTTCCACCCCGCCGGAGGTGTTTTTCACCCAACCGAACAGGTTGTACTTCGCAGCAAGGTTGTACACAAAGGGCCGGAATCCAACCCCTTGGACGATCCCGTGGATGGAAACCTGCAGACCGACCCGATCACTCACCACGGGTTACCCCTCCTCAGCAAGCGGTCGCTGCAGCCATTCCAGCCATTCCTGGAGCCCCTCTCCGGTGCGACAGGAAAGGGGAAAGCTGACCAGGTCAGGGTTGAGAATGCGGACACCTTTAAGAAAATAAGCCATATCAAACTCTACATAAGGCAGGAGGTCAATTTTATTAATCACCAGGGCATCAAGATCCTGGTACATCCCGGGATACTTATAGGGTTTATCATCCCCTTCCGGGATCGAGGCAACCAGCACATTCTGGTGTGTGCCAAGCTGAAAGGAGGCCGGGCAGATCAGGTTGCCGACATTTTCCACCAGGAGCAGATCAAATTCCTTCAATTCTAAGGTTGCCAGAGCATTGCGGAGCATATTTGCATCGATATGGCACTGCCCCCCGGTGTTGATCTGGACCGCAGTGGCCCCTGCTTTTGCGGCTCGGTCCGCATCAATACTGGTAGCCACATCCCCATCAATTACGGAGACCTGGATGTGCCCAGGGAGATGCTCCAGGGTTCTTTCGATCAGGGAGGTTTTTCCCGCTCCGGGCGAGGCCATCAAATTTAAACTGTGCACCCCGGCCTGATCCAGCTGGCGGCGGTTTTCCAGGGCCAGCTGATCATTCACATCGTGGATTTTTTCAACAACAGAGATATTCTTGTTCATCGTTGACCTTTCAGGCAATATTGATGCTGTCCAGATGGAACTCTTTTCCCTGGGTGATTTCCACGTTTCCGCTGTCACAATTTGGGCAGGCAGTCAGCTGGCCGTTATCCAGCTGAAATGTTGTTTGGCACTCCCGGCAGAGGAACTGGGCTGGCAGCCTTTCGAAGTGCAGCTGGGCGCCTTCACAAAGGGTGTCTTTTGTGATCAGGTCCCAATAGAAGGTCACGGAGTTATCCACGACCGTGGAAAGCTCCCCAATTACCAGATAGAGATCGGTAATTTTCTGGGCATTATTCTTTCTGGCGTGCTTGATTGCTAAATCAGCAATTTGTTGTGTGATTGCAAGTTCATGCATAGATCAGCACCACTCACATCTGGAGTTTTTCAAAAACCAGGTACGGCTTGGCGTTTCCTGTTGCCAGGATGAATAATGCGGTCATGATCACCGCTGATCCCAGGCACCACATGCAGCTGGCGCCAATCACAAATGGCTCCAGGAAGGTTAAGTAAATCGAAAACAGTGTTCCGAAGGCTGTGATTGTCCATAAAAATAGGGAGATCCCTTTCTGCCATCGCTTTGGGCCGTAGCTTTGAAGGCCCCAGGCCAGGAGGATGATCAGGTATCCCAGGAGGCCCAGAAAGCCGATGGGGATAACCCCAAATAAAGTGGCATAGGAGCTCTGCTGGACGGTGTTGCACTTTCCAACCGGTCCACAAACAGCTTCTGTTTGGGTAAATTCAATGTAGGCCAGATACGCAGCCACGCCCGCACCGATCAAAGCGAGGACAGGGATCAGCCAATTTGTCGGTCTCTGCAGGCCTGGGTTGTCCGGTTTTTGGAGGAAAAATCCCATCCCAATCACTGCCCCAATCATCCCGACCAGCACAACCACGGAGAGAATGTTGCCCGCCAGATCCCCCATAAAGCGGTCCCGCAAAGAGGGATTGTGAGGGACTGGATTGTTTGGTGTTTCCGCCTCCTCCTCCGCTGCCGCCCTGGCGGCCTGCAGGCCTGGAATGTCCGGCCAGTCAATGCCGCCCTCCTGGAGTCCCTGCTCGATGATCCCGGGAAGCTTTTCTGGGATTTCAACAGATCCGATCAGCATCTGGTCACCGACCACCAGGGAGGGAACACCGCGGTTATTTGGGTTATTGTTATAGAGGTCATTGGCTGCATCAAAGAGCTCCCCTCCCTCCTGGGTGTAGGTGTCGACACCAAAGATCTGCAGCTGGGTCCCGTACTGGTTTACCAGCGGGGGAAGGGTTTCGTTGATAACATCCAGACAGTGGGGACAGGAGGGGGAGTAGAACAACACTGCCCGGATGACCGGTTCCTCCTGGGCATGAACTGGACCTGCCCCCAGGGGCAGGGCAGCGATCAGCATGAGGTGGATCACGATAAGGAAAGGAGAGTGTTTCATGCCGCCTCCACAGCTGTCAATTCTTGATAAAAAAAAGTTCCGTTCTGGCATTATAGTTTGCTGCCTGTTTATTGTACACCTACCTTGTGATGAAATGCACAAATTATCCATTTGCTAAGGCTCGCTTAATCCTGGCCCGGTTTTTCAGGGCCCGATCCAGGGACCGGGAATCCGTCAGCTGAAACAGGGAGATGGCCTGGTCCAGGGCGTCTGCTGCTTCCTTTAGCTCTGTCAGACCCTCCTTGGCCAGGGCCAAATTGGCAAGGGCGGCTGCCTGATGGGGGAGATCTCCCAGCTTGCTGGCAATCTCAATGGCTTCCTGGTGGTAGTTCACCGCGCCGCGGAGGTCGCCGCCGCAGGCCGAGATTCTCCCCAGCAGATCCTTGATGATTCCCAGCGAGCTCAGATCCCCCAGCTGCCGGGCAAGATCCTGGGCAACCAGGCCAAATCCCTGGGCCTGCCGGCAGCGTCCTTCCTGCAAATAGCACTCAGCCAGGTGGATTTGTGCCTGGAGCTGCATGGCTTGATCCTGGAGGGCGCGGCCGATCTCCAGCGCCCGCTTCTGCTGCTCAATGCTGTTCGTATAGTCCTTGAGATTCTGATAGGCAAGCCCTAGGTTTCCCGCAGCAGCGCCCTCCAGCGCTTTGTCCTCCAGCTCCCGGCTGGCTTGATCAACTGCCCTGAGAATATCCAGGGCGTCCTGCACCCGGCCGGTCATCATCCAGCAAACAGCCAGGTGCAGCCTGGCTCTTTCGGTATGGCGGTGCTTCTGCAGGGACTGGAAAATATCTCTGGCTTGCTGATAATGGGGCAGCGCTTTCCTGTATTGATGCTGGGAGAGGTATTCTTTCCCCGTCTCTGTATGCTCCAGGGCAGCTTGATACGCTGGCTGCAAATCCATGGACGGCTGAGGGCGGCTGTGATTTTTTGCCATATTTGATCGATCAACGGGCCTCGAAGACCCCTGGGCGAATTCAAATCCAGGGATATTTTAGCACTCCCGGCTGGGAATGTCGGATCGCAGGAAAGAGGCCTCAAGTTTCTAATAGAATGTTAACAATCTGAGGGGTACGGCAGGAAAACTCAGCCATCAACGCCAATCCGCTCATCCAACCAGTGGGTGATATCGGCAAGGACCCGGTCCCGTTCCGGCTCGCTGATCAGTTCGTGCCGCAGGTTTGGATAGATCCGGAGTGTTTTATCCTGGGAAGAAATCGCTGCAACCACGCTGCGGGTGTCCTTTTCCAGCGCAATGCCGTCCTCTCCCCCACCTAAGAGGAGCAGGGGCAGCGTGAATTCCGGAGCCCGTTTTCTAACAGCCTGGATAGTAGAGAGGAGTTCCACAGCGAAACGGGCGGAAAATTTTCCATGAAAAACGAGGGGGTCATCCTGGTAGTTTTTGACCACCTTGGGATCCCGGCTGAGCTGGCTAATATCCAGCGAGGTCAGCGGTAATTTGGGCGCAAACCCTGAAAGTAATTTTCCCAGGGCGACTGTCAAAGCAGAGGAGCTCTCGGGAATGGAGAAACTCGGTGAGCTGAGGATCGCTCCCCGGATCGGGGGGGGATGATCGAGCAGGAGACGTGCTGCCAGCAGTCCTCCCATGCTGTGGCCGAATAAAAACAGGGGAAGGGCAGGATCGCTCGAGATCAGCTTCTCGATCACCAAGCGGAGGGGGAGGAGCAGTTCCTCAATCCGGTTGATATGCCCCGGGGTGCCCTCGGATCTTCCGTGGCCTGGATGGTCCAGTCCAAAAACTGCGTATCCCCTGGGAAGAAGATAGTCGACCAGGTTTTGATAGCGGCCGCTGTGTTCCCCTAACCCATGCACGACTAAAAGCCGCGCTTTGCCTGGAGAAGCCGGAAGCCATGATTGGAAGAACAGCCTGTTCCCCATCGGCCCCTGGATGGTTTCTTTTTGCATTTTCCAGTCGGGTTGATCGCTCATTTTGGGGTCCTTTTTGAGTGGGTAGGTTAATCGTGAGTATAATACAAATACAAATACAAAGAATGAGTTTGTTTTCATGAGCGAGAGAATAGAGGGAAGGATGCCAATGGAGGAGCTGATTCTTTTTTATCCTGAAGGGCATCAAAAACATGCCTTTCCCGGTCATCCGGAGCGTCCTGAACGGGTAGAAGCCATCCTGGAAAGCCTGAAGGCTGCCGGGATCTGGGCAGGCTGTCAGCAGGTTGCCCCTCGTATTTTGCCCCGGGCCTTCCTGGAAACGGTTCATACCCCTGCATACCTCCAGCAGCTTCAGCAGGCCTCGGCGGCTTCCCGGTCGCTTGATTTAGACACTTACACAACCGAGGCCAGCTGGCAGCTGGCTTTGAATGCCGCCGGAGGGGGGGTGGCAGTCGCGGATGCCATCTGGCGCGGCAAGGCCCAGCGGGGGATTGCCCTCACCCGGCCGCCAGGGCACCATGCCACGGCAGATCGGGGGATGGGATTCTGCCTGCTGAACAATGCTGCCATTGCTGCCGAATACCTGTCTAAAAAACAGCAGGCGGAAAACCTGGTCATCCTCGATCTGGATCTTCACCACGGCAACGGCACGCAGGATATTTTTTATCAACGTCCTGATATCGGGTATCTTTCTGTACATCAGGCACCCTTTTATCCTGGTACTGGGAAGATCGAAGAGCAGGGCCTCGGGGAGGGAAAGGGCAGCACCCTGAATATTCCCCTTCCTGCCGGTGCGGGAGATGCAGCCTACCTGGCGATCACCGGGGAGATCATCCTCCCATTCCTGGATCAGAGAAAGCCGGAGATGGTCCTGATCAGTTATGGGTTTGATATCCACTGGCGGGATCCGCTGGGCGGCATGCTGGTCACGGCTGATGGGTATTACCGGATCCTGCAGCAGATCAGCACCTGGGCTGATCAGCACTGCCAGGGGCGGGTAGCGATCTTTTTGGAAGGCGGGTATGACCTGGAAGCTGCGGGAGGATGCACGCTGGGTGTTCTTCGCGGCATGCTGGGTCAGGAGTTTACAGATCCGCTCGGTCCTTCAGGCAGGGCAGAAACGTCCGGTTGGCAATCAGTGCTCCGCCAGGTCCGCTCTCAGGTCGAATAGTGCGCTATCCTGCTTGCGAAATTGAGAGCTGATCCTGGTCGATGAGCGTGTATAATCATCAGCGAGTCTCCGGTAAAATCGCGGAAGGAAACCATGCTCAATCATTATAAAGAACCCGAAGAGCGCCTGTCAGATAAGACCCTGGCTTCTTTATGCGGCAAGCTGATTGAAATGATCCAGCTGGAATTGGATGGGACTCCACCGAAATCCGATGGGGAGTTTCGAGAACGGGTCAAAGAGCTGCTGGATGAGAAATTGGCGGAAGTAAACGGCAGACTGACGCTGACATCCATCGATAAGGCTCAGATCAGCCGGCTGGTGCTGAATGAGGTGACAGGCTTTGGGCCGATCCAGCCCCTGCTGGAGGATCCGGAGATCAGCGAGATCATGATTACCGGACCGGATCAGGTCTATGTAGAGCGCAACGGGAAGCTGGAGGACACCAGGGTCCGGTTCTTGGATGATGATCATGTGATGCGGATCGTAAACCGCATCCTGGCTCCCTTGGGACGGAGGGTGGATGTGGATCAGCAGCTGGCAGATGCCCGCCTGCCCGATGGATCCCGGGTGAACATTGTCATTCCCCCGGTCGCGGTCGATGGGGCCCTGATCACGATCCGGAAGTTCCTGGAAAGCAAGCTGACCATGAATCAGATTATCAAGCTGGGAACCCTAACAGATCACATGGCGGAGTTCCTGGAAGCCTGTGTCTCTGCCCGGCTGAATATCCTGATCACGGGCAATACCAGCTCGGGGAAGACCACGATGCTGAATATCCTGGCCAGTTTAATCCCTGGGGAAGAGCGCATTGTTACCATCGAGGATGCCGCGGAGCTGAAGCTTAACCAGAAATATATTGTCCGGATGGAAACCCGCATGGCGAATGTCGACGGCCGCGGTGGTGTGACCACCCGGGAGCTGGTTCGCAATGCCTTGCGAATGCGTCCAGACCGGATCGTTGTCGGCGAGGTGCGCAGCGGAGAAGCGCTGGACATGCTCCAGGCGATGAACACCGGGCACGACGGCTCACTGACAACTTTGCATGCAAACTCGCCCCGGGACGCGATTTCCCGTCTGGAGACCATGTGTATGATGGCGGGACTGGAGATGCCGCTGATGGCTTTAAGAACCCAGATTGCTGCGGCGATCGATCTGATCGTTCATATGGAAAGGCTTTCTGATGGATCCCGAAGAGTGACCCGGATCACAGAAGTGCCCCGCATGGAAGGGGAGATAGTCACCCTCTCGGATCTATTTGTGTTTGAACAAACCGGGGTCAGCGGGGATGGCAAGGTTGAAGGGACAATGGAAGCTACCGGGCTGCGGCCGGTCTTTGAGTCGCAGTTGGAGGCGGCCGGGTTCAAACTTCGGGGGGAAATTTTTACGAATACCTTCGACTGATCCGATTCTCCCGCAACATTTTTCAACAAGTTTCGTATACTATAGTAGTGTAGTGGGAAGGTCCATTTTCAGGCCTGCCGGGGCCGGAAAATCATTTTGTGGTCTCAGGGTTGATATAATTTCTGGAGAATTGAACTAAACTAATCTTTGGAGGAAGGGAAACATGAAAGGGTTACCGATGAAGGTGATCGGAGGGGTGTTGCTCATTGTCGCCGGTGTTTTGTTTCTCCTGCAGGAATTGGCCCTGCTGGGGAATGCCTTTGAATACCTTTGGTTGACCATCCTGGCGCTGGGAGGAGGATTCTTCCTCTTCATTTTCATCTCGGAACCAGACCAGTGGTGGGCCGTGATTCCCGGTCTGGCGCTGACTTTCAGCCTGGTTGGCCTGCTGCCCGGACAAGCAGAGAGCCGCTGGGCTTTTATCCCGGCAGCTGCCCTGGCACTCCTGGGCATTTCCCTGCTGATTACTATCGATCGCGCAGTCATAAACATGATCTGGCCTGCTGTTTTGATCCTCATTGGAGGATACCTGCTGGTCAGGAACCTTTTTTAATAGGCTGGAGAGGAGAAGAACGAATGGGCGAAGTGAAATTGTACCGGAGTCGATCCAATCGGATGATTGCGGGTGTATGCGGGGGACTGGGTGCCTACCTGAAAATCGACCCGATTTTCATCCGGCTGCTGTTCATCCTGCTGCTATTTGGCAGCCGGTTTGGGTTCATTCTCTATGTCCTGCTCTGGATTCTGGTCCCGGAGGAAGGAAGGGAAACAGACTATCAAGGCCAATCCTTTGGGGACCGGGTGCGCTCGATGGGGAATGATATCCAGCAGGCGGCTGCCTCCCCCCATCCCCAGGCAGGCTTGATTATCGGGCTGGGGTTGATCATCATTGGCGGGATCCTGTTTATTGAACAGCTCGACCTGCAGTGGCTGTCCTGGTGGGATGTGGACATCTTCTGGCCCCTTGTGCTGATTGTGGGCGGGATGGCCCTGCTGCTGCGCCAGATACGAGGCGGGGAGGGAAGATAAAGATGAACAGCAAAAGATCCTCACAACCAAAACGGGATTTTTTCGGACCCATATTACTGATTATGATTGGCCTGGTCTTTCTGGCCAATAATTTAGGGCTCTTCCCCGCTGAAGGGTGGGGGACGATCTTCAGACTCTGGCCTCTTCTGCTGATCGTGGCCGGTCTAAACGACCTGCTCCGGGGAGAAGGGATCATCTGGCCGCTCCTGCTGGTTGCCGCAGGATCGTTCTTTTTGATGAATAATTTTGGCCCCCGGGAATTAGTCAGCTGGTCGAACCTGCTCCGGCTCTGGCCGCTGCTGCTGATTGCTGCAGGAATTGACTTAATTATCAGGGAGCGGACTGTGTGGACGACGATTTTGGGATTGATGCTGGTGGCAGCGCTGGTTGGCGGGGGGTATTTCTTGCTCGCGTCCACAGCCGGCACCAGTCCGGATGCAGTCCAGATTTATCAGGAGCTTTCCCAGGACATTGAGGAAGCCAGAATTACTCTCTCCCTGGGCAGCGGGCAGCTCTCCGTGAAGGAGAACCGGCAGAAGGAACCCGTGCTCGCAGGAACGATTACACCGCAGGACACCAGAGAAGAAGCTCTGGAGGTGGGCGATCGCCTGGACTACTCCCTGACGTATGATCAGCCATCCGTGTACCCCTCCGGAAACCGCTGGGATCTTTCCCTTCCGGATCAGCTTCCCATTGCGCTAACCGTGGAAAACGGGGCGGGAGAGATATTTGCAGCACTGGAGGCGGTAGAGCTTTCTTCCCTGGAGATCGATCAAGGGGTGGGCAGGCTGGTGGCGCGGATTCCTGAACAGGTTGCCGGGTCAATCTCCTTGAAGCAGGCGATCGGAGAAATCACGGTGATTGTGCCGCAGAATCGGGATCTGGTGCTGCTGGTCAGCAAGGGATTGTCTGTATTGGACGCTCCCCGTGAATTTGTCGAGAGGGGGGAGACGGTTTCCCGAGATGATCCTGATGATCAGCAAACCCCGCTGACAATCTCCCTGGAGCAGGCGATTGGAAAGATCAACATTGAATATACCCGCTAGCCCTGAACTTGATTGGCAGCCTGACAAACCGCTTCAATCCTTTGAAGCGGTTTTTTTACGCCTTCCGGTGGATGCTGTCCTCGGAGCTGAAACCTGCCGGATAGCGTTCTTGCAGTTTTTCGATATTCCTGCTCCCGATCGGCCCAAGCTCCAGCCCGCAGGCGGTAGCCGCTTCAGCGAGGTACCAGAGCACATCCCCCAGCTCATCTTCCAGCGCAGCTGGATCAAGAGGATGGCCGTGTGCGGTCATTTTTTTGACCAGGTTGGCGAATTCACCTGCCTCTCCGGCCAGTCCGAGTGCTGCAACCATTAAACGCCGTTCCCCGCTTCCGCCAGCGCCCGAGGTCCGGTCAGCGAGGGATTGATAAGCATCCAGGGTAAGAGGGTCTGCCATGATGGAAAGGTCTCCTAAAAGTTAGCCAGAGACTGGATTGATGCCACCAGCCGGGTGAATTCCCCGCTCAGGACCGGATAGGGGCTGTCTTCCAAAATCTCTGCAAGCGATTGGTAGTACCACAGCGTGCCTGATTTCCCGCCGTTAAACCGGTCCCAAACCCGATCCCCCAGCCGGCGGTAATCCCGCTCAATACTGCGGGCGTTGTGGATTTTGTCCGCCAGGGTGATCAGCAGGACCTGGTCAGAGGCCCGGGCAATTTTTTCAAGGTAGGCCTGTTTGCGTGGTTTCCAGGGTGGTTTGGGGGTGCTCAGCGTATCCGAGCAGGCTTTGACCAGATCAGCGACGCTGTCTCCGAAAGCTTTCCTGATCTCGTCCAGGGTGGCATCTCCCCCCTGGTCCTCGGCTGCATCATGCAGCAGGGCAGCAATCATCAGGTCTTCATTCTCCGTGTGTTCCATGACGGTTGCGCAAACAGCCAGCAAATGGGCCAGGTACGGGACATGACTGTCCTTACGGGTTTGCTCTCTATGCAGGCGGAAGGCCACCTGGAGCGCTTTTTCAAAACGATCTGACAGCTGTCCTTGCATGGTCTGGGTTGCCCCTGTGTTTTTTTCCCGGTGGGATCCGGCTCAGGGTGAGAGCGATTGGCACAGGAAAGACCCCGGGGCGAAGGGTGGTTTCGGGCGGCTGTGGTTGATTGACTCTGCAGGTATTATACATAAACACCGGCTTGCATGCCATCAGGCCCAATTTTCAACAATATTGGAAACGCTTTATAATAGCCTGCAGGGAAAATTTCCAGGGAAAAAATCTCTTCAACTTATAATGAAATCATCAATTCGAGCGTCCTTTTATCTTTTTTTAGTTTTTTTTTACCGTTGTGATCTTCCCTCAGCCGGAGCTCCCGGCAACAGGGTTTCCTCCCAGGAGGGTCCCGGAAACCATGATCAGCAGGCCACCTGCCGGTTTGGATCGCCAATCCGGGTTGGTGTTGGAGATCCCCTCTTTGATGGTCAGCCTGCCGATTGTGGGAGTTCCCTACTCTGGCGCTGGCTGGGATACCTCCTGGTTAGCGGATCAAGCGGGATATTTGGCAGGATCCGCCTATCCAACCCATGCAGGGAATACAGTGATCACGGCCCATGTCTGGGATGCCTATAACCGTCCGGGCCCATTTTGGCAGCTCTCCGAGCTTTCCTTTGGTGAGGAAATTAGAATCTATGGATGGGGGAAAGTCTTCCGCTACCAGGTCCAGGCCAATCTGCGGGTTGGGCCCAATCAGACCGGAAAAGTGTTTCAAGAACAGGATCGGGATGTGATCAGTCTCCTGACCTGCGAAAACTGGAACCCGGAGGAGGTTTCTTACTCGAACCGAAGATTGGTGCGGGCGGTTTTGATTGAGGTCTCCAATGACCCGGAATAGGTAATTCTCGCCGGGGCCACCCTGATTTGGCGCTCAGGAAACAATCCCATAGGTGTAGAAGGTCGGGAGAAAAACCACCCGGGTGCCTGCTGCCCGGGCTTTGCGTTCTTCCGCCTTGAGTTCCCGGATTTCCTCTTCTGATACGAATCCCTGGAGATCCTGCTGAAGGATTGTCCATTCTGAGATCGTTTCTTCCTCAGAGGGAGCCTCCTCCCAGCGACCCTGGTATACACCGGAGGTGATGCTGTTGAGCCCGAGGGTCGCAAACAATCCCGGAAGCTTCCTCCCCATCAGGGGATCTGCGCCCTGGTTCTGCAGACTCTGAATCTGGAGCTTCTTCAGGTCCCGGAACCGGTCCGGATAATCCAGCCTTCCGCCGTAGTCCGGCTCTGCCAGCGCAGCGATCATCCCTCCGGAGCGCGTGATCCGTTTCATTTCCATCAAGCAGCTAAGCGGTTCGGGGAGCCACATCAGCAGGTAGTGGCAAACCACCAGATCAAACCCGCTGGCGTGATAAGGAAGATCATGCGCATCCGCTTGGACCAGCGCTGCCCCAGGAACACTTACAGTTGACCTGGCCAAAAAGTCCTCCCGCAGATCGCAGCCGTGCAGCGCAGCCCCGCTGTGGGAAGCGATCTCCTGCAGGACCGCCCCGGTCCCCACGCCAACCTCAAGCACACGCTGGTCGAAGGCCCGATCGGGCAAACAAAACAGGTGCTCCCGAAGGGGTTGGGTCCATCGCGCTTGAAGGGAAAAACGCTGGTGCCAGGCCTCCACAGACATTGACATGGAGCTTATTGATCAGGCTTCACGCTGCTGGGCTTTTTGCCAGATGCTCTGCCAATCCTCCCGGAGGAGATTTCCGATAACCTGATTGACCCCCTGGGAGGGCAGGACATCTCCATCCGGCTCCACATAAAGCCAGGCTTTCCCGGCACCTTCCAGCTGCTCTGGGGCTTGTTGAAGTTCAAGGGCAACTGGATTGTGATTGGAGTAGGGCACTGGCAGATCCCACTTAAGCTGGACGCCGGCCTCGGCAATCTGGGTCCTTGCCTGGGAGAGAGCCCGCTGCAGCACGGGTTGATTCGGATCGCTCACCGACAGGGAAACGGCGTTTGCATCCAGCTCCGCCAGCTGTTCAATCATCTTGGGAAGCTGCGGAACAAGGTCAGGTCGGACGGTCAGGTGAACTGTCGTGAACAGATCTGCTTTCAACACCACCCGCAGTGCCTGCCAGGAATCCTTTTGTTTCGGGCTGAGGGCAAACATGAGGTGATCTAACCCGCTGAGCAGCAGCGTATTCAGGTATTCCTTGTCAGCTAATTTCAGCCCATCGGTCAGCAGACCTGTTACCTGGCCGTTGCTTTCTGCATAGGCGATCAGCTCCACCAAGTCCGTTCGGGTGGTGGCCTCCCCCCCGGTGAAGATTAATTGGGGGATCCCTGCCTTCCAGGATTTGTCGATGATTGTTTTCCATTCCGTGGTGTCAAGCTCCCGGTCGACACGCCGCTGGGGAGCAAGCTCCGGGTTGCTGGTTTCTGGGAGCTTGTAGGTCAGCGCACAATCCAGCCGGTAGGGGGCGCTGATCGCGCCAGAATAGGGTGTCTCCCTGGAAAAGTCAAAAAACACCACTGGATCAAGATCGGGTGTGGTGATTAAGTCAGTGATCTTTTTTTGAATATCGATGTAATCCAGGCGAGCGTCATGGGGGTTGATCTGATAGCGGCGGGAGATGATCCTGGCTGCCTCTTCTGGAGGGGCCTGGTTTATGAAATGGTAGATATGTTCGGTTGCAGTTTGGTTAAGGTGTAAGACCGTAGAGGCGTTCACAATCAGCAGCCCCTCCCCCTGATCATCAACACGCAGGTGAAGCCGATACTGCTGCTCGGCTTCGGGGGGTGTTTGGTAGTGGTAGACACCCGCAGGGACAGGCTTCGCCGGGGAAAAGAAATCAGTCAAAGATTCAATCAGGTTGTTCATAGACCGCTCCAGTCAGGGACATGACCTCCCTGGTTTTTAAATAAAATGCGGGTGGCCTCAGGACCAGGTGTGCCTGCGAACCAGCTCATCGACAGGTTTTCTGCTCTTTGCTGTCGGTTGATCGTTCGGATATCCCAGGGGGGTAAAGGCGATTGGGACCAGATCAGCGGGAAGATCAAGGACCTCCCGGGCCGCTTGCGGGTCAAACGCACCAACCCAGCATGTGCCCAACCCTAACTCTGCCGCCTGGAGCGTGATGTGATCCACCACGATGGCAACATCTACTGTCGTATAATTTTCCCCATCATGTTTGTGCCTTACCCAGCCCTGATCGGGGATACCGCAGGCGCAGAGAACCAGCGGAGGCTGTACAAACCATTCTTTATTGTAAATTTCGCGCAGTGTTTGCTGATGGCCTTCTGTTGGGATGAGGATGAGCTGGAAGGGCTGCCGGTTGGCTGCCGTGGGGGCCAGTTGAGCCGCTTTGAGAATTTGCTGAATCTTTTCCTCTTCCACAGGCCGATCTTGATAGCTGCGGCAGCTGTATCGGTGTTCAATTAATTTTTTAAAATCCATTGTTTTCCTCCTGATTGATCGAAGCGTACTTGTCTACATGCCACTGAGCACCTGCCATGCCCACAGGGTGGTCCCTGCTCCCAGGAGCCCCAACCCTGTCCCGCTGATAACATCCGTCACATAATGCACCCCCATCACCATCCGCCCCAGGGATACCAGGACCGCCAGCAGGATCATCGCCAGCAGCAGATATCCTGGATTCCCTGCAAAAGCCGGCAGGATCAAAGCCAGGTACCAGATCCGCAAGCAGTCTCCACTTGGAAAAGACGGATCTGTGGGGAGCTTTGGCTGCAGCATCATTATAGTATGGGATTGCTGATAGGGCCTTTTTCTTTGGAAGGTGATTTTGATTGCCCGCTCAATGCCCACGATGAGCCCGAATCCAATCCAGTAGATCCAGCCCTGCTGCCACCTGGCCGCAGAGAGGCCAGCCAGGACGATCAGCGCCAGGGGGGTTTTTCCCAAAAACCAGATCTCCTGAAAGAAAGCCAACCGGCTTCCCTTCCCCAATCCCTGCTGGAGTTTCCGGGTCAGCGCCAGGTCCCGTTCTGAAATGGCAGGCAGCCGGTGCAGGATTCCCAGCAGCAGGAGGAGCAAACCGAGCCCTTGGATCACCATGGTTTATCTTCCAGGACATCAGGCCAGACCGGGTAGTACATCAGCCATTGATCCGGGGCTTTGCGGATGAAATCGGCAATGACCTCCAGGATCAGCTCCGCGTTTCTGACGATCGATTCTTTCTTGTTTTGATAGGTTTTGAGATGAATGGGCCCGGAATACAGGAACCCGTATTTCCCATCCGGCCGCAGGATCGCTGATACCACAGTAATGGGAACATCCGCAGCCATTGCCATGGAGATATGACCAATCGGGAGGGGACTGGGCCGACCAAAAAAGGAGACCCAATGAGAGCGCTTCCGATCCGGCAGCGGCCGATCGATCCCGGTGGCAGCAACTCCGCCATCCTTGAGAAAATCGATCACCTCCCCCATCAGAGCTCGATCCTTGAGGGGAAGCAGATCCATCCCTATTTCCTGCCTGATCCGATTTTGAAGGCGGTAGCCCTCCACGGGATTTCCATAAGAGAGGATTTTTGCCTGCAATCCGCCCAGAATGAGCCGATGAACGACCAGGTCGAAATTACTCAGGTGGGGGGAAACAACCAGGGTGCCTCCCCCCTGCCGGCAGTGGTCCAGGAACGCTTCCATATCGTCTGAAAATGGAACCATTTCTCTGACGCGGTCCGGATCGTGATAATTGTGATAAAGGTCGTAGTAGCATCTGCCGGCATGTTGGAGGATCAACCGCACCCGCTGGTGGAGCCGCTGGGTATCTCCGGTTTCCTGCAGGAGCACCCATTGATTTGCGGAGATATTCTGGACCAAATCTGTTCTTTTAAAAACGGCCAGCAAGGACGAGATCAGGGATCCAAACCCGTAGCCCAGTTTTGGAGGGAGCACCTGGCTGAGCAGGATTGAAAGCCGCACGGAAAAACGGCTGTTGAAGACAGATTGAATCGACATTAAGGTCCTTCCCTGCTGATCAGTGAAGCTACGCGGAGCGGCTTTTCTTTGCAGAAAGGGCGTCTGAGCGCAGGCTGCTGAATCCTTCCAGGAGTACCGGCAGTCCCCGCAGGATGCAGAGGGCAACGCTCATCCAGGTGAACATCCCCGCCAGCGCGGCTGCCGGAAAATTCCCTGACTGCCCGGTGCGCTGAAGGGCCCAGGTCAGGGTCAGCAGGGCAAAGGCTGAGGCCTTGGCTGCCCCATATGAAAACCGCATCCACCGGGAGGAGACCAGGAATTGATTCACGGGCCGTTTGATCTGTGCAAAAGGGCTGACCCCTTTTTTCATCCCCAGGGAGCGGATGGCATCTACCAGGGTTCCCCTGGTGAGCACAATCACAGGCACCAGCACCGGGATGACCTGAAGATGGGCAAAGACCACCCAGAGCAGGTACTCCAGGGTTCGGTCGGCAGCAATATCCAGCACGCTGCCTACCAGGCTGGTCTCATTCCGCGTTCGGGCAATTATTCCATCCAGCCCATCCAGCCCGATGATCAGCAGAATGAACGGGATATTCCAGAACAGGGTCTGCGGGCTGCCGTAATAAAGCACCCCCAGATAAATAAAAATCAGTGGAAACCGGGAAAGGGTGATGATATTTGCCATAGATGGATCTCGATCCTTTTCCCTTGCGAGGTCAGAATGGTGCAGGGAGCAGCGGGGTGATCAGGTGCGATTTTTCTCTCAAGGCCATCGGACAGCCGCCGCCGCACTCCTGGACCAGGTGACAGGTCTTACAGGCTTCCGGAAGATACGCTCTTGTCCGGAGGTGGACTGCCAGGTCATGGTTCCAGATTCTCTCCCAGGGGTCTTTGAGGATGTTCCCCAGCTGCTGGTAGTAGGATTGACAGGGCAGAACACCCCCGTCCGGTTCCAGGCACATGTTGTAAAGGGCTGCGGTGCAGCCTTTGATGCCCAGCCCCTGGTCCAGGGGGTTGAACCGACAATAAAGAGTGGGGGTATACCAGATCAGTTTTTGGCCAGAGGCGGCGGTGATCATCCTGGCTGTTTCCAGCAGGGGATGCAGTTCCTCCTCGGTGAGTCCCGTCCCGACATTCTTTCCCCGTCCCGCATAGATCAGCGCGTTCAAACCCACCGTGGGCACCCCCAGTGTGGCCAGGAAGGTGAGGGTATCCTCCAGCGTATCCTGGTTGTTTTTCAACATCGTGGTGTTGGTCATCACAAACAGATGGCTGCGGATGGCGTTCCTGATCCCGGCAGTGGTTTGCTCCCAGGCCCCGGCTTGATCGACCATCTGGTCATGGACCTGGGGAAGGTGGGATTCCAGGGTGATTTGAACATGATCCAAACCGGCCTCTGTCAGCTGCTTGAGGTAGTTCGGGTCAGAGAGGCGGCGGCCGTTTGTGTTCAGGCCGGTGATCTGGCCCAGCTGCTCTGCGTGGGCAATCAGCTCCGGCAGGTCCGCCCGCAAAGTAGGCTCCCCGCCCGTAAAGATCAGGTGAGGAATGTTTAGCGCCCAGAGTCGATCCAGAATGTCCTTCCAGGTCTGGGTGTCCAATTCTGGAAAAGTGCGGGACCTGGCATTGTAGCAGTGCGGGCAGTCGTTATTGCAGCGGTAGGTAAGCGCAAGGTCCATGCGATACGGTGCACTGGGATGCAGGCTGTAGGGAGCATGAATTTCTACTTCTGAAAGCGGGTGAACCGCCCTGCCGTTGGCGTAAATAAAGGCGTCGAGATCCGCGGTCAGCTTACCGACATCTTCCAGGAACTCGGTCTGATCCCCGTCATAGAGCACCTGGAGTTTGGCACCGATCTCTTGGGCTGTCCGTCCTTTCAAGTGCAGGTAGCCAATCAGCGCCGCAGTCGGGTTCAGATGGAGGATCTGATTGGCATTAATCACCAGGGTCCCATGGCCGTCCGGGTCAACCCTGAGGTGAAGTCTGGTTTTGCTGCCTGTCTCCTGCAGCGGGAAGTGGTACAGCCCTGGCTGCAGCTCGGAGTCTTGAAGAGCAAGGGACCCCCGGGCCAGCTTCTTCCCGGGTTGGTTTGGGTTAGCCCGCATCCCGCTTATCGTCCCCCTCCAGCACATGCACAGGCACAACCAGCACAGGCGCAGGCGCAGGCGCACGAGCTCCCTCCTCCGCTGCTCCAACTGCCGCTCCTGGAGCTGGACTTGGGGATTGGATTGGTTTTTTGGGTGATCCTGTTGGTGAAATCAGTGATGTTGCCCACAACATTGCTGGAAAAATTTGAAATCCCGCTGGCCATTGAAGCGGCAAATTCTCCCCCCGGCAGGTTGGGCAGCCCCTGTCCCCCGCTTCCACGGGTGCTGGGGGTCGGTCTTCCTGCACTGGGGCGGGTAGAAGATGTTCTCCGAAAGGTGGGATCATAGCGGTGCCACCAGACCGGGACGTACACCGGCCCCCTGCGGAAAACATCCTGGGTTCTCTCCTCAAAATCTCCGTCCAGCATGGTCCAACCCATATGATCGTTGAACTTCTCGCTTTTAACTTCCGGGGTCTCAGCCTGTTCAACCTGCTTCCAGGCTCGTTTCGTGATCTCTTCGTAATATCGCACTGTCTCTCTATGACTGAATCCCTTCATCTTTTGACCGACGCTTTCAATCAAATCGATCATCAGATCCTGGAGCGCGGTCTTTTGATCCCGTTTGGATTCCTTTTGAAACGCCTCAATGAACTGCTTTTCATACTTGCGGAGGTTCTCGGGAAGCGGATCGCTGAACTCCAGTTTCAAGGGCTCCCGGGTCAGCACCTGGGCGGCTTGTTTTTGAAGCAATGAGAAAAGGATCATGGTGTAAATTTTATCCACTGGTTTCTCAAGCAGAACCGCCGCTTCAATCGCGGTTAGCCCCCGCTTGATTCCATGCCCTTCAATCCGGATCTTGGGGGGGAGATATTTCATCTTCCGTTTTCGATTGGTATTAATCGTGATCACGATGATAAAGATGAAAAAGAGGAAGAATCCCCCGATGCAGAGGATGGTGGTGACCACTTCTGGCGGAATGCCCAGCTGCTGCCAGAGGCTCGGTTTGCTGACTGCGGATGAGGGGACATACTGTAAGGGAAAGGAAGCCCCAAACTTATAGCGGGCGGAAGGATCCGCTTCGCTGTTGCGCCAGGTGTAGGTGACCCTGCCCTGATCGTCCAATCCCGTAATCGGGGATTCATTGAACCCATCCGGGGAGGAATGCCAGCGAGGTTCCGCAGGTTGGACTCCGGGGGGCAAATGATATATCACGGTCAAATTGGTCGCCCCGGTCACAAATTCGGATCCAAACCAGGTGGGAGTGATAACGGCACTGGCGTACTCATCCTCCTGTGTATCCGGGAAAAGCACCCCCTCAATTCCAACGATCCTGACGCGGACAGTCCCGGTCCCTCCCGGAGGGATGGCGTTTGATCCCAATCCGAGGGCAACCCCGGTGCCGCTGCCCTGGTATTCGGAGGCAGAGATAAAGGTGATCGCATTGCCATCCACACTTGCAATGACGTTGCTGACGTTAAAGTTGTTGTTGGGCAGCCCCACATCAACATATTCAATCGGGGCGCCGGAGGGCTGATTGGAAAATACGAACTCGTAGTCGAGGGTCAGTGTGCCGTCCTCCTGCCAGTAGACATTCACGGTCTCCCGGTCCAGGCTGAAGAAGTATCCCTGGGCCAGCACTGTCCCAGGAATCAGGATCAGGATGATAAGCAGTATCGGGAATAGTTTTTTCATCAATGATTCTCCCAAATCACCATTTTGGTTCTTCGGTGAGCTGATAGCTTGTTCCACAATAGGGACATTCCACAACCGGGGCCCCGGCGACCATGGAAACATGCTCCGGGCTCAGCTGGCCGCCGCAGCTGTTGCAGGTAAGGGTTTCCAGGTTGACATCCCCTGAAAGATCAATCTGGACCTTGACATCCTGTTCGTCGGGTTTTTTTCTTCCCACCAGCCAGATGATCCCAATCCCTACCAGGACGCTGAGAACCCCAACAATAATCCAGGCCGGCTGGCCATCAGGGCTGAAGGCACCCCAGATAAAAATTACCCCAAAAAAAATTGAAATTGCTGCAAAAATATAGCCAATGATTTTCCCGGCAGACATGATCGCTCCTTGGTCAACGAATAGAAATTGGTCTGAGCTCCCCAGGGTGGGTGAACTTTCTGCAGGCTGCTTCGTCCAGGGAGTCGGAAAAGCCGCCTGTAAAATGTGCTCTCAATTATATCAAATTCCGGGCTTCCAGCAGGACCGCTTTGTTGTCTTTTAAGCCCAGTCAGCCCTGCAGGAAGAAAGGATCAACTCCAGGAGGGATTGCTTTCGGCTATAATCAAGCTCATGACAGAACCTACCGCACAGGCACGGATCCAGGAACTGCGGCAGCAGCTCCGCTACCATAATTACCGTTATTATGTCCTGAATGATCCGGCGATCAGTGATCAGGAATGGGACCGGCTGTACCGGGAATTGGATCAGCTGGAACAAGAGCATCCTGACCTGAAAACGCCGGATTCTCCCACCCAGCGAGCGGGTGCACCCCCCGCGGAGGGATTTGCCAAGGTAGAACATCCCGCTCCCATCCTCAGTCTGGATAACGCTTTTTCCATCCAGGAGCTCCGGGCATGGAAGACGCGGATTGGAAAACTCGATGAAAGAGTGGCTCAAGCAGATTTCATAGTGGAGCCAAAACTGGATGGGTTGACGGTTGTCCTCCGCTATGAGCAGGGCATTTTTGTGCAGGGGGCCACGAGGGGGGATAGCGAGGTCGGGGAGGAGATCACTGAAAACCTGCGCACGATCAACGCGCTGCCGCTGCGCATTCCTCCAGGAATCATGTCAGACATTTCAGCACCCGAAACCCTGGTGGTCCGGGGGGAGGCGTTTCTCAAGCTCTCCAAGTTTGAGGAGCTGAACCGGCGGCTCCGGGAAGAAGGAAAAAAGACCTACGTTAATCCCCGAAATACCGCTGCAGGCTCCCTGCGCCAGTTGGACTCCTCGCTGACTGCCCAGCGCCCCCTGACCCTGCTTGTGTATCAGCTGGTTTCTTCCTCCAGCCAGCCCCCAGCTTCCCAGAAGGACACCCTCGAATACCTTCGATCCCTGGGGTTTCCTATCCCGGAGTACCAAACCTGTCCTGACCTGGACGCGGTCATTGACGCTGTGGAGCAGTGGGACCAGCGCCGGGCTGAGCTTGATTATGAGATCGATGGGGCTGTGATCAAGATCAATGACCACAACCTGGCGGAGGCTCTTGGTGTTGTTGGGAAGGCACCCCGCGGCGCCCTGGCGTTTAAATTCCCCGCCCAGATTGTCACCACCGAGCTTCAGGAGATCGGAGTGAATGTGGGCAGAACCGGGGTGCTCACGCCCTATGCTGTGCTTGAACCTGTCGAGATCGGGGGGGTAACTGTCCGGCAGGCCACGCTGCATAATTTTATCTATATATTTGATAACGACATCCGCGAGGGCGACCAGGTAAAAGTCAAGCGGGCTGGCGAAGTTATCCCCAAGGTGATCGGACCCGTGGTCGATGCTCGGACCGGAGAGGAAAACGTTTATCAACCCCCTCAAGTCTGTCCGGTTTGTGGGGAGGTGGTGGAGCACATCGAGGGAGAGGTGGCCTGGTATTGTGTTAATACAACCTGTTCTGCCCAGCGAACACGGGTGATAGAACATTTTGTTTCCCGGTCAGCAATGGATATAGTCGGCCTGGGGGAAAAGATTGTGGAGCAATTAGTCCAGGAGGGTCTGCTTGACGATGTGGGAGATCTGTATCAACTCCGCAAAGAAGATTTACTGGGCTTAGAAGGATTTGGGGAGAGAAAAGCAGACAACATCCTGGAGGCTATCCAGGCGTCAAGACTACAGCCGCTTGACCGATTGATTACAGCCCTTGGGATTCGCGGGGTAGGGGAGGTCGTTGCTGTGGATTTGGCAGCCTCATATCAAGATCTTGACCAGCTTAAGGCAGCCGACGCAGAGGAGCTCGAAGAAATTCCTGGAATTGGCCCCAATATCGCGCAGGCGATCGTGGACTGGTTTGAACGACCTTCGAACCTGGAGGTGCTTGAGAAGCTCAGGGGCGCCGGGGTGTGGCCGAAAGCGGACGAAGCTGCCCAGCAGCCGGAGGGGGACTTACCGCTGGAAGGACTGACCTTTGTGGTCACCGGCAAACTGGCGCAGTACACCCGCAGTGAGATCAAAGAAATCCTGCAGATTCACGGGGCGAGGGTGACCAGTTCCGTGAGTGGAAATACCGATTACTTGCTTGCCGGGGAGGAGGCGGGCTCAAAGTTGAAAAAAGCGGAGGAGCTGGGGGTTCCCATCATTGATGAGCAGCGGTTGTCAGAGATGATCCGCTGAATTAGCAGCAGGGGAAAAGGGCAGGGTCTATTGTCTGGGATCGGCAAGCTGTTTTTAAAAAAGGGCAGGGAAAAACCTGTTCTGCGTCTGCACCCCTGGATTTTTTCGGGCGCGGTGGCCGATATCCAGGGGAAACTGGCTGCCGGGGCGACCGTCGAGGTGCGGGATTACCGGGGTGATTTTTTAGCTTACGCGGCATACAGTCCAGACTCCCAGATCCGGGCCAGGATCTGGAGCTGGGATTCCGGGCAGGAGATCAACGCAGATTTTTTCCAGGATAGATTGGAGCAAAGCGTCGAGTTCCGGAGGCGGCTGGGATTAAATCCGCGGGCAATCCGGTGGGTGCATGCAGAGTCAGACCGCCTTCCAGGGTTGATTGCCGATCAATACGGGGATGTTCTGGTCCTGCAGCTGCTCAGCGCCGGGGCGGAGTATTGGCGTGATGTGCTCTGTGCCCAGCTGGTGGAACTTACGGGGGTGAAGACGGTGTATGAGCGCTCGGATGTGGAGGTTCGAAACCTGGAAGGGCTGTCCCCGCGAACCGGGCTGCTGCATGGCGCCGACCCGGATGCGCTGGTTCCCATCCAGGAGCATCAGCTGAGCTTCCTGGTGGATGTTGTTTCCGGCCATAAAACGGGGTTTTATCTCGATCAGCGGGATAACCGGAAGCTTCTCCGGGATGTTTCCCAGGATAGAACGGTCCTGGACTGCTTCTGCTATACAGGGGGATTTGCCATCCATGCCGCTGCGGGCGGCGCCCGATCAATCACAATGGTTGACTCGTCTGCCGATGCCCTTTCCCTGGCGGAGAAAAATCTGGCACGCAATCAGCTTTCCGATTCCAATCCTGAGCTGATTGAAGGGGATGTGTTCGCGGTGCTGCGGAAATTTCGCGACCAGGATCGGAAATTTGAGATCATTTGCCTTGACCCGCCAAAGTTTGCCCCCACCGCTTCCCATGCGCAGCAAGCAGCCCGGGGCTACAAAGATATCAACCTCCTGGCCTTGAAGCTGCTGGAACCCGGAGGGATGCTGTTTACCTTCTCCTGTTCCGGGGGTATTGATGAAAAGTTCTTCTTAAGAATTTTGTCAGGTGCTGCCCGGGATGCAGAGGTTAATGCTAGAATGATTAAGAAGATGTGGCAGAGTGCGGATCACTCAATTAACTTGAGATTCCCGGAAGGGTCCTATCTCAAGGGATTTATCATTCTTGTGGAATAATCGGGAGGTGCTGAATGGATAGTAGACTCGGTCAGGGATTGGTGGAATATTCCCTGATCCTGCTGCTGATCGCACTGGCAGTGATTGTGATCCTCACCATTTTTGGAGAAGGTCTGGGCAGTGCGTACAGCAATATTATTGAAAATATTCCCTGAAAACGAATCTCTAGCTATCATCGCATCATGATAAAAAGAGCGAGGAATTCCTCGCTCTTTTGCGTTTTTCTTGGTGCTGATCCTGTTTTATGGTTCCTCGGTGGGTGTTTTTCCCGAGGGATCATGGACATAGACACGGTCTCCCAGTTTAGCCCATTCGTACAGCCAGCGGGAATCCCCCACAGAAAGGTTAACACAGCCATGGGATTGGGGGTAGCCCAGGCTGGCTCTCCAATACGCCCCGTGAAAAGCCCGGCGGTCGTCAAAATACATTGTCCAGGGAACATTTTCCAGGTTGTATGCATCCTCTGGATCGGTCAGGTAGCGCATCCGGGTGTAATCCAGTTTTTCGTAGATCTTGAAGATCCCCGGGTATGTGTAATGGGGATCCGCGCCGCTGGCCATCAGGGTGGCAAAAACCAGCTCCCGGTCCTCATATACCGCAACAGTTTGTTCGTACAGGTTGACTTCGATCCAGCGGTCCCAGGTCATCCCCTCTGGCGGGTTGGAGTGGGGAACAACTTTCGCGACCGCGGTTTGGATGATCCACTCATCCGGCCCAACCATGTACCAGTCCCACTTTCCAATGGTTTTGATGTCGTAGATTTTAACCAGCTGCATGTGATCCAGCTGATGGCCGGTGTAGTCATCCGAACCAAATCCCGGGGTTCGTTTTGTCTCTGCTTTGCCCCCTTCACTGAACATGGCTAAAACCCATCCAAAGGGGTGTTCAGGGGTTTCTGAGAATTCCACCCCCTGGAAGGTCGGGATGTCTGTGACCACCAGGTCGCTGGCGGACATCCATCCGACATCAGTGTAGTAATAATACTTCCCCCGGCTGTATTCCGTCTTTTCAATGGAGACATAGTTGAAACCAGGGGTGATCCACCGGAGAATATTGCTTTTATTATCCTTTACTGCATCCGTTAAGGTGCGGTAGATGGGAGCCCGTCTTGAGCGAACGTAGGCATACTGATATTGGACTTCACTGAGGGAAGGATCTGGCTGCTGGACAGGCAGGGGGGTCTCAGGAAAGGTAAATCCCTTGGTGGCCATCTCCGATAAATAGGCTGTGGGACCGAACGGCAAGCAGTCCTGGGAATCGTCGATATAAATATCCGGGGGACAGAGCGCCTGGTTGTCTTCTCCGCCATCCCAAGCTGCCGCCGTTGTGGGCGCTGCCAGGGCAGCAGCCAGCAGCAAGAGCAGGATCAAGCTGAATTTTCTACCCATAAAAGTGTCCTTGATTGGTGAAGATTATACTCAAGATTTTCTCTGTGTGAACCCTACTCAGGAATCGTTTGAATTTCTGCTGGAAGATGCTGAACATCAATGGTGGCTTCATCACAAAAGATCATTGCTCGTTCAATCACATTGCGCAGCTCGCGGATATTTCCCGGCCACTCATATTGCTTCAAGAGCTCCAGGGCCCCTGGAGTCATGTTCTGAATATTGATCCCCATTTTGGGATTGTTGCTTTTGATGAAGTGACCGGCCAGCCCGGGAATGTCCTCCGGATGCTCACGAAGGGGCGGGATCTCAAGGTTGATCACTTTCAAACGATAATATAGATCCTCCCGAAAAGAGCCCTTTTCGATCAAATCCGGCAGGTTCTTATTCGATGCTGCCAGGATCTGCACATCCACCTGGATCGAGGTTGTGCTGCCGACGCGGCGAAAAGCTCGTTCTTCGAGGGCGCGGAGCATTTTTGCCTGCATATCTGAGGACATCGAGGAGATTTCATCCAGGAAAAGAATCCCTTCATCCGCCACCTCCATCAACCCCCGCTTCCGTTTTTGAGCCCCAGTGAATGCGCCGGCCTCGTGGCCAAACAGCTCCGATTCCAGCATTGTATTTTGGACTGCGGCGCAATTGATGTCAATGAAGGGCTGTTCTTTCCGGGGGCCCATCCTGTGGATGGCCCTGGCTAGCACCTCTTTTCCAGTTCCGGTTTCCCCGGTGATCAGGATCGAGGTGGACCGCTTGGCCGCACGCTGGGCCTGGGTGAAGACGTTTTTGATAATCTCAGAATTGATGACGATCGAGTTCAGTTCCTCCTGCTGCGCTTTCCGGAAATGATCTAATTCCGCCCGCATTTCAACGATATCCTGCGCCCGCTTGATGGACTGCTCCAGGCGGTCGAATTTGATCGGTTTCTGAATGAAATCATGGGCGCCGTTCTTCATCGCTTCTACGGCCATGTCAATATCCCCGTAGGCGGTGATCATGATGATGGGCGGCCGATTTGGAAGCTGGGCTGTTTCAGTGAGCAGATCGGGCCCGTATCCATCCGGGAGCTGGACGTCCAGCAGGACGATATCCGCTTCCTGGGCGGCAAGATGCTTCCGGGCGGTTTTCATATCTGCTGCCAGGAGAACTTCATACGCCTGGGATTCCAGGTAGCTGCCGATGTTATTCCGGGCATTTTTCTCGTCATCAACGAGCAGGATTGTTGCCGACATAATCAGTTTTCGCCCTCACTTGCCCCAGGTAGAATGATCTGAAACGATGTCCCTTCCGGGATCGGGATCAGCTTGATTGTCCCCTCGTGCATGGTGATGATCTGCTTGGTGATTGAGAGCCCCAATCCCGTCCCGTCCGGTTTGGTGGTAAAAAACGGTTCGAAGATTCGATCCTCCACTTCAGCAGGAATCCCGGGCCCGGTATCCAGCACATCCACCTGGACACCCTGCGTGCCGTTTGCCTTGATGAAAGGCTTGATGCGGATGGACAGCACACCCCCATGGGTGTCTTCCATGGCTCTGACAGCGTTGCTGACCAGGTTGTTGAAAACCTGCCCCAGGGCCCTTTCGTCCCCCAGGATGGGCGGGACGTCTGGTTCCACTTTCAGCACATGGGACACACCGGTTCGTTTCATCCGGGGAGTCCAGCGGTTGAGGATCTTCTCAATCAGGGGGGCTAATTGGATGGGTATCCGGTGGTAGCTTTGGGATTTTGAAAAAGTGAGAACGGTGTCGACAATGTGGGTCAGGCGATCGCAGTCATCATTAATGCCTTTCAGCACCTCGCGATGCTGAAAATCCTCCGGGAGGGTTTTATCCAGGAGCTGGATGCCAGAGGTGATGTTGTTGATGGGATTGCGGATTTCGTGCGCGAAAATCGCGTTCATCTGCCCCACCAGGGCTCGTCTTTCCAGCTGTTGTGTGCGTATGCGCACTTTCTCCTCTTTGCTGATGTCCTGAATGAAGATCAGGATGCCTGTGATGTCTCCCGGGCTGGATCCGGTGACGGGGAAGGTTTTTATGATTGCTGGAAAGGCACTCCCGTCCCGATGGTGGATTTCCAGGCTTCCCAGGTCGTGGGTGGGAATGTTGTCCAGGGCATCCTGCAGTGCCGGTGTCAGACGATCGGTGCCGATGATGACGTCGTCAATGTGCCGGTTGATGATTTCCTGTTCGGCGTAGCCAAGAATTTGCTCTGCGGAGGGGTTGACCTGCTGAATCAGTAAATCCGTGCTGAGGTAGACCACGCCCTCCGGCATATATTTGTTGATCGTGTCGCCAATCGCTTTTTTCAACGTTGTCTGGGTGAGGCGGTCGTGGAGGTTTGATTTCAGGATGAAGTTGTTCAATGCCCCGGCAGCAGCCGCAACCAGCAGATCCATAACCGCCTTGACAGTCTTTCTCTCCGGGGGATCTGCACCCTTTTCCCCCAGGGCGACGATCAGTCCCGAGACAGACTGCGCGTCATTTAATGGGGCAGAAGTGATGAAGGAAGCCCCTTGTTTCACAGCGTCCTCCTTCAGCGGGGAGAGTGGGGGTTTAAACGGTGGGGAGTATTGAAACTCGGTGTAATGGGTGAAAAAGTCTGTGGTCGATATGATCTCGGGTAAATCCTCAAAAGGGTTGTCAAGCTTGACCGCTTTGAGATGAGGGAGGTTGGAGGCTGCAGTGTATACCCCCATCGAGGCTGCCCCAAGCATCTTTTTCCCAACCCGGATGATAACCTCGAGGGCTTGATCCAGGTCCGGCTGGTAGAAGATCTCGGTGAGTTCCTGGATGCCCTCCCCAGGCGAAGCCACGCTGTCCTGGCTGGACCGGCGGTTGGATTTCTGTTTGGCTGGAGAGATCTGGTAGATAGAAAACCGCTTGATGCTGCCAATTCTTTTTGCGTTGACTGTGGTTGGAATGATCTGCTTGCGGCGGTTGATTAAATCGATCTCCCTTCCCTGGAGGCTGTGAAGCTCCAGGGTGGCTCCGTCATCCTGAAGGATGGGCACAATCTTTGGCAGCAGGGTTTCCAGGTGAAGTTGAATCAGCTCTCTGCGGGTATATCCGGATAATTCTGCGAAGGAAGCATTGGCTGCCAGAATTTGCAGATCATCCTGGGCAACCAGAACTGCCGGATGGTTTGTAATATCCAGCAAATGGCTGACCTCATTGGGAGCTAAGTCTGCTTCCCCCGATGATTTGGATGGATTCGAGAGAATTGAAACCATGTAAGCTCAGTTTTTCTGTCTTAAACGGGAGGAAAGGATTCCCTCCATGGCCCGGTATTTCGCAACGGTCCTGCGGGCTATATTATACCCAACCTCGGCCAGCTCCTCGGCAATTTCGGAATCCGTCAGGGGGGTTTCCTCCCGATCAATCAACCTGCACATGATCGTCCGGACCGGCAGGCTGCGGTCAAAGAACCGCTTCAGGGGAATAATTTTATTGTTTGGGAGCTGGACAGATTTATCGGAGACTGCCCGGGAGATGGTGGATTCATGGACATCCAGAAGCTCCGCCATTTCCGCCTGGGTTTGCGGCTGTAACAAGGCGGGATCGTTAGAAAGAATATACTCCCGCTGCTTTTTTACCAGCACCGTCATCAGCTGCTCCATGGTGTGATTGCGCTGCTGGAGGCATTTGATCAACAAGGAGGCACTGTCAATGTCCTGGCACCAGTCCTCGTTTTTCTCTTCCGGGGCATTCTTGAGGGCCTGTCGGAAGAGGGGATTGATCCGCAGGGTTCCCCGGTACGGAGAGATGATTTCAACAATAATCCTCCGAATGGGGGAGTTTCTTTGTTCCCGCAGGATGATATCCGGCCGGTGGTAAACCTGGGGTTGGGAGTCAGGGGTCTGGTGATAGTCACCCCAGTAAGCCCGGGCCGGATATGGATTCAGATTCCTGCGGATAAATTCAGCGATCCTTTTCGCATTCTCGAAGGTGGTGTCGAGGTCTTTCGCCAATTTCCGGTAGCTGTGCTTGCTGAGATCTTCCATGCCGGAGTGGATGGCTTGCTCTGCCAGCGCGGGGACATCCATGGTTTCCCGCAGCTGGTTAAGCTGGATAAGGAGCGCTTCTTTCGGGGAGGAGGCGCCGACGCCAATTGGATCAGCAAGCTTAATGATTTGGGCAACATGCTCCACGCTTGAAAGGGAAATATGATAGAACTGGCTGATATCCTGGAGGGGGATTGTGAGCAGTCCATCCTCGTCAAGGTTGTTGAGAATATGAGCCGCAATCAGCCGTTCCTCTTCTTTGATTTCCAGGGAGATCTGCCGGAGCACATAGCTGGGCAGATCCTCGACCTGGGGGGTGAAGTGTTCAAAGGAGACATCACCAGAAGAGCTGGATGACCCCTGTCCGTTTGAGTCATAGGGGAAGTCATCTCTGGAGGAGATGAAGACAATCGGGTCCTCCAGGGTGGTCTCATACGGCTGAGAGCAAACAGGGCAGGGGCCGGGAGAGGAAAGCACCCGGCCGCAGTTCGGGCAGCGCCGTTCCTCGGCCAGTTCCAGGGCAGGATTGTTGGCCAGTTCTGTGTGGATTTTCTGCTGGATCTCCTCCACGGTCATTTCCAGCAGCGACATGGTCTGGGCGAGGTGCGCCGTAACCTGGGGTTTAATTTCGGTACTTTGGATTTGAAACATAGCTTTCTCCCGTTATGAGTATAGCGCTGTTTTACGAAAGTTGCAAGATGTATGCCAAACAGATTGCAAGGAGCATGCCGGTCTGGCTCCATTGATGCAGTTCCGCAGAGGAGGAGGGAACTCCGGTGGTAAAATAAGCCCGGAAAAGAAGGGATCCAGGAGCTTATTTGAAGATGCCGCATTCCCAGGAAATTGCGTATAGGCAATATCTTACAGGGCAAAAGATCATCCCTTTAGCTGCCGTTTACCTGGTCCTGATCTGCATGATCTTGCCGATTTTCGGGTGCAGCTCGGCCCCGGAAGCAGGTCCCATACCCCCGAAGGAATTTAGCGGCGAGCGAGCCTATGAGGATATTGCCTACCAGCTCTCCTTAGGCCCCCGCACTCCGGGATCAGCAGGACATCACCAGATTTTACTCTGGCTGGTGGAAGAGCTGGAAGAAGCAGGGTGGAATGTCAAGCTTCAGGTGCAGGAGGTCCAGGGCAGTCTGGTGCAAAACGTGATCGCCAGCCGCAGGCAGGAAGGGGAGTGGATCCTGCTGGGGGCTCATTATGACACCAGGATCTTTGCGGATCAGGACCCGGATCCAGCAAAACAAAAACAACCAGTGCCCGGGGCCAATGATGGGGCTTCCGGGGTCGCGGTTCTGCTGGAGCTGGCCAGGACCCTGCCTAAAGAGCTTCCCAAGCCTGTCAAACTGGTGTTTTTTGACGCCGAGGACAACGGGGGAATTGGGGAATATGACTGGATTATGGGGTCCAGGGCCTACGTGGAGAGCCTGACCCAGCCTCCTGTCGCGGTGGTGATCCTCGATATGATCGGGGATGCGGATTTGAATATCTACCAGGAGCGGAATTCGGATCCAGGGCTGGTTGAGGAAATCTGGGCTCAGGCAGCAGCCATCGGCCACGATCAGGTCTTTCTTCCCCGGAAAAAGTATGCCATCCTGGATGACCACACACCCTTTCTGGAGGAGGGGATTGCGGCAGTTGATATCATTGACTTTGATTATCCATACTGGCACACCACATCGGATACGCTCGATAAGGTCTCGCCTGCCAGCTTGCAGGTAGTCGGGGAGGTTGTCACCGCCTGGCTGAAAGGGGAAAGTGAGTAGCCTGCAGGGGAATTGCCCCTGATCTGGTATCATAATCTTCAAAGCCGGAAATGGTCTGGCTTCACCCCATCCAGTCTGGATGGAGAATATGCAGTGGTTATGAATATGAAAAAAACAGAAAAAATGCAGGTCGATCGGGCTTTACTGGTGGGGGTGGAGGTTTATCAGCAGGATGCGATTCTAGGGGTGGACGATTCCCTCAAGGAGCTGTCCCGGCTGGCGGAAACCGCTGGATTTGTCCATGTCGGGGAGGTGACACAGAATCTTGACCATCCCAATCCGAAGACCTTTATCGGATCCGGAAAAGTCAAGGAGGTCAAGAGGCTGGCTGAGCAGCTCAAAGCAGAGGTGATTCTTTTTGATGATGAGCTCTCTCCCCGGCATCAGCGCGAATTGGAGGAAATCCTTGGAGAAGATATCCGGGTGATTGACCGAACTGCGTTGATCCTGGATATTTTTGCCCAGCATGCCCACACCAAAGAAGGGGCCCTGCAGGTTGAGCTGGCCCAATATGAATATCGTCTGCCCCGGCTGACCAGGGCTTGGACCCACCTGGTGAGGCAGGCAGGGGGCGGCGGCGGGAGAACCGGAGGCACGGCCGGGGTAGGACTCCGGGGCCCTGGCGAAACCCAGCTGGAGGCTGACCGCCGCGATATCCGACGAAGGATCAGCCACCTCAAGGCAGAGCTTGAAAAAGTACGCGCGCATCGAAAGCGCTACCGGGCCCGGAGAAAGCAATCCAGTCTCCCAACAGTCTCCCTGGTTGGGTATACCAATGCCGGGAAATCAACTTTATTGAACGCTCTCTCCGATGCGGATGTCTATGTGGCGGATAAATTATTTGCTACCCTGGATCCGACCACCCGGCGGGTGGAGCTGGAAGAGGGGCTGATGACCCTGTTTACCGATACCGTTGGCTTTATCCAGAAGCTGCCCACCACGCTGGTAGCTGCCTTTCGGGCTACCCTGGAGGAAATTGCTGAGGCGGACCTGCTGCTGCATGTGGTCGATATCACCCATCCGCAGGCACAGGCGCAGGCTAAGGCGGTCCATCAAACCCTGGAGGAAATCCAGGCCCAGCATCTCCCGGTGATCCCGGTCTTGAACAAAATTGATCGTCTTAAAGATCCGGAAGCGGCCAGGCGGGCCCTGCAGGATTACCCCAATGCGGTTGCAGTATCCGCCCTGCGGGGAGATGGCATCCCCGAGCTGCTGCGCACGGTAAAAAAGCGCCTCTACGAGTCCTATGAGCCGGTTCAGGTGGAACTCCCCTACAATCAGGGAGGATTGATCTCCCTATTTCATCGCGAGGGGCAGGTGGATCAAATCGAAAACCATTATGAGGGGGTGTTCCTGCAGGGGAAGATTCCGGTCCGCTATTTGGCGAAGTACAAACCGTTCTTGATTGACGAGTCTTTGGGACGCAGCTGAGCTGACGGGAGCCGCAGGGGGACCAGGCCAGCTGCCCTGCCCTTATCCCTGGCGGGTTCTCTGCCAGGTGCAGAGGCGCTTTTCCCCATCTATGGTGAGTTCTTTTGGTGCATCCGGGTCAATTACCCAGCGGATGCGGTCGACTCCTTCCTGGATTTGATCTGTGGGTCCCGCGTAGCTGAGCCGCAGATGCCCTTCCAGGCCGAAGGCGATCCCGGGAACAGAGGAGACATAAGCTTCCTGGAGGATCCGGGTTGCCAGCTGCCGTGAATCCGCTTCAAAGGCGCTGAAATCTGGAAAACAGTAAAACGTCCCTCCCGGCTCAACAATCCGGACCCCGGGGATCTCTTTCAGCGCCGAGAGGATTTTCCTCCGGTTGGTGGCGATGAATTGATCCAGCTCTCGCGTGGCATCCTCTCCAGCCCGCAGCGCCCCCAGGGCAGCTTCCTGGAGAAGGATGGATGCCCCGGAAGTGCTGTGCCCCTGGATTTTCTGCATTGCCTGGATGATTTCGGCAGGGGCGATGATCCAGCCAATTCGAAAACCTGTCATTCCAAACGATTTCGAGATCCCGTTGATCACAATCAGGTGGGAGGAATCAATCTTTTCGGAGGTGAATACATATCCCGGGACCCAATGATGGGTCTCTGCCATCAGCTGGTGGTAAATATCATCCAGAATCAGGTAGATCTGGTGGGTTTCACAATAATCGACTAGTTTGGCGACAAATTCCTCCGGGTAGACCACGCCGGAGGGGTTATTCGGGTTGTTGAGGATCAGGGCTTTGGTTTTCGGGGTGACTGCCGCGGTGATGGCTTCAATCGTGGGGACCAGCTGCTGGTCGGGCATGATGATCACCGGGCGCCCGTAGGCGAGTTTGATCATTTCGGGATAGCTGACCCAGTAGGGGGCAAGCAGCAGCACTTCCTCCTCGGGATCAAGCAGGCAGTGAAAGAGGTTGTAGAGCGCCTGTTTGGCCCCGATGGTGATCATGACATTCTTCTGGGCCGGGGTTTTCCCGTAATGTTTTTTCGTATAGTCAATAACCTCCTGCTTGAGTTCCTTCATCCCGCCGATCGGGCCGTATTTCACACGACCCGATGAAATCCGTTTGATCAGGTATTCCCGGGCGCATTCAGGAAATTCGTTCAGGGGCTCGCCGGCTGCAAAATGAATGACATTTTTTCCCTGTTGTCGAAGCTGACGGGCGGTCTCATTCAGGGCAAGGGTAGGGGATCCCTGAACAAGCTGGATCTGGGTGTTGAGATTGGCCATGGCAGCTTACTCCTTTCCAACGGGGGGGCCCTGAAATCATTCAGGCCCGCTTAACGCGCTTGAGCAGATTTATCTTGTCCGGGTGACTTTGCTGAGTCCCCGGGGTGCATCTGGATCGATCCCTTTCAGCAGCGTGAGATGGTAGCAGAAGAGCTGGGCTGGGATGATCCCAATCAGAGGGGAAAGCCATTCCGGGACCTGCCTGGGCAGGGGAACCGCGCAGTCCGCGGTTTCCAACAACCCGGCGTCATTGGAAATCACGAAAAGCTCTGCCTGTTGCTGCTCTTTGAGGCGGCGCAGCAGACCAGACATCTCCGAAAAGACCTGACCGTGTGGTGCGACGGCAAAAACGGGGAATCCACCTGTGACCAGCGCAATCGGCCCGTGCTGAAAATCCGCGGAGGAATAGGGTTGGGCAACCACGTAACAGAGTTCTTTCAGCTTCAAGGACCATTCATAGGCGGTTGCATAATTAAAACCCCGCCCGAGCACAACGCACTGATCCATGTAGCGGTATCGCGGCGCGAACTCCGCAATGGGCTTTTCCAGTTCAAGGGCACTGGCAGCAAAAGCAGGGACCTTTTTCAGGTCGCTGTGCTGATTGGAGGTTTGGTTCCAGGCAGCTGAGAGCATGGCAATCGCCATAAGCTGAGCAGTGTATGTTTTGGTTGCAGCCACGGCCTGTTCCTTTCCAGCCTGAATGTTGATGATATGATCCGCAGTATCTGCAAGGGGAGATGAGACATGATTGGTAATGGCTAATGTGGGTGCTCCCTGCTGCTTTGCTTCCTGCAGGACGGCCAGCAAATCCGGGGATTCCCCTGATTGGCTGATGCCGATGACCAGCTGGGATTTCAGGTTGGGGGGCTGGTGGTAGATGCTGAACAGGGAAGGGGTGGCCAGGCTGACCGGGATGCTGTTAAAAGCTCCCCAGACATATTTTCCATAGCGGGCGGCGTTGTCCGATGTGCCCCTGGCGGCAATGAACAACCCTGCCGGTTTCCCAATTTTTTTAGCGATCTCCTGGATATCCTCCCAGCGCTCTTCCAGCAGGGTGGACAATACTTCAGGCTGCTGTTGAATTTCCTCGTAGAGCAGCATATTTCACCGGACCCTTTTTATATCCGCTCCCAGCGCGAGCAGTTTCTCATCGATCCGCTCATACCCCCGGTCAATCTGGCTTACATTGCGAATCACGGATTCCCCTCTGGCAGCCAGTGCAGCCAGCACCAGGGCTAACCCAGCGCGGATATCCGGGCTGTCCACAGTCGCGCCAAACAATTCAGTAGGGCCATTCACAATACAGCGGTGGGGATCACAAAGCACGATTTGGGCGCCCATTCCGGTCAGTTTATCCGTGAAATACATTCTTCCCTCATACATCCAGTCATGGAAGAGGATGTTTCCCTTCGACTGGGTCGCAACCACGATGGCGATGCTCATCAAATCTGAAGGAAACGCGGGCCAGGGCATGACGCTGATTTCGGGGATAGCCCCGCGAAAATCCGGTTTGATGACCTGTGCTTGTTGCCTGGGGACAAAGAGATCTTCCCCCTGCACCTCCCAATGGACGCCCAGGCGGGAAAAGACCAGCTGGATCATATCGAGATATTCCGGGCCAGCGTTTTTGATGGTGATCTCTCCGCCGGTCACCACGGCTGCCCCTACGAAGCTGACCACTTCCAGGTAATCAGGACCCACGGTGAATTCCGCTTTCCCCAAGCGGGGTACCCCGATAATCCGCAGGGTGTTTGATCCTATATATTTTATTTTTGCACCCATGCTGATCAGCAGCTGGCAGAGCTCCTGGACGTGAGGTTCGGAGGCTGCGTTGTGGAGAATGGTTGTCCCTTCCGCGGTGACTGCTGCCATCACTGCGTTCTCGGTCGCCGTTACACTGGCCTCGTCCAGCAGAATATCTGTTCCCTGCAGCCGATCTGTCGTGAAATGGAAGATTTTCTTTTCCGGGTGGTACAAGGTCTTCACCCCCAGGGCCTCCAGAGCGAGGATGTGGGTGTCTAATCGCCGGCGTCCGATCACATCTCCACCCGGTGGTGGAAGGCTGAGCTCTCCCCAGCGAGCGATCAGGGGTCCGGCCAGCAGGACGGAGGCGCGAATCTGGGTGCAGAGCAGGGGATCCAGCGGGGATTGCTGGATGTTCTTGGCCTGCAGCTGCCAGGAATGGCCCCCCAGGTGCTTGACATTCACTCCCACACTGGTCAGCAAATCAAGCATCGCCTTGACATCTTTAATTGCCGGGACATTGTGGAGCGTGATGGGCTCTTCTGAGAGAATGGTCGCCGCCAGCAGGGGGAGGGCTGCATTTTTATTTCCCGAGGGAGTTACCTCGCCGCGGAGCGGAATACCCCCTTGAATGATAAACTGTTCCATGGTTTTTCCTTTCATACCTGACCGGGAAGATCAGCGGACCCAGGGAGAATGAATGCTGACCATAGTTGTACCATAAACCCGCTTCTTGGACATCCTTGGGATGGCTGTTATCCAGCGGCTCCCTGGCAGTCAGATGCCTCACCTTTCAAAATTGTTCAAGCCTGGCGTCCATCCTAAATTATAATACTGCCATGATCATGATTTTCTGGCCAATTTTCCTGGGCTGGGTAGGCGGTGGGCTGGTGAATTACCTGGCCGATGTCCTGCCGCGGACCAGAGCTCTCTCCCGGCATCGCTGTCCTGATTGTGAGGAAGAAAAACCCTGGCTGCACCTGGTCTGGCCGGCAGCCTGCGCCCATTGCGGTCAGGCAAGGCTCATCCAGGAGTGGGGCATTCTGCTCGGCATCACCCTGATTTCCACCCTCCTGTGGTTTTTTCCGCCCGCAGGCCTGGGCTTTTACGGGGGGCTGGTTTGGACAGTGTACTTTTCGCTGGTGGTGGTGATTGATTTTCGGCATCGGCTGATCCTTCATCCTGTCAGCATCTTTGGGGGTTTGCTGGGAATTGGCACGGGAATCCTGCTGCACGGATTCTGGCAGACCCTGCTCGGCGGCGTGGTGGGGTTTGGGTTGATGCTGGTTTTCTATTTCCTGGGGGAATTATTTGTCCGTTTTCTGTCCCGGAGGCGGGGGGAGGAAATTGAGGAGATCGCGCTTGGGTTCGGAGATGTCAATCTATCAGGCGTGATCGGGCTCCTGCTCGGCTGGCCCGGGGTGGTCGCGGGAATTCTCCTGGCGGTGCTGCTCGGCGGGATTGTCAGCGGTGTGTACCTGCTTGTCCAGCTGGCACGAAAGCAGTATCAAGCTTTCCAGGCCCTTCCGTATGGACCATTCCTGATTATCAGCGCCGCAGCGCTGATTGTCTTCTCACGCATTCTATCGTAGCTGTCCCAGCTGGTGAAATTCCAGCCTTACACTTCCCTGCATGTTATCTGCAGCAGTTGAGCTGCCCCCTTTTTTTTCATCCTGGAAAGCATCCTTCTTCCTTCCTGCTGCGAAAACCAATTCAGCTTGAGGGTGGATGGGGAAAACTAGCTGATCTGTCCTTTGCGGCGGATGTTTCAGGTTGGCTGTGCAGGCTCTCATATTTTGCTAACTTCTTGCTAAAACCCCATTAATCTTGCTGTATATTCTTATTAATGGAGAAGCCTTCGGAAGGGTGGCCTGCATCCCTGATGCTCCCTGTTCCTAACGAATAGATCCAGGTTTGGGAAGAAACCTGGCCTTCATCCAGATCTGGTGACCAGCGACCGCCTCCTCCAGGCAGCTCCATCCTTTTATTCGTGGACCATCACCAGGAGGAATCAAATGTTCAAATTATTCAAGCTGCAGCGAATTGTCCCCCTGACAATGGCTGTCATTTTACTGGTTAGCGCCTGTTCTTTCCCAGGCCGTCAAAACGAATCCGCGGAATCTACCGTTGTGGAGGAAGCTCTGCAGGCCGAAGATGAGATTGCGCCCGGGGAAACCACCGAGCTGGATTGTGAAATCGAGGGTTATCCCTGCAGCATCTTTGAGGTCGAGGACGGTGTCCTCGAGGAAGCTGAGGAAATTATTGAAAGCTCCTTGCAGTCACTGAAAGAAGGCACCAGCATGGCGGAGCTGGCGGAGGAATTATCCAGCCAGCGGGGGATCATCGGGGTGCAGTATGATCAGCAGGCGCTGTCCTTCCGGCTGGAGGGATCCCCGCCGCTGTGGATCTTTGATCCTGAACAGTTCGGCACCCGGGGGGGAGGCGCGGCAGCCACACGCCCCCGGGTGGTGCTGCAGAGCGATTCCCCGGATGGGCCAGTGGGCCCCCAGCCGCCCAACGAAGAGCCCAAAAAGCAGGCCCTGCTGCTCTCCCCGTACTTGTGGGAATTTGGAGCGGACGAGACTGCTTTCATCGCTTCTCAACTCAGCGAACAACGGAATTATGACTGCCCGGACTGTATCACCCTCCGTCAGCAGGCGGAGGAACCTGTTTTAACCACAAATTTCCCCATCGCCTCTTTCCCAGGGGTGGTGGAACCTTTCCTGGGCTGGGAAAAGTATGAACTTATTCATGTTTCCACGCACGGTGGACAGACCTGCCCTGAGCAGGTAGATGCAGGAGGATCAGTTTCTGGATCAGCGTATCAGTCGGAACTGGAACTTACTCGGGAGGGATGCCGAACATCGATCCTGACAGGAACCCCGTGGAGCCAGGATCTCTTATTTGCTCTATCAGAATCGGATGTCAATATCTATCGGGATCAATACACCGGCGTGACTGTCGGGGGCAGGGACGTTGTTCCCGGTGTGGGTGTGGTCTGGGACATTGCCCTGACCTCCGATTTTTTCCGGCACCAGTATCCAGGGGGGCTGGATGATGCCCTGGTCTTTATCAGCGCCTGCAAGTCGATTGCCGGCACTGACTTTGCTAATGCCCTGGTGGGGGAGAATACCACCTATATTGGCTGGGATAACAATGTTGTGAGTGACGCTGCTACTGAGATATCTGAACAATTTTATGAATTCTTGATCCGGGAGGGATGGGACGTTCAGAAAGCCTTTGAGAAGACGGTGGGGTTTGGTGGATTTTCAATCGGCCTGGGAGGGGCTGAAGCTGACCTGATCGGAACCGGGGATCCGGACATCTACGGCCGGGAGGTTATCACCCTGCTGCAGCCGATCTACCGCCAGGAGCTGAAGGAAAAAGACGCTGTCCCCACGGTGGGAGGGGCCGGGGATGGAAAAAACGACAGCCTGCTGTTCATGGTTCAGGTGGACGGCATCGATGAGGATCAGAATCCGGATGATTATGCGATCCACCTGGCCGTGGATGGCCAGGAGCTGGAAGGCACGTTCAGACCCATGGAAAAGATCTCCGAGAACTCCTACTGGACCATCGAGGAAGTCCCGCTGCCTTTTGACGCGGCTGACCGGGACGTTGTGGAGCTGGAGGCCTGGATTGATCTCCCCACCGGGGGAGAGACCCGCCATTATCTCGAGGAAGTGGAGCTGGCTAACTGCGGCTGGACAGGGACACTGAGCGGAAGCCGCAGCGGGAGTGCTGCCGGTGACATCGTCTTTCCCAGCGAGAACCTCACCAAGGCCAACGCGGATCAGCTGGCGAGGCTGGCGGAAGAAGGTTATCTGGGTGCGGTTGGATCCGGGGCGGGATTACCGACCCCCGAGGAGCTGGCAGGTGTCCCCGATAGCTACATTCTGGGCAGCCAGGAGCAGTACCCCTTCCTGGTGGTGATCCCCGGTCAGTCTGCCACCGCCCTGTTTGATGCCAATTTATTGGGTATTGGCAACCAGATCAGCCTCACCCTCAGTGAGGATTCCTCTCAGAAGAAAGAGGGAAAATTTTCTGCTTCCCTGATAGAGCTTACCAATCAGCAGTCCTATTCCATCCAGGGAGACCTGATCTGGCATGTGGACAGCATCTGCAGCATGGACGTGATCCTGGAGTTGATTGAAAATCCGCTTCCAGCCGGTTTGACTCCCTGAGCTGGCATCGCCTTCGTGGAGGATGAAAAAGCGCCCATCCGGGCGCTTTTTTTCTTTTTTTAACACTTTAGTGAGTTGAGGGAGCGAAGCGCCCGAAACAAAAAAACCACCAGCTCTGCTGGTGGAAAGAAAAAACTTATAGAAAAGAAATCACTCCGGTAGAATGGCAGTAGTTCAAGCCGCCAGACTAAACAGGAGTGATTTCTATGGCTAAGAGTCTAGCACACACGAAGTGGATGTGTAAATACCAGCGGATTGCGGTCTTGCTCCTAATCATGCCGGGCCCATGGACGAGATAGGAAGGGTACTTGATCTAAATACAAGTTGTGGGTGCCTTTTTTTTACAAGCGGCGGCCCTGCTGTTGCTGTGAAAATCTGGCGGCCAAAGACATCAAAACGACGGAGCCCGGTCAAGAGGACTTTTAACACCAGCCGGCCCAGATTTTAACACGTGTGTGTATACCATTGTGGTCTTTACATCTTTGTGTCCCAAAAACTCCTGAACAGTTCGTATGTTGTAGCCATTCTCCAAAAGGTGAGTGGCAAAGGAATGCCTGAACACATGGGGAGTAACATGTTTCTTGATTCCCGCCTTTTTTGAAGCATATTTTACAGATTTTCTGAGGCTGCTGGGACTGCGGTGGAACCGACACTGGATCCTGGTTCTGGAATCTTTTGAAATGATTGAAGAGGGAAAAAGCCATTGCCATCTCAATTGTCTGGCTGCATTGGGATATTTTTTGTGAAGGGCGTACGGTAAATACTTTCGGCCCTCCCCCCGGTCAAGATCTTTTTTATGAATATGCTTTACGCACCTTAGCTGTTCCTGGATGGGCTCTACCAGGCTGTCTGGCAAGATGGTCACCCGGTCTTGATACCCCTTTCCATTCCTGGCAATGATTTGATGCATTTCGAAGTCTATGTCTTGGACGCGCAATCGCAAACATTCAGAGACCCGAAGGCCGCTCCCGGACAACAATCTGGCGGCCAGCCTATCCACGCCCGAGAGTAGATCCAATACTTGTAACACCCCATCAACTGATAAAACGGTGGGTATGTGCTTTCTCTGCTTGGGGCGCATCGCCTGGATTTCCTCCAGCTCAATTCCCAACACTTTCTCGTACAGATATATGATGGCGCTAAGAGCTTGATTCTGAGTTGTAGGAGCAACCTTTTTTTCGACGGCAAGCTGGGTGAGGAACTCCTCAATTTCATGTTCCCCCATTTCTTTTGGGTGGCGCTTGTTATGAAAAAGTATGTATCGCCTCATCCAGTTTACGTAAGTCTTTTCAGTCCTGTGAGACTAGTTGCGTTGGCGTAAGGAAAATCTAGCTCGGTCAAGAAGCTTTGGTTTGTTTGCAGCCATGACGGTTACTCACCGGCGAGTAGCAGAAAGTTGAATAAAAAAGCATTATATAATGGGTATAGTCGTATATCAGGAATGTGTTCCGGTGATAAACAAGTTATAAAGCACCAGGATTATTCCTAATGAAGTAGGTGCCTTCATGTCCACTATAAAATACATCTTGCTATTTTCCTTTTTTTGTATCTTCCTTGGTGGCTGTGTTAGCACTGTACCAGAACCCCTTCCTACACAAACTATAGATTACCCACCAACACAAATTCCAACAACAATCCCAGAATCAGAATTGATACAAATTAATGATGATTGGTTTCAATACAAGAATCACCGCTTAGGATTTTCGATAAAGATCCCAGCCAACCCAGTCTGGAGTGCAGGTGCTCAATGTTCAGAGTTGAATATTCCTGAGCCCGGATTGTTACCATTAACTGTTATCGAAGGAGAAGACCGAATTTACATCACCACAGAGACAACCCTTCAGTTCCCCTTCTCAGAGCGGGATAAAGCCAGCAAGGTTGAACCCGCCAGGGGAGAGAATTGTGAGGTTGTAAAGGTTACTCTGGATCTACTCCAAAACGAAGATTATTTCCCTCTAGGTCTTTGGGAAATTGCTATCAAATCAATCGGCTCAGAGAATGATCTTGAGGTTTTTACAGACGAATATTACGGTGAATGTTATTACGTTACAGAAAAACAACCTTTAGTTGAAAGGGAACTAATCAATGTAGAGATAAGCGGTAATGAAGATCTAAATGTGGATCCGGATGCCACCTGTGTGGTACGTTGGGCGTATCTCTATTATTATTCGGAGGAGTTTTCAAGAGCTGCCACATGGATGTTCGGCCAGAGTCTACATTTTTGTGCCGGTGGCCCCAACAATGACTGTTATGATAATGAAATGCTACAAAGCTTTATGTTCATTCCAATAACATATCAATCTGAATAATGCTTTATAACCCCCGCTGCAGCGGACGCTGGGGTACGCGCCGCTGAGCTCATCCGTTAGCGTGCTTTCTTATCAATAGATGGCTGTAATTTAAAGGAGCATTTTGTATGAAATGGTTT
>CAZUMA010000012.1:0-69670 GCA_964621835.1 uncultured Anaerolineales bacterium | reverse complement strand
TTTCGATCCTGGATAAGGAAGTAATAGGGTAAGATTTTTATATGAGGCAACAGGAGTGAGTAATTCTAATTGTCATTAAGCGCCCGGTTTTATTCCCTGATTAACGAAGGATCAAACCGGAATTGCCGACATCATTCCGGTTTGAGTATATGCAATTGAATTCACAGCAACACCAGCCAGGGAACGATCCAATCTTCATATCTGATCCATTCCATTCGAATTCCTCCTGACTGTTTTTATGAGGGAGGGTTTTGTTTGACACCAATTGGGTTCTTTCTTATACTGGAAGAAGGACTATCACATTCTTACAACGCTTCCGTCATCCTTCCCAACTTGTTTGCCCGCAGACCTCTACACCGGGCAGCAGCCGCAGAAATCACCTTCGCCAGGAGGTAAGTCCCATGACCTCACCCATTGATCAAGCCGTCGCCTCCATCAAAGCAGGCAATACGCAAACCGGTTTTGAAATCTTACGCTCCTTCCTGGAGGAAAATCCTGACAGCGAAAAAGCCTGGTGGGTGATGTCAGGGCTGGTCCCTGCCGAACGGCGGCCGCATTGTCTCAAGCAGGTGCTGCGGATCAACCCCGACAACGAGATGGCCAGGGAGGCCCTGGCAAAATTTCAATCGCCTCCTGTGAAATCTAACCAGGAAAAATCCCCCTCAGCAAGGAAACCATCCCCTCTGACCCGGGACGCACCCTCCACTCCCATCCCCTCTCAGCAGCCTCCCCCTGAATCACAGCCGGCCGCACCCTCCCGGGAGCAAGTCCAGAAAGCGTATGGATTGCGATCCTGGCTGTACACCAGGGGATCCCAGGTGCACCTGGTTCTGGTGAGTGAATCATCCCTCATCCTGGCAATTATCCCCCCCAAACAACTCTCCGAGGTGAAATCCGCTGTTCAACACGGAAAGCTTCCCGAGCATCTCTTCCAGGATCAGCGGATCATGCTCCTCAACCAGATAACAGCAGCAAAACAGGAAAACAGCAAGCTGAAGCTGTATTACCAGCAGGAGGGTGAGGGGCGGGTTACCGTCCTGGACACGGGGGATGCTTCGGAAACAAACGAGATCCTTTTGGCTCTGCTTGATTCCCTGGGAAGTGATTTCACGCTCCGCCCCTCTTCAAGGATGAATGGCGCCCTGATTATCTCCCTGGTGCTCACGCTCGGGGCAGTGGTCGTGGCCATCCTGGCGTATGTGAGCGCAAGAAGGATTGCCGCCAATCAACCTGCCCCGCTTGGTATCCTGCAATCCCCACCTCTCATCAGCCTCTTTGAAACCCTTGGCCCAGGCGTGGTGGGCCTGGCCGGCGGACTGCTGGTGCTGATTTCCCTGGGGATAAGCAGCTGGCTTCTCATCAGCAGGACTGCGGTGACAGTCCTGACCAGGAAAACCTAGCCCTGCAATCTAAATCCTGCTGACAGCACTCTTCCTTACCAAAAAGGCTGAGGTTATTTTCAACTGAAACGATCTGGGTTACAATCCCCTCATCACACCTATTCCAACCTTATAAAAACAGCCTATGAATTCTCTTTCCATTCAAAATATCTTCGGACACGGCTATCAGCAGCAAGACCTTGAGCGCTATCAAGACCTCGGGTTCAGATTCCGGGCCCAGGAATCCAGCTTTGCTGGTTCGCAGCAGCTGCATTTTATTGATTTTCAGCACCCCCCCTGCCTTGAGTTCATTCGGGTAAAAGATCACCAGGTCTATCGAGATTTTGTCCCCCCCGGGATGGAACCCTATGCGCCAGGTGTGAATCTCTGCCTTGCAGAGAATGCTGACCTCAGCATCGAAACCCTCCGAATCCGGTACGCACACTGGGAACCTTATCTACTTCATGAGAACTATGAGGGAGGGGAGGATGAACGAAGACCGGGTTGGAATTACCTCAATTTTAGACAGCCCCTTCTCCCTAGCACGTTTGTCTGGGTGACCGGGTTTGAGCCCCCTTTCCCAGCCACGCACCCAAAAGTCGATCAACCCAACACAATCAAAGGGATCCAAAGCCTGATCTTCAATTTTGAAGCGGAACAGTTTGATCGCCTGAGTGCCCTTACCGGTCAGCCGATCCAGGATGGGATTCTGTCAATTAACAACGTGAAACTGTTCAGCAGGACGGCTGCCCCGATCGATGAACCTTTCCCGGAGAAAATCTTTTCCCTGGCTTTTGTCGTCCTACAGGCAGCATCCCTGGACCCCTTTTTATCTCTGGACCCCGCACCGCGCCAGGTTGAATTTGGAAGCCAACGGGCGGTGTGGATCACCAACCCCCCGCGGTCCTGGGACCTGCTGGTGACCTCATAAAACGCTCCTGTCTTAAAAAGACCAAGGATCCAGTGCTGCCATGTGGAAGTATCTCGTATTCGGAGGAGGGGTTGCTCTTTCCGCAGCTCTCCAACCAGGGCCCCTGCAGGCCTTCTATTTCTCAAAGGTCGCCCAGCAAGGCTGAAGACGGACTCTGCCGGCAGCTTTTTCACCACTGCTCAGTGACGGTCCAATCGCCTTCGTGTCCATCTTCCTGATCCAGCAGCTTCCGGTAGAACTCCGGGCAATCATGCAGCTGGGGGGTGGGGTTTTGCTCCTCAGCTATGCAGCAGCGGCCTACCGGCAGTGGCGACAGCCCTCCCAGGATATGGGCCATCAGCTTTCTTCCAGCCCAAAAACTGTCTTTCAGGCAGCGCTGATCAATCTCCTCAATCCAAGCCCATATCTGGGTTGGAGCTTGGTGATGGGACCGGCTGTGCTATCAGCATGGTCGGAACAGCCCTCCTACGCCCTGGCGATGCTGGGGGTTTTTTATTTTGTGATGATCTCCACCTCCTTGCTGCTGATCGCCTTGATGGGAACCACTTCCTTCCTGGGGGAGCAAGGTCAGCGCAGGTTACTGTTGGTATCCAGCCTGCTGCTCACTGCCCTGGGAGGATATTATTTCATCACCGCCGCGGTGCGCCTGCTCGGCCAGCTGCTGGGATAATCACCTGGAAGCCTTCCCAATCCTGCCTTATTGAAAAAGGAGCTGCCCATGACAATTATCAATCTTGAGAATCAACACCCGCGGGAAATTCTACCCGGGTACTCAGCAAAGTTCATTCACACGGACGCGCTCACACTGGCCTTTTGGGAAGTGGCAAATGGTTCTCACCTGCCAGAGCACAGCCATCCGCATCAGCAGATCGCAAACGTCCTGGAGGGTAAATTTGAGCTCACTATTGCGGGTGAAAAGACAATCCTTGGACCCGGAGAGGTCGCGGTCATCCCCGGGAATGTTCCCCACAGCGGCCGCGCACTGACAGAATGCCGGCTTCTTGACGTGTTTCACCCGGCCCGTGATGACTATCGCTGAACAGTAAACGCAGGCATCAAAGAGGAAGAGAAACATGCTGTCCAGGCGGATTGATCGAAGTCTTTTCCTGGTCTGGTCCACCAGCGCCATTGGCCCGCCATCCTGCTCGACAGCTTTCAAGCAAATCTGGGTTCCTTTCCAGCCGGGAGTGTGCGGTCCCTGGGATACCTGTCAGGGTTGTACCGTCTGCTGGGGTGGTTCAACCTCCTTCCTGGATTGAGCGCTGCCTGGCTGCTCCTGCAGTAGCGGTTGAAACAAAAATCAAACCATCAAACTGCCGCTTTTGTCCTGCTTGTGCTGGCTTACCTTGGACCGGTCATTTTTGACAACACCGTGGGAATGATTGGATTTTTCGAGGTGATTGAGCACATCCTGATGGCAGCCCTGTTGATCTCTGGAGCCCTGTGGGTATGGGAGAAAATAAACCGGTCATGACTTGATCCCTGCCCCGTTGTTTTTGTATACTGAATGGTATACAGCTTGGTCCAGGACCCCTCCTGCAGCTGTGAGATCTCAGAAGCCGTTCAATTATCCGGGGTGCTTGACATCAAACCGGGCAGGTGATCCTGGAGATTGCCAAGAAGGTTCAACCAAACAGTCAATGCTCATCTCCCGGGACAGCAGCGGATCCATTTACCCGGTATAGCGGTTATTGTCCCATCGACCTTCAGGTCCACTGACTGGTCAGCGGTGATCTATGCCCCTGTTCCTTCCTACCGCCCATCAGTTTTATTTCAGAGACCATGCAAAAGGAGCCTTGCTTATGAACCCCACAATCAATGGTACTGGTTTCGGGTATATCGATGTTGGTGAGCAGCGAATCAAGCATGATATTTATATAACCTTGAATGGAGAGATAAAAAAGCGCAAGAAAAAGCTCTCCAAGGCAGTGTACGGCACCTCTCACACCATTTCCCTTGCAGAGGCAGAGCATCTCTACGAGGACGGGGCGGAGCATCTGCTGATTGGAAGCGGTCAGTTTGGCCGTGTTGAGCTCTCCCCGGAAGCGGCAGATTACTTCCAGAAACGCAATCTTGATGTAGAGATAAAACCCACGCCAAAAGCCGTGAAATACTGGAACCAGCTTAATGGCCGCTGGATTGGCCTGTTCCACCTCACCTGCTGATCCCCCTGTGCAGGCAGCAGCTGGCATCCCTACCTTCTTCCGCCTTTCCAGCAGCGGGAATTTTTCCTGCCCTCAACCGACCCGGGAATTCTTATCACTTGTTAACGATTTGAGCAAGCAGGGACCCCAGGTTGTGAGTACAATTAATGGGAAATATTTCGTGGTGCCTGATCGGGAGGATAATATGAAGAGCACAACTGCTGGCAGCGTAGAAGAATATCTTGACGAGCTTCCCGAGGAACGGCGGGAAGCCCTCCAGGCAGTCCGGGACACGATCCTGAAGAATTTACCTGAAGGGTATGAGGAAGTCATCAACTGGGGCATGATCACCTACCAGGTGCCCCTGGAAACCTATCCTGATACCTATAACGGGAAACCCCTGATGTACGCAGCCCTGGGAAATCAAAAAAATCACATGTCCCTGTATCTAACTGGGGTATACATGGATGAGCAGCGGCGGAATGACTTTGTCAGCGAGTACAAAGAAACCGGAAAGCGAATGGATATGGGCAAATCCTGCGTGCGTTTTAAAAAATTAGCTGATCTTCCCCTGGACTTGATTGGGGAAACGATCGCTTCCCTGGAAGTCGGGGATTTTGTAGACAGGGTAAAGGCTGCCAGGTCCCCTCGAAAAGCGAGCCAAACATAAAACATCACTCTCCAGAAAACCCGGCATCGGCCGAGAGGAGAGATGGACCAAATTCAATATCTCCCATCTGGAAGACTGTGACCTTGCAGACATCCAGGATGATCTCGTGCTAGCGAAGGAACTTGATGCTCAACGGATACCTGTAGGGTTGATCACTCAACACACGGATGGTATTGAGGACCGCCAGGGACACAGTGAAAAACCCCACCAGGAGCAGGGGGAGAAAAGCAGCCATGGCAATGACGCTCATTAAAGTCACATTTCCACTGCCCTGCTCTAACAGGATCAACATCACCGGTAACCCAACCACCAGACACAGCACATTTGCGATGATCAGCAAATTGATGGTGATCTGAAAGTTCAGCACATCGCGCCCATGCCGGTCGATGGTATAACTGCGGTCTTTCAGCCAGGACCAGATCAGCAGGGGGATGAAGATGAGGCTGACGGCACTGCTGAGGTGCAGGACAGCCAACCAGACTCGTTCATGTTTCGGGGCTCCTTTCCCAAAATCAAACTCGAAGGTCTTGCTGAGATTGTTTCGTGTAAAAACCCTGGGCTCCCCCCTCCCTATTCTCGATCCGCTGGATGGTGCGCGTTGAGACCTCACAGAATTCTGCAAGCTCTTCCTGCGTCAGACCCCGTTCCTGGCGGAGCTCAGCAACTTTTCTTCCTAAATCTGGTTGGTTCATCTCAGCCTCCTTGTGCCTGTTGCTGATTCCATCGTAGAGATAAACAAAAAAATCACCATGTCGCCCAGACGACACGTTAACGACACTTCCTGGTGAGCCCGATTTCTACGTAGATAAAGGAGCGCTTTCCCGATCAGACCCCTCATCTATCAACCATTGTATCGAATTTCATTTCTCCACGATGAGGATTTAACTGCCTCGGTTGAAAGAAAACGATCTTTTTTTTTGGCATGATAAAATGTTGCCATGGATTTATTCGACCACGCCATGCAGCAGGAGATCAAAAAGAAAGCTCCACTGGCAGCGCGGATGCGCCCGCGCTCGCTGGGGGAATTTGTCGGCCAGGAAGAGATTGTTGGGGAGGGAAAACTGCTCTACCGGGCCATCACGGCGGATCGCCTGTTTTCCTCGCTGATTTTTTGGGGCCCGCCGGGGACTGGAAAAACCACCCTGGCAATGATCATCGCCAACCATACCCAATCCCATTTCACCAGCCTCTCTGCAGTTATGGCTGGGAAAGCGGATCTGCGTCAGGTGATCCAGGAGGCGAAAGATACCCGAAAACTGTACCGGAAACGAACCATCCTGTTCGTGGATGAGGTCCACCGCTGGAATAAAGCCCAGCAGGATGCGCTGCTTCCCCATGTCGAGAACGGCACCATCACCCTGATTGGCGCTACAACCGAAAACCCATATTTTGAGGTGAACAGCGCCCTGGTATCCCGGTCGCGGATCTTCCAGCTCAAGGCGCTTGAGGAAGAGCACATCCGCACCCTGCTCCAGCGGGCGGTCGCTGACCCCGACCGGGGGTATGGAAAGCTCAAAATCCAGCTGGACCGCGAAGCAGAAGCCCACTTAATCCGGGTGGCCGGCGGAGATGCCCGCAATGCACTGAATGCCCTTGAGCTGGCTGTAGAATCCACCCCTCCGGATGACCAGGAAAAAATTCACATCACCCTGGAAGTCGCCCAGGATTCCATCCAGCGCCGGGCGGTGCTTTATGACAAGGACGGGGACGCTCATTATGACACCATCTCCGCGTTTATTAAATCCATTCGAGGCAGCGATCCGGATGCTGCCCTGTTCTGGCTGGCAAAAATGCTCTATGCGGGGGAGGATCCCCGCTTCATCCTGCGGCGGTTGATCATATCTGCCGGTGAGGATATCGGACTTGCTGACCCAATGGGATTAGTCGTGGCTGCCTCAGCAGCCCAAGCGTTTGATTTTGTTGGCCTGCCGGAGGGTGTTTATCCCATTGTCGAGGCGACCCTCTACCTGGCCACGGCACCCAAATCAAATTCCACGGGGTCCTATTTTAAAGCATTTGACCTGATTGAAGGATCCCAAAAGACCAACGTCCCCAACCACCTCAAAGATGCCAACCGGGATGGGAAAGCGCTGGGACATGGAGAGGACTACCGCTATCCGCACGCACACCCGGAGCATTTCCTCCCCCAGCAGTACTTACCGGATGAGCTCTTGGGCACCTATTTCTACCAGCCTTCCAACCAGGGGTATGAGCCGGAGGTGAAAGACCGGCTCACCCGCTGGCGGGAGGCCCAGCGCCGTGCCCTGAACATCAAAACCACCCAGGAAATCCCCGATCTCAGTGAAGAGCAAATCGAGGATTTGAAGCGCCGGCATAAAAAAGGGACCCGATAACCTTCCTTTCAGCACCCTGATCAGAGGAGAATCCATGACAGCTTCAAGCACACCGTCCAAAACTGAATGCAATCTCGCCCTCCTGGGATTTGGAAACGTTGGAAAGGCGTTTGCTTCCCTGCTGTTGGAAAAAGCTCAATTTCTACAAGCCCATCAGATCCATCTCCCCGTGGTAGGGATTGCCACCAAAAACCATGGACTGGCGATCGATTCCCGTGGAATTCCCCTGGGGGACGCCTTGAAAGCAGTGCAGGCTGGAAAGTCTCTGTCTCAGCTATCCGCCCACCCGGTGCCGGATCTGGAAACCTTCCTTGATACCTGCGGCGCTGGCGCAATCATTGAAACCACCCCGGTGAATTATCGGACCGGCCAGCCCGCCCTGGGATATCTGGAGACGGCGCTGGAACAAGGTATGCATGCCATCACCGCCAACAAGGGGCCGGTTGTGCACGGTTTCCGGAAACTGAAAGAGCTTGCCGAGAGCAGGCAGCGGGCTTTTCTTTTCGAATCCGCGGTCATGGACGGAGCGCCGGTTTTTTCGATTGCTCGCTGTGGACTTCCCGGTGCAAAGATCAGGGGATTCCAGGGAATTCTCAACTCAACCACCAACATGATCCTTTCCCGGATGGAAGAGGGAGAGAGTATGGCCGAGGCTGTTGCCTATGCGCAGTCCATCGGTATCGCGGAAACAGATCCCAGCGGAGATCTCGACGGCTGGGATGCCGCTGTCAAGGTCGCTGCCCTGGTCACCGTGCTGATGGATCACCCCCTGACCCCCGAACAGGTTAAAAGAACGGGAATCCGAAAAATCACCCAGGAACAGGTCAATCAGGCTGCAGTGCAAGGGAAACGCTGGAAGCTGGTTTGTACGGCCAGACAGGATGCGAACCTGGAAACTGGTATAGCCGCCAGCGTGCAGCCCCAGCTGGTAGAACCCTCCTCACCGCTTTATCAGATCATGGGGACTTCTGCGATTCTACAAATCGAAAGCGATGTGCTGGGACGCCTGTCCCTGATTGAGGAGAATCCCAGCCCAAAAACCACCGCGTATGGCCTGCTGGCCGACCTGCTCAACGCCTTGAAACCTTCCTGAAACGAGGGGATTCCCATTGAGATGTGCAGCTCACGCCGCCAGCTGGTGCTCATCGATCAGCTCTAACAGCAGCGCCACAGCCCGCTCCACCAACACTGAACAGGGTTCTGCACCCTGGGAACCGAACTTTTCCTGCCTGAGCTCACCGCAGGTGAGTGTTTCAAATTTGCACAGGAAGCCTTCCCGGTACTGACGGACCAACGTCTGACAGGCGCTGTCATCTGCAGACGGGTCGGATCTTCCCAGCAGTCCCCCAATCACCATCACCCCACCTGAGAAAGCACCGCATAATTCCTCCTTGGAATCCCCCACCCCGGCACCAAACCCAGAGGACAGGCAGATTTCCCGGTCTGTAAGCGATCCAATGAGAACCTCGCCCCCGGCGAGAAGCACCGCTTCTGATCAATGATACCCTTGCTGAACGTATTGACCTGCCCGACGTGCAGCAGCTTTTCGATCCATCATCGTTTCTCTTCCTTATGGTCCTCTGCGGTAAAAGATCACTTTACGCTTCTGAGGCAGTCTGCTCCCAATCCGCTGACTGCTATTGATCCTCAATCACGATAACCGTTCCTGCCCCAACATCCAGGTAGTGATCTCCATAGGCTTCCTCAAAGAGCGCCATCGCCCGGGTTCCTGTACAGTGGCAGGGGGCGACATGCAGCACACCCAATCCTTGAAAGGAACGAATTATCTCCTTCACCTGGCCGGGGCTGGCACCCCCGAGATGGAACCCCCCCATCACCAGGTAGATCTCCTCCTGATAGGTTCGTTTCACCTGGCGGACAATCTGCTCAATCCCGGGATGGGCGCACCCGGTGAGGATGATCAACCCTTCGGTGGTGTCCAGGACCAGCGCCTGTTCCGGGGGACTGCCCGGGATCTCTCCCGTGGTGTAGATCCGGGGCGAGATCCGCTGGTTTGAGGTGACTTCTACCACATCAACCTGGCTTTCCAACCCTTGTTTGTACCTGGTAGAAAAGGACGGCAGGACCAGCACCGCGGGCCGCACACCCTCCGCCAGAAGCAAGGGGAGACCCCCGGTGTGGTCTTTGTGAATGTGTGATAAAACCACAGTGTCAATGGTCTTGGGATCTATCTCCATTACACCCATGTTAGAAAGCAAGGTTGAACCGCTTCCTCCTGTATCAAAAAGCACCCGCTCATCCTCATGTTCCACCAGGGCAGCAAACCCCCAGGCGGATTCCAGACCAGGTTTCGCCGAGTGATTGTCATAGACAACATGGATGATCATCGGGGTGCTCCTTTCCGGGAGGTCAGGGTGGGGTGCCCCCAGGGATGGCTCCGCTGTCCAGAATGAGGAACCGTCCTGCGTGGGGACCGGGCTGGGGTGAGGGAAAGTCCCGGTGGCAGAGGGCGCCGGGGCCGTTCGGGTGGCTTTGCTGAGCTGATTTTCGGCTCCTGTTAGCTGAACAGAACCCCGGCAGGTACTTCCCAGCCAACCCAGGAGCAGTCCCATCAGTATCAGCAGCCTCAGAAACCCCTGATTCAGCAACTTCACTTTCGCTCCTCAGCACCCTGACAGGGTAATTGACCCACAACTAAACACTGCTCCCCCTCCTTACACTGCTGTAAATTGATCTGAGATTAACTTTGCTTGCAGTACTTATGAGTATAATGGAAAATAAGTTCAGACACAAAAAACACTTCTGCAGAGGCTGCTGGTTTCAATGAACCTGTTCTCCACACTTAAACGTCTTCACCGCCGCCTGCGTCCCTGGGTTAAGGCGCAGCTCAATCCATGCCAGGGAAGGATGCATGACCGCACGGCGGCAAACAAGAGGTTTATAAGTGTAAGTTTGCTTTTACTCGCTCTTTACATGATACCCAGCGGTCCGGGATCTCTGAGACCCTATCCGTATTCAGCAGCAGGTCCGGACACCTCACCTCCCTCCCCAACTAACACACCCTCTGCCCCCCCAGATCAACTCCAAAGGTCGCCTGCTGCAGATCCCGGGGTGCCCTCCCTTACCTCCATGGAACCAGATCCTCTTGGACTTCCCGTGGAGAGATTGATCCAGGGCATGACCGGAAAACGTCAATCCATGCCCTTGAGCTGTGAATCAAGATCCGCAGTTGATTGGGCGGCTTATTTTGGCACCCAGATCGATGAATCTGCTTTTTTCAGCGGTATCCCGGTCAGCGATAACCCTGAGGAAGGATTTGTGGGCAGTGTCTACGGCAGCTGGGGGCAAACCCCTCCTGCTTCCTACGGCGTCCATGCCCCGCCCGTAGCCCAGCGCCTGCGGGAATTTGGCCTTAATGCCAAAGCTGTCAGGGGGATGACCTTCCAGGAGTTGAAAACCGAAGTTGCCTCCGGTCAGCCGGTCATTGTCTGGGTGATAGGTCATGTTGGGCTGGGATCTCCCACAGAATACACAGCCGAGGATGGGGAGGTCGTCACGGTGGCCAAATTCGAGCACACGGTGATCGTAATTGGGTACACCGAGCATGAAATCACTGTGCAGGATGGGGGCAAGGTCTACTCGAAATACCACAAGGAATTCCAGAAATCCTGGGAAGTGCTTGGGAATCAAGCCGTGATCTGGATTGATTAATAGATCAGCGATCTTTGTGGTGGGATTTTTCAAACGCCAGCAGCCATGCTTTTGTGCTGATATCTGCATTCCCCCCATAACCAACCAATCCTCCATCCGCTCCGATGACACGATGGCAGGGAATTACCAGTGGATTTGGATTGGATCGTTCAGCCTGACCCACTGCCCTGGCTGCCTTCGGTTTGTCTAATGCAGAGGCGATTTCCCCGTAGGCTCTGGTTTCCCCATATGGAATCTGAAGGGTTTTTTCCAGCACAAGTCGCTGAAACTCTGTGACCCCGGACCAATCGATTGGCAGGGAAAAGCTAAACCGACGCCCTTCCAGGTATTCCTGGATCTGGGCCAGGTACACAGCTGTCTGCCGGGATGCAAAGGTAACCGGTCCCTGCTCCTGTTTCTGCATAAACTCCTCAAACATCTCGGGGGTTTCCAGGAACATCCGGACCTGCTTCAGACCGGCAAACGATACTGCCACCCCGATCAATCCCAGGGCGCGATTTTGCAGGGTGCCAAGATAGACAGGTTCAGCCACAGCGCACACTCCAGATCCAAGCCTGCTTGATGTCTTTCATCCTCTCACCCCTCCGCCCTGCAAGGCGTATATTAAGCGTAGGGAAAGCGTCAGGTTGACGTCAAGCACTCCTCTCCTCATAATGCTACACTGGGAATTGAAAGGGAATTTCTCTTCTTCTCCTCCTTAGAGAGAGTCGGGCAAAGACGCGCCCGACTCTCATCGATTCTACCACCCATCAGCACCGGGCTAGTCGTGGGGCAGGGTAATCTCAAAGGCCCTGGAAATTTTTAAGCTTGGGGGGGGCGGATTTCATCCTTCTACTCTAATCGAAACCTCGTTTCAATCGTATAATACAAGCAAACCTCCTCAAGCGTTTTACCGGTTTGCCTATGTCCTTCACCCATCTGCATGTCCATACAGAATACTCCATTTTAGACGGTTTTTCCAATATCCAAAAATTGGTAGACCGGGCAAAGAAGCTGGGTATGCCTGGGCTGGCAATCACGGATCACGGCACCATGTATGGGGTCGTCGATTTTTATCATGCCGCAAAACAGGCTGGTATCAAACCGATCATTGGAGTGGAAGGGTATTTAGCCGCCCGGGGGATGTCTGACCGTGATCCCCAGTTTGACAAACGGTCTTCCCACCTGCTCCTGCTGGCAGAAAACCAGGTCGGCTACCAGAACCTGCTGAAAATCGCTTCAGCCGCTCAGCTGGAGGGGTTTTATTACTTCCCCAGAATAGATCATGATTTTTTGGCAGAGCATTCTGAGGGACTGATTGCTACCTCCGGGTGCATGGCAGCAGAAATTCCCCGGGCGATTCAGCGCGAACAGATGGAACTCGTCCAGAAAAAACTGGATTGGTACTTCGAGGTCTTTGGTCGGGAGCGATTTTTCCTTGAGCTGCAGCAGCATGACATCCCGGAACTGGAGGCCATCAACCGCACCCTGGTCGAGCTGGGCCCCCGATACAACGCCAACTTTATCGCCACCAATGATGTCCACTACATCAATCAGGATGACGCCCGCCTGCAGGATGTACTCCTGGCAATCCAAACCGGCAGCAGGCTCAGTGATCCCAAGCGAATGCGGATGACTGATAACAGTTATTATCTCCGCCCGGCAGAGGAAATGAAAGCCCTGTTCAGTGAGGTACCCGGCGCCATTGAAAACACCCTGATGATCACAGAGCGGTGCCAGGTCGATCTTGATTTCAAACAGTATCATCTCCCAAATTTTCCGGTTCCGGAAGGGTATACGGCCCAAACCTACTTGAAAGAATTATGTCAGCAGGGCCTAAAAAAACGCTATCAGAACCGGGCGGACGATCCAGAAGTTCAAGATAGGCTCAGCTACGAGCTTGATATTATTCAATCGATGGGTTTTGACGCCTATTTCCTGATTGTCTGGGATATCTGCCAGTATGCGCAAAATCGAGGCATCTGGTACAACGCCCGGGGATCAGCAGCGGGATCCATCGTCGCCTACTGCCTGGAAATCACCCCCATTGAACCCCTGGAGCATCAATTGATCTTTGAACGTTTTCTCAATCCGGGCCGGGTCAATATGCCGGATATCGATCTTGATTTCCCGGATGATCGCCGGGCGGAGCTGATGCATTACTGTGCGGAAAAATACGGCCATGACAAAGTGGCCCAGATTATCACATTTGGCACCATGAAAGCCCGGGCGGCAATTCGAGATGTCGGTCGGGTCATGGATATCCCCCTGGCTGAGGTGGACCGGGTTGCGAAAGCGATCCCCAATCTTCCCCCCATGACGATCCAGGAAGCGCTGGACCACTCAGCAGAATTCAAACAGCTCTACAAGAACGCTCCCTACCTGCAGGATCTGATTGATACTGCGAAAGGGATTGAAGGCACAGTTCGCAATGCCGGGACCCATGCTGCCGGGGTCGTTGTCACGGATAAACCTGTTGTGGAATATTCACCGCTTCACCGCCCCACCGGCAACATTGGCGACAGCCCGATTGATACCGTGACCCAGTATGAAATGTCTGTCGTCGACAAACTGGGGCTGTTGAAAATTGATTTCCTGGGCCTTTCCACACTGACCATTATGACCCTGGCCAGCCAGCTGATCCAGGAGCGGCACGGGGTAGAACTGACCCTGGAGAACATCCCAATCGATGATCCTGAAACCTATGAACTGCTAGGCAGAGGGGAAACCATCGGCCTCTTTCAGGTCGAGAGCTCCGGCATGCGACGTTATTTGAAGGCCATGAAACCAAAACAACTGGAGCATGTCATCGCGATGGTGGCGCTCTACCGCCCCGGGCCAATGGACTTCATTCCCGATTACATTGAGCGCATGCACGGAAGGCAGGAAATCAGCTACCGCCATGAGGATTTGCAGCCGATCTACGAGGAGACCTACGGGATCCCTGTGTACCAGGAGCAGATCATGCACAGCGCGGTGGCCATTGCCGGATACACCCCCTCGGAAGCGGACAGCCTGCGCAAAGCTGTGGCAAAAAAGAAAAAAGAACAGCTGGAAAAGCACCGAAAGAAATTCATCTCCGGAGCCGTGAACCTGGGCGTGGATCAAAATACCGCGGAAACTATCTTCTCCGACTGGGAGAAATTTGCCCGGTACGGGTTTAATAAGGCTCATGCTGCGGACTACGGACTGATCTCTGTCCAGACCGGATATCTCAAAGCCCATTATCCAGTGGAATACATGACAGCCCTGCTGACTGTTTATCAGAACAACACCGATAAGGTTACGCTTTATGCTTCGGAATGCCGCCAGATGGGCATTGAGATCCTTCCTCCTGATGTGAATGCCAGCTGCTGGGGCTTTACAATCGAGGATAACCACGGATCGCAATCCGCCATCCGCTTTGGATTGGGAGCGATCAAAAACGTCGGGGAGGGATCTGTCGAGGCCATTGTTACCGGCCGCGGCCGGGAGCCATTCCAGGATATTCATGATTTTATCTCCCGGGTCGATCTCCGGAAAGTTGGCAAGCGAGCCCTGGAATGCTTGATCCAGGTTGGTGCATTGGATGCATTTGGAGAGCGCTCAGCCCTGCTGGAGTCCATGGACCGGATGTGCGATATCAGCGCCTCCAATTTCCAGGCAGCAGAAGCAGGTCAAATGTCGATGTTCGGGGAAGATACCGGGTTGACAGAAACTTTCCAGCTGCCCGCGGTCTCAGGGATCATCAACCGCAGAACCCAGCTCGATTGGGAAAGGGAGCTGATCGGCCTGTATGTATCCGACCATCCTCTCAGCACTGTGATGGATTCCATCAAACAGCATGTCACACATCTGGCTCAGGAGTTGGCTGAGGCAGATCACCATGAGCGGGTCCGCGTCGCTGGAATCGTCAACAAGATCCGCCATCACCAAACAAAAAACGGCAAACCGATGGCGTTTGCCTCCATAGAGGACATCCAGGGAACCATCGACCTGGTGATCTTTCCCAGAACCTGGCAGAAATATGGGGACCTGGTGGGATTTGATGAAATCATTGCCATCCGGGGAAAGGTTGATGCAAAAGGCGGAGAACCGAAAGTTCTTGTTGATGAAATCCTCACCAATCTAACCCAACTGGAACCGCTCGAAGATCAGGGTCCTGCCAGCAGGCACCAGACAAAACGGGGAGAGGAAGGGCAAAAAGATCCTGCCCAGGCGGGCCAGCCAACTACGGAAGAACCTCATCCTACTCCTGGGGGGGAGCCACTCCAATCGGAGAATGAGCCGCTGTCCCACCCCAAAACTGATCCGAAAGAAAAATCCTCTCAAGTACCAGATCAGCCGCCTGTCAGCCAGCGCGCACAAACACCCCCCGACCCCTTCCCAGACGACTGGGAAGCAGAGCCTGGTCTCCAAAAAACACCGCTGAATGGTGAGGATCCGAACCCAGAAACCGAATCCCAGGAAAAGCAGCCTCCCCCTTTCGCGCTGGAGGAGGGAGCTACATACATGGTTACCATTGTGATCAAACATGGGGGAAACGCGATGCGTGATAAACTGCTGCTGCGGCAGGTGTATGGGACATTAATCAGCTACCATGGAGCGGACCGGTTCACCCTCCAGATAATTGAGAACGACAAAACCCACCTGCTTGAATTCCCAGATGCCACCACAAAGCTCACAAATGAGCTGCTGCATCGTCTTCGCGACCTGGTGGGGCCAGAAAACGTCCAGGTAGAAAAGTACCTGCTCTGATTCCTGATGAGAAATCCAGGGGGGTTGATACGCTTGAACAGCGCTAAAGGGACTCACCCGGGCCGGGTTGGGCCAAAACCTGGGTGATTGGCCGCAAATCCATCCACCACTGATTTTTTGGTCGGCCGTACTCCCAATCCTCCAACCGTTTATAATCATGCATATCGGTAAACTTGATCTGTCCTGCCTCCAGGCCGATAAAAACAGCCTGAGGCTCTTTCTTAGGGATCTCAGCCAGTAAAAAGTCAACAGCCCGCACAGCCAGGCGGGTCGATTGAATGCGGTCGAACGGGGTGGGATTCCCCCCCTGCTGGAGGTGACCCAGGATTGCCTGGCGGACATCAAACAGCTCTTCCCCCTCCACCTCAAATAACCGGACCATGAAGTCCGTGGTGTAGACAAGGTGGGCGTTTTCATTCCTGATCAGCAGTCCCAGGCGCTTTCCCTGCTTAAATCCAGTCACCAGGTGATCAACATCCCGCTGCAGATCCGCAAGGGAAATCCCTTCCTCATGGATATAAACCCGTTCAGCACCCGTCGCCATCCCCCCCATCAAGGTTAAATAACCGCAGTACCCACCCATCGTCTCCACAACAAAGCTCCTCCGTGAAGCGACTGCGGATTGCTTAATTTGATCGACCGCCCAAACGATGCTGTTGAGGGCTGTATCAGCGCCAATGCTCAGTTCAGATCCGGGCCGGTCATTATCAATTGTGGCTGGGAGGCAGACAACCGGTAGATTGAACGACGGAAATTCCCTCCGCCTGCTGTACATTTCATAGACTGCATCATAGCCTGTCTCCCCACCAATGACCAGCAGGGCATCAATCTGTTCCTGGTCAATAGTCCTGGCAATGGCATAAAAATCCCCGTCGCTGGGCATCACCCGGTTGGTGCCAATTTCCGCACCACCCAGGTTTACCCACCCGCTGACATCCATCCAGCCCAGCTCTTTGATGTCAGCTTCCATCAGCCCAAGAAACCCATTATAGACACCGAGCATGGTGTGGCCTTGATTTCGCCCCCAGCGAACAGCAGCTCGCACCGCGGTGTTCATCCCGGGAGCGGGCGCTCCAGCATGCATCACTGCAATCCTGCAGGAGGGGTCAGGCTCTTTTTCGGGACGGGGTCCTGCCTGAAAAAACGTTCGCAGGATTTCATACGTGGCCTGGAAGCTCTCCCCCCGCAGTCTCATGACTTCCTGATATTCATTTTCCTCAGACAATGAACTGACCTTCTTTGTCAAATCCACACTTTCCATCATCGGCGTACTGTTCACCCGGTTCCCCCGCATGCCAATTAAGTGGGGTTCATCCTCTGGTTTGCTGTTGAGAAGGTGATGGACAGCAGCATGCCCCAGGATGGTGCCTAAATTCCGATCAAATCCACTTGGAGACCCTCCCCGCTGGACATGCCCGAGAATGGTAATGCGGGTTTCTTCTCCTATCCTTTCTTCCAAGGTTTCCTTGACATCCTGAGAGGTAATTGGTGTCCCTTGGCGATCAATGGCCCCTTCTGCCAGGACCACGATGCTGTCACGCCTTCCAGCTTTCCGCCCTTCGTTTAGTTCACGGCACATCTCCTCCCGCCAGAGGTCCGCTTCCGGGGGATTTTCTGGGATAAATACCCAGTCAGCACCGGCAGCCAGGGCTCCCATCATTGCCAGGTAGCCGCAATTCCGGCCCATCACCTCGACCACAAAACTGCGCTGATGGCTGGAAGCGGTGCTGGTGATCGCGTCAATCGCTTCGGTGATCCGATGCAGTGCGGTATCAGCCCCGATGGTCATATCCGAACCGACCATATCATTATCAATTGATCCGGGCAGGCCAACCACCATTAAGTGGGGATATTGATCGGCCTGATTCTGGTCGATTCTGCCCTCGTCCACCAGCTCTACCAGTAAGTCCGGCCACTCCTTTCTAAAAATGGACGCACCTGTCAAACTGCCATCTCCGCCGATGACAATCAGGGTATCAATCCCTTTCTCGACCAAATTTTCAGCGGCTTGACGGCGGCCTTTTCGGGTCCGAAAGGCCTTACTCCGGGCGGTGCCAATCATCGTCCCGCCTTTTTGCATGATGCCGCCGACATCTTCCCAGGAGACAGGCCGTATCTGATCGCCCCCCGCCACCATTCCCTGGTATCCTTCGTAAATCGCATAGATCTCCAAACCATGATCCAGGGCAACCCGGACAGCGGATCGCAGCGCTGCATTCATCCCCGGGGCATCCCCGCCGCTGGTAAAAATACCAATCCTTTTCATAATATGAAATCTCCCGAGCCTCCCAGATTATCGCTGGGTATAAGATTGCAGTCGTGTCCCTAAAAAGCGCTTCATACGGCTACCCCTTCAACATTGGAATCTTTATCCCATGTCTCTTTGCAGCTTCAATAGCGGTTTCATACCCGGCATCCGCATGGCGAACAATGCCCAATCCCGGATCCGTGGTCAGCACCCTTTCCAGCCGGGCTGCGGCCCCGGCAGTGCCATCTGCAACAATCACCTGCCCAGCATGCTGGCTGAATCCGATCCCCACCCCTCCCCCGTGATGAAATGAGACCCAGGTTGCCCCGCCAACCGCGTTTATGAGCGCGTTTAGAATCGGCCAGTCGCTGACTGCATCCGTACCGTCTTTGAGGCCCTCCGTCTCCCGGTTGGGGGAGGCGACGGATCCAGAATCCAGGTGGTCCCTGCCGATTACAATCGGGGCTTTAACCTCGCCTTCTGCAATCAGGTTGTTGAATGCCAGACCGGCCTGCACCCGCTCTCCATAACCCAGCCAGCAAATCCTGCTGGGGAGCCCCTGGAACGGGACCTCTTTTTGGGCCATCTCAATCCAGCGCCGGAGATGGTCATCTTCCGGGAAGAGCTCCAGGATAATTTCATCCGTGCGGTAGATATCCTCTGGATCTCCCGAGAGAGCTACCCAGCGGAAAGGCCCTTTACCCTCACAGAAAAGCGGTCGAATGTAGGCGGGGACAAACCCAGGGAAATTGAACGCATTTTCCACCCCCTGATCAAATGCCCGCTGGCGGATGTTGTTTCCGTAATCAAATACCTCGGACCCGCTCTGCTGCATATCCAGCATTGCCTGCACATGGACAGCCATGGAATCAAGCGATCTGCGCCGGTATTCTTCGGGGTCAGATTCCCTCAACTGGTCAGCTTCCTCGATGGAAACCCCGGCAGGAATATAGTCCAGCGGGTCATGCGCAGAAGTTTGGTCTGTGACAACATCCGGGATGACCCCGCGTTTCACAAGCGCCGGGAAGATCTCCGCAGCATTCCCGATAACTCCAATAGAGACCGGCTGCTCAACGCCAGTGTACTCCTCCACCATTTCCAGCGCGTCATCAAGGTCATCAACGACGCGATCCACATAGCCAATATCCAGCTTCCGTCTCGCGTGGGCGGGATCTGCCTCGACGATTAAACCCACTCCTTCATTCATGGTAATCGCCATTGGTTGGGCGCCGCTCATTTCCCCCAGCCCGGCTGTGAGCACAAACTTTCCCCGCAGGGACGGCCAACCCCGTTGACGGGCCAGGGATCCCAGGGTCTCATAGGTGCCCTGCAGGATTCCCTGCGTCCCAATGTAGATCCAGGAGCCTGCTGTCATCTGACCGTACATCATCAACCCCTTGGCAACCAATTGGTCAAAATGCTCCTGGGTTGCCCAGTGGGGAACCAGGTTCGAATTAGCAATCAGCACCCGCGGAGCATCCAGATGGGTCCGAAACACCGCCACCGGCTTTCCAGACTGCACCAGCAAGGTTTCATCCTCATCCAACCCCTTCAGGGTCTCTAATATCGCGTCAAAAGCCTCCCAGCTGCGGGCGGCTTTTCCACTGCCCCCATACACAACCAGGCGCTGGGGATCTCCAGCGACTTCTGGATCCAGATTGTTCTGGATCATTCTGTAAGCCGCTTCAATCTGCCAGTTCTTGCAGGTCCGGCTGGTTCCTCGAGGCGCTCGCACTACACGGGGTTCTGACATTTTCCGCTCCTGATGGTCTCTCGCAGTCAAATTTGCAGTTTTATTATATATCAACTTGCAAATACCGATGTTATGATTGGGTTAACAGCAGTGGCCAGGCAGGATCAACCAACCCACGCTATCAAATAATGCGGCGCTGTTCTCCCGGCGTCCAATCCCGGATTTCACCAGAAAGAGGGCTAAATATGGTAAGATGTGGGCTGAAATTACTCAAATAAACCTCTCTAATAGAAGGATCCGGTATGAAAAACATCTGTGTTGTCGGCGTCGGGTATGTGGGGATTGTGACTGCAGCCTGCTTTGCCGATCTCGGGAATCGTGTCGTGGCTCTGGATATCGATGAAGAAAAAATCAAGAGGCTGAAAAAAGGGGTCATGCCCATCTATGAACCGGGATTGAAAGAGCTCATTGATCGAAATGTTAAGGCAGGTCGCTTGAGATTCACCACCTCCTATAAAGATGGCCTGGAGGACGCCGAGTATGCTTTTATCGCAGTTGGTACCCCTTCCGGGGTTGATGGAGAGGCGGATCTGCAGTATGTAGCCTCTGCAGCCCGATCAATTGCGGACCACCTCAATGACGGACTGATCATCATCAATAAATCGACCGTTCCCGTGGGAACCGGGGATTGGGTCTCAGATATCGTTATGGATCATAATCCAGAGGCGGTTGGCTTTTCCGTTGTTTCCTGCCCGGAGTTCCTTCGGGAGGGATCTGCCATCCGTGATTTCATGGAACCACACCGGATTGTGGTGGGATCCCTGGACGTGGAGGCAGCGGATCGCGTGGCACAGCTGCATCTGCCGCTGCGAGCGCCGATCGTGGTAACTGACCTGAGAACTGCGGAGATGATCAAATATGCCTCCAATGCTTTCCTGGCCACCAAAATTTCTTTTATCAACGAAATTGCCAATATTTGTGAAGCCCTGGGGGCAGATGTCATGGAGGTTGCCAATGGGATGGGTTTTGACAACCGCATCGGTCCCTACTTCCTTCAAGCAGGGATCGGATACGGTGGTTCCTGTTTCCCAAAAGATGTCAAAGCATTGGCATTCATGGCAGAGGAAAAAGGCCGCCACCCCCAGCTGCTCCATTCCGTAATGGATATCAACAATGACCGTCGGCGAATGGCCGTGGAGCAGGTAAAGTCTCTTTTGAATACTGAGTCCCTGTCGGGGGTGACCATCGGGCTGTTGGGTTTATCCTTTAAGCCGAATACGGATGATATGCGGGATGCGCCATCTGTAACCATCGCCAACATGCTCCTCAAACAGGGGGCGATCGTCCGTGCTTATGACCCGATTGCCATGGATGAAGCAGCAAAGCTTCTTCCCGGGGTGGAGATGGTTGAAACCGCCTACCAAATGGCGGAAGGCTGCGATATCCTGATGGTCAATACAGAATGGAATGAGTTCCGCCAGCTGGATCTCAGCCGAATCAAAAACGCCATGAATCAGGCAATTTTATTCGACGGGCGAAACATCTACGACCCCCATAAAATGGCAGAGCTCGGATTTCAATACCGCGGTGTCGGCAGAGGATACAACGGACGCCGTCGGACCTGAGACTCTTTTGCCCTGGTGACCCTTCACAGGAACCTGCACCCCTACCCCACGGCCAAGCTATGACCACGAACAAACCACCTGTCATTGATTACGAGGGGTCAGACTATCAGACCCGCTTCTGGGACCGGGGGGGCAGGGAATACGAAGACCGGGTTGAAAGGGTAGCCATCAAGCGGCTCCTCCCGGATCAGGGGGAGCTGCTCCTGGAAGTCGGCGCTGGCGCTGGCCGCAATACACCCCGGTATCAAGGATATGACCGGGTTGTACTCCTGGATTACTCCCTCACCCAGCTTCAACAAGCCCAGGAAGCCCTGGGGCGAAGTCAGAAATATCTCTATGTAGCCGGGGATGCCTACCGGCTGCCTTTTGTGAATGAGCTTTTTGACGGCGTGACGATGATCAGAACCCTGCACCACATGCAGGAGCCTGCCTCGGCATTGGAGGAAATCCAGCGCGTCACCCAGGCAGGGCAACCCTTCATTCTGGAATTTGCCAATAAACAAAACCTGAAAGCCATATTCAGGTTTGTTCTGGGAAAGCAGGACTGGGATCCTTTCAGCCTGGAAGCCGTGGAGTTTACCAAGTTGAATTTTGATTTTCACCCCCAGGCTGTTCGGGCGTGGCTGAAACAAGCGGGCTTTACGATCGAGCGGCAGTTGAGTGTTTCATATTTCAGGCTCAACCTCCTGAAAAAAATCATCCCCACGCGCCTGCTGGTTTTCCTCGATTCCCTTGTTCAGGGAACCGGGAATTGGTGGCAGCTCTCTCCCAGCGTGTTCCTGCGCTGCACCGCTGCCGGGTCCTCCCCAGCGCCAGCGCCGGATGCCTTCTTTCGGTGCCCTGACTGCGGTGCCGGGTTAGGGGCCGGGGACGGGTCAACAATTCTCTGTCCTCGCTGCGATGCTTCCTACCCGATCGTGGACGGAATTTATGACTTCCGGGGAGAGTAGCCCCTGCCAGCCATCCGCTGGTAACCAGCTCTGGGCGGTAAATCAGCTTCTCAGGCTTGCACCCAGTTCATTTTCCAGCCGATAAACAATTGAATTCCTGACTTTGGCCACTTCTTCATCTGTGAGCGTGCGTTCAGGGTGCTGGTAGACTAAGCTGTACGCCAGGCTCTTGTTCCCCTCCCCCACCTGTTTTCCGCGGTAGACATCAAATAAGCGAATTGTGGAGAGGATCTCCCCCCCGGTCTGGGAGATCAGTTCCTCGACTTTTTTAGCCGGGATCTCCTCATTCACGACAATCGCCAGATCCTCCAGCACAGGCGGCTGATCTGGGATCGGTTCAACTGCATACAAATCAGGTACAAAAGACAGCAGACGGCCAATCTCAAACTCTGCGGTCAAGATTGGTGCATCCGGCAGATCATAATGATCTCTCACCAGCGGGTGGATTTCCCCCATCGTGCCGACCTGATCATCTCCGATCAGGATTCGGGCACACTTTCCAGGGTGGTAGCTTGGATGCTCCCCGGGGAGGAATTTAAGAGTTCCAATCCTTAAACCGCTGACCAGCTCTTCTAAAACCCCCTTCAGATCAAAGAAATCCATCATCCCTGAATCTGAATCCTGCCAGGATGGGGCGTGCCGGTGCCCGGCCATCGCCAGAACCAGATCTGTTCTTTCTGAAGGAAGGTCGCTCCCATCCGAATCTGGAATAAATACTGGTCCTATCTCAAAGATCGCGATGCGTTTTCTGATCCGGGCATTTCTCTCCACGATTTCTAAGGCAGCGGGCAGCAGGCTTCGGCGCAGCACCGTCTTATCTGCGGAAATGGGATTTGACAGCTCCGTGTAGCGTATTTCTTTTGCCTGTATGGAATCGGGGACGATTTTTGATTCTGCCTCGGGGGAGGTGATCCGGTAGTTAACCACCTCCTGCAGTCCCAACCCGACCAACCGATCCCGGATCCTTTCTTCCAGCTCCAGAGCCGTGTTGCCTACCTGATTGGGAAGTCCATCTGCAAGATTGGCGGGGGGGATCCGATCATACCCATAGATGCGGGCAATCTCCTCCATCAGATCGGCTTTTCCGATCATCCCCTCTCCAATATCCAGGCGGTGAGGAGGAGTCCTGGCAGCGACCTGTTTTTTCCCGATGCTCACCTCAAACTCAAGTTTTTTAAGCAGGGAAGCGATTTCATCCAGGGTTAGATGGATGCCCAACCAGCGCTCGACATCTGCTTCGGAAAGGACAACCTCTGGATCCTCCGGAGGGAGGGGATATGCATCCACAATCCCCCGGTCAACGGTCCCACCGGTCCACTGTCTCAGCCATTCTAAACCACGCTGCACCCCAATCGGCGCCAATTCCGGATGAACGCCACGTTCAAATCGATACGCCGCTTCTGAAGGTAAGTTCTGGTCACTGACCGTGCGGCGGACGTTGACATAATTCCAGGAAGCCCCCTCCAGCAGGACATTTCGGGTAGAGGGATTGACCTCAGACTCCTCTCCCCCCATCACACCCGCCAGGGAGAGCGGTCCAGCAGTGTCTGTGACCAGCACTGTGAACTCTTTCAGTTCCCGCTCCACATCATCCAGAGTTGTCAATGTCTCCCCTGCTCTCGCCCGCCGGGTGATGATCTTCGGCGGTTTGCCGCCAGCCCGATCCACCAGGACATCGTAGTCAAACGCATGGAGCGGCTCTCCGATTTCCAGCATGGTATAGTTTGTCGCATCCACGACAGAATTGATCGGGCGCACCCCGGCAAGCTTCAACCTGCGCTGAACCCAATAGGGGCTGGGTTTTTGCTCTACATTTTCGATCAGGCCCAGGACAAATCGGGGATTCAGGACCGGATCCTGGATTTCAATTGAGACTTTCTCCTGGACCGGTTCTCCCTCTGCTTTTCCTTCCACCGCGGGGAACTTGAACTCTTCCCCGGTCAGGGCAGCGACTTCACGGGCGACACCCAGGATATTGGCTGCCCGGGCGAAGTTGGGGGTGATCGCAATATCCAGGACAGCATCCCCCATATAATCGGCCAGGGCCATCCCCGTTGGGGCATCCGGATCAAGGAAAATGATCCCTTCATGATCCTCGGAGATGCCCAGCTCTTTTTCTGAGCAGGCCATCGAATAAGAGTCCACTCCCCGGATTTTTTTTCGTTTGATGGTGGTCAGCTGGAGGCCTTTTTCTTCAGTGTAGGCATCGCGGATCACAGCCCCCTCACGGGCGTAGGCAACCTTCAAAGGGGGGTCCAGTTCTCCCTGTCCAAGGTAGGGGAACAGATTGGGTGCCCCTGTGAGCACAGTGTGCTCTTTTTTTCCGTCGTTCAAGCGGCAGAGCACCAGGCGGTCAGCATCTGGATGGGGCATCACCTCATGGACTGCCCCCACCACAATCTCGTCTGGACCCCAGGACATCCCGGTGTATTTGGTTTCCTGGCGGTGCTGGTTCCTATCTCCCTCTCCGCCTTCTCCAGGCAGGGGAAGGCCAACAAACCGGATTTCTTCCACCTCCAGCCCGGCCAGGGTCAGCTGGTGGGCAAGCTTCTCAATGGGAAGATTAATCTCAACAAAATCTTTCAACCATGAAATCGGTACTTTCATAATTCCTTTTCCTTCACAAACAATGGCAGATTAAAAAACAGTTCACTCGCTAAAACTGATCCAGGAAGCGGAGGTCATTGGACCAGAAATAGCGGATATCCTCAATGCGGTGCCGCATCATGGTAATCCGCTCCGGGCCCATCCCGAAGGCAAAACCAGAATAAACCTCCGGGGCGTACCCCCCGTTTCTCAACACCGTGGGATGAACCATCCCGCAGCCGAGGATTTCCAACCACCCTGTCCCCTTGCAGACAGAACACCCCCTTCCTCCACACAGGAAACAAGCAACATCCATCTCCGCTGACGGCTCTGTAAACGGGAAGTGGGAAGCCCTGAACCGGGTATCGGCATCCTGCCCGAACATCCTCCGGGCAAAATTATTCAGGGTCCCCTTGAGGTCCCCAAACGTAATCCGCTGACTGACTGCCAGTCCCTCCACCTGATAGAACTGGATTTCCGATCGCGTGGTGATCTGTTCATACCGGTAGCACATCCCGGGAAGAATGATCCGGAGCGGGGGAGGATCTTCAGGGTACTGTTCGTTGTGCTCTCTCATGGCATGGATCTGTCCCGGTGAGGTATGGGTCCGCAGCAGGATCGGGTTTTCCCCGCGGTTGGTTTGGCTGGCGATAAAGAACGTGTCCTGCATATCCCGGGCGGGATGGAAAGGGGGAAAGTTCAACAGCTGAAAGTTGTACTGATCTGTTTCCACTTCCCGGGACCGGTAGATCTGAAATCCCATATCGCCGAAGATCCGGTAGATTTCCCGCAGGGTTTGAGTGGTGGGATGGAGGGTGCCGATGGTAGCCCTCCGGCCCGGCAGGGTCACGTCGATCTGCTCCTGCTCCAGGGCGGCTTGGATGCGCTGCTGGTGAAGCCGGGCAGATTTCTGTTCCAGGGCTTCCTCCAGCGCCTGCCTGACCTGGTTTGCCATGGCCCCGATCACCGGCCGCTCTTCGCTTGAAAGCGATCCAAGGTTCTTGAACACGCCCATCAGCTCCGAACTCCTGCCGAGCGTTTCAACCTGCCAGGCATCCAGGTTCTCTTGATTCTCAATCTTAGCTAAGGCAGTGAGGGCTTGCTGTTTGATTGTTTCCAGTTGATCTTCCATATGTTCTCCAGAATACTCTACAGGTTGTGTCCAAACCGGCGCTTCCAGATCAAGGCGCCGGGGTGCCCATCAACCTTTAAACACAAAACCGCCCCATGCAGGGGCGGGATTTTCCCGCGGTACCACCCTAACTTAGCTCTGAGGATGAGCTCACTCGTCCAACAGCCAGGCTTCACTTCTGGCGATTGGGGTCCCTGATAACGGCGGGATTCCGTCCCAGACTACTGGATAAACTCTTTCCCCTGGGCCCTCAGGAGGGAACTTCGGCTGATTCGAGGTCCGCAGCGGGGTCTCAGTTTACACCTCGCTGTCCCTGTCAGCTGCAAATCAGCTTACTTTTCTCCATCACGGGTTTTCATATGGAACTGCTTTATTTTTATTCACATTCAAAATATAAAAGTATTATACACAATCAAACTATTATTACAATATTAGAGTCTGTTTCACAATATAACTTCATTAAAAACCAAATTCACTAAATTAGTGAACAAATATTCCTGTAATACCCGAAAATAAACACCCTTTTGCGCTGGTTCAATACGCGCAATAGAAATTCCAGAAGCGGAATTGCGTCACTTAACATTACTGCCTCTTCCTGATTTAATATGGCCAAACCATCTTCAGACAACAGTCTGCGATATTGCTCAGCGCATCAGCAGGATGCTTCTATAACGAAGACCAGTAGTTTGTGTCAAATGAAACCAACATGCCAGCCTCACAGGCGCTCTTTGCAGCTTTATAATTCGTTGATCGGATAGGTTCGTCCGTAGAGTTTTCTGCTACAGGGGTATGGCAAAAGACAAATTTAGCTGAATATTTGTCAAGTATGGTAATGATCGCTATTTTAATTTAGCATCCAGATCCTGGCATTCTCCCCTGCTCTCGACACCATGTTTAGGAAAAATATTCATCTCATGGGTCAAAATGATCATCACCAAGTTTCCCGACAAAAGCACTTAGTGATCCCAAACGGCTTGCCACCACAGCTCCATTCACAAAACCTTTTCCATATCTGGCATAAATGACCCCACAACGAAAACGGTTGCCAAATTTATCCCACGAACATATCGATCAGCAATTCTCTTAACATCAAAAGATCAATTGTTTTCATTCGTTTCTGTTAATTTCGAAGCAAAGAATGAAAAGCATATCTATCACCGCGCAGATTGATCCTCAGGTATTCAATCGAGGTTCCATCATCTGAAAATGAAACCCGATCAAAATGCAATAATGGGGCAGAAGGATCAATATCCAGTAGTTTGGCCATATACTGTGTGGCTGGAACAGCCCGAATCACTTGCCGGGCGCTAGTGATATGGATGTTGAATTCATCGGCTAGCATTCTTCTTAATGAGCGATTGGCATAATCCTGGTTTAGGATTCCTGGACAATACCTGTGGACAAGCAGAGAATGCTCAACGCTGAGTGGTTCACCATCTGCCAAGCGAAGACGAACGAGGCTTGCTAGTTCCTCCCCGGGTTCAACCTCAAGCTTTTCAGCAGCGTCTTCTGATGCTAGCACGATTTCGTTGGATAAAACCTTGGTTCCAGGTTTTAACCCACGCTGGTGCATATCTTCCCAAAAACTGATGATCTTATTTAGATTCTGCTCAAATGCTGGTTTGGAAACAAAAGTTCCCTGTCCTCGACGTCGGAAGACTAATCCATCATTAACTAGTAAATCTAAAGCTTGTCGGACGGTTATTCTGCTCAGCCCATATTTTTCAAGTAATTCCTTTTCCGTAGGCAACATATCGTCGGGTTTCCAGACACCATCCATGATCTGATCGTGCAAAATTGTATACAACTGGTAATACAAAGGTACTTTACTTGCACGACTAACATTATTCATAATGATGCATATTCCTTATCAAGCGGATTATTATTTGTTTGATGGATCCTGGCAAACTCTAAAACAATTTCACTACCAATATATTTTTATTTTTTTACTTATAGTGACTTGTTTTTCTATGTGACTCAACGATAAAAGAATAGTTCATGTGCGGACGAGAATATCAGGTCGATTAATACTTTTTTCTTGGTATTTGACCTCTTTCATAGGCCATCCTTCCACCGCTGTTAATACCTCACAACTTGAACTAGTAATTAAACAAGTATCTTCGCTCTTCGTCCCTGTTATTGTGGGGTTCCATGCAATTAATTGATTCCTAACGGCTTTCTGTTCTGTATCTGGAGTTACAACAAAATATCTGGGTTTATAACCAATTGGCCCTCCCTGTGTAAATTTCTTCCATTCCTCAGGAAAACCAAGTTCCTCATACTTTGCTGCACCTTTTCCAAAGATATCTCGATATTTTACACCAGGCTTTGTTTCTAAAATAAGTGTGGCATCAACCTGGCAGACTGCATCATGGATTTTCCGGAGATCATCTGATGGAGGACCAAAACTCACAATACGAGAAAAGTTAACATACAAGCCCTTTTTTTGACCCAATAACACTAATAATACACTTTCGGTGACTTTCTTATTTGTAGGAATTGGATGTCGGTATTTCATTATCCTTTCATCAGAACCTACTAGTCTTGCGGATGGTTCAAATCCATACCTTATCTCATTATTTGCCATCACTGCGGCAATCTCAAATTCTGTCATTCCCGGCAATATTTCGTTACAGGTGTTTAACATACACTCTGAAGCTTGTTTAGCTATATCACGATATCTTGTAATCTCTGTTTCTTGTAGGCTTAATCTTATTTCATCAAAATCTTGGGGGAGATATTGTTCTTTTCCTATGGGTGAATCGCTGCAAACTTCCCCCCCCCCGGATATCTCATTTATAATGTCAGTTTTTTCTGATTCATTGAACCAATAAAATGTTAAAACCTCCCATGGATAACCGGACAATTCTTCATCAATCGTTCTGCCAGATTCGATATTATCTGCCAAGAAGTAGGATCCTCTAGGTGTTATTAGAATACTCGAGAAACCTTCCTCCGTTGAATTGACCACATGGTTATCTCCACCCGCTGTTATCCAGGCAAAGTTATTTCTCCGTGAAAATCTTATACCTGCAATTTGCTTTTGATCTATATATTCTCGAACAAGTTCTATTTTCTTGTCAATCTCTTTGTGTATTAGTTCTTTATTCATAAGAATCTCCGATTTCCGGAAAATGAAATAATCAGATTATTTAATCATTCTGGTTCTTAATTACTTCATCTGGTATCTTAACACCCGGACGCTCTAATATTCCTTTCCAGTTTACACCACAAACAAGTCCGATATTTCCCCATGGATCCAAAGCACCTGTTCTTATGATCCATTTAGCACTATTTGCGACCCCATTAATACCCGGATTATGAGGAACTAATTCAAGTTCAATCCCCAGAAAATTTTCTTTTATCCATTTATACAATTCTGGATTGTTAGAGGCCATTTCTTTGGCAACAATTATACGTTCAATATAAATTTCATCCCTCAACAACAACAAAATTTCCCTAAGCTCAGGCAAGTTCTTTGCTATAGAAATATCTATTCTTCGATCATCTGCAGGAGTCGGAAATCCCACATCAGTGACCATCAATGTGTCACCATGCCCCAAAGTGCTAAGCGCATGATTGATATCAGGGTTGAGAAAACCGTTCTTTTTCATTTGTTAACCTCGCTTTGTGATGTATCGGTTTATCACGACAGCCACAATGATAATTAATCCTTTTACTGATAAAACGTAAGCCGGTGGTAACAACATTATGTGAAGTAGATTTACCAAAAATCCTAAAATGAGGATTCCGATCAAAACATCCTTCATGGTTCCTTTTCCCCCATTAAGAGAGATTCCCCCAACAACAACTGCCGCTATAGGGTCCATTAAATATTCTGCCCCAGCAGTTGCAGATGGAATTATCATATGTGTCCGCACAATGAATAAAAATCCACCAATCATTGCCATAACACTACTAAAGGCATATACAATTATTTTTACCTTCGCAACTTCCACTCCTGATAGATAGGCCGCTTTTTCACTTCCACCAATTGAATAAATTAATTGGCCAAACATGGTTTTAGAAACAAGAATATGTGTAACTAACAATAACAGTAAAAATAATATGATCGGGTAAGGGATCGAAAACAATCTCATCCGTCCAAATTCAAGAAACCATGGTGACATGTCATAAACAGGTATTCCACGCGTTGTAAAGAATGTAGCTCCTGTAACAATAAGCATCATCGCGAGCGTCACAATAAATGGAGGTATTTTTGATATGGAAATTATTAATCCATTTAAGATTCCAATAAAAAGGGCCACAACAAGTGCCAGCAGGATTCCTGGAAAAATTCCAATATGAGGAATAATGCTTGTATACTGGGAAGTTGTTGCGCTTCCTAAAATTATGGCGGAAAGGATCACTGAGCTTCCAACTGTTAGATCAATTCCACCAGAAATCATTGCTACTGCCTGGCCTATTGCTACTACGGCGGTGATGGAAACTTGCATCATTACACTAATTATGTTACTCATTTTGATTGACACACCATTTGAGATAATTGCCCCTACTGAAAGCAGTAATATCAATATCACAAGCATTGAATTATTGGTTATTGTATTTAATATTAAGTTAGCTGCTGACTGCAGTTTTTTCATCATTGTTTTCCTTATTTATTATTCAATTGTTTCTTGATTGGGTCACTCTCCATGCAACCGCAACCAGGATCACAACGCCTTTCATCATATCCTGTACAAAAGGATCTAACCCAACGAGATTCATCAAATTTCTAATCATCATGTAGATGATTACACCGGCCATGGCTTTGAAAAGGTTCCCTTCTCCCCCAAACATATTTGTTCCACCAATGACTGCTGAAGCAATTGTGTCCAATTCCCACCCACCACCAATATGAGGCATTCCAGTACCCGTTCTTGAAACAAAAAGAATACCTGCAACCCCTGCTAAGAAACCTGAAATTGTGTATACAGTATATTTAACTCGATCAACTCGAACGCCAGCAAGCCGCGCAGTTGTTTCTCTACCACCCACTGCATACATGTGAATTCCAAGAGGAAAAATTCTAACAAATATATACATTAGTAGAATAATAACCAACCATATTACCGAGGGAAAAGGTATAAATCCGATCGTTATTTGATCAAGGTTGAGAATAAGATCATTATCTAGAAGGATTGCTGCCTCTCCAACCATATATGCCAGTCCCCGAGCGATACCCATTGTTGCGATAGTAACAATGAATGGTGAAATCTTCCATTTAACAATTACATATCCATTGAAGAAACCAACTAGTGAACTCGCAAGTAGGGCGTAAGCTAAACCGGTGTAAGTGTTATCACTTGTAAAGCGTGCTGTGATAATTGAGCTCAATGCTAAAACTGAACCGACTGAGAGATCAAAACCAGCTGTTATCAAGACAAGAAATTGTCCAATCGTCATAATTCCAATAATCGTTGCCTGCCTAAGTAAATTTTCAATATTTACTGGATCTGAGAATAATGGAGTAATTATTGAACCGGAGACAATCATAAAAAGTAAAAACAACCAAACATCATATTTTTTGATTTCGTTCTTGAATTGATTATAAAAATTCATCATTCTTTACCTTTATATAAACAAGCTCATAACATTTTTGATTTTGAACTATCCAATCAATAAAGAGGATTTTTATACTGCATACTCCATTATTTGTTCTTGAGTTATGTTCCCATCGTTTACAAATTCCTTTGTAATTTTTCCCTTCGCCATCACAAGAATCCTGTCGCACATACCTAATATTTCTGGTAATTCGGATGATGCGAGAATTACACTTACACCCTGCTTAGTTAACTCGTTTATCAATTGGTAGATCTCATATCGAGCGCCAACATCAACACCTCTGGTGGGCTCATCTAATAAAAGAATTGATACCCCAGTTGCAAGCCATTTAGAAAGAACTACTTTTTGCTGATTACCCCCTGAAAGATATTCAACGATTTGATTAATTGAAGGTGTAACAATATTCAATTCATCGACATACTTTTTAGATATCTTTCTGATCTCATTTTTCTTAAGGAATGAAAGTTTCGAAAATCTCTTTAAGATTGGAAGGGTTATATTTTCATCAACCGCTCGACTAAGTATCAATCCTTCTTCCCGTCTATCTTCAGGAACCATTCCTATTCCGAGGTTTATCGCATCTTTTGGATTGTTGTTTTGTATAAACTCACCATCCAGGTATAACTTTCCTTTTGCTAGTTTCAAAGAACCATACAATGAACATAACAATTCTGTTCGTCCTGCTCCAACCAAACCAGCTAAACCGAGAATCTCCCCTCGATGCAAAATAAAACTCACATCTTGAAAGCAATTCTCTGAGTATAAATTCTCACCTTTAAGCACAACTTCCCCAGCTGTTGCTATCTCTTTACTATAATGATCTACAAGTTCCCGACCAACCATCTTTCGGATCATTATTGGAATGGTTATTTCATCAATGTTGTGAGTTGATACTGTTTCACCTTGGCGAATAATTGTTACTCTATCTCCGATCCTTTTTACTTCATTTAATCTGTGAGAGATGTAAATAATTCCAATATTGTTGTCTTTCAATTTGTCCACAATTCTGAATAATTTCTCAAGCTCTTGATCATTCAATGTGGCCCCTGGCTCGTCCATTATTAGTATTTTGCTATTTCGTGATAAAGCTTTTACAATTTGAATATACTGTTTATTTGCAGGACCAAGGGAACTTGTGACCGTATCGGGGTCAATATCAATGCCAAGTTCCTGAATTAGCTGCCGTGACCGATTATATATTTCCTTACGATTAACAAATCCCAGTCGGTTGCGAGGTTCATGTCCAAGGAATATGTTCAATCCAACAGAGATGGTATCAACTAAATCAATCTCTTGATAAATTGTAGATATACCCAATGAGAACCCTTCAATCGGTGTTAACTTACTAAATGTCTTTTCCCCAATTCGAATATTTCCTCTATCGGGTTGCTCAGCCCCTGACAATATTTTCATAAGTGTGCTTTTCCCAGCACCATTCTCTCCAACCAGGCAGTGCACTTCACCAGGTTTTAGATCAAAGCTAACATCAACAAGGGCCTTTACTCCTGGGTATGATTTTTGTATACCAACAAGTCTGACCAAGCTATTATTTTCGTCCATTTAGGCCATGATTCCTTTCCATCGAATGTCATTATATATTTTAAAAATGATAAGGTGAGATCAAATTCGTTTGTATGATAGATTATGATCTCACCTTTTCATTGAACAGTCAGGATTTACATATGTGCATGATTACCTGATCTCATCTCCCATAACAACAGCCAATGCCTAATGCATCTAATTCTTCAATTCGCTCTTTCACACGATCGATACCTTCTTGATCATGCGTATGGAAAAATTCTCCAGATGCTGAATAAACCGCTGGTTCAATCGGCTCACCATCCTCTAACCATTGAGTAAAAAGTTCCATCGCCAAGTCTCCATAAAAAAGGATGACTTGTGAAGTTGAGCCAACATTCCCTTTCAACATTTCTTCCAACCACGGTTTTGATCCATCTCGACCCCAGATCCAACCGATTAACTCGTCTCGCTCTGCAGCTCTGACTGCTTCCAGAACACCAAGTCCTTCCGTGTCAGAATCAGCATAAATTGCATCAATTTCGCCAGCCGGGAATCTTTGGAGAAGGTCTTCTGCACATTTCCGTGATGGTTCTCCTTGCCACAACCCATCGCAGGTTGCAACAATATTGATTCCAGGATTTTCTGCTAGTACTTCATCGATTCCTTTCTGAATATCTTGAGCCGGTGAAGAACCACTTTGTCCTGTAATGTGAATGATATTTGCTGTTCTTTCTCCCTTTTCTTCCTCAATCGTCTCAACTAAATCAACAAAAAGATCCTTACCAGCTTTCTTGAAGTCATTGGTAAGCAATGCTAAATATGCTCCCGTTCCCGGTGTTCCAGGAATACTCCGGTCGATAACCATCAATGGAACACCCGCTTTCATACATTTATCTGGAACTGTGGCTAGCGGTTCAGATTCAACCGGTGCCAAAATCAAAAGGATAGGATTTTTTGCAAGCAAGTCTTCAACATCTGCCAATTGTTTTGCGGGATCACCCGCAGCATTTGCCCAGATAAACTCAAATCCCGCTTCCTTGACCATGCGTTCCATGTCACGCTGAATTTGAATTCTTGCCTCATTCTCCATGGATGCATTTGAAAATGCAACAACTCCCTGCCCCTCAAACGTTGGCGGTTGAATCACATCAGAAGTTACCTCTTCTGGCTCTGCCGTCTCTTCTTCTGATGGAATTCCCTCAGTGAATTCTGGCGTTGGCATTAATGGTTGCTCAGTCGTTTCTGCGGTTTGACAAGCAGACAATACTAGCACAACCATCACTGTTAAAACAAGAAATTTTGAGATCTTATTCACAATTCTCCTCCATTTTCAAGATTTTTGATATTTCTTATTATCTGTAGTCCATCTCATAATTTATGATATTTTCCCTCCTTTGTTTTGAGCTATGCCTTTAATTGACCCGAAACAAAAATCTATTGTTTATATCATTCTAATGTATTGTTATTATAACATTATTACTATCAAACTCAAGACTGACATAAGTCACATTGGAACAATATGCAATTTATGGGAATTACAATAGCGATTCTTCCGTGATAGTTTCCCCCACAGAAGTTACTTTTGTTCTAATTTACCTAAAGTACGTCGGGGAGTTTGTCGAATTATTGATAATCACGCGGCCGTGATGTATCACCATATAGACATTACTCAATGAATTAATATTATCCAGTTTTTTTGAATCTATTACCACCAAATCCGCAACCTCATCCTTTTGTATTTCATTGGATTTCCCAATAGAGCCACAATAATTCTCTTTTGATGTAATTATTGTTTCCGCAATTTGAGCTTCTGCCAATCCCGTATCAAATAGATTCTTCAACTCATGCTGAGGAAAACCTATTTGTGCGCCTTCTATGAAACCAGCATCATTGCCAAATAAAATTATTCCACCAAGATCTTTGTACAATAGTATGTTCTCATTTGCATGACCCAAACCACCTGTTAAATCCATAACCTCTAGTGTTGGAATCCAATATATTGAATTGGTTGCCATCTTGTTTAATAAATCAATTGATACCTTTTCTCCCACCATATGAGCTATTCCGTCAACTCCTAAATCTACAACTTTTTCCAAGTCTTTAACCTGTGTCACATGGGCAATCACAGTTAAATTATTATCATGGGCTCCTTTTATAATCGAAACCATACTCTCATTTGATAAGGTTTCTCCATATTTTGAATCATATGCGATCTTGATACGATCCACCCCCAATAAGCGCAGATAATTAATGATTTTTTTTATATTTGATTTTTTTGTTATCTCAACAGATTTAAATCCATAGGGAATAACAGGATATCCATCTTTACTAGTTATTATTGGTCCTGAAAATGATAGGTTTGGTACAGAATTACTTCCCCAAAAAGCATCTTGTGTTAAGAAAAAGGGAGTGTATAAAGTTGTTCCTTGATCACAAATTGATGTTACCCCCCCGCTCAACCATTTTCGTAATACTCTTGGATCCATTGAATTGTGAACATGTGCATTCAAAAAGCCAGGTACGACTATACGCCCTTCTAAATCATATTGGGGTACGCCTAAATTCGATACGTCTCCATGAACGCTAATATTTTTTATTTTCCCGTCACTAATAAAAATATCATATGTTTTTAAGTTACCGTTATTTATTTCCATACTCAATAATTCATAAGGAATTCTTACATCAACAAGTAAAATTGGTTTATTTCTTTTTCCAACAATAAAATATAAGTCTATCAGGATCATCAAAATTAATGATACGGTAAATAATAAGTTCGTTTTGTTGGATTGATATCTGGGTTGCCGGTCAGCAAGATAATTAATTTTTAAACCAAAGATTACAGAAATACCAAATAAAAAATGGCCAACTTTTAGGCCATATATACCACTATACAAAGCAAGAAACATTGGATACAAAATTACAGGAATAACCAAAATGTATCCTAAAAAATTTACTATTTTCCTTTTTTTTTATCAACTATTAGAAACAATGATGAGGAGGACAAAATGTAAAATAATATAATTGTGAGAGAAATAAAAACGCCCATGATAAGATAAATGGTGCTCTTGTTCAACAATCCGAAAATGAAAATTTTGTAGACTTCCTTTACAATTGTAAATTTACCGCTAAATGGAATTGTCAAACCAAGAATGAATATTACTGAATATAAGATACATACCATTATGTTTTTGATATTTTTATTATTTTTGAATAACATAATTTTTAAAATTCAACTACGAACTATAAATAGTATGTTTAATCTATAACTAAATTATTGTTCAGAATTCTTTGCGACTTCTCTGTTGCACTCAATTCAAATTTTTCAAGCCCAGCAGCGCCCGGGAATCCCGGAGAGCCTCTTCCGTACAGCCGATCACAAACGAGCAAATCCGGGCAATCAGCTCAAAAAGCGCCAGGTCCTTTTCATTAAAATGGTCCTCAACAAGGGAGTTCACTACTTCCATCACCCCGATCAGCCTTCCACCTAGCTGCAGCGGAGCCGCCATCAGACAGCAGGTATGAAACCCAACCGACTGATCAACTACTGGAAGCCAGCGGTAATCTTTTCGCACATCGACCACCAGGGTTGATTTTTGATGTGTTTTGACCCATCCAGCTATCCCGGCATCCGCGGGGATCCGGTAATCGGTTAATTCCTCCTGCCGCTCCCCGATGACGGTGATAAAAACCAGCTGATCTTTCTCCTCATCCAGGAGCATGATGGAGCCATTCTTTGAGCGGACAGCATCGAGTAATAGCTGAAGAATGCCGTGCATCAGATCCAGTAAATCCGCTGTCGAGTAATACCCCTGCAATCCACACTGCAGCTTATTCAAAGCCTCAACAACCCCCCAAAGGTGGTCGTTTTCCATTTGCAGCAAATGATTTTGCCGTTTCAATTCAGTCAATTCATCCTTGACAGCACGCAGCAGTTGATGATCCACCATGGGCAATTTTCTCCCGCAGCCGGTTCCTGTGAAACCCTGAGCCGACAAGGGTAATCTTGAGATAGGTACACAAATTATACATTGAATTCCAGAGAAAACCAGAATGCCATACTCAGATCCAAAAGAACCGTTTATAATCTAGCCATATGAGATACCGAGCAGTCCTTTCCCCTCTACATCTTCTTACGCTGCTCTTGATCCTCTTTTTACCAGCCTGCGGCAGCGTTGGGGAAGGGATCTCCCCCGCAACGCCAACCCCGGTTCCTCCCACCCGGACGCCGTTCCCTCCTTCTCCGACCCCGATTCCGACAGCAGCCATCGTCAACGAAGAACTCATTACCATGGCAGCGTTTCAGGAAGAGGCAGCCCGATATCAAGCTGCTGTTCAGCGGGATCTCAATGATGAAGATTTTCAGATCATCATTCAAAATCTGATCCACCAAACATTATTAGCCCAGGCTGCGAAATCAGAGGGCTACCAGGTTGATCAGGAAGAACTGCAAAACCGGATGAACAGGTTAAGCACGGGCGACCTCTCCTTGGAGGACTGGTTAGCGGAAAATGGATATACCCGGGAAAGCTTCCAGGCCAATCTGGAAAAATCACTGGCAGCAGCCTGGATGCGCGATCAGGTTATCGCGGATGTTCCCCAGGAAGCAGAACAAATTCTCGCCCAGCAAATCTTATTTTATGATCAAAACCTGGCTGCATCGGTGTATGACACCCTCAGCAGCGGGAAAAATTTTGAACAATTGGCAGCCCAGTATGATCCCCAAACACGCGGGAATCTGGGGTGGTTTCCCCGCGGATACCTGACCATCCCCGAACTGGATGAAATTCTCTTCGAGCTTGAATCAGGCGAGATTACGGAAATCATTGAATCAGAAATCGGGTATCATATTATTAAAGTAGTTGACAAACAGGAAAATCGACCGCTGGACCCTGCTGTTCGGCAGCTGCTCCAAAAACAAGCTTTGGAAGCGTGGTTAGATCGGCGCTGGAAGCTCAGTACAATAGAGATCACCCTCCCGCAGTAAAGACTAATCAGGAGATTTCTTATGGCGGACTCATTCGAAGATTTTGCCGATTTGGAAGACCTGGAAGATTTTCCCGACAGCTCCTCTGAACCTCGACCCGGTCAAAGAAGAGGTTCGGGGTTAATCTTGAACATTTTTTCCGGGTGTTTGGTCGCTGCCACGGTACTTGTGGGAGTCCTCTTCGCAACAATCTTTATCAATCCTCGAAGCAGCTACAACCCATTTCCTCCCCCGACCATTCCCATCCTGGTACTCACAGATACCCCGACCCCGACGCCAAAAGGTCTCCTCCCGGCCACCTGGACACCAACAGTCTCCCCGACCTTTACCGATACCCCTACAGAGACCCCCACAGGGACACCCACCCCCATCCCCCCCACTGAAACTGTTGACCCGGATACCCTTCCCTCCCCAGATTTGGAGTCCGGGGCTTCCTTTATCGTTCAGGAAGGCAGTCCAGAGTACACAGCCAATGATTACAAACCGGAGGAAGGCTGCGATTGGTTCGGCGTCATCGGCCAACTATTTGATAAAGATGGGGACCCGGTGAATCTGATCAGCGTGGAGGCTGGCGGCTCTCTGGGAGAGACGGAGATTTCCCAAATTGTGCTCTCAGGCGTTGCAAGCGGTGTGGGTGAGGGCGGGTATGAGATCTACCTGGGAGATCAACCCGTCGACTCGGAGGGAGAAGTTTGGATTCAGCTCCTCCCCCAGACAGATCCAACGCTGCCGTTATCAGAAAAGATCTTTTTTGATACCTTTGATGACTGTGAGCGCAACTTAATTCGAATCAATTTCGTGGAACAATCCAGCGAATAATAACCCCCCTTTGCCCCACCCTCAAAAAAACAGGTCCCTCCCCCTGGGAAGGACCTGTTTTTCTTTAAGGAATTTCCTCGCTATGGTTGCTTTTCAGTCCCGGGAAACAACCGCTCCCGGTGGAGCCTGATCAAGCTGATCGCCTTGTTGATCAGCTCCCGGTTTGCTTTGATTTGATGCCAGCGGCTGGCCCCGGATGAATGGGGCAGAGGAACAATCCAGCGGCCATCCTGTTCAACTTCCCGCCCAATGATCTCGGTGAGGTTGAGCTTCCTGGGAAAAAACAGGTTGATTGCTAATCTGCCGATGGGGATGATCACCTGGGGGTCAACGTATTCAATTTCCTGATCCAGGTAGGGACGGCAGAGCTTCTGTTCGGCTCGGGTGGGAACCCGGTCACCGCTTCCAGAGGACTGTCGTCCAGGATAGCACTTTGTTACCGAAGTCATGTACTGCGTTTTACGAAACCATTTCTCCTCAATCCCCGCTTTTTCCAGCCAGCCAAATAGACGCGTTCCGCTCCCGGCATTGAAAGGGCGGCCGACCTCCATTTCCGTGATTCCTGGCGCCTGCCCGATGGTCATGAACGCTGCAGGCTGACTGCCTGAAAAGACCGCGGGGGGGTAGATTTCATACCCGGCCTCCAGGCATAAACTACAGGCTTTCATCGCCTGCTGCAGATCCTTTAAGGATGAATACGCTTTTTTTCTCATGAGATAATCGGAGTGATCTGCACTCTCATCTAATCATCCTCTCCACTGTACTCCATCCAGGCAGATTTGATAATCAGGGCATCTTCTTCCAATGTTGGACTCTCGCAAAGCAATCGGCCCGCGGCATCAAGCTCCTCCAATGCCTGGAAGAGGGCAGAAAGATCGAAATCAGATTCCTCCATCGTCAGGAGATTCTGCTCCCCTTTATCTGTGTATTCGATCCCCGAGACATGACAGTGAAGCCGCTGGAGGCTTTCTTCTCCAAGAACCTCCCCGTAGCGTTTCAAAACCTGGAGCCATTCTTCATACGTGTTCATGGAGCCATCGCCGGGGCGGGCATGCAGATGAGCAAAATCAAGGCAGGGTTCAACACCCTCGATTTGACTCATTTCCAGGGTATCCTCCAGGGAGCCCAGCATGGCGCCCTTACCCATTGTTTCCGGCCGAAGAACCACGGTATTTCCCTCCGCCCGGAGTTCCTCGACACACCCTTCAAGCCGCGGCATCACCTTTTCCAAAACCTCGCCAGGAGGGTGATCAAAATAAGAACCCGGATGAAAGACAATATCCGTCGCCCCGGAAAGGGATCCCGCCCGGGCTGCATCCATCAGGCGCTTTCTTGATTTCGGCCATTCCTCTTCATCCGCATTGAGATTGATGTAGTATGGCGCATGAACGCTGAGGGCAACATCTGCGTCCTGGGAGGCATCTTTGATCTTCGCAGCGGTCGAGTCTGACACCCGCACCGAGCGCACCCACCCTAATTCCATGGCAGAAAGCCCCAGCTCCCGGATGTACAGCACCCCTCCCACACTCCCCCCGGGGCTGGAGGGTTTGTTTTTTGGGGTACCTACCGTTCCAAAACGAAATGACAGCATCTCAAACTCCTTTTTCCTCACCGACAAAGAACCATGATGATTTCTTGAAGTAATCGCCACAATCGGGGGCCAAAAATGATCGCCCCGACCAGGACAGACCCTGCAGCCGCGATCAGAACGCCTGCGGCACTGACGTCTTTGCAGATTTTCGCTGCTGGTCGAATTTCCGGACTGACGATATCGACCAGGAATTCAAGGGCGGTATTGAAAATTTCCGCTGTAAATACCAGGTTGATGGTCAGGATCAGAATCAGCCATTCCACTCGGCTGATGTTGAATAAAACTCCTGCAATCACGACCCCAGCTGCCATTGCCCCATGAACGCGGGCATTTTGCTGGGTTTTCAAAACGTAGCCAAGCCCATCAGCTGCGTGATGGATGGACCGGGGTATTTTTTTCCAGAATTTCTGCGTTTCCAAGTTTGCTAATCCTCATCTTGAAGATCAACACCCAGCCTGGATAAAACTTCCTGCTGAAGCCGCCACATCTCAGTCTTCTGATCCGGATCAAGATGGTCATACCCAAGCAGATGCAATACCCCGTGAACAGTGAGCAGCTGCAGTTCTGCCTCCACTGAATGGGAGCAGCTCTCCGCCTGGGTCTTTGCCCTCGGATAGGAGATAATCACATCTCCCATGTAGGGAAGGTTGGTGTCTGGGTCTTCAAAATCCGCAGGAAATGCCAGCACATCGGTGGTTTGAGAAACCTTGCGGTAGCGAGAGTTCAGCTGCTTCATGTGCTGATCATCCGTGATCATTATGGCCAGAGAAGCAGCCGGATCTATCCTTCCAGCTGTGAGGGCGGTTTGAGCGGCTTTTTGGATGAGCCGGGGAGAAACATGCTGCTGGAATTTTTCCTCAATTTCCAGGTAAATCACCGCTGCTCCTGAAGATCAGGACGCTTCTCAACCAGGGTGACATCTTCCCCGGAAGGAAGCGGAGGTTTGGATTTTTCCGGCTCCTCATCGGGGTAATCTACGCGAGCATGGTAGGTGCCTTTCAACGTCGCAGTAAAAGAGTCAATAATGGTTTTCAGATCTTTAAGGGTAAGCTCAGTCTCATCTAATTGACCCGCCTCGACCCTGCTCTCTACCATCTCCTCAATCAAGGACCGCAGCTCCTGCTCATTTGTGGGAGTCTGTGAACGCACATAAGCCTCACAGCCATCCGCCAGCATCACCAAAGCCGTTTCCACGGACTGCGGGATCGGCCCGGGGTAGCGGAACTGATCGATATCAACCTTGCTCTCATCCCCACCGGCAGCTTCTACTGCCTGGGAATACTGGTACCGGGCTACCAGGGTGCCGTGATGCTCGGGGATGAAACTCCGGATCCTGCGCGGTAGACGGTGTTTTCTGGCAAGCTCCAAGCCGTAATTAACATGATCAATAATCACCCCTGCGCTGGTCTCAGGTGCCATATCATCATGGGTATCAATCCGGGTGGTGCCCTGGTTTTCAATGAAAAAGGAAGGCTCTTTCATTTTACCGATATCATGATACAGGGCACCCACCCTCGCCAGCATACTGTTTGCCTGGATTCGTTCCGCTGCCTGCTCGGCAAGATTTGCAACCTGGAGGGTATGCTGATAGGTGCCCGGGACCTCCCGTAAAAACCGCTGCAGGAGAGGATGATCCGGCCGGGATAACTCCACCAGCTGCAGGGTGGTCGTGAGATCCAGCAGCGGGGCAAGAATGTACTCCAAAAGCACAGCCAGCCCTGCCGAGGCAATGCCATTGAAGACTGAAGCGCCCACAAGAGTGGCCAACCCTGCCAGATCCGTGGCTGGATCAAGGATCCGGTAGGCCACCACAACCACAGCCTCGGTCACCGCAATAATCGCCCCTACAGACACATAGGCTGACAGGCGCTGCGGACGGCGGAGCATCAGCAAGCCCATCATTCCCCCCAAGCTGTAATACAAGGTCAGATCTAGCGCATTGGGCATCCCGTAAGCTGCCAGAATCGCCAGGGGGACAGTGGTGAAAAGCGCTGTTCGCCGGTCAATCAGGGCTGCCACAATCAGGGGGTATGTTGCCATTGGGAACAGGTAAGGAATGACCAGATTACCGGGATTCACATACCGGGATACTCCCAAAAAAAGTAAAAAGAAGGTGAAGAAAAGCACCAAGCGCTTGGTTTTTTTCAGCAAGGATGGGTAGGCACGAAAATACAAGAGAATAAATACCGCTGAGTTTGCGACGGCTGCAAATGCGCCAGCTTTCTTCTGCCATCCTGCAAAGCTGGTCATCAATCCCATTTCTTGAAGGGCTTCAATATCCTCTTCTTCGACGATTTCTCCCCGTCTGACAATGGTTTCCCCGGCAGCAATAGAACGTGTTACAGGAGGGACCGCATCCATCGCTTCCTGGCGGGCTTCCTGGGACAACTCCTCGCTGTATACGCTGTTTGGCGCAACAAATGCAGAGGCCAGATCAACCACCAGGTTAACCTGGTCCTCGGAGAGGGAAAGGCTCACCAAAGACGGCAGTCGTTGACGGGCTTCCTCCAGGTCTACTTCGCGGATGGTGGATCTCATCACCTGTTCAAGGATCACCACCGCTTCCTGTTTGACCGTTTGCCAGCGGACTTCGCTGATTTCCAAAATCTGAATGGCTGTATCCTGGGAAAGGTAAATCCCCTCCAGGGCAGCCAGATCATTTAATTTTTCCTCCCGGGTGGCAAATGGATCATTCCGGACCACATCAATAAAGGCCAGGGCATCTTTCAGGCGGTTTAACTGCCGCCTGGCGATGGAGGGATCCGGATTCGTGTAAACCGGCGCCACCTGGTTGGCAGCCTCCTGCATCCTTTCTTCTGTCAGCACCTCGCTCTGATAGGTCACTGCATAAGGAGCCATCACATCCTGGGTTGCAACGCTGCCTTCCTCAACGGAGACCGTGGACAAAGCCCCTGTCAGGGACCAATCAATCATCCACCAAATCCCAGCCATGGAGGCAATTAGCACCACAGTGAAGATCAGATATCGAATAAGGGAGGGCTTCTGTGAGTCTTCACTCATAGTCACAACCATCCACAAGACATGGACTCATCTGTCTCAAACCCGGGGGGTTGATCAAAGGCCAAAGCTTATCCACCCTGCAGTTCTTCCCGGACCAGTTGATTGGCTTCCTTCCCATCCGCTTTCCCGCGGATTTTTGGCATCAAGGCACCCATCACCTGGCCCATCTCCGCCAGGGAGGCAGCCCCAACCTCGGTAATTGTCTCCCGGACGATCTGACGAAGTTCTTCCTCGGTCATCGGCTCAGGCAGAAACTCATGCAGGATCTCAATCTCCTGCTCCGCTTTCTGGATTAAATCCTCCCGCCCAGCTTGCTGCGCTCCTTCAATGGTTTCCTGCCGGGCTTTGACCTCTTTTTGCAGGATTCCCAGCATTTCAGCGTCTTTTAAGTCGCGCTGTTCCCTGACCTCCGCATTCTTTATCTCAGCCAGGGCTAATCGGAGGGTCGACTTTCGCATCACCTGACCGCTTTTCAGGGCATCTTTTAGTGATTGTTGTAGTTTTTCCTTAATATTCATGATCTCAATTATACCCTCTCTGCCCTTCATCCCATAGGATGCTTCATCTTTCCGCCTCCCAGCAAGTGCATATGAATGTGGAACACCTCCTGATGGGCATCCGGCCCTGTATTGACGATCAGGCGAAAACCGGTTTCTTGAATACCCACACTGGATGCAACCTTCCGGGCGGTAGTAAATAAGTGCCCCAGGACAACCCTGTCATCCTCACTGACATCGTTCACTGAGGATATGTGCTGGTTGGGTACAATCAGCAGGTGAACAGGTGCAGCAGGATTTATATCCTTAAAGACAGTCACCAGGTCATCCTGATAGACAGTATCGCTCGGTATTTCTTGATCGATAATCTTGCAGAACAGACAATCCTTCATGAGAACCCTCCCTCCTGGTTTCTTTACTCGACAACAGGCAAATCATGATAAATTACCCCGAGAAGCCCCTTCGGTGTCAGCGCGACAAGTTTCGTGGGGGTGATGGTGTTCCAGACATCTGGGGAGGTTTGAGTTTCCACCCGCAGGTAGGTATCTGATAATCCGCGGACTGTACAGGATCCATTCTCGCACTCCTGTACATCCTCCCAGAGAACCGGGAGCAGCTGGCCCAGGAATTTCTTCCGGTACAATGCCGCTGAATCCGCCAGGATCTCCCGGATGTGGGAGGCACGCGCTTTTCGAACTGGATGAGGCACCGGGTCCGGGAAAGCCGCTGCAGGAGTTCTTTCCCGGGCCGAATAGGGAAAGACATGTCCCCCCGCAAACTGCATCGCTTGGAGAAAGGTAATGCTTTCCTGAAATTCGGCCTCTGTTTCCCCAGGAAATCCAGCGATGATATCAGTGGTCAGGGCGATTTCCGGCACCTCGCTGCGAACCCTGGTTATCAAGTCTCGATAACCTGCCGGGGAGATCGCCCTTCCCATCCGCCGCAAGGTTTCAGCGGATCCGGACTGCAAGGGGAGGTGAAGATGGCGGGCCACTCTTTTTGATCTCAGCAGAGAGATCAAGCGTGGCGAGACATCCCAGGGTTCAATGGATGACAGCCGCAGGCGGGGCAAGGCAGTCCGGGTGAGAATTTCAGTCACCAGAGCTGCCAGATCAAGGGACCCGGGCAGGTCCTGTCCCCAGGAACCCAGCTGTACGCCGGTAAGTACTGCTTCCTTGACACCGGATGCAGCAAGCCCGCGAATTTGTTCAATGATCCGGTCCATCCTGACACTGCGAGACATTCCGCGGGCAATGGTCGTAATGCAGAAAGCACAACGATGATTGCAGCCATCCTGGGTTTTGATAAAAGCCCGGGTCCGCATCCTGGATCCAGGAACGCGCCTTTTTCCCCGGCGATCCTCTTCCGGGCTTCCAATGGGCTGGGATAAGAATTGGGAAACAAGAAAATCTTTATCGGAGTTGGGCACAACCTGCACCACAGCAGGCAGGTCAGCTGCCTGGCCAGGTTCCATCGTTGCCCAGCATCCGGTCACCACGATTTGCTTCACTCCGCTGCGGGCGATGCGCCGGATAAGTTTTCTGGAATCTGCTGCCGCAGCTACGGTGACCGTACAGGTGTTCACAACCGCCGCATCCGCATCTTCCATGGTCGCTGTCAGCTGATGTCCTAGAGCAGTGAACTGTCTGGCCATCTCCTCCAGTTCACTCTGGTTCAACCGGCAGCCGATCATATCAAGATATAGCTTCATTGTTCATCCACCAACAAAACAAGAATTCCTTCCCTGACCCCACGGCTCAGGGTACAGTGACTAGAAAATTATCAAAGACTATCTCTACGCCAGGTTCATCAAAAGATCCCACAATCAACCCCACATCCCCCTCCTGAAAAGAAGCATCCTCTGCTTCGGCGATCAGCCGGTCATTAACAGATAAAGCCAACCTGGACCCACTGCACTCGGCGCGGAGTCGGTTTGCCTGATCTCCTATCAGAATCGCTTCAGAAAAGTACATTTGGGGAGGCTCCAGGAGGGACTGCTTTCCATTGACCACCTTTCCCACCCCGTAATAGCCATCGCTGCTGATAATCAAGAAGTAGAAATTTTCAATATCCTGGTAACGACAGAGAATCCCAAAATCGTTATCATCAGGCCCACGGATTTTTGTCGCCTCCACCTCTACAACAACATCAGTAAAATGCAATCCCGGGTTCGCCCAGTAATCCGCATTGCTTTCCTCAACAGCGATCCTGTACCGGCCGTTCTCATAATCCGTAATCCCGGAGTCCGTTCTTACGCGGTCCCAGCCGCTGCGGGGATCCTCAAACCCATCCTGAAAGAGGAGTGCGCGATTATCTGTCGGATATGCCCCAAAAAAGTTGGAAAGCTCTGACAAGCCACAACCCAAACTCAGGGCCAGGCACAGCATCAAAACAGCTAATCGGGATCGTTTCATAATCATCGAGGGCCAGATCTACCTAACCTGCGTTTCTCAGCCCAGAAAAGATCTCTACCTAAAAAAACCATTCTAGCACAGCCAGGGTAGAGCCTTGCGGTCAGCCTCAACGACTTAATGTCGCATTTAACCGCTCAGCGCGGGCAGTCAGAGCAGGATTGTCAGAACGCTCGAAAACCCGTTCAACATGATATACAGCATGATCATCCTCCCCCTTTGCGGCATATAAAATCGCCAGTTGAAAATGGGCCGGGGCATACGTTGGATCGATTTCGACCGCACGGTGGAAGAATTGCCAGGCATTTTGCTCATCCTGCAGGCTCAGCAGCACCTCCCCCATGACTGTCAATACCTCCGGATTTTCCCTGGAGAGACGGATTGCGGTTCGAGCCGAGGGAAGTCCAAGCTCTTTGACCTGATATGAGTAGGCTGCACAGAAAGCGGCCAATCGGCTGTAATACAAGCCGGTTTCCGGGGCAAGATCAACCGCTTTCTGGTAATTTTCCAGCGCTTTATCCAGCTCACCAACGGCAGCCAGGGAGCGGCCAATTTCAACATACACATCGGGTTGGTCAGGCCAGGCCAGAGCAGCTTTTTGGAAGTAATCCACAGCAGTTATATGAGATCCTTTGCGCTGCCAGTACAGACCGAGGAACATGTTCACCAGCGGGGAATCCGCCTGCAGGTTTTGTGCTTGCTGGAGTGCTTCCAGAGGGTCAGACTCAGGTTCCGGCAGGTGTTGAAGGCCTTCGCCAAGATATGCCCAGGCTTCCAGGTAGTCCGGACGCAGATGGACTGCCTGCTCAAATGCGGCAACAGCATAGCGCCAATGACCCAAATTTCCGAGAGCCTGTCCAGAGACCATGTACAGATAAGCGATTTCCTCATCCTGATGCTCCTGGAGGGCTTCAGCCAGGATGGCTGCCTCAGGATAAGCAGCGGCTGCGGACTGCAGATGAGGCAAGGCTTCTTGAGGATCCTCAGCGGAAAGCAGCCGACCGAGCTGGTAATGAATTTCCACGGGTATTTCGCCGGTGTACTTCTTTTCCCATTCCTGCCACTGCGCCACCGCGGCTGAAAAATCTCCCCGGTCCTCATACAAAGCCGCCAATCTTTGATGGGCCGCGCTCACTTCTGTCAGCTCCAACCAGGTTCGCTCCGCTTCAGCGGGCATCCCGGAAGCCAGGAAGACATCGCCCCAAACCAGCCGGTCCAGGGGGGATAAGAGGCTGCGCTGATCAGCCTCCTGGAATGCTGAAAGGGCCAGCTCCAGGTCCCCTGCCAGAAAGGCTGTCTTTCCCCCTGAAGCTAAAAGCTCCCCGCGCCAGGGCAGCTCCTTTCCCAGATTGATCATGGCAGCTGCCTTCGTCCGTTGATCCCCGATGGTATGGGCCTCCTGCACTTTCTGGTAATTATCGGTTACACTATTAGAGACAGGTGCAAAACGCAGCAGCGATCCTGCCACTACCAGACACACCAAGCCGATCATGATTTTCCACTTTTCATTCATACCGGAAATTATATTGCATAACCCCTGGATTTGAAACGCCCAGCCAGGGGTAGCTTGTAAACCGCAACCGCATTCACAGGAGGCGTAATGATGAATTTTGGACTATCAGAAGAACATACAATGGTTCAACGGATGGTGCGGGATTTTGCCAGGCGGGAAGTTGCTCCCAGCATCAAAGAACAGGACCGAAAAGAAAAAATGGACCCGGAAGTGCTTCCCCGCATGGCGGAATTAGGGATCCTGGGTATCAACATCCCGGTGAAGTATGGCGGGCAGGGGATGGATTATATCTCACTGGGACTGGCCTGTGAGGAATTGGAGGCCGTGGACACCACCCTGCGGGTTGTGATGTCCGTTCATGCGGGTTTGGCCGCCCTGACACTCCTGCAGTGGGGGACAGAAGAGCAGAAGAGAGAGTATTTAGTCCCGCTGGCAAAAGGGGAGAAAATTGGCTGCGGTGCATTCTCCGAACCGGATGCTGGTTCAGATTTTGCCAATGTCCAGGCCAGCGGCAAAAAAGATGGAGACAGCTACATTCTTAATGGGGAAAAAATGTGGATTTCCCTGGCTACGGTAGCTGATTATGCTGTTGTGACCGTGAGAACGGATCCAAAAGCCTCCCCATCTTATCGCGGGTTGACATCATTCCTGGTGGATTTACACTCCCCCGGGATCTCCAGGGAGGATATCCACGGTAAATTAGGGGTCCGGGCTGGTTCCACAGGATGGATCAATTTCCAGGATGTTCGAGTGCCCGCAAAAAACATGATCGGTGAAGAGGGAGAAGGATTCAAGGTAACCATGTCAAGCTTCGACAACGGCCGATACACGGTTGCAGCCGGGGCGGTGGGATTAATCCGGGCCTGCCTGGAGGAAAGCATTGCCTATGCCAATGAGCGGGAAGCCTTCGGGAAGAAACTTCGCGATCTGCAGTTGATCAAAGCAAAAATTGCCCGGATGTCCCTGGATTATCAAGCAGCCAGACTCTTGTATTTGCAGGCGGGATGGATGAAAAACCAGGGACAGCGCAACACCAGAGAAACTTCATCGGCGAAATGGTATGCAACAGATGCCAGTTTTCAGGCCGCTGCAGAAGCAGTTCAGCTGCACGGCGCATATGGATTCAGCGATGAATATAATGTGGAGCGGTATCTCCGCAACGCCAAGGGGGCAATGATCTATGAAGGAAGTAATGAAATTCAACGCCTGATCCAGGCGGATTATGCCCTCGGACTGCGCCGGGATAAACCCTTAAGAAAAGAATGTCCAGCCTATGATCCAGAAACCTGGACGTAATTGCTTGTTAAAGGAAAATTTGGTTCGCCCACCCACAACGAGATAAGGAGGGTCCTAGTGAAAATCATCGTCTGTGTGAAACAAGTCCCGGACACAGCTGCCACGATGACAGTTGAGGATGGGAAAATCAGCTGGGGAGATGCCTCCCTGATCATCAATCCCTGGGATGAATTCGCCGTAGAAGCTGCCCTGGATCTGGTATCTGACCAGGAAGGGGAGGTCACAGCGCTCAGCCTGGGGAAAGAAGAGGAAACAGAAGCCATCAAACACGCTTTGGCGATGGGCGCTGATGATGCGGTGATGGTTTCAGACCCTGCCATCAAAGGGATTGATAACGTGGCGGCATCCCGGGTCCTTGCCGCAGCGATTGGAAAAATTGGTGGGGCGGACCTGGTGTTCTTCGGACAACAATCCGTTGATACAGAGACCGGTTTGCTGCCTGGACAGGTCGCCCGCCGGCTGGGATGGCCGTCTCTCACGCTCGTCTCCCGTTTCAAGAAGGTTGCGCCGGGTGAAGGGAAAATTGTCATCGAACGGGCCATGGAAGAAGGAAATCAAATTGTGGAAAGTCAGCTTCCAGCCGTGATCAGCATCACCAAGGATTATGGGGAACCTCGCTACCCCTCTTTCATGGGAATCCGCAAAGCATCCCGGGCTTCTTTCCCAATCTGGAGCCTTAGCGACCTCGGGTTGGATATCCCGGTCTCCGCAGTCTCCTGGCCTTCGGTCGCAGAACCTCCAGAGCGGGAAATTACCACGGAGATGATTAAGGGCGAAAGCCCGCAGGAGAAAGCGAAAACACTGGTTGCAAAGCTGATTGAAGAAAAGGTGCTCTGATGACAAAAAAAATTCTCGCGTATATCGACCATCATCAAGGGGATGTCCAGCGATCCTCCTGGGAAGTCCTGGGGGCAGCCTCCGCCATTGCCAGAGATACAGATGGGGAAGCCAGCGCCTTGATTGTAGGCACAGATCCACGCGCCCTGGCAGATCAGGCGATCCATTTTGGCGCTGACCGGGTGCTGACAGTTGAACACAAGCTGCTAGCGGATTTCCGTCCTGAGCCGTTTGCGGATGCAGTCAGATCAGCCGCTGAGTCCTATCAACCGGACATAATTCTTTTTCCCACCACCACCCGGGGCAGAACATTGGCGGGAATGGCCGCTGTCGACCTGGATACCGGGGTAATGGTGGATGTAACCCAACTGGACTGGGACGGGGATCAGCTGAAAACCACCCGACCCATCTATGCTGGAAAGCTGATGGCCACCTTAATATGCGATACCAGGCCTGAAATCGCTACCCTGCGGACAAGGGCATTTTCACGTCCGGAACCCGACACCAACCGGTCCGGAGAGATTCAGGAACTGGAAGTTGCTCTGGACGAGGGAAATTATCACAGCACGGTGTTGTCCATCCAAGACAAAGAGTCCGGTGTAAGTCTCATGGAAGCATCGATCATTGTCTCAGGAGGCCGGGGGACTGCGAATAATCCCGACCTGACCCCCCCAGCCGAGCTGGATGATGAGTCTGCAGAAATCTGGAAAGCAGAGCAAGGTTTTGACCTGATTGAAAACCTGGCAGAAGTCCTGAACGCTGCTGTTGGAGCCAGCCGGGCAGCAGTGGATGCTGGCTATATCGCCTATGATCATCAAGTTGGGCAAACCGGGAAAGTGGTCTCACCAGATTTATACATCGCCTGCGGATTATCCGGTGCAATTCAACACCTGGCTGGTATGCGCAACAGCCAAGTCATTGTGGCGATCAACAAAGACCCCGAGGCACCGATCTTCAACTTTGCCCGTTTTGGAGTGGTAGAAGATCTCTATGCATTCCTTCCTCCGCTGACCGAAGAACTCCGCACCTATCTACAAGGCTAGCATTTAATAAAAAAGGGTCAAAAACCTCCCCGGGATTGCTTCGAATTATTTACGGGGCAACCCACCGCGACCGGTGTAAGTCAATAGGATGAGGTCAAAATCCCCTCCTCCGCGGTCTCCACAATCGTGGCAGCCGGTCGTGACCCTTTGCCCCGGGGGGAGATCTGCAGACCATCTTTTCAAAGCTTGCTGGCAGCACGGTTGAGAAACATCAGCATTTATGCTTTCCCTTCAGTCAGCAACCACCCATGGAAAGAAAATCCCAGCTTATTGATTGAATTCTCGGATGGCTTCTTCTGCCAGAAAGGAGTATGAGGGAGCGTGATGGGGATCCGATATTTTATTAATGAGAGTGACCTGAAATTTCAGGAAAATGGGAGGGGATCTCACCTGGGATGGCGATTATTCAGGGAGAAAATCAAAGTAATCACTCCAGCCCAGAAGCCCAAATGAAAACTGGGAAAACGCATAGATTTCCAAGGAAAATGGCAGGTATCCAAAATACCCAAACACCGGCATCTCAAAGATCCGGCCAAAATTCAGATAGGCAATATGATAAATCCATTTTGGATAGGACCAGAAGTTCCAAAACTCCCAGAAAAAGGCCGTAAGCCAGACCCCCAGGAATAACGCCCCAAGAATACGCCAATCCCCGGAGCGGGTCCAGTCCAGAATTGTTCGATTTCCGACCCAGCGATTGACCGGTTCGATGATGAAATATAGAGACAACCACACCAGCGGAAAAAAGATCCTCGGCCAGATCAACAACACCGCAATCCCTATCCAGCCAGTGATGAAAACCACGATCTCCAGCCCCCTGCCAGGATTCCAGCGGACCCAATCATCCAATTGCGCCAGGAAAGGGAAGCTGCCAATCAATTCCGCACTCCCTAACACAGCCGGGATCACCGTCGAGAAGCTCAGGCTTGCCAGGAAACCATAGGCAAGAGGAGATAAATGATCTTTTCCAAGATAAATCCAATTTTCCAGACGGAGGTTAAGGGCTTCAAAGAGCCACCAGAGGGGGATGGATAGCAAAAACAAGCTGAGGTATTTTTTTCCATCCCTGCGCAGCAGAGAACTGTTTTTTCGAAGAAACACAAGACCATCTACCAGCAAGCAGTATCCCAACCAGAGCGGGAAAAACGCCCAATGACTGCGGGGACCACTTCCCAGCCAATTGACAGGCCAGAAAACAGCAATCAATCCAATCCCAACCCACCCTTGAAGCGGGAATTTCCGGATCCGATCAATCATGATCTTTTTCTGACTGGTAGAGTTCAATCAGCACCCCCGAACCTGATTGAGGATGCACAAATGCCAGCTGACGTCCATTCTCCATAACTACCGGCTCCTCATCAATCAGCTGCACCCCAAGCTTTTTCAGATTAGCTAGTTTTCCTGGGAGGTTCTCCACCTCAATGCAAATGTGATGCAGCCCGGGGCCTCGCTCCCGTAAAAACCTGGCAACACCAGAGTTTCCGTCCAGTGGCTGCACCAGTTCAAGTTTGCTGTCACCCAAGGGCAGGAAAGCAATCCGGACCTGCATACCATCCACGGTATCGATATGGGTCAACTGCAATCCTAACTGATCCCGCCAGAAGGTAAGTGCATCCTCCAGGCTCTCCACCACTACGGCAATGTGGTCAATCCGGTAAGGTTCACTCATGATCCACCATCATCCCTTGAAATAATATCATAACCCAACTCTTGAGCAGGCTGGGCAGGATCCGGCCAGGTCAGATTCAATCCTTTAGAACCTCCCCAGAGCAGGGGATCAATCGGAGAGGGCCGCTGGCAAAAACGCTCTCTGCTGAGGGGAGCAGGAAATCTTGCTTATCCTCGAGGTAGGAGAGGATCTTTGCATTGTATGGTTGGTAGAAATAATCCCTGGAGGCAAGATATTCTTTTGAAAAATCGTTTTGATTGATGAGGAGATAATCAACCTGATACCTTTTGCAAAATGCTGCGACAACCCCCGGTTCATCAGCGTAATATGCTTGAAAATTCTCCAGAACAGGGGTACTGCGGCCGGGCCGCAAATCTCTGATTAACACAGCTCGCTTTGCAAAGAGGGGAATTTCAGTAAGCTCTTCGGGGGATCCTGCCAGGATGATGTCCTCAGGCAGGGTTTCTAGATACGCATAGAGCTCCCTTTCTGCTTGGCTGGGGTTGATGGTGCCGTATCCTACCAAGCGGCTGTAAAACACTACCGCGATAAAAATTAAAGTTCCCCCGATCCCCCATAATCCCTTTTTAGCGATTGAGCTGTTTGTCTGGTCAAACCCGGGACCAAAGAGACTTTTCCGGCCAGAGACCCAAAAAAGGACACCCCCTGTGAGCACCACACCCCAGGTGATCAGCAGGCTCCAGCCGATCGATTCAACTGTGAATCCAAAAACAACCATGGTGATCAAAACAGTCAACCCAAACAGCCCAATACACCACAGGTAGATCTGGAGCAATTTCGCTGATGCCAGCCACTTTTTTGTCACCTGCAGGAAATCATCCGCATTAAGTGCCATGGCAAATACAGCAATCAGAAAGAGCGGGCATCTCAGGTACCTTGAGGGCATGTAGAAGAGATTGGTTGACACTAAAAATAAGCTCAAATTTGCCAGGAGAAACATCACAAGTCCGGCCAGACTGAGCATCCAAAGGTCATCGGGGATCGGTGTCCTTGCACGCCTGGGCAGGCTGAAATACACAACCCCGCTGCTGATCAGCATTACCAGGATGATCACAGCCTCAGGATAGCTTTCAAAGATCCCTGCCCGTCCGATCCATGGAAAATGGAGATAGATCGGGGCGACTCCCCCGGCTTGATGCCTGGGATCATGCAGAAGAAATCCATCCGGTGCAAGGGGGATGGATCCACCAGGGGCCGCAGCACCACTTGAGGAGGTTATGGCCCAGAATGCCAGGCCAGCAGACAAGACAGAAAACAACACAAAAGGAAAGATGACCTTGACAGGAAGGGCCCTTATTTTTCTCACCAAGCCGTGTTCCTTTCCGGAAAATGAAACGGACAGCAGGTAGGTGATCAACAATACCGGCAGCACAGGAAAATAAAACAACGCTGACAGGATCACCACCACGGATGCCTGCCAGGGTTTTTTCCTGAGCTGGCAGTAGAGAAAACCGATGATCAACGGCAGCTGGAACGCCCGCTGCAGACCGCTCGCCAGTGATAGTGAATCCGGAGAGGCAAGCGTGTACAGCACAAAGATGATCACCAGATAGATCCCATGGTACCGATTCTTAAGGAATTCCCCATACCTGTACAGGAAAAAAACCGACACGGGCAGCAGCAGCAGCCAGAGAAAATTAACCATCCAGAGGGGATCGATCAAGAAACTGCCTGCCCAGATAAGCAAGCCGTATCCCAGACTGCGCGGATATAAAATTAGGTCAAAGCCCCCCATTGTAATCGGGATCAATCTTTCAGTTAACAGCAGCGGATCCCTGGAAAACAAGGATGGATTTTGAAACAGCGCCATCCAATAATGATTCTGGACATCAACAGCAACACGGTATTTATCAATCAGATGAGGCCAGAGAACAATCAGCGACCAGAGCACGGATGCCAGGATCAATCCCGGTAGTAGATAATCCCTCATCGCTTGACGGTCAGGCTTGTTGATCATCATTAAGGATTCCAATTAGCGTCCCGGAAGATATTCTCCCCAAATCTGCTTTAGTGCACTGACAATTTCCCCCAGGGTAGCATTTGCTTCCACGCATTCTATCAGGCAGGGCATCAGGTTTTCTGTTCCCTCCGCTTTTACTTGGAGGTTCTTCAACATCCTGTCCACCGTCTTTTGGTTCCGCTGATCCCGAAGCTTTTTCAATCGATTTTGCTGCCTGGCTGCAAACGAACGATCCATTCGCTGCAGTTCTGGACGAATGTCCTCCTCCATTTGATACGCGTTCACGCCAACCAGGATTTGATCTCCTTTTTCAACTTCCCGCTGGTACCGGTATGCAGCCTCCTGGATTTCAGAGTCAATATATCCGCTTTCCACGGCTGCCAGAGCACCCCCCCGCCGATCAATTTTGTCTAGATATGCCCGTACCCTGGATTCAATTTCCTCGGTTAGGTGTTCGATCAGATACGCGCCGCCCAGGGGATCCACAGAATTGGCTGCGCCTGTTTCCTCTGCCAGAACCTGCTGAGTCCGCAGCGCGATGCGGACCGCGTCTTCGGTGGGTAAGCTGAGCGCTTCATCCATACTGTTTGTGTGCAGGGACTGCGCGCCCCCCAGCACAGCTGCCAAAGCCTGAAAGGCTACCCGGACGATGTTGTTATGAGGTTGCTGAGCGGTCAATGTGGATCCAGCGGTCTGGGTGTGAAAACGGAGTTTTCGCGCATCAGGATTTGTCACCCCAAACCGTTCGTTCATCAGGGAGGACCACAGTCGGCGCGCGGCGCGGAATTTGGCTACCTCCTCCAAAAAATCGTTGTGGGCATTGAAAAAAAAGGACAATCGTCGGCTGAAATTATCCACATCCAGACCCGCCTGTTTGGCTGCCCGGACATATTCGATTCCATTGGCTAATGTGAAGGCCAGCTCCTGGACTGCAGTCGCCCCAGCCTCACGGATATGGTAGCCGGAGATGCTGATTGTATACCAGCGTGGGATCTCACGCTGACAGAATTCGAAGAGATCTGTCACCAACCGCATGGAGGGACGAGGGGGAAAGATATAGGTCCCCCGGGCCACATACTCCTTCAAGATGTCGTTTTGCACAGTGCCCCGCAGTTCCTTGACGGGTACATTCTGTTTTCGAGCCACAGCGACATACATGGCCAGCAGCACGGCAGCTGGGGCATTTATAGTCATGCTGGTAGAAACCCGGTCCAGGGGGATCCCCGCAAAGAGCGCTTCCATATCCGGAAGGGAAGAAACCGAAACCCCCACTCTTCCAACTTCACCATCGGCCAGGGGATGGTCAGCGTCATATCCGATCTGAGTTGGCAGATCAAAGGCGACCGAGAGTCCTGTCTGGCCCTGTTCCAGTAAAAATCGAAATCGGCGGTTGGTTTCCTCGGCGCTGCCAAAGCCAGCATACTGGCGCATCGTCCAGAGACGGCTGCGGTACATGCTTGGATGGATGCCGCGAGTAAAAGGCAGGTCCCCTGGAAACCCAAGTGCCTCGTGATCATCAAACTTCTCCCGGGGGAAGACCACCCGGGGCAGCGGGATTGCTGAGCTGGTTTTAAACTCCCCTTTTCTTTCCGGACGGGATTCCAGAGCGGATTTGAGGGTGTTCTCCTGCCATTCCTCCCGGTGTTTTTCAAAATTCATCAGTCGAGGTTCCCTTTTCTTATGGAGAGTATACCGTATCGCTTGGCGTGTGGGACAAAAAAATCAACCTGCTTACTTGAAAGGTTTTATACAGATTTCTTATCTGGCCAGAATGCCGGCATTGTATAATGAGAAAATAATTCAGAACTGAGAAACAAGGAAAGATCGTATGGAAACTCAAACCAAACATGTTAAGCTGGAGTGGCTGCGTTCGCGGATGTTCATCGGAACAGATCATTTGGGGAACTCGACTGCCATCGGCTACCTCCGAGAAGATGATCCTGAAGGCCAGGGGATTAATCCATCGGATATGCTATTGCTAGCGGCCGCTTCCTGTTCAGCGTATGATGTTGTCCAGATCCTTGAGAAGGGCAAAGAACCCCTGGAAGATCTCAAGGTAGATGTTTCCGCTGAGCAGAGCCAGGAACCACCCTATCAGTATATTTCCCTGCATTTTTCGTACCGGGTGAGCGGGGATGTGGATCCAGCGAAGGTGGAGCGGGCAATGAAGCTTTCTGAAGAAAAATACTGCTCTGTCCTGGCGACCTTGAAACCTGGTCTGACCTTCACCAGTGATTTCACCGTTGACTCCTGACCAGCGATCAAAAAGCCTCCACCCGCAAGCTGAGATCGGCATCCGGTATTTCAATAAGGGCCAATATTACAAAGCCCATGAATACCTGGAATTGGCCTGGATGAGTTCCCTTCAGCCCGAGAGGGATCTCTACCAGGGAATCCTTCAAATCGGGATTGCCTATTATCAAATCAAGCGGGGGAACTATCGGGGGGCCATAAAAATGTTCCGCCGCGGTCAGCAAAACTTATTTCAATTGCCGGATACGATACTGGGTGTGAATCTGGTGCAGTTCCGCCTGGACGCTCAAGAAGCTGAAAGCGCCCTACGAGCCCTGGGGCCAGGTGAAATCGGAAAGTTTGATCAGGATCTTTTCAGGGCAATCCCTCGTATTTTGTGATCCTCTCAGGCATAATTCATCCTCTTCATCAGATAAATTGATGGCCCGAAAGAGCTGTACCCCCTCAAAGCCAGATTTCCCATTTTGTCTTTCTAAAACAGATCAACAATAACAAGAAAAGAAATACCTAACAAGTTTGGAGGTTGGGGAGCTATTGGTCACAACTCGATTGAAGGGTAAAATGTTTTAAGATACTTGAATGAGTCCTGTGAATATGGATGAATGGATTTTAGATCCGAAGCGAGTAAACACTGACCTTTTTCAGGCACTGCCCCCAAAAAGGCGTCGATACCTGAGTGAAAACCTGAAAAGGGTTAAATACGCTCCTGCCACTGAAATCATCCGTAAGGGATCTCCGGGGGACTATTTGGGGATTATTGAAAGCGGACGCGTAATCGTAGAAAATTCTCATCATCAACCTCGGATCCTCAGCGAGGGCCAGACCTTTGGGTCTGAAATGCTCCTTCACGGAGAACCCAGCTCAATCACCATCACCACTGAGGCCGAAACCACGCTGCTGGTCCTGGATCGCGCTGTCTGGCTGGCGCCAAGCACTGACCATCAACCTACTCCGGGGTTATCAAAGTTCCTCCCGCTGAAGAAACGCCGGTGGAATCTGCTCCTGGGCGGATTGATTTTCCTGATCCTCACGTTTCTTACCCTGGGGCCTTCCGGGATGGATTACCTGAATCAAACACTTCCTGCCTGGATGATCGAAACAGGCCGCACAGAAATGGCCGAAATGTACCTGGAGTTTGCAATCCGGCGCCGGCCAGAATCTGCCTATTTATATGGCAGTCTGGGGGATACACTGGTCCTGCAGGAAAGAGAATCCGAGGCAATTGAAGCGTATCAAAAAGCACTTGATTTAGATGCCTACCTGCCCTGGATCCACAATAACCTCGGCGTCCTCTGGCTTGAAAAAGATCAACCGCTTTTAGCTGCTGATTATTTCCTGAGTGCCAGGAATCTAAACCCCCAAAACCCGGATATCTACCGGAATTTGGGAAATGCCTATTATGAGCTTGAGCGCTGGGAGGATGCTGCAGAAGCTTATTCTTCGGCGCTTGAGCTGGACTTTTCAAGGGTCGATACCAAAGCCGCCTGGGCGGGATTGATCCTGGAACAAAACCGTTTCATTGAAGCCCGGTTGGTCTGGGAAGATGTACTCCGGGAAAACCCCAGGCATCCCCTGGCACTGAAGGGCCTGGGGGTTATTTCCCTGCTGGAGGGAGAACCTCACCTGGCGATGAGCTATCTCAATGCAGCCCGCTTCCTCGACCCCACCGATCCATCGACACACCTTTACCTGGGGATGGTCTGGGAAGACCTGGAAAGACCTGAGCAAGCTGCTGAGGAATACCAGCAGGCAGCAGATTTAGGGTCAGACCCTGAACTGGTGAGCCTAACAGAAGCCCTGCTGCAGGTCGTTACGGAGTGAGTATCATCAGTATTCAGGAGAAATCAGCCTCAAACTGATGATTACTGTCAACAGGAAGAAAAAAACAGATATAATCATTAAACCTGATAGATAAGGAGAGTGCAGGTATGAAAAAGATCCGCATCATCGCTGTTCTTGTGTTGTTATTTGCTGCTTTGATTCCCAATGTAGTCAACGCAGGCGGAACATTTTACTGCAGCACCAGTGTAACCACAGATGGCACCGGCACTCTGGGGGCTCCCTGGGCTTGCAGTGATGACACCCAATTACAGAGTGTGATCGACGACAAAATATGTGATATCTACAGCGGAGGAGTTCTGTACCAGATCTTTCCGGATTCCTACCGCTACCATGTGATCACTTATTACAGTTCTGCAGATTGTCGGGTCACATCCACATTTGATTACGCAGGCTTCCCGCCCTCGACAGGCGTAGATGTGCCCACACCCTATATTGTCGGTGGGGTCGCTCTGCTCGGTGCAGGATTGGTAGCCGCGGGGATCATCCTCCGGAAGAGACAAACAGCCCTCGGTTAGCTGTTCCTGCCACTTCAGCTGATCTGTTTCAAAAGATCTGTTCTTTCCGGGGAAAGCAAGATCCCCGGGGTAGACGGGTCCATTCCAAACATTGACCGGTTCGAAGTGGATCTGAGGTCCGAGAAGAAAGCGACAATCAAGGGGGGTGATTGAGGAATTTCCTTGCAAAAACATCCCTGGCGTGTTTGGCTGCCGAACGTTTTGGTCCTGATCGGGGGATCCTTCCTGCTGTGGGCAATCCTGGTTTCCCTCAACCCCTTGCTGTTTGAGGGAAAGATGGTGGAAGGAGAATACCTGACCTCCCGGCAGGAGGTGAACCTGCCTCTCCCACAGATCTCCTCCATTCGAGATCCTCAAACCAGCACAGAGGATGTTTTCTATGCGCTGGTTCACAATCCGTATACACCAACCCCAACACCAACCGCCACCCCAGCACCAACACCAACCGCCGTCCCCTCCGGGCCGGTTGTCAAGTTGGTGATCCCCAGCATTAATGTCACCCGAGCTGTGATCCCGCTCCGGCAGTACCGGGACAGCAGCGGGCAGCTGCAGTATGATACTGATTCGCTTTTTGCGACCAGAAATCGCCTGGATCTGGTGGGGCAGACGGTCACCTCTTCAAACCCAGGAGCCGGCAGCAATACGGTTCTTGTAGGCCACAACTACAACCGGGGCTGGCATGCCTGGGAGGGTGTGTTTGTTAATCTGAAAAAACTCAAACCGGGGGATAAGATCATCCTACACACCGAGGATGGAAGCAAGCACAGCTACCGGGTCAAGAAAATTGTCGAGGTTCCCTATGTCTACAAAAACACCAGGGAGCTCAACAAACATCTCCGCTATCTTGGCCCCTCAATCAACGAAAAGGTCACCCTGGTGACCTGTGGGGGGTCTTTCGGAGTCTGGTCCACCCGGGTGTATGTGATCGCCAAATAACAAGGGGGCTGGTTTTGGGTTCAACAGCCCCTCTTCTTGACATTCCCCTTCTGAAAAGTTACAATCTCCCCACATCGGGCCGCTAGCTCAATTGGCAGAGCAACTGACTCTTAATCAGTAGGTTACAGGTTCGATTCCTGTGCGGCTCACTTGGCCAATATTTGATTTGGCGCGAATTTCATCAGGGGGAAGTTCGTCACTCTTTTGTGGGCATTAATGCCCACTTTCACTTTTAAAAGGGACACTGCTTGATCCCCAGACCCTTTCCGGGAGATTTTAATTTTCCTGGGCTGATGACAAAGAATCCCGTTGATCCAGAGCAAAACACGTCTCCAGGCCCAATCGAAAAGGGCTTCCTCAGGAAGATTCTGCAAACCTAGCAACAGAACCACGAAAACCTCAATCTTTCTTCCCAGCAAAGGGGCTGGGAGTGAGTTGGCTGCCTTCCTTAAGCGTTCCATCCCTTTTTGAGATGGGTGGAGACCCTTTATTCATGCGTGTTTCCATGGAAATCCACCACTCCCCTTCAAAATAATGATGGTCAGGGATGAAAAATCGGGTTGACGGATGGAGAGGGTCGTAATCCTCGAAGGGTGTTTTTTGGCACATGTGCTTATTTGCTTTTATGAGATACTAAACATATATCAGTCAAAGGTAGACATCAAAAGGTGATCGGAAAATGGAACCTAACTCATATAATGCCTTTAAAACCGCCCAGGAACAATTTGATCACACAGCCGAACTGCTTGAACTGGACCAGGCAACACGGGACTTTTTACGGTTTCCGATGAAGGAATACCAGTTCAATATTCCAATAAGGTTGGATGACGGCAGTTCAAAAGTCTTCCGCGGTTTCAGGGTGCTCCACAATACTGCCCTGGGTCCAGGGAAAGGTGGGATCCGATTCCATCCCCAGGAGACCATTAATACTGTCCGGGCCCTGGCCATGTGGATGACCTGGAAATGCGCCGTTGTCAATATCCCCTTGGGTGGAGCAAAGGGAGGAGTAATTTGTGATCCCCATGATCTGAGCCTTCTGGAGCAGGAACGTCTTTGTCGTGGGTGGGTGCGGCAGATGGCTGATGATATTGGCCCCCAGAAAGATATCCCGGCTCCGGACATGATGACGACCTCTCAGCATATGCTCTGGATGCTGGATGAATATGAAGTCATCCAGGGATATAAAAATCCGGGCACATTTACAGGCAAACCGGTCAATCTGGGGGGCTCCCTGGGGCGGACAGAAGCGACCGGGTATGGCTTAATGATTACAGTCCGTGAGGCGATGAAAGAACACGATGTCCCGCTGGAAAACACCACCGCAAGTTTCCAGGGATATGGCAATGTTTCCCAGTACGCGATCGAACTGTATCAAGAAATGGGTGGAACACCGGTGTGTGTTTCCTGCTGGAATCAGAAAGATCAAACCGCCTATACATTCTTCAAGAAAGATGGTTTTAATAACAACCAGCTGAAATCGATTTCCAATCATTTCGGAGAAATTGACCCGGAAAAAGCTCAAGATCTGGGATTTGAGATCCTCCCTGGGGATGCCTGGTTGGACAGGGAGGTAGATTTGCTGGTTCCAGCCGCCTTGGAACACCAGATCACAGACAAAAACGCTGAGAACATCTCAGGAAAAGTGAAATTTCTCGCGGAAGGAGCGAACGGTCCCACAACCCCGTCAGCAGATCCAATCATTAAAAACAAGGAAATCCACGTAATCCCAGATTTCTTAGCCAATGCGGGTGGTGTGACCTGCAGCTATTTTGAACAGGTCCAAAGCAACTCAAATTATTATTGGACCAAAGAAGAAACCTTAGGGAAACTTGATCGAAAAATGACCAGTGCATACATGGCTATCAGTGATTTTTCCAAACGAAATAACCTGTATATGCGTGATGCTGCCTATATGATCTCAGTCGATCGGGTCGCCAAGGCCTGTCAAGCCCGGGGATGGGTATAAAACTGGAGAAATGGCACCAATTGTGGTGGCGAAAATGGAAAGCCAGTTCAAGGAATTTGATCGATTCGACACAAATCCTGATCAGGTTTTCAAACTGATTGGTTCCGGTGAAATCGGGGGGAAAGCGCTGGGCCTGGCATTGCTGGATACAATCATCGGGCCGGGTCAAGAGCCCGCAGCGCAATTTGGCATCCCCGTGGGCATTCCACAATTAACTGTGATCTGCACCGATGTATTTGATGAGTTTATGCATCAAAACAATCTATTGGATATCGCCCTGTCAGAAAGCAGCGATGGCAGAATTGCCCATGCCTTTCAATTGGCTGACCTACCGTTTCGGGTTCTAGGGGATTTGCAGACTTTGATCGGGGAAACAACCACACCGCTGGCAATTCGGTCCTCCAGCTTGCTGGAGGATGCAGTGCACCAGCCGTTTGCCGGAATCTACGCGACAAAAATGATTCCCAATCATCAATTTGAACCCGCTGAACGTTTTCAAAAATTATCGGAGGCTATTAAGTTTGTCTATGCCTCGACATACTTCCACAGCGCCATCAGTTACCGGAATGCGACGGGCCAGGAGCATACGGAGGAAAAGATGGCCGTTATCATCCAGGATGTTGTTGGGAAGTCACACGGCCTCCGGTTCTACCCCGAGATCTCGGGTGTTGCCCGATCTTACAACTTTTACCCTATCGGGCGGGCTGAGCCAGAGGATGGCGTTGTAAACCTCGCCTTGGGCCTGGGGAAAACGATCGTCGATGGAGGAGTAAGCTGGGTCTACTCTCCCGCATACCCGAAGGTTGGGCCTCCTTTTGGTTCCACAAAAGAACTGCTCAATGGCACTCAGAAGCAGTTCTGGGCGATCAACATGGGAACGCCCCTGGTGTATGACCCGGTCCGGGAAACAGAGTATCTTGTCAAGGAAGATTTGGCCACAGCAGAACAGGACGGCACCCTCAGGAAATTATGTTCAACCTATGATGCTCAATCAGACCGGATGCGAATGGGGTTGGCGAACCCGGGACCGCGAGTACTTGATTTTGCTCCCCTGCTGTCCCTCCGTGAAATCGCGTTCAATGACACCATCAAGGAGGTATTAGCCACCTGTGAGAGGGAAACAAACTGCCCGGTTGAAATTGAATTTGCTTGTACTTTGAACCCACTCTACCTGGGTCTTGTTCAGGTTAGGCCGATGGTCGTATCCTCCGAAGCCGTCGAAATATCAGAAGAAGAGTTCACCGATTCAAAGACAGTCATTGCCTCAGAGAAAGTACTCGGGAATGGAATCCAGGATCAGATTTCTGACATTGTCTATCTTATTCCCGAAAAATTTGACATTAGAAAAACTAAACAGATGGCGGCTGAGCTTTCTGAGATCAATCAAAAATTGATTCAAGAAGACCGTCCATATCTGCTGATTGTCTTTGGACGATTAGGAAGTTCAGATCCCTGGTTGGGTATCCCGGTAAATTGGGGGGAAATCTCCGGTACGAAGGTCATTGTCGAGACGTATCAGGATGATTTCAGTGCGGATATGAGCCAGGGCTCTCACTTCTTTCATAATATGACTAATTTGCAGGTCAGTTATTTTTCTGTTCCAAAATCGGGACGGCACAGAATCAAGTGGGATTGGTTGAGAAACCAGGCGAAGATCGAGGAAACCCAATTTTTTCAGCATGTACAAGCTGACAAACCTATGATCATAAAAATTGATGGAAGAGCTGGAGTGGGTTTGATCCAATCCAGGTGAATTATGGCAGAAATGGAAGAAAAACCCATTAACGATCTGGTTGAAGAACTGAAAGAACGCGCCAAAGAGCTCAACTGTCTCTATGAGGTGCAGGAAGCCCTGGGAGAGCAGGATATTGAGACTGAAAAAGCGCTGAAGCGGATTATTGAGGTCATCCCCCCGGGATGGCAGTACCCGGATTGCTGTCAATCAGAAATTACCCTGGGAAAGAAAACCTACCGCTCTTCTGATTTCTCTCGGACCCCCTGGGTCCAGCATGCCGATATTCAAGTCCGAGACCAGGTTGTCGGGAAAATCAGCGTATATTACACAGAAGAAAAACCGCAGATGGACGAGGGTCCATTCCTCCTTGAAGAGCGCAGATTGATCAATACGATTGCAGATCAGGTGGGGAATTTTCTCCTTCATCAAAAACTCCAGGATGTTTTTGAAAAAAGACAGATGGATGTCACTGATACCCGATCCGGATGGCGGGTAATCCTCGACCTGCTTCAAAAAACCGATTCCAACTTGCTGATCACAATTGCCAGGAAGACAGTCCATCTTTTATACGGAAGCGGAGTCAAAGAGGCTGAGGGATTGTTGGAGTTATTCAGCTCCGCATACCGGGAGGAACGGGACCTCCTGGAAGCAAATGCTCCCTACCAATTCAACTCCAACGAAAATGCCACGGATGCCATTGATCAAGTATTCAATCTTGCGGAAGCAAATCTAGACGATGAAGTAATTCTCACCCACATCCAGGAATGGATCCGAGAAGATCAATCTGGATTCCTGATTAACGCGATCGTTCAACCTGGAAGATCTGTCTCTGAGATCCTCGCTGCACTGGATCGTTTTTCCCAGCTGTCCACACAAGGCTTGAAGCTTTCGGACGCAAGAGAACAATGCCTCCGGATATCCCTGATTCGCAAACTGCTCAGTGAACAGCCACAATACATTGATACTGCCCGGAAACATATCCAGCTGGAGGACTATCAAGATCTCGCTGCAAAGATTATCTATCACTCAAAAAGCTTTGGCAAACTTGGTGGAAAAGGTGCGGGTCTTTTCCTGGCCATGCAAATCATAAAAAAGACTTCCAAAAATCAAGAATATCTGCAGCAGATAAAAACTCCTAAGACATGGTACATCCTTTCGGATGTGATCTTCTCCTATATTGAGCAAAATAATCTTGAAGAAATTGTTGAACATAAATACTTGAACCTTGAGGAGATCCGCCAGGAATACCCCTACATCATCCAGGTCTTTAACAATTCCATCCTGCCCCCGGAGATAATCAAGGGATTATACGTGGCACTGGACGATTTTGGAGATGTTCCCCTGATCGTCCGAAGTTCCAGTCTCCTGGAGGACCAATTCGGTGTGTCTTTTGCCGGCAAGTATAAAAGCCTCTTCCTTTCCAATACAGGATCCAAGGAAGAGCGGTTGAAGGACTTATCAGATGCCATCACTGAAGTGTATGCCTCTTTGTACGGACCGGACCCGATTGAATATCGTTCTGATCACAGGTTGATTGATCATCATGAAGAAATGGGCATCATGATCCAGGAGGTGGTTGGTCGAAGAATCGGTCCATATTATTTCCCGGCGTACGCGGGGGTGGGATTCAGCCAGAATGAATTCAGGTGGTCTAGCAGGATAAAAAAGCAGGATGGATTGGCCCGAATGGTCCCAGGGCTTGGAACCAGGGCGGTAGATCGACTGAGCAATGATTATCCAATCCTCGCTGCTCCAGGAAAGCCAGGATTGCGGGTAAACACGTCTCTGGATGAGATCATCCGTTATTCACCAAAAATGATGGATGTCATCAATCTAGAAACAGGTTCTTTTGAAACCGTGGATGTTCAGCACGTGCTCAAGGAATGGGGTCATGATATTCCAAACATCAAACAACTTATCTCAGTCATCACCGCAGATCATGCCATCATCCCTTCGGGTATAGGACCCGACTATGAAAATGATCACCTGATCTTTACCTTTGATGGCTTGTTCACAAATACTCCTTTTCTTGCCAGACTGCGGGCGTTGTTAGCCGTATTGGAGGAAGAACTCCAACATCCCGTCGATATTGAGTTTGCATGCGACGGAGACAATTTCTACCTGCTGCAGTGCCGGTCACAAAGTTACGGCGATGAGTATATCCCCGCAGAAATTCCGCACAATATCCCAGAAGACCGGGTGTTATTCACAGCAGACCGTTATATCTCAAACGGCTTAATTTCTGATCTTTCTCATATCGTCTATGTTGATCCCCTTGAATACAGCACACTTCCTTCCAAGGAAGCAATGTTGGATATCGGCCGTATTGTCAGTAAACTCAATAAAACCCTTCCAAGGAGAAGGTTTATTCTGATTGGTCCTGGGAGATGGGGCAGCAGAGGAGATATCAAGCTGGGCGTCAGTGTGACATACTCCGACATAAATAACACTGCGGCGCTCATCGAGGTGGCCCAGCAGCGGGGAGATTATACACCGGACCCTTCCTTCGGCACACATTTTTTCCAGGATCTGGTTGAGTCCAAGATCCGATATATCCCCTTATACCCTGATGATCCTGGCATTGTTTATAATCTGCATTTTCTTCAAAACGCAAAGAATATCCTGGGGGAAATCCTCCCCGATTATGCCCATTATGGGCATGTCTTGAGAGTGATCGATCTCAAAGCATCTTTTGAGGGGAATCTCCTCTCAATACTCATGAATGCTGAGAAAAATAAAGCGATTGCCATGCTGACTGACCCCCATCAACCCCCAGATAATGGAAGCGAAAGAAACACTCAATATATCATCAAGACAGAAGAGGATTATTGGCAGTGGCGATTAAAAATTGCAGAAGAGATTGCTCAAAATTTGGATATGAAGAGATTTGGGGTCAAAGGGATCTATCTGATCGGCAGCACAAAAAATGCTACAGCCGGTCCTCAGAGCGATATTGACATCCTGATCCATTTCGCTGGATCCGAAAACCAACGGGGGGAATTAAAACTCTGGCTTGAAGGCTGGAGCCTCAGCCTCAGCGAAATTAATCAAGAGCGGACAGGATATCAAACCAAAGGGCTGCTGGATGTAGCTTTCGTAACGGATGAAGACATCCAGAATCGGACCAGCTACGCAGTAAAAATCGGGGCAATCTCAGATCCTGCACTCCCACTGAGAGTGGAATAAGGCCTGTCCCCTGGAACTACTCAAGGCCCATATTCTGCACCAGTTCCCTTGTTGCCTCCCAGGGTTTTGCTGGATCAAACCGGATTAATGCTAACTCAGAGCCATCATGGGCTGCGGAAAACATCTGTGTTTTTCCAAGCGTATCTTTCCAGGTCCCGGTGATTCGAGCAGACTCGTGAACATGGCCATGCATTGTTAGGTGAGGTTGTAGTTCCACGATCATCTTCTTTACAGCAATGCTTCCGACGTGCACATCCAGCGGAACATGGTCTATCGTTTTACCATCCAGCGCTGCCCTGTCTAAGTTTGTTTTGTAGGGCGGGGTATGAAATAATAACATCGATTTAGACAGATCCTGCCCCCCAACCAGTTTTTCCAAATCCTCCTGGATCGTGGAATGCTGCAGAATATTCTGGGGGATCGTTTGGGAATGGCTGCCTTCTTCAGGAGGGATGCAGCCTGGGTCCACGTATCGAGAGACATCATAGCGCTCCCAATCCTTATTCAAGAATGGCGTTGGGGGAACATAGGAATACCCATAAACGGAATATTCCCCAAATTTCTCACACCGATTGTGAACATAGGTCCACACCCGATCCTGCTTGCTTGCAGAAAGAAACTTTTTTTCACTGATTCGGCTATCATCATTCCCAAGTATAAGGAAAACGTTGGGGTAATCATCCCTGAGTTTATCCCGGAGCGATCGAAATTCCCCCACCAGGAAATCCGTCACGAAGTCTCCATAAGGAGACAGCCCAAATGGAGGAAGCAAATCCCCCCCAAAAAAAACCGCAGCAGGCTTTTCTTCCCGGATGATGGACAGGAGGATCTGATACTTTTGAATCTTTCCATGCAAATCAGAGACAAAAAAGCACAGGTCAGAATTCATATTATATACTGGATGTTTTGGTTATTTTCACGCATTTCTAAACGTGCAAAAAAAACTGAGGATAATAATCCTGTGAGAAAATCAGGAATTATAAAATCACTAATACAACTCTGGGATTTTCCTTTCAAACAGATATTATCAATATAAGGAAGTTAAGTCCGTTACTTTTCCAGAATAAGATATAGGGTTTTATCGAAAAACCCCTCATGAATGTTAGGGTGTATCTTCATCAACAGTGATTTATATCTTCGTTCCAAGTTTGACATCTTCAATTTATACCTAATCCCCTGGTATGTAGATATACTACTGACAACTTTTATATTCTCTAAAGGTCGTATTGCCAATTCCAATTCATGGTAACTCATCCCTCTTCCTCTTCGTAGAAAGTGGTTTTTTGTGTCGTCATTATATTCATTATATAACTTACGAAAATTTTCCCTTGAGCTAAATTTGGAATAATGAAATGCGAGCTCCACAGGCAGCCAGTGATAGAATGGCAATCTTGAGGTATGACCATCAAAATACCATAGTCGATTTGGTGTTTCGACAATGATCAATAAACCTTGTTCAGAAAGCATTTCCCAAGCTTGCCTCAAAGATGCCAATCTTTCTGGTATTGTCATATGCTCAAGACAAGCAAAATAGATAATAAAATCAAATGAATTGGTTCCAAATGTATTTAGTATTTGATCAGCATTCAACAACAAAAATTCCATATATAAACCATAAACCCTTGATCGGTCTTTTGCTACTTCTAATGCACCATCATCAATATCAATACCGGTGATTTCCGCTCCCTGCTCCGCCAATGCAACTGTCGAAGAGCCAGTGCCACAACCGATTTCCAGAATACGCTTGTCATCTAAGTCTTTTGTATCATCGATCCATGGGATAATCATTCTACGGTCTTCTTCTAACCGTTGAAAAAGATGGGCATTGAGATCAATCTCATACATCTCTTTTGTATAGTTACTTTCCTTTCGCCAACCAGTATGATAGTTTTGCTTTATTGATTCCTTGATCCGAGTCATTCCAGCATCGCTTATATGTATATGATTAATAGATAAATGAGATGGTATAGGGAACAACATCCTTTTTACCATTCTTTTTATTGGCTTCGGTATCTTATTTCTCATTTGATAACTCCTTCAGATTCTTTCAATTGGAAAATATTATGACTTCATACCCATTACTAATAAAATCTAACTTTAACTTGAGTATCATCCTGGCTTACCTAGTTTAGCTGATCTTTCTCATGCTAATTTTTATTATATTAGATAGATTGGAAATTAGTCTTTGTGATTCAATTTATCTACTGAATATTGATCCAACTAATTTACTAACAAAATTACATTGAGGGACAAGTATTGGATAACGAGGGATTAAAAACACATCAGTGATAAAAACCACATGGAAACATTTTGTGAAATTACAAAAAAGGGATTAATGACCTCACTGAAAAAAGGTCGAATAACTTAGCTGTTTAGAATGATTCGTCTG
>CAZUMA010000011.1:0-69771 GCA_964621835.1 uncultured Anaerolineales bacterium | reverse complement strand
TAGCCAATCTTTACAACACAAGCCATTAAGTGTCCACTAAAGCGGGGGAACTCCACACCCCAGATTGAAAGGGGAGTTGAGAAACTCGCAAAAATTCTCAAGCAGAGCAGCTGAAATAGCTACAGGTAACCGCTTGAGAAATCTGCCTCTTTTCCTGTAAAGTAAACCAGGTTTCATAACACCCATAGCAGCGGAATGTTTGAAAAAACACCCCGGGGTTTCCTCTAGGTGATGGGTTCCCCAGTACCATCCTTACTGGGGGACCGGTTGAGCACAAAGCTATCCTGCCGCTCCTCCTGGGCTTGAAAGAAGCGGAAGCGTTCATTGCTGGCTGCTATCCTGACCCACATTCTCAGTGCCATCCTTGAGGTCACCCGCCAGACAATTATCGCCCTGGAGCAGGAAAAGGATTCCCCCTCCCTGGAGCTGGCCTTTCGAATTGCCCGGGTTTTTGGGGAGCCGTTGGAAGAGGTCTTTTCATACCAGGGCGAAAAGGAGAGCAAGGAATAACCAGCTTCCCTACTTTTCTGTGGTAAGGGATAGCTGCCTTCCCGGCAGACTGCCCGTGTTATCTGCTCACTATCCAGATCGATTTTTCCCACGAATAAGCTGCAGCCGCCCCGAGCAGTAGGCTTCATGATTACTAGAAGATTTCTCGGGCTGGTTCTCTCTCTCAGGCTGATCGATCAGTTTGAGTGTTCCACTAAAACGTCAGTTAATCATGTGGGAAGATCGATTTCCCCCCCATTTTGTGAAACCGGGACCCAGAACCAGCCCACTTTGTGTTTTGATTTCTCCAGATTGACATTCACGAGGGAAATCCCGTAGAGGCTGTCTGCCAGCTCTCCAGTAAATGAATACATTTCCCCTGGTTTGTGGATATTTCCATCACAAACCAGGGAGCAGTCATTCCCCCGGCAGTCGAGCGCTTTGACATACAGAGATGGATCCTGATCAACCGAGGTGGGCTAAGCTGCGGGTTCTGGTCCAAAAAAAATAACTGGCGGTGGAGTTATTGCAGTCACATTCAAAGGGCGCACACACAATCAGAGTTGATTCGTAAATCATACCGCGTGAGTACCCTCTGATCGTGATTGTTCTCCCCAGGTACTGCTCTGGATTCCTGGATATTTCGTCAGCGGGGATCCCCGGGGGAGGATAGTCCTAAAGAACAGAAATAGCAGAAATGCCGTCAGAACGGCAGCGGAATAAATCAGGTAATCCTTCTGAAGCATTTTCTCCCTGACCTGGACGTGGTCCATCTTGTTCCGTGATTGCTTTTTTTTTTGCAGATCGATGACTACGGCGCATACCTGCGGAGCATGATCACAAACACCAGCACGATAATCAGGATGATCAGCAGGAGCGGTTTCTTCCGTGCCTTGGTTTCCACCTTTGTCTTAATATTTTCTCTCAGCCGCTCACGCAGGAATTCGATTTGCTCCTGATTGGAAAAGATCCTTTTCGGGATCAGGGTCTGCAGGGCATCGGAGTGGTAAAGCAGGAAGAGGTGTTCGTTTTCCTTCCAGTTTGTGAAATTGCTCCAGGGCCTAGTGCTCTGTCCAAATTCGTTGGCGCTGTGAAGTGCGTCCATTGTGATCTGGATCTCCACCGGTTTTTGTAATTCCTTCTGCTGCTGGTAGATCCTGTTCACATAGCGCGGCACCCAGAAGTATCTCCCGATAAGATAAAACACAGGAATGAGTACTACCGGGATGAGGGTTTGCCAGGACATAAGACTCCTGATAAACAGATAGATCCCAATCAAAAAAAGCATAATCATTATGGAAGCCAGGGAAAAGGTGAGCTGAAAGCCTCCTTCGGGTTTTGCTTTGAATCGCACCCCCCGGAGGTAATCCTCCTCGGTGAGCTGGAATGTGAACTGGTATTCCTCCATCTGCTGATCCTTTTTTCGCTGACGAATTTTATCACTTTCTAACTTATGATCTGGACTCCCCGGTTCCTGGGTTCCTACTCCAGGGAGACTGAGCGGGTGATCCCGATGAATTCATTCTCAAAAATACTCACACCCGGTTTGCGTCCGGGCTGGGGGACAGTAGGCCCGGTTTGAATCCATATACCAGGGCGGTTGTATGCTCTTGATCCTTGAGGGAGATCTGGTAGGCAGCTAGATGGATGGGAATCGATCAAGTGAACTTAGTTACTATGCATGAGGCTTTCGTTCACTACCTACCAGAAGCCGAGTATTTCACTCCCATGTTGGGTATTGCTTTTGGATCCATTTTCCAGGCACACCCGGTCGATCTACAGGATTACTCGGGGATGCCTACCAGGATCTCTGTTCCCTCGACTTTGACCGGGAAGCTGTCCAAGTCCTTCACCCCAATTTTCAGCACAGCGATCCTGGCTTCTCCAACCGCCTCCCCGCTCTTCAAGTCGAATTTGGCGCCATGACGGGGGCAGGTGACGATGCTCCCATCCAGGGTGCCCTTAACCAGCGATCCTCCCAGATGGCTGCATTTATTGGACATGGCATGATAGTTCCCATCCAGATTTGCCACCAGGATATCCTTCCCGTTGACCTCCACCAGTTTCATTTGACCCGGCGGCAGTTCGGATGCGTGTAAGACCATTATATAATCCATGTTTATCTCCTTGAAACAAAATATGTATAAATTATATTATGCCCTAAGAGTTTCTCTGTTTCCAGTTTCCCATAGCGGGTCCCCAGTCGGAAGCCCATCGACTGGGTAAATCCTGCGAGAAAGTGATGATGGGATCTAAGGTCCCTGGCTCCGTGAATAAGAGGAGCGTCTGAAATCAGGTCAGGGATTCGGAATCGGAATCAGACCTTTGGATCCGGGAAAATGATTTTGTCAGTCTCACCAAATAGATCCCGGAAATTAACTAGTCATAGAAATCTGAACCTCCCCATCGAATGTCTCCCTGCTTCCTTGGATCACATCCTGGTCAAATCCGGCAGCCTGGAGGAAACCTTGAATTGGATACATGAGCTAGGTAGGGATATCAATGATCACCAAAGAATTCAGATCAATGGAAGCCAGCATGACTGCACCCCATACGGGACTCATCAGCCTGGCGCTAATAAACAGATAGATTGATATTCAGCGGCTGTGCTTCCCCAACATGATCAGGAACATTCTCCCTCGAAGTAGACTGGAATCGATCATCATCAAGTAAAAATCCTAGCTGTCAATATAAACACCAGCGGTGGTGCAGAAATTTAGGGATGGAACAGTTTGGACCATCACCATTCCTTCTGCGGCAAAAAAGTCCCGTCCGTTGGAAGGAATGAATGGTTGGATCGGAGACAATACCCAATCCCCTGTGATAGCGATAAACGGCAAAACCACAGGAATAAACAGCTTATTGGCAATAATTGCGCCAACATTTATTATTGAATTGTCCTTGGTTAAGTATACTGATGCTCTTCAAACCGGAATTTTTATTATTGATCAGACGCTTTCAATCGAATCAACTTTTGCTTTCTCTATCTTCTTTCTTCATCCTGGCGTGGTTCCGTTGGTTCCACTAAATAACTCGCTCAACAAACTGGCTATGATGTATACTAAATTCAGGATACACAAGTGGGCACCTTCATCCAGGGAGGGCGCAATGAAAGAAAGAACAGGAACGGTACTGCGGGTAATTCTGCTGCTGACTTTTGCTTTTCCATTCCTGGGTTTTCGGAGTGGTTCCATAGATCAACCTGATTCTGACCGGAAATCTGGAAATGCTGGCTTTATCAACATCACGATTCATGGCGGTGGTGAGGGTCATGAGCGGGGGAATGATATGAAGATGACCTGGCATAGTGCCGAAGCTGCGCTACCAGTGTTCTTCATAGATCCACAACATAACCGGGGAAGCCCGTATCGGGTGGTGGGGAAAACTCTGTATACAGTGTTTGAGGAGGATGGATCCCATGGGATCCCACGGATTGGAACCACAAAGATGATTTGGCCAGTTGTCTGGGATGTTTCTGCATCCATTGATCCACTCACGTGCGATGTTTCTATAACCGTTCATGAACGCTGGCTCCCTGGTACTATGGTTGCCTGTGCTCCTTATATTGGATGTAAGTTAAAAGTTAATGAGGTAAAAGGTTTTCCCCACGCCGCAACGATGAAAATTCCCCATGATCAAAACATGGGGACGTTCTCATGGAAAGGATGGGCGTCAGAGGGCAAATTGGTAATTTTAATTGATTCTATGGAAGTCGGCATCGAACCGGCGGTCTGCCGCAGACAGGTGGAGTATTATCCCTGAGGACTACTCTCAGCGTCCTCGGACAATTGTAAAATATTCTAAACCCGCCGGGTCCAGGGATAAATCAGGGGTAATCATGATAGTGAATTCTGTCGATGAACCGGGAGCAAATTCATCCTGGAATAAATCATGCGTCAAACCAACCAGTTCCCCGGTCTGGGCATCCCTCAGCCCGACCACAACCAGGATGGTTTGAATTGTTTCTGAACTATCGTTGACCACAGAGCCGGTGATTACCCAATCGAATTCTGTAGCTGTTTCTTGTACACTCCTTGCTGTGAGGTTAACCGAGGGGGTTTCAACTTCCCTGGATGCAGCTGCGTCGATCTGGATCTGCCAGTTAGCGACCGCATCTGCAGGAGTGAGAAACTTCAATTCGTAGGGGGATCTTTCACCTGGGTTCAGCGAACGCACTGACGGCCTTGTGCTGGCTGCACCCAGTACGGCACCGTTCTGATCGTAAAATGTGCCCAACAGTGCGAGATCCAGGATATCCTCAGTATCATTCTGGATTTCCCCTAATACATGGAACCAGCCTCCCTCATCCATGTAAGCGTGAGCCGGTTCTACCAGGGAGATGTCAAACCCAGCGCACCCTGGATATTGATCACTGGAGGGGTAAATCTCAAAATGATCAACAGCCACATCCGCTGGATGCCCAAAGAATAAAAATTGTACGGGTACTTTCCCACCCGAGCACACAGAGCTGGGGCATTCCTGGCAGGAAGCAGAGGTGATCAATTTACCGTCTTCACCAAACAGGGCTGCTTGAATTGAATTGAGATAGGCATCGCTGCCAGTATTATTCACAATCTCCCCTGTGAGGGTTACTATACCGGATTCATCTGTATAAAGCTTGCCTGGACTGATTTCCAGGGCAGCAGGCTCATTATTGGCTCGTTGGAGACGAATGATATTGAGGTTAAACTGGTCTAGGTTTTGAACGGATTGCGGCAGTTGGATTTCAAAAGGAATTGTTTTTCCTGGATCGAGGCCAAACGGGGCAGCGAGATAGGTCTCCTGAAGAGCATCATCTGCAAGGCGAACCTCCATCTCAACCAGACCGACTGCATAATCAGCTGTATTTCTCAGTAAGCCGTGAATATTCCATACGCCAAATGCATCCAGATAGGCTGTGGATTGGGTGATTTCGATTTCATTCCCGGTGACATCAGGCGTCTCTGAAACCGGCTTTTCCTCTTGTTCTTCCGTTTCACCGGGCTGTTTTGATGTTGTTTGGTTAGATTCTTCCGATCGGGGGGAAAAAAACGAGCAAGCCAGTGCTGGCAGGATGATAAGGAAGATTAGGAATACAAAAGATTGGATGGATCTCACCTTCATGGGATGGATTCTCCTTTTGTAAATTCCTGGCGGGCATCAGAATCAGATCGATAATCAAATGCTATAAGAATTATAGATGATATCCTGGTAAATTGTGTGTTGCGTGGATCGAATTCAATGAACTGTGCCCCAGGAGATCTCCCTGGATGTTTCAAGTAAAGTGGGTATTTTCGCGGATTCAAACACGAATGTGCCCCTTACTGGCTGGGAATTCCTCCTTGGATCACTCAGTTAGACTGGTAAAACTTCCTGATTAGGGAAGATCCAGACCAGCTGCGTTTTCCGCTTCACTTCCTGATGATACGGCTGCAGCCCAATGGTGGTTCTCACCCGCTGGCAATGCTCCTGCGGGATCATAAACACGGCAAGCGGCTCATGGATGCATTCTTTCACGCACACAGCCCGAGATAATCCTCCTTGGCTGGCTGGAAGGCAAACCGGTATACTTCCATCTGCTGATCCTTTTAGGAGCGCTGATGATTTTCTTTACGGTTGGGTCTCATACCCAGGACACCCGTTTTCCCCTATCCAGTGCATCACCGGGATTCCCGCAAAAGAGGAAACCAGGAAGGGAAACTTAACCGGGGATCACTTCCGCCAATCAGGATCTCCCTCAAAATATTCTGTATCTGTCAGCCGGATTGCTTCCGAGCCATCGATCGGCGCAATATGAACATCCCAATCTGAACCTTCATCTGCTCCTTCAAAGATGATCCTGCTGCCGTCTGGAGACCAGCCGATCTGTTCCCCGGTGAATACTCCCCAGACGGTGGTGATCTGCCGCAGGCCGGTCCCATCCTGATTGATCACCCATTGATAATACTTTCCGGTATCCCCATCACTGATACTCAGCGCGATGTGTTTTCCATCCGGCGACCAGGAAGGACAGCAGAGTTCATTCTCCGTCTCCATCAGCTTGTTGACCTGGTTTTCATCAGGGGTCATCACAAATAGTGACCTTTTCTTGGCCCCACCCTCCTGGGCAGTACATCCTGTGAAGGCGATTTGAGATCCATCCGGTGACCAGGTTGGGCGCTTGGTGCATCCATCTTCCATCCGGGTAAAAAACTGGAGATTGGACCCATCCCTGTTGATCACGGCCACCTCAAAATCAAACTCGAATAGGATTTTCCCGCCGTCCGGGGACCAATCCGGGTACTTGCAGCCCTCTCCTAAATCTGTCAGACGGACAAGACCGGCCCCGTCCGTGTTTACAGCGTATAGATCGCTCACCCGGCTTTCTTCCGTGCTCTGGGACACATACACGAGCTGGGTTCCATCCGGGGACCAGTCAAGGTCGTAATCCCGTCCAGGATGGTCGGTGAGCCGGAGAAGGTTGGATCCGTCCTGGTTCATGACATAAATATCGTCCTCGGTCTGAAAGTTAGCCCCGATGAAAGCGATCTTTGTGCCATCGGGAGACCAGGCTGGATGCTCGTTGCCCCGATACCCGGGTGCCCTGGTCAGGTTGATTTTGTCTGAGCCGTCGGGACGCATGACATAGATATCCCGGGAAAGCCCTGCGCCATCAGCAGCATAGACTATCTTATGGTCCTGGGTCACGTTCCCTGTCTTGGAGCCCGCATTCCCTTCTTCAGAGCGGATGAAGCCCAAAAACGAGCAGGCTGAAATCAAGACTGCAGATACCAAAAGGAAAAACGTTCGAGATTTCATGCATCACACCTCCAGTCCTGGTTGGATCGTCTAAGACAGCTGGAAAAAGACCCGACCCCTGGACGCCCATTGGAGCGCACAAGGGTCAGTCTGCCCTTATTGATCAATTCTTTTCATACTAAAGTCAAAAATCTGCCAGTCTAAACTGTTGGAGCCTTTTTTGAGGCGCTGGCCAGCTGGACGCTGAAGATAATCTTGGTGTAAATATCCAAAAGCAGATAGAGCAGGTTGGTCAATCCAGCGCCGAGCAGGCCCAGGCCGGTGGGGGCCAGCAGAAAGACAATCGGAAAAACAGTCCAGCCAAAGAGCACATAGCTGTTCACCCACTGGGAGGATCCAGCTGTCGCTGAAAAGACATTTACAACCAGCAGGATATAGGCAAGGGAGCTCAGCAAAAAGTAAACCCACCGGAAGGCAGTCAGGTCCCTGGCGGCAAGGAATCCGGTGAACATCACCAGGGCGGTCAGGTAAAGCATCTGCACCAGCCCTTCGCCCTGAAATCCTTTCAGCTGGGCAATTTTGACCATCAGCAGCGTGCAGCTGGCAATGTAAAACAGCCACCGTGTCCAGTAGATCGGCTGGCCGCCCCCTCCCACAACGGTGAGCCGCCCCTGCCACATGATCGCGTAGGAGACCAGGGTGATAAAACTCACCAGGAAAGCCAGCTTGAGCTGGTTCTGATCAGTGATGTAGAAATAGACACTGGCAGCGGCAAACAGCACCAGTCCAACTAAAAATACCAGGTTTAACATCTTTACCTCCTAAATTTTTTATGATTACTATGAACGAAGAATATGATCCAAATCAATCTGCCTGCCTGGATTATAATTGCCTTCTTAGTTCTGGGAAAGAACTGTGATCATCTTGTTAAAAAGCTGCTGATCCAGAATCTGTGGTTGTGGGGCCCCGGCCCCCATTCTGTTTTTCTCTTATTTGGGAGATTTTTTTGTTTTAGTATTCATGACCTTCTGAAACTGCCTCAAGGACCGGCAAGGTGGCAGCGATGATCTGGATTTGCTGCGATTCCCGGCTGATTGTGGCCAGATTTTCTTCTGGATTGATCCTGTAGGAGCCAAACTGGTGATGGTCCCCTCCCTCAATCCGGATGTAGCGCGTATCTTCCGGGAGCAGGGATTTGCGCTCCTGGATGCTGGTATCGTTCACTCTCTGTTCCCGGCTGCCGTAAATCGAAACAACCGGGATCTTGTGACCTGAGAGATCAGACGTCCTGGGTGGGTAGGAAGCCCAGATTACCAATCCGTCCACCGCATCAGGATGATTGGCGGTATATTGGGCTGCCATCGCGCCCCCTACGGAGTGACCGCCGATGACCCACTGGTGTATCTCAGGGTACTCTGCAGTAATCTCAGTGGCGATTCCTGGATTAAGTGCTGCCATATTAATCGGCATTTCCGGAACAATCACCAGGGTACCTGCAGTGGCGATCTCTCGCAGGAGCACTGCATACCCGCGCGGATCGATCCTGCCGCCCGGGTAAAAGATCAATCCGGTGCTAGGCGAGATGTCCGCGGGAGAAAACGTCAGCCAGGGTTCATGAATGATCTGGACTTCCTGGTCACTTTTAACCGCGGCAATGGCCTCTGGCAGCGGCGGCCTGGCATAGGTTGCCCAGCGGATCCCCCCCAGGATAAGCGCTGCGAGCCCGAGTCCTAAAATGATCAAGAGCCATCGGAGAATGTTTTTTTTCGTCTTTTCCATCAAGTTTCCGCCACTTTGATAATGAATGTTTATTAAATGACCATTTTGTTTTCACTGATCTTACCTTTCAATCAACCTGTATGGTGTGGGAACCTCATGGATTTATTCGACTTGTGATGATAGGAAAACATCCGGGGACTTTTACTCTAAATCCGTTGGTTCTGGCCAACAATACTCGATTTGCACTGCCCAGTCAGATGCCCATGTTTTTTTGCCCATCCACATCGATAACAATCAGAACCGTTATTGAGCGCATTTGTATCAAAGTTTTCATGGGCACGCAGGATTGCATTCCCTCCTTTGAGCACCATTAGAACCTCCGAATTATCCACCGGGCTAGCTTTGGGAAGAAAGGAATTATTTTCCCATGGAGGGATCATACCCCGTCCCCTGCCAGAATTCTGGCGGATAGCTGAGCTCTGGTTTGCCGATCCACCCTCTGACCAAGTCTATATAGTAAGCAGATTGGTCATCATTGGGGCGGTATCTTACAGAATATAAAGCGATCCTGTCCCACTCCCCAACATATTTTAGATCCCTGAGGTTTTCCGGATACTCTCCGTAGCGGACTTTATGAAGTTCAAGAAGGGCCACTGATGTTTTCAGGAGCTGATCCCCGAACTGGTTATCAAAAACCCGGGAAACGCCGAGATCAGAAATGAAACGTAATCCAGAAAAAACAGCCGCACTTCCTATGCAAGTCAGAAAGAATAGAACTATGATTGCGATGATGATCTGCTTTTTTTTATCCATCTGTATTGTCCTCATAGATCCCCGATTGATGTGGATGCTGATTTGACCGCTTCACTACGGAAAGCCTTCTCCGTCTCATCCTCCAGGTCTTACAGAGTGATTTGCAACGGGTTTTTCCACCAGGATGCTGGCAGTATCGTTCCGCAGCATTTTTTGCCAATCGATGGTACCTGAACCAGTCAGGCACTGCTGACTTGTTGGAACCTAAAAAATGAGCGACTCCGCTAGCGGATGAAGATCACGTTGATAAAAATCGAGAGCGGGATGATCAGCAGTGCCACTGCTATGGATTTTTTTATTCTCATTTGATGGATTTCCTGCAGACCGAATACTAGCAGGGCACCGCTCCAGAACACATACAGTGTCCTGGTAATCGAGTTGAACACGAGATTCCAGTCCCCCCCATTTAACAGGATGAATACCGCGTCAATTGTGTCAATGAAAACAAACGGGGTAAAGATCATCACCCCGACAATATTTAATGTCTCTGTGAAGGACCCCTTTCCGCCCAGGGTAATCGAGATGGTCTGGATTACCCCGGCGGTGAAGATCCAGGCGAGAATGCCGTAGGGGATATAGAAAAACAGCTGATAAAAACGATATTCCCCTGCCGGGATATGGATCCAGGGAGCGAGAAAAAGGACCTGATTGGTTTTATATAAATAGTAGACATAAAATTCGCACAAGACCCACTTCAGCGCATTCAGAAAAAATCCCACCCTGAAGCTGTTCTCATCTTTTAAACGGTTGAATGCCCTGCCTGGGTGAAATATGCTTTCTGTGAAGTAACCAAATGATCGGGTGATCAGGGAAGCTTGCATATTATTTATATCGGTCAAGATACCCTGGGCGAAGGCTTCCTGAGCAGATCAGAGAAGATGCTCTTTTCGATCCGGCTCTTCAGCCGCCTTCTTCAAAATGTATATCTATTTTGATTTCTGAAAGCTCTCTTGGATTTGCCATAAATACACGACCAGGGTGACAGCCACTGCGACCGCGATTGCCTGGGGCACGATAATCTCGATCGCGTAGGGTGGCCCGGCCTGCACCACTTCTACAAATATCTCCACGGAGGCATAGATATAAAACCCGGCCACAAACTGGGATGCCGCATAACCATACCGCCTCATCTTCCACAATCCGACAGCTGCCACCATGGATGCCGGGGTGTTCACCAGGATATCGGTGATCGGAAAACGATAGTCCACGCCTTCTGGAAAATGGAGTAAAAACCCTTCTCCCCACATAAACAGGGATCCAAAAAAAGCAAAAATGCTGAACAGGAAAAGCATCATTGCCAGGACCTTTACCAGCGTTGGGGTTTTTGATGGGGCTGCCGTCATTCTGCTGCCTCCTGGGCTGAAACCATAAACTTTTCTCTGCTGGTTGTGGAAAATCTCCCCTCTAAAACAGCCAGCTTGTTTTCAAAGGACAATTTCTGCCGGGTTGGATTGCAGTGGTAGTGCACAGGTGGATGCGTGCTTGTTTTTTTTATTTTTTCCTTTGCGAAAAATAGTAAATAAAAGCCCCGCCGAGAATGATCAGGATCCCAATCCCGGGCAGCAGCCTGGAGCCGGGGGAAAAACCTGTTTCCTGGCCTGGTTCTTCTGGTAGGGGCGTGGAGGCCAGGGAGGTCGGTGTATCTGACGGGGTGGGAGTCATAGATGACCGGAGAGCTGCTGTCTCTGTTGGGATGGGAGTCTTGGACGGCTGCAGAGCTGCTGTCTCTGTTGGGGTGGGTGCGGTTGACGAGACCGTTTGTGTGGCGGTGGGTGTCAGGATCAAAAATATGGATTCTGTTGTGCTCAACCCCATGTTCTTCCAGCCATTCAGGATATCTCTGGTGCTTTCCAGCAGATCCTGGACAACCGGGTCATCCGGGGCGAGCTGGTAGGCTTCGTGAAATTCGCTCAGCGCTCTTATCAGCAAATCCCTATCTTCAGTGTGTTTGACCCAAAACCATTCCTTGAGGAGCAGTTCTCCAAAACCGGCATGCCAGAGGGCATCATCCGGGTCCAGGGCGATCGCTTTCTGATAGGCTTGTTTGCTGAGCTGGAGGAGCTCCTGCCCCCCAGGATCGGTGCGTAAGTATCCTTTATTAGATGGGATGGCGAAATGTTTGTAGGCCTTTCCCAAGCGACCCCAGGCTTCATCATTATCAGGATCCTTTTTGACGTTTTCCTGTTCTGCAAGGACCATGCTGCGCCAATCATATGGGCGGGCAACCAGAAAATGGAAATTATTGTAGCGGTTTGGCTCCAGGTCTTCATAATACCAGCGGATCTGATTGCCTTCTATCACCCAATCCGGATCATTTTCATTCAGGATGACATTAAGCTGGCTGGCTTGATACGGGAAATGCAGGATGATATCAGCCGTGCCAATGGTGTCTTTCCAACCTGCCCCGGATTCTATGATGTACGAGAATGTTACAAATGATGAGCTTGGATACCCCTCAGCCTCGAGGGTGTAGTTAACTGTAATGACGACTTCTTCACCGGGGGGGAAGCTGACAAAGAACTCGGCCCACTTTTCAAGTAGGAAATTTGGTTTCCCCAATTGATTGGTAGGCTGCCCCAGGGAGCTAACCTCGCTGTGGATCAGGAATTGAAAGGGTACCAGGCTGGCCAGCCCCCTGGTTTTCGGACTGCCTCTCTGACCAAGCGGCTGATGTTGAGACGTTGTTGTCTCCACTTGCTCCCCATTCACTGTCACGTTTAAGTCCACGATCTCAGGATAATTTCCCCGTCCATCAAAGGTATTTAGTGGAAAGCGGACATACATGCTTTCAATTTTCTCCCCGGTATTCATCATGTGGAAGATGGCTGTGACATCGGCCCGACCGAGGCTGTGTTCGTAATGATTTTCGTATAATTCGGGATTCTGATCAACAAACGCTGCTGAGAGATGTTCCTCATAAAATAAATCTGACACGGAAAGTATCACGGTCTCTGAGACCATCCGCACCTGGGTGATCTCTTCGCCGGGGATCAGGTCAGAACCCTTGGGCTGCCTGGGTGGGGCCACGTCTGCCTGCACAGATCTGGGATGACTGAAAAAGGAGAGGGCCAGGATCAAAAAAGCCAGGATGAGCAGCAGTAATCTACGAAAGGAGCAGCTGGAGAGGTTGACCATATATTCACATCCATGGGGACCAGGGGATCTATCTGTGAGTGTAGCCAAAACCATTTGTTTGTCAAGGATTCGGCCCTTCCCTGCGGGCGGATTTGGCGGGGATGAACCCCCCGAAAATCTGCAGGGTCTTAGGGGCAGACGGTAGTCTCACAGGAACCCCACTCAAAACCAGCACAAAAGCTGGATAAAAGGGGAGCGTTTTGAGCCTTTCCGTGAGGAAATTGCCAGCTGAAAAGAAAGGGGAAGTGCTGCCGGGTTCGTTATTTCTCCGGGACAGTGAGGGAAGCGATAATCCTCTCGCCCACAAGCTTTGTTTTGCCTCCCAGGCTGGCACCAGGCTCGCAGTGGTTTGCGGAGGCCCTGAAAATTACCCCGAACTCAAGATCTCCCCGTGTGATCTGGGGTGTGCTGTCATCCTGGTGGTACCAGATTGAGCTAATCTCCCCTGTCGGACAGACCAGGAGCATGCGCTTCACCGGCGTCCCGGCGATATCCAGGTTTCCCTCCTGCAGGAACTCACCCTCTCCTACGCCCGTCGGCCACAGCAGGGTCTCTTCTCCCATCCCCCGGAAGGTCACGCGGATGTCCTCCCGGTCGAGATCGGTTCGCGAATGCAGGATCAGCTGGTGCCCAAATAGGAACGGATCGCCGGTCACTTCTTCAACGATCCAATCTTCCGGGAGTTGAAGTGTGAAATGGTAGGCCGGGTGGGTATAGGTCCACCACCCCTGATAGTCTGCCTGATCGACCGGCAGGACAGTGGGGATCTCGTTTGCAGCAGGGGTTGGGTCGATCTGGCCCCCAGCCACACACTCGCCGCGGAAATACGCCCACTCATCGCATTCGCTGCCATCAGGGAAGACACATATGCCAAAAACTCCCCCGGAAGCGTCCTGTCTGAGCTCCAGTTTTCCGCCATTCTGCTCACAGTACACCGAGGCCGGATTGGGCATATCTGCCTGGGGTGGGGGGGTGATTTGGGTGGAGCTGCAGGATGCGGCAAGAATGGTGCCAATCAACAGGTTCAGGGTGAGGTTTGCCCTGTGGGTCATTATTTTTTATCCCTCCAGTAGCACCACTCCGCTGCATTTTTATGCTGGATCAAAACGAAAAAGGAAACTTTGCTAAAAGACCCGTTTCGGGTTCCACCAGGTGTCCTATCCTGGCGTTTTTTGCAATCCAGTCTGCAGGTAGATGGGCTGATTCTCTCCATAAGGACCCCTCAATTGTTTGGTAAATATGATCAGGTGATCTCCCGGGGCATAGAAATCCTGCAGAAGTGCTTCCTGGTGATAGTGGTGGTGTTTGTAAAATTTCCTGGCAGTGGAAAATAAAGGTGTGCTGGAGGTTTCAATGATCAACCGGCTGCCGTTTGCGGCTGCAACCTGTTTTTCAACAAACCCGAGCAGTGCTGAGCCCACACCTGATCGCTGAGCTGTAGGATCGACGGCAAGCCAGTAGAGATCATAGGTGCTTCTGGTGAGGGCGTGTTTCCCGTAGCAGGCGAACCCAAGGATTCTGCTGGTTTCCTGGTCTTTGCATACACAAAAGCTGTAAGGACAGTGCTCTCTGTTCTCAAGAAAATCCCCCCACAATTCAAAGACACAGTCCCGCTCTTCAGGAGTGAATGAGGGAATATTTCCTGTAATTCTTTCTATGGCGGGGCCATCGGTGGAAACCGCGGGCAGAATGATATTCATCGGATTGTCTCCGGGCATGGGTGAGGATGTAGATCACCATCTCCTGGTAGGTCCGTCCGGTTTTTTCAACCGTATGTGAAAATCCGGCTCCAGGAGACAGATCAGGGTTGCAGTTGATTTCCAGGATGAAAGGGGTTCCATCCATGGTGACCCGCATATCCACGCGGGCGTAGTTGCTCGCGCCGGTGCACTGGAGGGCAAACAGCGCGGATCTGCTAATTTTCTTGGACAGATTTTGCGGAAGGTCAGCCGGGCAGATCGCGGGCGTGTGATGGAATTCGTACGACTCTTCCTCCCATTTTGCAGCGTAATTAACAATCCTGGTCTGCGAAGGGGCAAAATCATGAAAATCGATCTCTGCCAGGGGTAGGGAAGACAGAGGATCTCCCCAGGCGGCTGCGTTTACCTCCCTGCCGTCGATAAACTCCTCTACCAGCGCGGATTGGTGGTAGTGATCAATGACATAGGAAATCCGGTCTCGAAGCGCTCTCCTGTCAAACACAACAGAGCCGTCCCCGATCCCTACACTGGCATCCTCGGCAATTGGTTTGACAAACAGGGGATAGGGCAGCTCTTTATCTTGTGATACCTGGTCGGGGGAATGGAACAAACACCAGGAAGGAGTGCGGAATCCCGCCCGGGAAAGAAAGGATTTGGTGAGCGCTTTGTTTGTTGTCAGGGCGATTGCTCTCCCGCTGGATCCGGTAAATGTGAATCCACCTGACTCAAGCAGCCAGGCAATCCGGGCTTCTTCAAACAGTTTTCCTCCCCATCCCTCAGCAAGGTTAAAGATCAGCCAGTCCCCGGGATCATAGCGGGCCAGGACAGATTCAGCTTCCTCATCTATCGGGGCCAGTTCAGCCCGGATGGATTGGGAAAGGAGAGCCTGGAAGATTGCTTCGGCACACCTGACAACACCCTGTTCGGCGATAAGGTCTTTTTCCTCACCCTTGATCATCCGGCCGGAGTCGTTGTAAAGGACAGCTACACCCTTGAAGTCTGAGATCTGGATCATATTTTTCTGCTGGTTAGTGCTCGATTATTCCCTGATTGGGTCTTTTTTGGGTAGATGGGCTGCCGATGGACTGCCAGAAGCAGTTCAGGCTGCAGATCATCAGGAAGGGGGATCGATCGCTGGTGGGAATTCTGCCAGTTTTCAGGAATGATCGAGCGGTGATCCTGGGACAGCAGGGCAGATACCCCCGCCTGTCCTGATTGGCTCCCCGCAAGACACTCCGGGCAGGACTGTCTTTTGTGGCTTTGATATCCCTCCGGTTGATGATAGGCGGTGATCAAGCCCTCAAAGTTACGGATGACAGCCGTGTTTCCGGAAAAGTTGAGCAGATATTGGGGCAGAAGAGGAACTTTCCCTCCTCCTTCCGGAGCGTCAATGACATAGGTTGGAATGGCAAAACCGGAGGTATGTCCTCGGAGATTTTCCATGATTTCCAGGCCAGCGCCAATCGAGGTCCGGAAGTGGCTTGAGCCGGGAACTTGATCACACTGGTAAAGGTAATACGGCCGGACCCGGTTCTGGACCAATATTTGAAATAGTTTTTTCAGCACCTGGGGACAATCATTGACCCCCGCCAGCAGGACGGTCTGGCTTCCCAGGGGAATGCCTGCATCCGCCAATCTTGAGAAAGCCTCTCTGGACTCCCTGGTGATTTCCTTTGGATGGTTGACATGGACATTGATCCAAAGAGGGTGGTATTTTCGGAGCATATCAGACAGCTCCTGATCTACGCGCATGGGCAGAAAGATGGGCACCCGGGTCCCAATCCGGATGACTTCCACGTGGGGAATTTCCCGTAATCTCATCAGGATGTTTTCAAGCACTTGCTGCGGTAAGATCAGCGGATCCCCGCCAGAAAGCAGCACATCCCGGATCACCGGGTTGGCTGCAATATAGTCTATCTGGCTTTGATAGGTTCTCTGCCCGTATTGATGATGAGGATCTCCCACTAAACGGCTCCGTGTGCAGAATCGGCAGTAAGCAGCGCACTGGGTGTTAACCAGCATTAAGACCCGATCTGGGTACCGATGGATGAGTCCTGGCACAGGAGAATGCGCATCTTCGGAAAGTGAATCTGCCATCTCATCAAAGGCGACCTGCTTTTCTGAAATCGTGGGAATGACCTGTTTCCGGATTGGGCAGTCCTCTTCCAGGGGATCGATCAGGCTGGCAAAATAGGGGGGTACTCCGGCACGAAACCCGCCAGGTGAAGCGAAAGCCTGCTGTTCTGCCGTCGATAACTTCAGCACACTGGCGAAATCTTCTTTGCTGCTCAGGCTGTGAGAAAGCTGCCATTTCCAATTGAACCAATCCTCATTGGAGATATTTTTCCAGGGTTCTCTTCTTTCTGAGCCAGGAGGCTCTTTCGGATCGGGGAGATTGTCGTTTTCTTGAGATTTCATGGATTTCAGATTGGATTCCTATATGGTTGATATTCAGGGAAATAGGTTGAAGCCCCAATCGCTTGCCGGGCCACCATGACCGGCAGGTCCAGCGCCGTACCGGGTTGGAGCGCTTTCGTGGGGAGGGACATGCTGAAGCGCTCCGCAGCGAGATAAAGGATTTCCGTGATCAGGATTTGATACTCCACCCCTTCAGATGCCGCCATAATGCACAGGTCGCTTAACTCCGGATTTAAACCGGGAAGCGTGTTGATTTCCATGAGATAAGGCTGCTGGTCAATACCCATCCGAAGGTCCACCCGTGAGACATCGCTGACCTGCAGCGCCTGACCCGCATTCCTGGTCAGATCGATGAGCTGGTTGTGAAGCTGTTCTGTGATATTTGCCGGGCACAGGTAATTGGGTGCGCCATCCCTTCCAATATCAATGCATTTGGCTTCATGGCCGTACACCGAGGGGCTGATGCTGCCTTGGGAATCGATTTCCATGATCGGGAGCCAATGATAGCCTTCACGGTCATACAGGTCCTTATTGGGACGGTTTTCGGGGGAGCCTGGATTGCCGATAAAACCCACCGTGAATTCCCTTCCAGGAAGGTATTCCTCGATCAGGACCGGTTGACTGTAAGCCCTTGTAATCGTCTCAACCCGGGAGGTTAATTCCCGGGGATCATTCACAATAGAGCTCTGGGTGATCCCCATCCCGGAGCCTTCTCGAGCAGGTTTGACAAACATTGGGAACTCAAAAGGGATCTGGTCGAGATCTGCCAGGGATGACGCTTCAATAAAATTGGCGGTAGGCAGCCCCGCGTCTCTCCAGATTCTTTTTGTGAGTGTTTTATCCAAAGAAACAGCGCTGGGGACGACCCTGGAGGCAGTATAAGGGATTCCCATCAGCTCACACAACGCGGGAACATGCGCTTCCCTGCCGTTTCCCTGGAGGCCTTCAGCGATGTTGAAACAGATTTGTGGGCGGAGATTATTCAATGCCTCGGGTAAAGTGTAATCGGCTTCCAGAAAATGCACCCAGTGGCCGTCTGCCTCCAATGCTGATGCAATGGACTGAATTGTCTTTAATGAGTCAAACTCAGCGCCTGCGTCAGGAGGATCATCTTCCTCCTGTTTGAAATCAGATTTTAGATTTCCGATCAGAGCAATCCTCCAAGGAGGCTTTTCATGCTGATTTCGTGGGGGTTTTCCATTCCTGTAAGGGGATTGATAGATGTTCATCAGAATTTCTTTTTCCTTTTCTTACTTAAATAAACGGGGGCCAAATTTTCCCGAAGAGGGAATATATGGGTCATCCGGGAAATCCAGCACCTGAGGGAATACACGAACAACTTCCAGCACCTGTTTGCAGTGGGGACAGCATACATATTCCTAGAGTTTGTACCTGCGATCCAGGTTAATGATTCCCCGGCAGGAAGGACATTTTGACCGCACCGGTGTGTTCTTTTTTTCCATACTGATGAGTATAGGTTTTCAGAATGCAATCGGTGTTCAAATTTGATATCAATCCTGTCCAAATTCTTACGTTCGGGTTCAAGTTTTGTTGGAATCAGCACTGCGAAGCCAGGGGAGAAAGCCCATCATCCACAGGGAGCCAGTCTTGAGATCGGGGTTGGCTTCCTTCTGATTTTGTTTGATTCAATATGGGCCAGCAATGCGGACCAGTTATCAACTGAAATCGCCCCGGAACCTGCCTTGATGATGGGCAGAATTATCAAAGCTCCCCTCTATTTATTCCCTTGATCTTCGAGGCGCTCTTTTCTTTCTTGTCGGATCCTGTTTGAATTCAAGAACCTTTGCCAGCTCAAGAGGGTAAAGCCAGACCACTTCCAGCTCAAGACCGCAGTTGGTGCAGATCACCTGCTGATTGATCGTTACGGGATGCTGAAGCTGCAAATCTGAATTACAGGCAGGGCATTTTCTTGTCATATCTTCACCTTTGTTCCCATAAAGTCCATATCAGCAGGATACTCCTTGAAGGTATAAGACCTGTCTAATTATCATTTCATTACTGTTTCAAATCCTCCCGATTGTATGAGATCTATCCCAAATTCAGAAGAATCTGCGATTATTTAGCTTGGTTAATTAAAGAACGACCCCCAGGTGGGGGATGGAATCGCTGGTTTCTTGGGGAGGATCTGGCAGCGGCTTGGATCAGTACGAATGATCTGCCTGCTTGGCTGCTCTAAGGGCGGCTGCGGTCGTATAGGTTCTGTCGGCGCATCCAGGTCAGGGACCAGGTGGGTTTTTTGTTATTCCCTGATCCAGGGAGTAGGGAGAAGCCTTGCTGACATCCCAAAAAATCATCTGCTGTTCTTCTCAGCAGCGGTTCTGTATAAAGGCTGAAACAGTCTGGAATTAATTTGGACGAGATTGATAAATGTTTTTCACATCATTAATACTTTAAGAAGGGATAATGTTAGAAAAGCAGGGGATCAGAATCTGCCGGACAGGCTGATCAGACGATCCTGGTTAAAGGAGCAGGAATGCAGAAAAACCCCCGAAGGATGATCCCGATCTTATTGTTTATTCTTGCAGCAGCAGCTGCCAGCATAACTCCCTGACTGAAAAAGGCTCCACCCTGCCGATAGATCTTGACCGGTGAGGAAAGAGGCTCAATCAAAAGCTATCCCTCCCGGCGAGAAAAAACCAAATAAACCAATAAAACCTAAAAACTCTGGAATGTTTTGAGAAGGAGAACATATGAAAAATAAAATTTGGGCTTTTCTAATTACCATTTTGCTTGCGGGAATACTGGCAGCTGGCGCCTCCCTCAGCCAGGCCGAGGTAACCTACGGCTCCTCGGCTGAGCTGGCTGGAGTGCAGAAGCTCAGATACGATTTTATCCAGAACTACTGCAGCGCGTACTGGTGGAACAGCAAGGCGAAACCCTTAGCCTGTCCTGGAAAACAGGGCAGTACTGCAGGGTTTGCGATTCTGGAAAGAAATCCAAAGTTAGAGAATGGACGTTCGGAATACACGATCATCTGGGTTCATCCGGATTATCGAGAAAACGGCCAGATTTCCGGGAAGTACCCTGCAGTGCGGATCAGACCAGGAGACCACTTCAGGGCCAAGGTGGGTTGTAAGGGGGGGTATCAAAAGTGCAGGATGCTCTTTAGTTTGTACTACCAGGTTGGACAAAAACCGGTCCGCTACCTGGGATCCTGGAAAGAGGTCTATGGAGGGGGAACGACCAAGATTGATTACGACCTGTCTCATCTGGCAGGTAAAAAGGCCCGTTTCATCCTCAGGGCGGAGAGCATCAATAATCCCAAAGCAGCCCATGGATTCTGGTTGGCACCGCGAATTGTCAACATTAAATAAAACCTAGGATGAATAAGCCAAGGAAAGATTAAACACCTGATCTGCCTGATCATCTGAGGGCAGGTCAGGTGTTTTCAATTGTATGCTGATGTTATTTTTGGAAGGAGTAGCCGATCCCCGGGGCATTAATGATATAGCGGGGATTGTGGGGATCTGGCTCCAGTTTATTTCTCAGCCGCTGCACCAATCCTCGTACTAACTCCCGGTTTCCCTGTCCGCTGTATCCCCAGACATACTCCACTAAATTTTCCGTGGGGATGATTTGGCCGGGATTGGTGATTAATGTGTGCAGCAATCGAAACTCGAGATAGGTCAACCTGGTAGGTTCCTGATTCCCAACCTGAACTGATCTTGAGGAAGGGTCCAGGGTTACATCAGCCTGGGTCAGACTGGGTTGGTGAAATAGGGAGGTGCCGGCAGATCTCCTCAGGAGAGCCCTGATGTGAGCAGCAAACTGCCTGATGCCGTACGGTCTGGGCAGCAGACAATCAATCCCTGCATCCAGGATAGCGACCTGCTGATTCTCTGATGTGACATCCATGATCAACAAGATTGGAACCGCGGTATGCTGGCGGAGCTGTTTCAGTTCGGTCACCAATTCATCATGAACCCCTTCCTGGAGGATGACCATTAAATCCAGCGGCTCTGAGGGCCATGATGTGGTTAGATTTGAAATTGTTCTGGAAGATCGAACGGTAAACCCCGATTTTTGTAGAACAGCCGTTATGGCTGTTGATTCCTCATCAAACGGGGAGATCAAATAGGCCTGCATTTCCTTTTCTCCATCGGCGTAACCGTACAAAGTTTGAAACAATCTGCAATTAATTTGTACCACATTGGTGTACCTTTTTCACAGCTTTGATACCGAAAGTTGGGAAAATGATAGTAGAAGAATCCGCCTCACCTGTTAATTGGCGGATCGACTTTCTAAAGGAGCAGAAATGCAGAAAAACAAGCACAGACTTTTCCCGTTAGTTATGTTTGTACTTACCACGGCAGCAGCCTTGGTTTATGTATCGCTGACACAAAAAAACTACCTGATACCAATGGATGCGGATCTGTGAATAAAGGAAATGAAATCAAGGCAGGACAGCGTTCTTGAACCGAGTAAATAAGGAAAAAACATGAGAAGAATTATTGGCGTTTCTCTGGTCACAATTCTTGTCTCGGTCCTGCTTGGGTTGGGAAGCTATCTGATCTGGCCTGAAACAACCTATGGCTCCCCTGCTGGATTATCCCCGGATGAGGTCGTCCTGGAATATTACCGCTGGTATCAGGATTCTATCGGGGTTGAGCAGGGCGGCGACTCAGGCAGCCCGCTGCAAGATCGCGCCTATCAACAGAGCCAGTATCTATCCAATCCATTCATTAAGCAGATCGACAGGGTGCTGGAAACTAATCAATTTGATGGATATGACCCGATTTTATGCTCCCGGGATGTGCCGGATGAAATCAGGATCCTGGGAACCTTCCAGATAGACAATCATGCGAAAGTTGCAGTCGGGTCGAGTATTCCAGGCCACTTTTTTACCGTCGAAACAGATAAAAAATGGGGCCAATGGAAGATCACCGGCGTGACCTGCGGCTCATCACCGGCAGGATTAACAAATGTTTTCTATACCTGGTATCTGGGGTACTTGGACCGGTCTGATGGGGGAGAGTTCAATAATCCCCTGGTGGATCAGGCTTATCAAAATAGTGGAATGCTAAGTAATGATTATATCCGAATGGTCAATGCTGCCCTGAGCAGCAGTACCCGGGGAGGGTTTGACCCAATTCTGCGTGCTCAGGATATTCCCACAAATTTTTATGTGGTGGGGCCCGGCCCAACAGATCAATCCGCCCTGGTGTACCTGGTATTTGGCAGTGATTTCACAAAAATCCTCCAGGTAGAGGTAATCACAGAGCACAATCAATTGGTGATTGATCAGATCCGTGATTTCATGCCGTAGGGACTGCATACCAATTCTTTAGATGCATCACGGGAGCGTACGATTAATCATCCAGTGAGTGAAGGATGAATGAGGAGGATGGTACAGCATGAAAGTGAACCAAGGAGTTCCCAATCACATCTTGATAAGTTTTCTAATCGGGGGGATTGTTCTATCCCTGGGGTTGGCAGCCTTTGGGCTAGTTTTTACCCTCGGTACACGGTGGGGAGGGGCAAAAACAGGGCCAGATCTGCCTCCAGTTGTTGAATTCAGCACCTCAACACCGGTACTGTTTAATACTGAAATCCCCTCGCCAACCCCGGATATATCTCCCCCCGGGACAGCTGATCCGCTGTTGAACACGCCTGAAATCACCCCGCCAGCAGGTACCCAGACAGAAAGTGCAGCACCAACACTAACACCAACACCATCGCCTACCCATACACCGGGAAGCGCCACACAACCTTCCGATTGGGCGGCTCTGGTCAAGTCCAGTCCGGCAAACGGGGTGTTTTTCGGTCCGAGCGATGCTTTCAAGCAGAAGTGGACTGTCAAAAATATCGGGACCACAACCTGGACGACAAATTTTGATCTTGTTTTTGTGAGCGGCACCCGGATGACGGACCGAAAAGCTGTCGCTATCCCTGAAAAGGTGGCGCCCGGTCAGTCCATCCAACTATCGATTTCAATGGCAGCGCCGAAAAATCCGGGTATTTATCAGGGTTCCTGGAAGCTGAGAAACAGCAAGGGGGACCTGTTCGGGACCGGTACGGAGGCAAAGGGTGCCTTGCCCGTTGAGATTGTTGTGTTGAATGTGGATCCGAACGCCAAATATGATTTTATCCTCAACTACTGCAATGCAGCCTGGAGGAACACTAAAGACGTGACCCTGCCGTGTCCCGGCAGGGAAGGCAGTGCCTCTGGATTTGTGGTGGTGGAAAGGAAGCCGGTCCTGGAAAACGGGACCTCGGATAAACCTGTTCTCTGGGTCCATCCCTACAACATCAGCGGAGGAAAGATTTCTGGTGAATACCCTGCAGTAAATATCAAGGCGGGGGATCACTTCAAAGCGAAGGTTGGCTGTATGGGGGGTTATTCGAAGTGTAATGTGACTTTCCATTTGAATTACCAGATTGGGCAGGAGAAAGTCAAGAGCCTTGGATCCTGGAAAGAGCTGTATGGCGGGGGGATAACCACCATCGATGTGGATCTGTCTCATCTGGCGGGAGAAAAGGTTCGGTTCATTCTCAGGGCGGACTGCACCAATAAGACCCCGGATGCGGCACAAGGGTTTTGGATGAATCCAAAAATCATCTATATCAAACCAACGCCAACACCCACTGAAACCCCTACCAATACACCAACACCCACTGAAACCCCTACCAGCACGCCAACGCCCACTGAAACTCCATTTGGGGGATAGTACAATTGGCGCGATGAGACCTGGCTGGCCTGTCCCCGGCAGATCTGGAATTATCGGATCTGCCGGTTTTTCTTGCCATCCTTCCCTCTCCCGGATCTCCAGGCAATGAGATGATAATTGGGAAGTCCCTTTTGTGGGGATAAGATCGGGAATTCCAGCAGCGCCTCTGCAACTTTTTTATCTGATACTATGTATTTTATATAGAGAAGATTATCTATACCCCAGACACCTGGAGGAGGAAATGAGCCGAGCAGGATGGTCTTTGTGCTTAGTATTTGCCCTGGTTGGTTTGAGCAGCTGCACCGGGGGACCCGGGGTGCCGCCTGACCCCGGTAGAGGATCCGCCATCCCTGCTGAAGAGGACGGGGCCAGCGCGGGGGGGGATGGGGATAAATATCCCCGGGTTGACCGGGAGTCCCTCATCCCTCCTGACCAGGAGAAAATCACCCGGGACCAGGATGCGTATCCGGTCACGTCCCTCAGCCAGGATTACAGCGATCCGGAACCTCTTCCCTATCCCGTCAACACCGCCGGGGCGGAGGATTCAGGATTTATCCTTCCCGACGGGAATACGCTCTATGTCTGGTTCACCCCGGATGTCAGCAAACCGGTCCAGGACCAGCTGACCGACGGGGTTACCGGGATCTACCGCTTCCAGCGAGAAAATGATACCTGGGGCGCAGCAGAAAGAATTCCCCTCCAGGATCCAGGCAAACTCTCCCTGGACGGCTGCGCGTTTATCCTGGATGACCGGATGTGGTTCTGCTCGGCCCGGGAAGGATATACCGGGCTGCACTGGTTCACAGCAGATCTGATTGAAGGCCGTTGGGGCAACTGGCAGCCGGCCGATTTTGATCCGGACGATCAGGTTGGCGAGCTGCATATCACCGCTGATAGTAAAGAACTTTACTTCCACTCATCGCGCCCCGGGGGGAAGGGGGACTATGATATCTGGGTGTCCCGGCGCGTGGACGGGGAGTGGGGAGAACCTGAAAATCTGGCGGTTGTAAACACAGCCCACTCGGATGGCTGGCCGTTTGTGTCTCCCGATGGAACAGAGTTATGGCTGACGCGCTCAATCGGGGCCCCAGCCTTGTTTCGATCCCGCAAAGTTGATGGGGCCTGGACGGAGCCAGTTCAAATGTTTTCCCTTTTTTCCGGGGAGGCCTCACTGGATGTCCACGGCAATGTGTATTTCACCCACCATTACTTCCGGGATGACCAGATGCTGGAGGCGGATATTTTTGTCGCCCACCGGCGGTAGGACCCTTTTCCATAAAAAGTGCCGGAGAAAATCCATCCCTGGAAGATAACACATCCATACCCAAATAAGATCCTTCCCCCTAAATTGGTTTTATCCTGAGCAGCGCTGCCGGATCTGAAATCCCTATAGATGTTGTCTAAAAGCTCCTGAGGCGGAGGGAAATTCCGTCACGATACAGATTTTGGAGCCTTTCGTAACAAAAATAATCATCCTGGATACTTCAGCGATCCAGGATGATTTCTTTCTCTCTATCGTTTCAAAGAATTGCTGCCTTAAGGCCAAACCCGGACCGGGTTCGAACTCAGCAGGTCAGCAGGACCGGGATTAAAGGTGGCGGGGTCCCCGCTGACGAATTCATACACAAATGCGTAGGCTGTAGAGAGGCAATCCCCCTGCTCAGAGCAGGAGATATATCCGGAGATCCCCTGAAATCCTACCTTGCTGTACAGGGTCTCACGGATTGCAAGAGGATCCACCATCAGGGATCCGTCATCTTGAGGGACGGCATTTTCCGAGATCGCTGTCAGCAGAAGCATGGTGGCATCATAGGCATAAGGATGGTATATATTTTGAGGATCTTCTCCATACCGCTCACGGAAAGATGCCAGAAAGGTTTGATAAGAAGCACTTCCCTGATCGATATCGTAAGAGGTCCTGGAGACATATGCACCGACAGCATCCTCACCTGCCTCCCTGAGAAAATCTGCTCTGTTATAGGTCTCTCCCCAGAGGAAAAGGGCTGTTTCGCTGAGTTCCTCAGAGGCATTTGCCGCTTTCAGAAACGCCGCTCCTTCCTTCAGATTCCAACCCAGGAAATACACCGCATCCGGATCAGCAGAAACAATGCTGTTGATGATCGGTGTTACATAGGTGCTGCCATCTGTTTTGGGGATGTCTGCGACGCATTCTCCCCCCAGTTCTGAAAAAGAATCACATAAGGTTTGGCTGTACAGTCGCTGGAAACGGGCATTTTCACCCCGGACAACCGCCATGGTCTTGGCGCCCAACTGATTATAGGCGTATTTCGCGGCTGCCTCGATTTGAACGAGATCGTTTGGTGCGGTGCGGAGAAACCCACTCTCATGGGTATCAAATGCGGTCAGGTCAGGATTGGTTGCAGAAGGGGAAATCAGCACCCTGTTGTTTTCAGAAATCACCTCGGCAGCCTTAAAGGAAGGGACCGAACAGGATGCCCCGATCACCCCCAGGATGCTCTTATCCTGCATGAGGAGTTTTGCTCCTTGCTGACCTGCAAATTCATTGCACTCGGAATTCAGGCCTGTCAGCTCGATGGGATGCCCGTGAATTTCGGAACCGAAATCCGCAACAGCAATTTCAACAGCCCTGATTTCGTCCAGGCCCAGCGGATGGGTTTCCCACAGAAGATAGGCGATTTTTACAGGTTCTCCCGCCGGGACGGTGATGGTCTCCGGGGAAAAGGTTGGCCTTGGAGTTGGTGTCAGGGTGGGCTCCTGCGTGGGGGTAATCGTTGGTTCTTGCGTCGCCGTGGCAGTGGGCTCAAGAGTATCTGTAGGTGGGACTGCTGTAAAAGTTGATGAGGCATGCATTTCCTCAGGAGGCGGGGTCTGTTCTGGCTCCTGGGAGCAGGCAGAGACGATTAACAATAAGACCAAAATCAACAAAAGGTTCCTCTTCATTGGGATATTCTCCTTTCGCATGATTGGATAGATTGTCTGGATTGGTCTTTCAAATATTCAGTTTGGCTTGTGGTGGTTGATGGGGGATAGATGAAAAACTTTTTGATCGTAACATATTTGGGAGGAATATTCAAATCATGGATTTTTCTCAAGGATTATGTGGGATTGAATCTCCCTCTTGTTGGAGGGTGGAAGCTGCTGGATAAAGTTAAAGGTTTTTTGTAATTGGGTAACCATTCCCCCCTGCCCGGGGTTAAAATAGGAGGAAGCTATCATACACTTTTCTCCCTGGGGGATGGCGCTCCCCGGGGGGACTCAAGAGGAGGTCATTCATGCCATCACAATCAGAGGCTATCATCCGTGACATGCTTGCAGAGGCAGGGGTCGAGGTGAACGGTCCCAATCCCTGGGATCTCCAGGTCCATGATGACCGTTTCTACAGCCGGGTGCTCCGGGAGGTTGAGCTCGGCCTGGGGGAATCCTACATGGACGGTTGGTGGGACTGCGAAGCGATCGATCAGCTGATCTGCAGACTGCTGAAAGCGAGGTTGGACGAGCGTATGCGGGGAAACTGGAAGCTGATGCTCCATGTTCTTCGCAACCGCGTCTTCAATTTACAATCCCGCTCCAGGGCGTTCGAGGTGGGGGAGAAGCACTACGATCTCGGCAATGATCTCTACCAGGCGATGCTGGATAAAAGAATGAACTACACCTGCGGGTACTGGCGGGAAGCGGACAACCTGGATGATGCCCAGGAGGCGAAGCTGGACCTGGTCTGCCGCAAAATCGGGCTCGAACCCGGCATGACGGTGCTCGAGCTGGGCTGTGGCTTTGGCAGTTTTGCCAAATATGCCGCGGAGAAGTATGGCGCGGAGGTGCTCGGGGTCACGGTCTCCAAGGAGCAGGTTGCCCTGGGCATGGAAATGAGCCGGGGCCTTCCGGTGGAGCTCCGTCTCCAGGATTACCGCGAGGTCGAGGGACAGTATGACCGGGTGATCTCGATCGGGGTGATGGAGCATGTTGGGGTCAAGAACTACCGCACCTACATGGAAGTGGTGGACCGGACCTTGAAGCCGGGCGGGATTGGTTTTTTTCACACCATCGGGGATAACGTCAGCGAAACCGGGACCAATGCCTGGACGAATAAATACATTTTCCCCAACGGGATGCTCCCCTCGATTGCCCAGCTGGCAAAAGCCATGGAAGGGCTGTTTGTGATGGAGGACTGGCATAATTTTGGCCCCTATTATGATCCCACGCTGATGGCCTGGCACGCCAATTTTGAAGCGGCCTGGCCGGAGCTCAAGGACCAGTATGATGAGACCTTCTACCGCATGTGGCGCTACTACCTGCTCAGCAGCGCCGGGGGATTCCGATCCAGAAGCTCCCAGCTCTGGCAGGTGGTCTTCACCCGCATTGGCGATCCCCAGCCGGACTGCCGGAAGATATGAACCATCATCAGGTGGTTATCATCGGGGGCGGTCCAGCTGGAGCAGCCTGCGCCGGGCGGTTGGTCAGCGCAGGAGCCGATGTGCTCCTGCTGGATCAAAGCAGTTTCCCGCGGAAAAAAACCTGCGCAGGCTGGATCACCCCCCAGGTCCTTTCGGACCTGGACCAGGATCCTGCTGAGTACCCCTATTCGCTGAGCAAGTACCGGGCGCTGCAGATCTTCCTGAAAGGGATCCCAATCCTGCGGCCCGGGGATCAGTATGCCATCCGGCGGGTTGAGTTCGATGATTGGCTGCTGAAGCGCTCCGGGGCAGCCGTGAAGCAGCATCATGTCCGCCGCATCACCCGGGAGGACGGCAGGTACATCCTGGATGACGCGGTTTCCGCGGACTACCTGGTAGGAGCCGGGGGGACGCACTGCCCGGTTTATCATGCCATTTTCCGGGAAAAACACCCCAGAACAGGCAGCCGGATTGCTGCCCTGGAAGCAGAATTTTCGTATGAATGGAAGGACAGCAGACCGCGGCTGTGGTTTTTTGACCGGGGTCTTCCCGGCTACGCCTGGTATCTACCCAAGGTGGATGGATATCTGAATATTGGGGTGGGGGGGAATGCCCGGGTCCTCAAGGAACGCGGCAGGACAATCCAGGAGCACTGGGGGTTCTTGATTGAAAAGCTCAGCGGGAAAGGGTTGATTTCGGGTCCCATTCCCGACCCGGACGGGTATGTGTATCACCTGTGGGGGCCAGGAGGATCCTACCGGATCGACAATGCCTTCCTGGTGGGAGATGCCGCGGGGTTAGCCAGCCTGGATATGGGTGAGGGCATTGGTCCGGCGCTGAAAAGCGGCCAGCTGGCTGCGGAAGCCATCCTTCATCAACGTCCTTATACGCTGAAATCGGTCAGCCAGTTTTCACTCCTGCCTGGATGGCTGAGCTGGCTGATGGCTGGGAAGGCAGGCAGCTAGCGGGACCGGGAATGAAAAACAATCCGAAACTGGAATATTTTGGTAAACTATTAAGCGGAGCCCCTTTTTTGTGGTTGACTGAGGTTGGAGCAAACGAAAAGCCAGACATGTCTGACCAGAACGACCTGAACGAGCAGCATCCAAAGAAAAAAACATCCTCAAAGCCGCTTCCAGAGCAGGAAGATGGACGCGGGCGTCGGGACTGGATGGATACCGCCCGGGACCGGAGGCAGAGCAAGCAGCAGCTGAAACGCTGGATGCGTGATTTCAATCTTGACGAGGATGATTTCGATTGGGATGCTGAGGGGGATTTTTAACACAAGTTCCCCGATTTCTAAATAATTTTCCCTTCCACGATCAAACAGGACAGGTCGTGCTGATGGGAGCACGTGGGCATCCCCGGGAAGAGCCTGCTGGGATTGGATCTGTGATTTGTGCCTTCCCAACCAGGAGGCAGCAGTGATATATCAAGGAGCAGGAAACATGAAGATCATCCATCTCTCGGATCTCCATCTTGGCAAAAGCAGCAATCATCAAAAGACAGCCAGGATCGTGGATTGGATCGTAGACCATCCGGACGACCATCAAGCCGAAGTGGTCGTGATCAGCGGAGATCTGGTGGATGATGGCTACCTCTGGCAGTTTGAGCTTGCCAGAAAACAGCTGGATAGGCTGGAATCCAGGGGCTATCTGGTGCTGACCGCCCCCGGCAACCACGATTACGGGATGCTGGGGATCAGCGAAAGCCGGGATTCCCAGGCCTGGTTTTCCCAGCTGATCTCCGGAACCGACGAATATCCCCGCCTGGAAATCCTGCATGGACAGGCCTTTGTTCTCCTGGACTCGATGGCAGCGGAGATGGACGCCGTGGAATTCTGGGGAGCCCAGGGAAAGCTGGGGATGGATCAGCTGCAACGCCTCGACCACCTGCTGGATGATCTGGCTGTGAATCCAGCGGTAGAATGCGTGGTGGTTGTCCTCCATCACCATCCCTTTGATTTCATGTATTTTCACGGGCTGCGGGACCATGCGGACTTGAAAAGCGTGATCTCGCAGCGGGTCGGTGAGCAGCCGCGGGTGAACTGCCTCCTGTTTGGACATAAGCATATTGATAAGCGGTTCAACGATCCGGAGGAGAACAAGGAGGAGCTGTTTGGGATCAACCTGATTTACTCGGCCGGGTCCACGGTGGAGCGGGATCAGGAGGGCAGGATGATCCTCCCCGTGATTGACCTGGAAGAGATGTCCATCCAGCGCTTTCCGGTATCTTGATGGCACAACGCCGCCCCCTCACCCTCGGAATAAAAACCGGGATCCCGATTGCGTTAGGGTATTTTCCGATTGCAGTCGCGTTTGGAGCCCTGGCAGTCCAGGCGGACCTGCTCTGGTGGGAAGCAACCCTGATGTCTTTGCTGGTTTTCGCAGGGGCAAGCCAATTTGTCAGCCTGAGCATGCTGATTGCGGAAGCAGGCTTCCTGCAGATCATCGCCGCGACCTTTTTCCTGAATTTGCGCCACCTGATCATGAGCCTGGCTGTCAATGACCTCTTCCGGGCTTTTCCGCAGGCCTGGAAAAATCTGCTCTCTTTTGGGATCACGGATGAAACTTTTGCCATCCTGACCCTGGGGGATCAAAAAAGCCACCAGGTCTCTGACTTTTCCGCCGGGTACGTCTTCGGGCTGATGGCTGCCGCCTATGCTGGCTGGGTAGGGGGGACAGCGGTCGGCGGCCTGGGCGCGAGTTTTGTTCCTGAAAATGTCACCACCGCGATGACGGCGGGGCTCTATGCTTTGTTTATTGGCCTTTTGGTGCCCCCGGCGAGAAAATCCCTGACTTTTGCCGGGATTGCCTTCTCAAGCATGGCGCTCAACACGATGTTCAGTCAATTCCTGGAGCCAGGTTGGTCGATTGTGCTGGCGACGGTGATTGCCGCAGGACTGGGGATGATTTGGATCAGGGAGGCTGAGACACCGTGAACATCATCTTGCTCATTATCGGGATGGCCGTTGTCACCTACATCCCCCGTTTGCTTCCTGCCCTCTTTCTGGACCGCTTCCAGTACCCCGGGTGGTTTCAAAAATGGCTCCAAAGCATCCCCTATGCAGCCCTGGGGGCCCTGATTTTCCCGGGGGTCCTGCTGGTGGATGCCGATCAGCCGCTGCTGGGGGTCGCCGGTGGGGCTGCCGCTTTCCTGCTGTCGATGCTGGAACTTCATGTCACCCTGGTGATGGCAGGCGCAATTGGAACCGTGCTCCTTCTCCAGCAGCTGCTTTAACCTCAAATCTATTGACCCAGGATTGAAATCAAGACATGGATAAAAAAATAAACAGGATGAATAAAGCCTGCCAGGCGTACCTCCAGAAGCTGTGCCTGGAGATCCCCCAGCGGCCCGTGGGCAGCGCGGGCAACCAGCAGGCGGTAAATTTTCTCCGCAAGCAGCTCACACGCTGGGGATGGGAGATTGAAAGCATCCCTTTTCTTGCCGTGGACTGGAAGGAAGCTGGGGCAGATCTCACAGCAGCCGGGCAGCACTTTACGGTCTATCCAGGCCCTTACTCCCGGGGCGTGCAGGTGGAAGCTGCTCTTGTCTCTGCGAGCACAATGGAAGAGCTGGAAGCGGCCGATCCGCAGGGGAAACTGCTGCTGCTCACCGGTGCGCTCACCCGGGAGCAGCTGATGCCAAAAAATTTTCCCTTTTACAACCCGGAGCACCACCAACGGTTTATTGCCCTGCTGGAAGCCAGACAACCAGCTGCGATCCTGGCAGCCACAGATAAAAATGCCGCACTGGCAGGAGGGATTTCCCGTTTTCCGTTGATTGAGGATGGTGATTTTGAGATTCCCTCCCTGTATATGACCGGGCGCGAAGGGCAGCGGCTGTTGAAGCAGGGCGGGCAGACCGTGATGCTTCATTCCCGGGCGGAAAGAATTCCATCAAGCGGAGAGCAGCTGGTCGGCAGGAAACCCGGCAGCAGCCAGGAGATGATCGTTCTCAGCGCCCATGTCGATGCCAAGCTGGGCACCCCGGGAGCGCTGGATAACGCCACCGGGGTCAGTGTGCTCCTGCTGCTGGCAGAAAGGCTCCAGCAGTACCAGGGGAGCCATGCCCTGGAACTGGTTCTTTTCAATGGCGAGGATTATTTCGGGGCCAACGGCCAGCTGGCTTATCTGGAGCAGCGAGAGGGACAGTTTCAGCAGATGCTCTTGAATATCAATATTGATGGGGCAGGCTACCATCAGGGCGGGACCGTGTTTTCACCGATGGACTGCCCGGAGAGCCTCCTTCCATCGATCCACAAAACCGTGGATCACTTCGAGAAAATCTTTTTGGGAGGCCCCTGGGTGCAGGGAGATCACAGTATATTTCTCCAGCACGGCGTCCCTGCCCTGGCGGTCACCTCAAGCTGGTTTTTGGAACACCTGGAGGATCAAACCATCACCCATACCCCCAGGGATCATCCCGGGGTGGTAAACTGTCAGCGGGTGGTGGAGATTTCCCTCGCCCTGGAGTGGTTGATCCGGGATTTATCTCAACAGGCTGCATGAACCCGGCCGAGGAGGACTGGTGTCAAAACATCCGCTGAACCTGGGAGTTCGTTTTCTCCTGGAGCTCTTTGCGCTCGCCGCGCTGGGAGAGTGGGGCTGGCAGTTGACTGCAGGCTGGACGCGCTGGCTGCTGGCGGCTGCCGTCCCGTTGTTCGCAGCTGCCCTCTGGGGGGTGTTTGCAGTCCCGGAAGATCCCAGCCGATCCGGCAAGGCGCCTGTTCCTGTGCCCGGCTGGATCCGCCTGCTCCTGGAATGGGGCATCTTTGCCAGCACCATCTGGGCGCTGCATTCGATGGGGAGAGTTGCGGTAAGCTGGATTTCAGCCGGGGTGGTCATCCTTCATTATGGGCTTTCCTACGACCGTGTGCGCTGGCTGCTGGCGGATTTACCTACCCGGAGGTCTGCTGATAGGTAGCGTCCGTCCGGTATATCAAAGCGGGGCTTTTCATGGCTGGTGAAACCGATCTTAGAAAACTGCTTCAGCAGATGGACCCTTCCCTCCATCCTGAGACGATCGTCTTCTGCTCGCTTTCCCCCCAGGAAGCGCCCCGGTTTTTGTCCCAGGCCCTGGGCTGGTTTGAAGAGGCCGAGGGGGTGACGCTGGTTGTGGAGCATTCCGCGGCCGCGCAAGCGGGCCTGAAAACCTCACCCGCTTTTCGACAGATCACCCTGAATGTCCACTCCAGTTTATCCGCGGTGGGGTTCCTGGCAGCGGTCACCCAGGCCCTGGCCGGGGCGGGGATCAGCGCCAATACGATCTCAGCCTACTACCATGATCATCTGTTTGTGCCGGAGGCTGATGCCGATAGGGCCCTTTCTGTCCTGGCCGAATTGAGCGATCAGGGATCAAAAAAAGCCTAACCCCTGCCGGTTGGGTAGAATCATCCATCCAACCCTGGCTGGCTGATACAATATCTATAACACACCTAATTAACCCTGCCAGACAGGGTGGAGAGAGCAATGAAAACTGTTCGATGGGTCCTCACAGCAGGATTAATCATCATCCTTATTATTGTGGGAGTTGTGTTTGTCAACGCAGTTCAGAATTCCATCACCAAACAGCTCACCCCCATGAGAGAAATGACCGGCAGCCTTTCCACGCAGGTCGCCCGGGCCCTCAACCCCACCCCCACCATTCTTCCCGATCCGGTGACGATCATCCATGAGGTCCGCGGCCTGGCCCGGTTGGAAACAATCAAGTTCAGCCTGGAGAAGATTATCACCGCCGAGACCCGGCAGGGGGTGTTTGAATTTCTGGTCGGGGACCGGTTGATATTTGTTGCCCATGGGGAGGTGATCGCCGGGGTGGATCTGGAAAAGCTTGCTCCCGAAGATCTGGAGGTTCGAAACGGGGTGCTCTATGTCACCCTTCCAGAAGCAGAGATTTTTGTTGCCACCCTGGATAACGAGCAGTCCTATGTTTATGACCGGGAGAAAGGGATCCTGACCAAGGGAGAGGTGGACCTGGAGACGGAAGCCCGGAGAGCTGCGGAGCGGGAGATCGAGGAAAGCGCCCTGGAGGATGGGATTTTGGAGCTCGCCGCTCAGAATGCGGAGAGCTTCCTGGACCGCTTGTTCCGGGATCTGGGCTTTCCGGAGGTGATTTTTGAATAAATTCCGCGCATACTGAAATTGATAAAACCGCTGCAGGGGCAGCGGTTTGTCTTTTGATCCCACCCGCGGGTTTTTCTTCAAGGTCCCTTCATCCAGGACGTGAGGATCAGCAATCCCGGCAGAAATGCTGCCCGCCCGGTGGTTTTCCTCGGTGCGTTGGATCTCAACAAGTTCTTGCTGAGGACAAATTAAAATATTTTGCGGTATAGGTCTTTGAATTCGGCTTTCCAAATTTGCTCTGGTGGAAACCACCTGATTTTTATTTGCAGGGAAAAACATCGCCCATGAAAAAAATCCCCTCGCAGCTCCGCAGCGTCATTTTGTACTACTCATCGTTCCTGTTTATGGGAATCGCGGCCGCGGTCATCGGGCCTTCCCTGCTCCAGCTCAGTCAGCAGACCGGGACAACCCTGGAGGCCTTGAGTGTCATATTCCCGACCCGGGCGGGCGCATACATGCTGGGGTCCGGGCTGGCTGGTTGGCTCTTTGATCGCTTCACCGGGAAGGGGGTCCTGGCAGCCGGACTGCTGCTGATGGGGGTGACCCTGGCGCTGGTCCCCCTGCTTTCAACCCTGCTCCTGCTGATGGCCATCCTGTTTTTAATGGGAATCAGCATGGGGCTGGTGGATGTCGGCTGCAACACCCTGCTGATGAACACCCGGGTGAGCAATCTCAGCCCCTATATGAACACCCTGCATTTCTTTTTTGGCGTGGGGACCTTTTTTGCCCCGCTGGTCCTGGCCGGGACAATCCGCCAGCAGGGCGGGATCCGCTTCGGCTACTGGGGCCTGGCCCTGGTATCCCTCCTGGTCCTGGTGCAGCTGATCAACCTCAGGATCCCGCTGGATTCCCGCCTGGAAGAGGAGACGAGTGGGAAAAGTGTTTCCAAAGGCGCGCAGAACCCGGGAATGTTCGTGTTTTTGATTGTGCTGTTTTTCTTCTTTTATGTCGGGGTGGAGGTTGGGTTTGGGAACTGGATTTCTACCTTTTCTTTGAAGATTAATCTGACCGGGGAAGTGGGGGCTGCTGTCCTGACCTCTGCGTACTGGGGTGCCTTTACCCTTGGGCGATTGATCAGCATCCCGGTCTCGATTAAAATCCCCCCCAGCCGGTTGGTCCTATTTTCTCTGCTTGGCGCCTGGATCAGCCTGGGGTTGATCCTGCTGTTTCCCGCCAGTCCAGCTGCGGTCTGGGCTGGATCCATCCTTCTGGGCTTGAGCATCTCGTCAATTTTTCCCACCATGCTGTCTTTTTCCAAGGCCCTGATGCCGCTCAGCGGAAAGCTGACCAGCTATTTCTTTATCAGTGGGGGGTTGGGGGCGATGTTCCTGCCCTGGCTGATCGGGCGCTTCGTGGAAAGAACCACACCCCTGGCGATCATGATCATCTTTTTTGCAGCGGTCTCGATTTCCGGGATTGTCTACGGGTTTCTGCTCTCCTCCCGGGGGAAGCAATCATCCCCGGAGGTCACCCCCGGACAGGTTTGATTTTCCGCGGGCAAAGCACGGGGACAGCATTGAATTTGCTGGAGAATTGTTTAGAATAAGAATGGAATACCCTGAATTTAATTTGAGCCGCTGATCAACATCGCATCCAGCGTATAAGCAGCATCAAAACGATTATGCAAACAGAGACACCAATCAGGGTTCACGAGGTATCATTCCGCTACCGGGATCGGGACGAGGAGGCGATTCGCCGCATATCATTCCAGGTGGATCCAGGGGAAATATTCCTGATCGCAGGTGCCAGCGGGTGTGGAAAGACGACGCTGATTCGCTCCATCAACGGCTTGATTCCCAGGAGCTACAAGGGGGAGCTCAGCGGGGAGATCCTCCTGTACGGGGAAAACCCCGGGGATTGGCCCCTGTCCAAGATCTCCCAACTTGTTGCCACGGTGCTGCAGGATCCAGAACGGCAGATCCTGGGGACAAAGGTCCTCCATGAAGTTGCCTTTGGGCTGGAAAACCTCGGCCTTCCCAGACAGGAGATCTATGACCGGGTGGATCAGGCGCTTGCTCAGCTGAATATCCTTCATCTCCGGGACCGGGAAACCTTCAACCTTTCCGGGGGGGAGAAGCAGAAGGTGGCCCTGGCAGGGGTCCTGGCCATGAAGCCGAGCATCCTTCTTTTAGATGAACCCCTGGCCAGTCTGGATCCGGTAAGCGCCCAGGAAACCCTCCAGGCGGTCCGGCGGCTGGCCGACCAGGGGATGACCGTGCTGATGGTTGAGCACAGGGTGGAGGATGTGCTGGGGATTGACCCCGAACGGATTCTGTACATGCAGGAGGGGGAAATCCGTTACCTGGGAGACATAGACGGGTTAATTAAGAATGTGGATTACCACGAGGTAAAACTACCCGCTGAGATGGTCATAGACAGGGCCAGGGAAGATCCCCCTCCTCCAGACCTGGAGATTCTTCCCGGTGTTGGGGAGGAAGAACAGCCCCTGGTCACCTTCCAGGATGTCAGCTTCAGCTATGAAGAGGGAACAGAAATCCTGCATAATATCAATCTCAAGATCGAACAGGGAGATGTAATTGCTGTTCTGGGGCCAAATGGAGCGGGAAAAACCACCTTTGTAAAACACGCCATCGGACTGCTTAAACCAGCTTCCGGGGATGTCCTGGTGGAAGGACGCAGCACCAGGAAAGCGAGCATTGCTGAAATTGCCCGCACGTTAGGGTATGTATTTCAGAGTCCGAGCCATATGCTTTTTGCGCCCACGATTTATAAAGAACTCTCATTTGGCCCATCCAACCTCGGTCATTCCCCGGAAGAAATAGAAAAGGAGGTGAAACAAGCCCTGAAAATTGTCAATCTGGAAGATCAAGAGGAAGATCCACCGCTGTCCCTCTCGTTCGGGCAGCAGAAGCGTGTCAGCATCGCGGCGATCCTGGCCATGCGCTCCCGCATTTTGATCATGGATGAGCCGAACGCCGGGCAGGATTATGAGAATTACATCAATTTTATGGATTCCATCCTGCAGATGCCCGGATTTGAAGCCATCCTGTTTGTCACCCATGATGTAGACCTGGCGCTGATCTATGCAAACCGGATCATCCTGATGTCTGATGGAGACATCCAGGCAGATGGCCCAACCGGGGAAGTGTTATCCGACCTTGAACTGCTGCGGTCGTGTAACCTGATTCCCACTTCGCTTCTCAAAGCGAACCTGAAAAGGTCCCCCGGGATAAATCGCTTCCTGCGAGCAGAAGCGCTGGCGCACGTACCGGATTAACCTCCTCACTCTCTGCAGTGAGACATCTCAGCATAAGCACGTTAGATCAAAGGAGAGAGAAATGGATAAGAAACTGCAATCAATATTATGGACACTTGTTGTCATCCTGGCCGTGTTTTTAGGGCTGATCTATGTCGGGGGCAATGTTCTGGGGGTTGAGCGGCTGCAAACCGGGGAAAACCCGGTCCTCCGTTTTGTTTTTGTGATCATCGGGCTGCTTTTGGCCCTCCTGGTGTACTACCTCACCCGGGAAAATGAAGCCTGGCAGGTGGGCACCCGGGAAGTGGTCTGGATGGCAATTGGCGCCGCCCTGTACGCGGTCTTTTCCTGGCTTTTCAACGGAACCGTATTTGTGGTTCCTTCCCTGAGCCAGGTTTCCCTGCGTCCGGCGATTGCCATTCCGATGTTCTTTGGGTATGCCTTTGGGCCCGTGGTGGGGTTTTTCTCCGGGGCTGTGGGCAATATGTTCGGGGACGCGCTGACCGGATTTGGGCTGTCCCCCCAGTGGAGCATTGGCAACGGCCTGGTCGGCTTTATCGCCGGAATGGCCACCCTCTATAAGAATAAGAAGAAAAGCATGAACTCGGCGCTGTGGATCAGCGGGGTGCTGGGCTTAATCGCAGTGCTGCTGTTCTTCCTGAACCAGAACCAGGCCAATATGCTCTTCTTTGCCCCGGATCAGGGCATTTTTGGGGACGCGACGATCTCCATGTTTGCCGGGATTTCCATCGTTGTCGGCTTTGTGCTGGTGCTGATCGTCCGCTTTGCCTTCGGTCAGAATGTTGATGTCGCGGCCGCGGTTACCTGGAGCATGCTGGGGAACATCGTTGGGATTGGTTTTGCCGCGATTTCAGATATCTGGATCAACGGCTTCTCGCCGGCAGCTGCCATTGTGGGTGAATTCCTGCCGGCAGCGGGTCCGAATCTGATCTTTGCGGCGATCCTGGTCCCGCTCCTGGTTGCTGCCTATGATGCAGTGCAGCAGCAGTCCGGACGGTAGTAAAAAGAATGGACGGGTCAGTGACCGGCGTTCCCGGTCACTGACCTTTCCTGGAGCCTTTCTGCAATGCTTGTTTCCTGGCGGTACCGCGATCGAAGATCCCTCATCCAGTGGTTTGACCCTCGAGCCTGGCTGATTTTTTACGCCTGCTTCCTGGTGACCACGCTCTTTTTCTGGGATATCCGATTCCTGACCCCCCTGATGATCCTGGCCGTGATCGCCCTGCTGACCTCCGGGGTGACCTGGAAGGAGATGCGGCGGGCATTTTTGTTCATAATCGGCTTTGTTTTCTTCTTTGCCATCCTCACTTTCCTGACCGGGCGTGGGGGAGTGGAAGTCTATGACCAGGAGCACCTGATCCGCAGGTTCAGCGCTCCCTTTACGATCCTGGGGTGGCGCCCAACCCTTGATGTCACGGTCGAACGGATCTTTTTTGCTGGCAGCCAGTTTGTCCGGGTCTTCAGCATCGCGGTGATGACCATTCTCATTCCTTATACGCTGAATCCTGCCCTTTACGGGGTGACTTTCAAACAGCTGGGCCTGCCTGATAAGATGGCCTACGCGATGGACCTGACCATGCGCTTCATCCCTACCTTTGGGCGTGATTTTCAGCTGACGATGGATGCCCAGCGGGCCAGGGGGTATGAACTGGATAAGATCCAGGGTGGGTTGATCGCCCAGGTCCGCAAGCTGGCCCCGATTATTGTCCCGGTAACCATTCATGCCATTATTGGCAGCGAGGACATTATCGATGCGATGGATCTGCGCGCCTTTGGAGTGGGTCCCCGGACCTGGCTGCAGGAGCTGCACTACCAGCTCAAAGACCGGATCCTGATCGGATTTGGTCTTGTGCTGCTCACAGCATCGGTCCTGATCCTGTTTTTTGGGTACGGGCAGTTCTGGGTCCCGCCCAGTTTGATTCCCTGAATTTTTCTGATCATGAATCAACCTTCTTTCAGCAGCCCAGCCCCGGTGATTGCCATCCTCACGGATTTTGGAACCCAGGATAACTTCGTGGGGGTGATGAAGGGGGTCATGCTCCGGATCGCTCCCGCAGCCCGGTTGATTGACCTGACCCATCAGATCCCTCCCCAGGGTGTTCGGGAAGCTGCCTACAGCCTGTTTACGGCCCGTCCGTATCTCCCCAAGGGATGCGTTGTCCTTGTGGTGGTGGATCCCGGGGTGGGCGGATCCCGCCGGGCGGTTGGCGTGAAAACAGACTGGGGGCTGTTTATCGCCCCCGATAACGGGGTGCTCAGCTATGTGCTTGATCAGGAGGCATCCTTCCAGGCCGTTGAACTTGCCGATCCGGCCTATCACCTCCCCGAGGTGAGCACCACCTTTCACGGCCGGGATATTTTCAGCCCGGCGGCTGCCCATCTGGCGGCAGGGGTGGATTTTTTTGATCTTGGGCCGGAGATCGATGACCTGGTCAGGCTCCCTTCCCCGCGCCTGGAGATCCGGGAAGGACTGCTGACCGGGGAGGTACTGAGCGTGGATCATTTTGGAAATCTCAGCACCAGCTTTCATACGCTGCGCTGGATAGAGGGGAACCAGCTCAAGCTCAACCCCCTCTGGCAGCCTCGGGATGAGGCGGTGAGGCCGGTAATGTTTTCCCCGGGGGCGGTGACCGTGGAGGTCGGGGACCTCTCAATCCAGGGAATCAAGGCCACCTTCAGCGAGGTTGAGGTAGGTCAGCCCCTGGCCCTGATCGGGAGCGAACATACCCTCGACCTGGCGATCAACCAGGGGAACCTGGCCCGGGACTATGATCTGAAGGTCGGGGACCGGGTTACCCTGCGGTATTGAACAGCGGGAATCCGCATGGGCTGGGATTTTTTTTTAGGCAGGAATGCTTTCAGCGGTTTGACTTTGGAACCACATACAGCCCGGCATCGTTGAGAATATAGATCAGCGCGTCCGGGTTTGCTGCTGTATATTCCTCCAGGTAGGAGCGCAGACTTTCCTGCGGGGATCCATTTATCGGCAGCGGATCCAGGCGGTAAAGCTCCCGCAGTTCCTTGCCATCCATCCCGCTGAGAATTTTGATATGCCCTTCCCCCAGCGACTTGAGGATCCGCAGGGTGTCCACCGGTTTCTGGTTTCCAATCCGGAAGGTTTTTGAGCTGCATTTGTTGTCGATCACCCAGGAAAGGGCCTGATCGAGATCCATCCCCTGCACGGCTTCCATTGTCTCCTGGTAGCCGGGGGATCCCACCCCGTCCTGGCAGGGGGCAAGCAGCAGCAGCGTTCCTCCAGGTTTTTTCGCCGCGTTCCAGGCGGCGTGGATGCCTTTTCCAGCCTGGTAGAGGTTCAGCCCCAAATCCTTGACGGTGACCAGGACCAGGTCCCCGGGTTGATCTGTATCGATCACCCTCCTGGCCGCCAGTTTTTCAGCTGCCTGATCGTGAAGGGAGAGAATATCGCCAGCATTCAGGTAGGTGATCTCTCCGTGATCGAGGATCGCATCGATGCAGAACACCGGGACATGATCCTGAACCGCCAGGGCCATTTCCTTCATATCGGAGATCACCGGGTTGCCGGCAGTATTTCCCAGGCGGCAGACGGGCTTGAACCCGGTTCGTTTATCAAACATCTGGGGATGGTTGGTGTTGGTGGTTTTCCGTCCCGCAATTCCCGGAAACAGCTGTTTCACCGTTCCGGCCACCCCGGCAAAATAATGATACTCGGAGTCTGTCACCGGGATGATCAGGCAGGCATGAAAGGCATCCTGGTTGATGGTGATCGGGGTGCCTCTCCGGGAAGTTCCCAGCTCTGCGAGATTATCCTGGTCGTTGTGGATCAGGACCTGCTCCTGGAATTCCTCATAAAGGGTTTCCCCGAGGATTTTATCCTGGATCTCCTCCTCGGTGGGGGGGCGGTGGGTGCCGCTGGCCACCAGGATTCGCAGGTCTTTTTTCGCAACCCCACAGACCCCGGTTAAATACTCCAGGATCAAGGGATGGAGGATCTTCGTGTGAATATTGGGACGGGTGTTGTCATCTGTGAGCAGGAAAACCGGTTTTCCAGAACCCGGGTAGTGGGTTTCCACCAGCTCTTTAAGAGGCGGGCTGTTGAGCGGATTTTCAAGCTGGCGAACAAGGTCATCGGCCAGCGAGCTGATTTCTGATGATACCTCTGGGGACTCCAGCACGCGGACGTTGCTAAATCCCTCCGGGATGAAATCGCGGATCGGGTCTGCGCCGTAATAGGTGGTGATTTCCTCGGGTTTCATAAGCGGTCCTTATCGGGTCCGGGCTGTGGGGTGGTTTTGAATACTATATCCAAGATTGTGGATTTGGACAAGAGGGGATCCGGGATGGGCAGAACCGGGGGAGTATTCTACCCTCATAAATCAGGATTTTGGGCTGCCAGGGCTTCTGCTCTCTGGAACTCCTCGGGGGTATTGACATTGATGAAGGTGTGGGGCGAGCCGCTGACCAGCCGGGCATCCGGTGCCGGGATGAGGTGGATCTTGGCCTGGCCATGCCAGCAGGTCATCCGCCAGCGGTCATTTTCCAGGGCTTTTTTGACCAGGGGCAGGCAGCTTTCCCGCCGGTACACGGCGTGCAGCGGTTCTAGGCCGTGGTCGCTGCTGGGCAGGACAGCATCGGCCTCTTCCTGCTGGATCTTCTCCAGCAGGTAGGAGATCAGGGCCGGACTGGCAAACGGCAGGTCGGCGGCAATCAGGGCGATGTAGGGTTGGGAGGATACGGACAGGGCAGTGTACAGCCCGCCCAGTGCACCCCGGTCCGGGATCAAATCCCGGTGTAAGGGCACATCCAGCGATTCATACCCTGGCGGTTGATTGGTGATGATCAGCGTTTCCTGGCCGACCCCCTCGAATCGGTCCAGCAGCCTTTGGATTAAGGGCTGGCCCAGGAATGGGCGCAGCGCTTTATCCTCCCCCATCCGGCGCGACCTGCCCCCTGCCTGCAGCACAATACTCAGCATGCAGTAATTATACTGAACTCAGCGCCGTGGGGAGCGGATCCAGGTAGGAAATTTTAATCACCCCGGCCCTGCCCCCCGGGTGATTTGAAGGTGATGGACAAAGCGGTCCACCCCGCCAAACTGGTATTTATAGGTTTCATCTCCGCGCATAAAATCAAACGATTGTCTTCCGTTCTCAATTGCCCACTGGATCAGATAGCTCAGCAGCACCCAACCCGGGGAGATGTTTTCAAACATTGGGTTGAGCCCGGAATTGTAAACGTAAATTCGATCCTGGAAGTCAAAGTTCAAGTACCCTGCCGCTTTGATCTTCCCGACCGTCAAAAATGCCAGCTGGATCCAACCCGCCTGAAACGCTTCGTGGACAGCGATTTTCATCTGGCAGGCCATCAGATCCGTCAGGAAGGCCGCTTTTTCCTTGTTGTAGGCCATCAGTTCTAAAAAATCTTCGATCTCATCATCCAGCCGGGCATCATCCTCAACGATATACCATTCGACCGGGAGGAAGTAGGTTTCTGCCCGACGTAGCTTTCTTTCAATCTCATGCCGGTATCTTCCCTCCAGCCGCTCCAGGTACGCATCCCAGGTGGCAGGCAGCCGCAAGCATGGTGTGGGCTGGATCGGTTGATCGGACACCAGCCAGGAGCGTTTTTCTGCAGCCTGCTTGACAGCCGGGATGGTTGGGGAGGTTTCCGCCAGATTATACAGATCGATGGTTTCCCAGGGGGGAGCGTGGTCTTGCTGAAGGTGGTCAAAAATGACCTCGATCAGTCCGGGGAGGTTTTCCGGGGCTGCCAGCAGGTCTAAATAATCCGAGATCTCATGGCTGCCGATCAGCATCAGCCTGTTGTTGTAGGTAAAAAAAGGGGCAATTCCCAGCAGGTGGTCTGCTTTGTTCCGCTGAAGCATCAGGTAGAGCTTTCCGGAGGGCCACTCACCCCCGCCCATGGTTTCCCACCAGCTGGTCAGGTATTCATGGCGCAAAAACGGCACATGACTTGCACTTTTTGAGAGCAGCGTATTCCATTCCCTTGCCAGGGCGTGAAATTCAGGTTTGGTTTGCAGGATCGACAGGCTCATCAGTTGCTCACACTCCGCATGGATACGAACCCCATTTTACCAGTATAATAAGCAGCAGCAGCCGTATCTACGGGATAACTTTACATGGCCAGAAAATTTGGACTGCACGTTCTCCCAATTCATAAAGAGGATCAGCTTACCATCCCGGAGGTCCCCGGGTTGTATATCGCTGTTCCTCCCCGGCGCGTGTCACGGCGGCGGGCCCAGGAACGGGTGATTTTTCATCTCTCGCTGACCGGCAACGCGCCCCTCTCCGAAAAAGCCAGCCAGCAGCTGCTTGGCAAGCTTTCCGAAATCTACTACCAGACCGATGGGTCGACCACCTCTGCGATGCGCAGTGTGGCCGAGGTGCTGAATAAATACCTCTTGGATCGCAATCTCCGGGCAGCGGCCAAGGGGCTGCGGGGAATTGGGGTATTGAGCATGGCCGTTTTGCGGGACGACCGGCTGCTGTTTGCCCAAAGTGGGACCTCCCACATCTTTTTGGTCGGCTCCGATCAGGTCGAGGAGCTTTACGATCCCGAACTTTCTGGAGCAGGCCTGGGGGTGAGCAAAGCATTCAAGGTCCGGTATCACCAGCAGCCGCTTGCGCCCCGCCAAATGGTGCTCATCAGCCCCCAGCCGCCCCCATCCTGGACGGAGGGGGCCTTGAAGAACCTGCCGCGGATGCAGCTCAGCGCCGCGTATCAGCGTCTGCTGCACAGGGTCTCGGGTGATGTGGAAGCGCTGCTGCTGGTGGCTGTCGAAGGAACCACGCGCATCCGCCTCCTGCGTCCGTCGCAGATCGAGGAGATCGAGGAACCGGAAGTCCCTGCCGGGGAGGCTGAGGTTCCCCGGCCGGATGAGGAAACCCTGCTTGACTCGGTCAAAGAGATGGTTTTCCCATCGCGATCTGGACAGGCTGACCCCGGGGAGCCAGAGGGGATCGAAGACCAAAAATCCGCCCCTGCCCCTGACAGCGGGGATCCGGTCCCCACCCGGCCGATCCGCGAGCCAGCGCCGCACCCCCCAAAAGAGCCGGAGAGTCCCTCCCGGGTCCCTTGGCAGGAACCGGTGGATCCCCTCCCACCCCCCGCAGCCTCCCGTACCAGACCGGCAGCTCAATCCAGCCGGGTGGGGGACTTCCTTGCCGGGGTTTTCGACCATCAAGCCTGGAAGATGATCCGCAAGGCTGGCGCAGTGGTCGGGAGCGCTTTCGGCGAGGTCTGGAAAAATCTCCGGATCCTGGCCGGCCGAATCCTGCCGGACGAACAGCTGCTGGATCTGCCCGGTTGGGTAATGGGGCTGACTGCTGTGATGGTACCCCTGGTGATGGTCGTGTTTGGAAGTTATTTTTACATCAAGCGGGGCAGAGACCGGCTGTTTGAGGCCCACCTCAGCACTGCCCAGGCGCTGCTGGCGGAAGCAGAAATGGTGGAGGATCCAGCTCTTTACTATCAGAACATGGCTGCGGCGATGGAGGAGCTCCGTGCAGCACGGAACTACCGTCCCACCGAGGAAGTGGAGGCCCTCTATCAATCGGCCAGGAACGAGGTGGATTCCCTGGACCTGATTACCCGGGTGGAGTTTGAACCGCTCTTCAGCAGGGGTCTCGGGCCAGATGTGACCATCTCAGAGGTTGTGGTTACCTCCTGGAATGACCTGTACCTGCTCAACGAGGATTCCGGGACGGTGATCTGGGCCCAGTACAACCCGGATGGATATGAGATTAAAAAGGAGTTCAGCTGTGGGCCCATTGAAGGGCATGTTTCGGTGGGCTCCCTGGTGGATATCGCAGCGCTGCCGACCTCCCAGGAAGACGAGGCGACGATCCTGGGGATTGACCAGTCTCATAAGATGATCTTCTGTTTTGATGATCTTGCTGAAACACCGGTGATCTTTGAGGATACCTCCTACACGCTGGGCAGGGGGCCGGTGGAAGCGATTACCATCTCAACCAGTGCTCCCCATAACCTCTACATCCTGGATCCCGAAAAAAGGGCCATCTGGATCGAGTATGAAAGCCAGAATTATCATGAAGGCGCGGAATACTTTGGCGCGGTGGATGCCCCTGAAATGGCAGATGCGATTGACCTGGCAACAAACGGCAGTGAGCTTTACATTCTGCATCAGGAAGGATATGTCACAAAATGCATCACGGAAAAAGCAATCGCTGACCCGCAGTGCACCACCCCGTTTGAATTTACCGATTCCCGTCCGGGGCGGGAATCAGGCCCTTTCCTGGGAGACGCTGTCTTCCAGGCATTTGCCGTGAAAAGCGCCCCCGGTCCCGCCGTATACATGCTGGATGCAGAAGACACAGCCATTTACCGTTTCAGCACCCAGCTGGATTTTCAGCAGCAGTTTCGGCCGGTGGAAGGAATTTTCAATGAACCGGCAACAGCTTTTGCCGTTACCATGAGCGATCGTTTGTATTTAGCGGTGGATGACCAGGTCTATTCCGCTCAGCTTCTTCCCTGAGCAGCCCCGAACCCAGCTGTTTGGCGCAGGAATCTTTGCCTACTCCTGGTCTTCCATGGTGTAGAGGGAGTCTCCAGGTGCCTCGACCAGGATGATGGTGATGTTGTCATGTCCCCCGCGTTGGTTTGCCAGTGTGATCAGCTCTTTGAGCATCTTTTTCCGATCCCCAATTTTTCTGGCGGTCTTCAGGATCTCTTCATCCGTCACCAGATCTGAAAGTCCATCTGTGCAAAGCAGGATGAGGTCTTCAGGGATCAGCGGCATTCCCTGGTTTGCTTTTGCCTGTTCGACAGTCTCCTGGTCTTCAAGGTAAAGCCTCATATCGGGCTGGATGGGATCGGTGGATCCCAGGTAGCTGCGGATCAGGTGCCGCCGGGGGTGGCTCCGGGCTTCTTCTGGCGTAATTACCTCGTTATCGATCGCCTCCTGCACCCAGGTATGGTCAACGGTCAGCTGCCGGATGGCATCGTCCCGGAGGAGGTAAATGCGGGAGTCGCCCAGTGAGGCAACGTAAAGGGAGAAATCTACCACCAGGGCAATGGCGACCGTGGATCCCATCCCTTCCTGTTCATCATCAATTCCCGCCTGGGAAGTGATGCTGTGGTTAGCCTCCAGCAGGGCACTTTTTAAGGCCCAGATGGGGTCGCTGAGGTCACTTTCCAGGAAGGCATCAAAGACGGAATCGATGGCCAGGGCGGAGGCGACTTCTCCGGCTTTATGACCCCCAACCCCGTCCGCGACTACAGCAAGCAGGATCGGGGTGGGATCGCTTTCACTGATTTCATAGGTTTCAAACCGAAATGCATCCTCATTCCGCCGCCCCCGTTTTCCGGGATCCGTGATTGCATAAGTATTCAGATATTTGATGTTGCTGGGTATCACGATGCCTCTCCTTACCTGTCAAGGATGTCATCTCAGGATGGTTTTTCCGCCTGCTGATAGCGGAAACCAGCCTGACCAAAATGTATGATATCACCATTTTTCAAGAGATGTTTCTCTTCCGGCTCCAGTTGATCGTAGTTAATCCAGGTTCCGCTGGCAGAATTTAGGTCGAGGATCTGGTAGGTTTGCTCCTCAGAGTCCCAGGTCAGCTGGGCGTGGCGGTCTGAGATGGAGCGGTGGTGGATGGTCAGATCCGCAACAGCCGTTTGGCTGCCAACCTTCAGGGTTTCTTTCTGGAGGAAAATTGGCTGGGGATGGTTTTGACGGGCAGCTTCGTTGATCGAGATCAGCCGGTTTGTGCTGGAACCGGTCTGCTCACTCTCCCGGGTGGCTGGTTCGAACCCGGGTGACCACCTCACGGTCTCCGTGTCCCGGCCTGCGCCCTCGGCTGGACCCCCGGGCTGCTGTTGGGTAGATTTGCTGAAAAAGCGGTTGTTGCCTGGAAACCCTTTGGGCTGGATGATACCCTGGACGATCATGATCAATAATCCCAATCCCAGGGCCAGGATCACCGCCAAGGTAAAAAAGCCAACCCGGTTTTCATTGAAAACGGTTCTCACGGTAGGGTTTGGCGTTTCAATGACCACCTTGACCGGGGTCCGGAAGCTCATCCTGCTCAATCCCAGTTCGTCCACTGCTTCCACGGTGAGGTAGTAGGTGCCTGTGCTGGTGATCTGGCTGAGATCCCAGGTAAATTGATCGAAGGGTTCGCTGGTCCTGCGTTCTGTGATCTCCCCGTTGATACGGAGGATAGTTTCTTCGAGCTTTCGGGGATGGCCATCGGGAAATTCAACCAGCGCCTGCAGCGCGAGGCTGTCCGGTTGATACTCCTGGATCGGGGTATCAGGTTCTTCCGGGTTGGTGTTTGTCCGGATGACCTCCCGGGGTGGCCCAAGCAGCACCGGATTGGGAGGTTTTACCTCCAGGAAAAATTCCCTGCTGACGGTCACGGGGTTGATCTCGGTTCCGGATTGGATCTCAAGGGTATGGGTCCCTTCGGTCACAATTTGAGATCTGTAGCTGAGCTGGTAGGTGTGCCGGAAGCGGTCCAGCAGCTGGTTAATATCTGGCAGGTTTTCATACTCCTCCGGGGTTTCCTCTCCGTTTTCCTCTTCTTCCTCCTGCTCTTCTTCTACCTTTCCGGCATAGGCATAGTACTCCCCCCCGGTCTTGATGGCCATCTCCTGCAGGATCCCGGCTCCTTCGGAAGAAAAAAAGGCGGGGGAGGAGACCAGGATGGGGTAGATCCGCACCTGCTGATCAGCCGCCTGGGTGATCAGATTCTGAACTGCGCCAATATCCTGGGGTGAGGGGGGAGGCGTGAAAAGCAGGACAACTTTTTTCATACCGGCCTGGTCAACTGGATCGGATGCCAGTTCAATTGCCCTGGAAAGCACGGTCAGATCTGCTGTGGTTTCCCGAGGGAGAGGCTGATATGCTTCCAGGCTGGAAAGGATTGCCTCTGGATTATCCTGGTGGGTGATTTCCAGGCCGTCATTTGAAAGAAGGCTCAGGTCATCGGAGGAAGCTTCCGGGGTGTTCTTCAACCAGTTTGTAATCGCTTCCTGGATATAAAAAAGGCGGGAGTTCCCGAGCACGTCCTGGATGCCCAGGGGAGGGGCAACATTGAAAGCGAAAACCAGCTGGATCCCCGGGGAGATCGCCTGGAACTCATCCAGCGCCAGCTTTTCCCCGTTTTCATACAGCTCGACCCCTTCGGCTGTCAGACCCTCCACGGGTGCGCCGGTGGGATCGTAGGCATCCAGGTAGAGGGAGATCAGGGGGTACTGCTCCGTATTCGGCGGGGTGATTTCCAGAGTCTGTCCAGCCTGGGCATGGGCTGGTGCTGCACAGCAGGTGATCAGCAGCAGGCTGAGACCTATCCAACAGAAAACCTTTTGTTTGCTGAAAATGATCATATTTTTCGTTCTGGCATTGTACCGCAGCCTGTTTTGCTTTGGACTTGCTGATTTTTTAGGTGACCTGGATCGATTTTCTAAAGCTAGATTAAAGCATCAAATGGGACGGGTATGATAGAATTTGGTTGGTCAATGGACATCCACAAGCCACCAGGCGGAAGGGTTCAGGCAGTAAAAAAATCATGGTTTCACTTATTTTAGCATCTCGATCCCCAAGAAGGCAGCAGCTGCTGCGGTTGATCCGGGAAACTTTCCTGGTCAGGGCTGCCGATGCGGAGGAAGTCCAGCGGAACGGGGAGAGCCCGGAATCCTTTGTCGTGCGCATGGCTGAACTCAAAGCAAAGACCATTGGAGATCAGCTCAGGCTGGGAAGCCAGCCGGAGATCTCGGTGCTGGCTGCAGATACCGAGGTCGTTTTTCAAGGGGAGGTGATGGGCAAACCGGATCACCCGACCCATGCTGTCAGCCTCCTGGAGCGCTTGCAGGGAAGGTCCCATCAGGTGATCTCAGGGATTGCCCTGTACCAGCCCGGAACAGGGGAGCCTGCCACCCGGGTGGCTGTCAGCGAGGTGATGATGAGGTCGCTCAGCCCGGGTGAGATTGCAGATTATGTTGCCAGCGGGGATCCCATGGATAAGGCAGGGGCGTATGCCATTCAAAATGACGCCTACCAGCTTGTGCGTGATTTTCAGGATTGCTTTGCGAATGTGATGGGACTTCCTCTCTGTCATTGTAAACTGCTCTTTGAAGAATCTGGTCTGGATGTCCCCGAGGATGTCCCCGTGCGCTGCCAGGCGTCCCTTGCTTATGACTGCCCGGTGCATGAACCGATCCTGCGAGGAGAGCGATAAATAGGACGATGGATGATATGAAACAATTCAAAAAATGGCTGCTGTTTCTTTTGGCGCTGGCCACTGTGATGGGGTGCAATAAAACCCAACCCGGTCAAACACCTACCAGCGCTGTTTCTCCAACCCCCGCGCTGCCGACACCCGCCATCCAAACAACCAAAGCACCGGATCAGGAACAGGCGGTGATCACGTTTTTTGAACGCTGGCAGGAAAATGACTACAGCGGGATGTATGATCTGCTGAGCCAGGAATCTCAGAGTCAAATCACCGAAGAGGAATTTTCTGATTTGTACTGGGATGTTACCGTGGAGCTGGCCCTGGAGAATATCGCCTACGGGATTCTCTCCTCGTATACTGATCCGGGGGAGGCCCAGGTAGCGGTTAATTTGAATTACAACAGCCGCTTGATAGATGACCTGCGCAGGGATGTGATTTTCCCGCTCACACTCCAGGAGGGAGCCTGGAAAATCAGCTGGTCGAAAAAACTGATCTTCCCCGAGCTGGAAGGGGAGAACGTCCTCAAGCTCAACCGGGTGGTTCCCTCCCGGGGGAATATTTATGACCGGGACGGCAGCGTGATCGTTTCCTATGCGGAGGCGATCTCCCTGGGGCTGACCCCCTCCCAGATCCGACCGAAGAAGGAAAACGACATGCTGGAGCAGCTTTCCCGCGCCCTGGATGTCCCGGCCGGGCAGATTGCCTCCGAATATGAAGATTTCCCCCCCAATGTCGATTGGTATTTGCCGCTTGGCGCGGTGAGCCTGGACGAGGTCGAATCCCGCTTGGGGGTGCTGCTCAGCTACACAAACAGCGGATTGTTGATCCGACAGTTTGACGGACGCTATTATTTTGATGGGGGTGTTTCGCCCCAGGCGATTGGTTATGTGCGCTGGATCCAGGAAGCCGAATTGGATGACTTCCGGCTCCTGGGCTACTCCAATGGGGAAAAAGTCGGCGGGCAGGGGATTGAACGCTGGGGAGAACCATACCTCACCGGCGATCGGGGAGGGACCCTCTATGTGGAAGATGCGGAAGGCAACACCGTTGCCCAGCTGGCCAGCTCCCCGGCAGCCCCCGCCCAGGAGATCTACACCACTTTCGAGCGGAATTTCCAGGTAGATGTGCAGCAGGCTTTATACGGTTACAACGGCGCGATTGTGGTCATGGAAATCGACACGGGCCGGGTGCTGGCGATGGCCTCGAATCCAAGTTTTGACCCCAATGCCTTTAATTCTGACTATTACAATTCCAATGTGCTGCTGCAGGAGTACTATAAAGCGGACGGGAAATCACCGTTTCTCAATCGGGCCACCCAGGGCCTTTATCCCCTGGGATCGGTATTTAAAATTATCACCATGGCTGCTGCCCTGGAGAGCGGGGAGTACCAGGCTTCAGACACCTATGAATGCGGGTACCTTTTTGAAGAGCTGGACGGGGTCACCCTGAATGACTGGACCTACGATCACTTCCTGGAGGGGGATGAAACACCCCCTTCCGGGACGCTGACGCTCACCCAGGGCCTGATCCGTTCCTGCAACCCCTATTTCTGGCACATCGGCCTCGATCTCTACCGGAAAGACCTCACGGATGCGGTGGCCGAGATGGCTGCGGGTTTTGGGCTGGGAAGCCCGACCGGGATTGAGGGGGTGGAAGAGGAGGCGGGCCTGATTCCTGTCCCCCAATCGGAGCTTGACGCCACCAACCTGGCGATCGGCCAGGGTCAAACGCAGGTCACCCCGCTGCAGGCAGTGCGTTTCATCGCTGCCATCGCCAACGGGGGAACCCTCTACCGGCCGCAGATCATCGAAAGCATCCGCACCTCTGGCGGGGAGGAGATCTTCAGCTTTGAACCGGAGCCGACAGGGGAGCTTCCGATCAGCCGCGATACCCTGGACACCATCCGGACCGGGATGATTGGAGTGGTCTCCAGCCGATCGCCCCAGGGGACAGCCGAACACCGCTTCCGGGGATTGGCGATCCCGGTGGCAGGGAAAACGGGGACCTCTGAATCTGGCTCTGGGGAGTCCCATGCCTGGTTTGGCGGGTATACCAATAATCAGAATCCCAATAAACCGGATATTGCGGTGGTGGTGATCGCGGAGAATGCCGGGGAAGGGTCCGAGGTCGCAGCACCCATCTTCCGCAGGGTTGTTGAGCTCTATTTCAATCAGGTCCTGCGCTATTATCCCTGGGAGTCTGAGATCGGTGTCTGGGCGACACCGGATGAAGGGGAAAATGGGGATTCCTGACAAGGAGAAATGATCCTGGCATGATGGATGAGTTCATTCGGGGACGGGTCCTGCAGGCCCAATCCGGGTTTTTCACTGTGGAAACTGCGACTGACGGTATCCTGGTCTGCCAGATCCGGGGCCGGCTGAAGCAGGGACCGAAACACGGGGATATCCTTGCCATCGGGGACTGGGTTGCTGTCTCAAAACAGGAACCGGGTACCGGGATGATTGAAGCCGTGGAGCCGCGCCGGAACATGCTCTACAGAATGGCTCCCACCCCGCGGGGGGAATACCAGCAGATTATTATTGCCAATGCGGACCAGGCGATTTTTATGTACGCTGCCGCCCAGCCGGAACCCCGGCTGCGGATGCTGGATCGATTCCTGGTGATCGCGGAAAAAGAGGGGATCAAGGCGATTGTTGTTGCCAACAAAATCGATCTGACCGGCCTGGAACCCGCCAAAAAGCTCTTTTCCCGCTATGAAGAGATTGGGTATCCTGTGCTCTACACCTCGATTATCAGCCGCCAGGGGATTGAGGAATTGAAGGAAAGGCTGATCAGCAGGGTCTCCCTTTTTGCAGGGCCGTCCGGGGTCGGGAAGACCAGTGTCCTCAACGAAATTCAGCCGGGCCTGGGCCTGGCAGTTCGGGAAGTCAGTGAAACAACGCAGAAAGGGAAGCACACCACGGTTGCCCGGAAGCTGGTGCCCCTCCAGGAGGGGGGATATGTGGCAGACACGCCGGGATTGAAAGCGCTCGATTTATGGGACATTGAACCCGAAGAGGTGGATGGGTACTTTCCCGAGATCAGCTCCCGGGTCGCGGACTGCCGGTTCAGCGACTGCACCCATATTCATGAACCGGGCTGCGCGGTCAAGCAAGCCCTGGAAAACGAGGAAATCCATCCGGAGCGGTACCAATCCTATTTGCGGATGCGGCAGATCGAAGAAGATAAAATTCCATGGCTTTAAAAAAATTCATTCTGCCCCTGATCTTTCTCGGGATGGTTTTTTTTGGGGGCGCCTGCGCCCAGGAACAGGAACCTGCCCTGCTGGTTCCTCCGCCAATCCCGGACCAGGAAGAAGCTGGGCAGCTGGAGGAAGCCCCAGACCCTCCCCGGGCGCTGTCGATCTGCCTGGGGGAAGAACCCCGGTCCCTGTTTTACTACGGGGATAGTTCCCTGTCAGCAAGGATCATCCGCCAGGCGATTTATGATCTGCCTGTGAGTGAGGGGGATGACCGGTCCCGGCTGCCCCTTTTGGAGCAGCTCCCCTCCCTGGAAAATGGGCTGGTGGCCACGCGAGCCGTGACCCTTCAACCCGGGGAGCGGATGATCGATCTTTATGACAGCTGGACCGTCCTTGCCGAGGGGATCGAGTACCTGCCCAGTGGATGCTATTCCGCGGATTGCGCTGTGACCTATTCTGGAGAGGGGGAGGTCACCCTGGACAAGGTGGTGGTCAGGTTTCCCCTCCGGGACGATCTGACCTGGGCTGATGGGGCCCCGCTGACGGCTGAAGATTCCGCCTTCTCCTTCCAGATGGCCCGGGAGCTGTTTTCCTTTCCGCCTCCTAAACCGGTCCGATTAACCAGCAGCTACGAGGCCGTCGATGAATACACCGTTGAATGGACAGGGATTCCCGGGTTCCTGGGCCTGGTTGATTACAGCGATTTCTTTTTTCCACCCTTTCCAAGCCACCGCTGGGGGGAGCTGGCGCCGGAAGCGCTGCTGACTTCTGAATCAAGCACTCAAAAACCGCTGGGATGGGGCGCTTACCAGGTTGAGGAGTGGATTGAGGGGGATCATCTTTCGCTCTCAACAAATCCTAATTACCAGGGGGAAGACCCGGTCTTTGACGGCCTGGTTTTTCGGTTTGTCTCTGATGTCGAAGAAGGGCTGGATGCCTTCAATGCCGGGGAGTGCGAAATCCTCCTGAATGTTGATGGGCTGGAAGAAGCCCTTAAGGAATCTGGTGGGGAACCCCTGGCCGTCGAAGCAGGACAGAGCACCTACAGCAGTTATGTGTGGGACCAGATCAGCTTTGGTATTGGGTCGCTGGACCCGGCCCGGACGATCCTATCCGAGAGAAAAGTCAGGGAGGCGATATCCTATTGCATCGACCGGGAGGGACTGGCGGCTCAGACTCCCCAGGTGGTTAAGATCGCCAGCAGCTTCTATCCCCCTGGTGATCCCCGGTTTTCTGCACCCGGGGAGAAGATCACCTACCGGCCGGATCGAGGGGCTGCACTGCTTGAGGAAGCGGGCTGGATGGATCATGACCAGGACCCGGAGACGCCCCGGCAGGCCAGGGGGGTTCCGGGAATCCGGGATGGGTCCGCCCTGGAGCTCACCCTGCTGCTCGCGGGAGAAGGAGAAATCCCTCCTGAGGGGGCCCTGATCCAGGAGACCCTGGCTGGCTGCGGCGTGGATCTGCAGGTCACCACGCTGCCCGCTGCAGAGCTCCTGGCGCCAGGCCCGGAGGGGCCGATTTTTGGCCGGAGGTTTGATCTGGCGAAGTTTTCCTGGACCACAAAGGGATATCAGCCCTGCAAACTGTTTTTATCCTCAGAAATCCCGGGAGGCTATCCATTTTTTTATAAAGCGTGGGGCGGGACGAATGCTCCGGGCTTCAGCGATGCGGGGTTTGACGGCGCCTGCCAGGAAATCCTCCACAATCTTCCGGATCAGGACGGGATGCTGGAAGCCCATCAGGCCGTCCAATCCCTGCTGCGGGAAGAACTCCCGGTGCTGCCGCTTTTCTTCCGGGAGCGGTTGATCTTATTCCGCGCCGACCTGGAAGGGCTTGATCAGCAGGGCTCGACCCCGCTCTGGAACATCGAACAAATCCATGATTAGCGCCTGCCTTGATCGGTTGTTGAAACAGAGATATGAGGGTTTTGGGATGAAAATATTCTGGTGACCGTGATACAATTAATCAATGAAAAATGTGAAGAGCATCTTGATCTGTTTCTTTGACAGTTCCCCACGACTTCAATTATAATCCTTTCCCACGCTTGATCGATCCGTTGGCACGCTTGCTGGTATATACAAGCGGGTTAGTGGGAATTTTGGAGGGCTGAGATTTGGCAACTCAAGAGAATATCCTGGAAGTGGATCACCTCACAACCAGGTTTTACACAGAGGAAGGCGTCGTCCATGCTGTGGAGGATGTTTCCTATATTTTGAAGAAGGGGGAAACCCTCGGGGTGGTCGGGGAAAGCGGCTGTGGAAAATCAGTCCATGCCCTGTCGATCATGGGATTGGTGCCGTCGCCTCCAGGAAAAATTGAATCAGGAACAGTCACCCTGTATGGCCAGGATCTGCTTCAGCTCAGCGAAAAAGAGATCAGGAAAATCCGCGGCAATGAAATTGCCATGATCTTCCAGGATCCCATGACCTCCCTCAACCCAGTATTGAAAGTGGGTTTTCAGATTGTTGAAGCTTTAAAACTGCATCAGGAGATGGGACAAACACAGGCCCGGCAGCGGGCAGCGGAGCTCCTCAGCCTGGTGGGAATCCCCCAGGCGGATCAGCGGCTGGATGATTACCCGCACCAATTTTCCGGGGGGATGAGGCAGCGGGCCATGATTGCCATGGCCTTATCCTGTGATCCTACCATCCTGATCGCGGACGAGCCTACCACCTCCCTGGATGTCACCATCCAGGCGCAGATCATTGACCTGGTCAATCAGCTCAAAGAGCAGCTGGGAATGTCTGTGATCTGGATTACCCACGATCTCGGGGTGATCGCCAGGATGGCAGACCGGGTCAATGTCATGTATGCTGGACGGATCCTGGAAAAAGGCCCCGTGGAAGCATTGTTCGATAATCCGAAGAATCCTTACACCGTGGGGCTCCTGGGGTCCCTGCCGAACCCTGAAGACACCGGACAGAATAAGCTCTATTCCATCCCCGGGGAACCCCCGGATTTGATTGGAATGATTACGGGGTGTCCCTTTGCAGATCGCTGCACCTATGTCGTTGATCGCTGCCACCAGCAGATGCCTCCCCTGGAGCAGGTTGAGGAGGGGCATCTGGTTGCTTGCTGGGAGCGGGAAAAAGTGGAGAAAGTTGGATGATCATAAAAGAGGAGATCCTGAGGATTGACGGATTAAAAAAATATTTTCCCATCCAGCGGGGCGTCTTTCAGACCCGTGTGGGGGATGTCAAAGCCGTGGATGGGGTGAGCTTTACGGTCTACCGGGGGGAAACCCTGGGACTTGTCGGTGAAAGCGGTTGTGGAAAAACAACGGTTGGCAGGACCATCGTTCGATTATATGATCCAACGGCCGGACAGGTCTTTTTTAATGGGGAAGATCTCTCTCTGCTCACCAAGCGGGAGCTGCAATCTATCCGCCGGAAAATTCAAATGATTTTCCAGAACCCATATGCCTCCTTGAGCCCAAGGATGAACATTAAAAACATTGTTGGAGAACCCCTGGAGATTCATCAGGTGCTGCGGGGGAAAGAAAAAGAGGATCGAATTGCTGAGCTGCTGGATTACGTCGGGATTTCACCGGCAGTGATGAACCGCTACCCCCATGAGTTTTCCGGTGGACAGCGGCAGCGGATTGGCATCGCCAGGTCCCTGGCCTTGAATCCTGAGCTGATCATCTGTGATGAGCCGATCTCATCGCTGGATGTCTCCATCCAGGCCCAGGTGGTCAACCTGATGGAGGCGCTTCAGGAGGAATTCGGCCTGACCTATATCTTTATTGCCCATGATCTCTCCATGGTGCGCCATATCAGCGACCGGGTCGCAGTGATGTACCTGGGAAAGATCATGGAGATCGCCGATAAGCAGGTCCTCTACGAAAACCCCCTCCACCCCTACACGCAGGCGCTGCTTTCTGCTGTGCCGATCCCGGATCCCGGGATTGAAAAACAGCGGTCCCGCGTGCTGATCGAAGGCGACCTGCCCAGCCCTGCGGATCCACCCAAAGGCTGCAACTTCAACACCCGCTGCCCGCTTGCTGAGGAGATCTGTTTTACCGCTGAACCCGGGTTGGTGGAAGTTACCCCCGAGCATTATTGTGCCTGCCATCTTGTCGAGCGGGATGGAGAAGCGATTATTTCTGGATGAAATTTGAACCAAAATCGTACCCTGGAAAGGAGGTGGTTTCCCGAGAAAAGTAACTGACAACGATTTACCCCCCTGTCTATTGTGAGAAACTCGAATCTAAATTTGAATTGGAGGAGATATGAGTTATAAGAAACACTTTACCGTCTTGATGGTCCTGATCATGGCAGCAAGCCTGATCCTCAGTGCTTGCGGGCCTTCAGAGCCTGAAGTGATCGAGAAAGTGGTCACCCAGGAAGTGGAGGTCATGGTGACCGCCACGGCCGAGGCTGAAATGGCCGAGGAAGAAGAAGGCATCACGGATTTTGCCGATGTGCCCGACGATGTGCTGGTGGCGGTCTGTGAGGACATCAAGGCAGCCGTGCAGTACGATGATGAGGCGATGACAGTCACCATCAACATGCCAGCTCCCTTTGCCCCTGTGATGGACGTCCTTGCCAAGCCCTGGGCCGCCCCCTTGAACCAGGATTGGATGGCTGAGAATGGCGGCTGGGACGGCTCCTGTGATAACTGGGTCGCCTGGCATGACCCTTCCGCGGAGGAATCCATCCTCTTTGATGAGGCAAATGGAACCGGCCCCTACATGCTGGAGGATTGGAAAAAGGGCCAGGAAATCTCCATGGTCGCCAATCCTGACTACTACCGCAGCGAACCGGCCTGGGAAGGCGGTCCGAGCGGGATTGCTGAGATCGACAAGTACATCATCAAATACGTTGATGAGTGGGGCACCCGCTTCTCGATGTTTGATGCGGGCGACTCTGATTTCACCTATGTGCCGCGCCAGTATGCGGAGCAGGTGGACCCCATGGTCGCAGAAGAATGCGATCCGGTGACAGAGGAATGTGAAACTGTCAGCTCCGGCGGCAAATTCCGCGTTTACAAAGGGTTGGGAGAGGTCTCCTCAGTGGACGGCTTCTTCAACTTCAATGTCAACGCAGAAGGCGGAAACCCCTACATCGGTGATGGAGAACTGGGAGACGGCATCCCCGTCGATTTCTTCTCAGATATTCATCTCCGCAAGGCCTTCAACTACAGCTTTGACTGGGATACTTTCATTGAAGAAGCGTTCCTGGGTGAGGCTGAACAGCGGTTGGGCCCGATCATCAACCCCATGCTGGGCTACGATGCTGATGACTTTGCCTATTCCTTTGACCTCGCCAAGGCGGAAGAGGAGTTCAAGCTGGCAGATGTCGATGGCGACGGCATCCCGGCCGGAGAGGATGAGGAAGGCGATGTCTGGACCGAGGGTTTCTACATGGTCCTGACTTACAACAGCGGCAATGATCAGCGGCGCACCATGGCTGAAATTGTCAAGGCTAACGTGGAAGACATCAATGACAACTTCCAGGTTGAGATCCTGGCGGTTCCCTGGCCGACCTACCTGAAGGGCATGATCGCGGGGCACTTCCCCATGTTCTGGATCGGGTGGCATGAGGACTACCACCACCCCCACAACTGGGTCACCCCGTACATGGCCAGCTATGGAACCTTCTCGGGCTGGCAGAACTTCCCCGAGGAGATGTCTGCGGAGTTTGATGAAAAGATCGCAGCGGCCCTGCAGCTCTCTGATCCAGAGGAAGCACATGCAGCCTACAACGAGCTGCAGGAATTGGCAGTGGAGAATGTGATCGATATCTTTGGCGTGCAGGCAGTCGGTCGGGAGTACATGTCCATGGATGTAGAGGGTTGGTACTTCAACGCTGCTTATCCAGATGAACCCTATGCCTACGTGCTCTCCAAAACCGAGGACGCGGACGATCCTGAGACCCTGATCTACACCACCATCGGAGAACCAGAGACCCTGGATCCGGCCTGGATGTATGACAGCGCCAGCAATGGTGTGCAGTACAACCTGTATGATCCCCTGATCTTTACCGAGCGGGAGGACTACAGCAGCTTCGTCCCGGCGATCGCTGAATCCTGGAAGATGTCCGATGATCGAACCACCCTGACCTTCAAGATCCGTGAGGGTGTTACGTTCCACAGCGGTGATGAGCTGATGGCGCATGACGCGGCCTATGCGATCTGGCGCGGCTTGCTGCAGGACCGGGCAGGCGGACCCCAGTGGATGTTCTGGGAGCCGATCATGGGCGGATCCTCTGTTGAATCGTACGCGATTGAAAAAGCCAACGCCATGGCTGAGTAAATCCTGAGAATGCTTGAAACAGGCCGAGGGTGGGGGAGACCCTCCCCCTCGGCTTGTTTGTTTTTTTCAGGTAGAGCAGATCCTGTAAATCTATTTTCTATGGAATTATTGAGGATCGTTTTATTAGACGGGATGTTCAAACTGAAACAAGATAAGTTCTGCTGGAGGCGTGTATGACCGCATATATTCTGCGGCGGCTGTTAATACTGCCGGTGATTATGCTGGGGGTGACAATCCTGATTTTTGGATTGATGATGCTGCTGGATCCTATTGAGCGGGCGACATTGTTTGTCCCGGATGTCCCGCATGACGCGCAGGCTGTGCAGAAAATCATCAAAAAATACGGGTTGAATGACCCGGTTCACAAACAATACTTTACCTGGTTGGTGGGGCGGAAAGATACCCAGACCGGGGAAATTGAAGGGGGGATCCTGCGGGGGAATTTGGGCTGGTCGCATACCGCCCAGATGCCGGTATCCGAGGCGATCATGATCCGCTTGCCGGTCACCCTGGAGCTGGCGATCTGGAGCATCATTCCCATCCTGGTCCTTGGAATTTACTCCGGGATCCAGGCCGCGGTGCATCACAACTCGTTTATTGACCATTTTTCCCGGGTGTTTGCTGTTGTGGGCTGGTCTTTCCCGACTTTTGTGTTTGCCCTTTTGATGCTGATGATCTTCTATTCCGGGACCGGGTGGCTGCCGCCGGAAAGCCTGTCCCAGTGGGCCAAGGACATTGTTTATGATCCAACCGTGTTCACCCAGTATACCCGGATCAATACCATAGATGCCCTGCTGAACTTGCGCTTGGACGTCTTTCTAGATGCTGTGAAGCACCTGATCCTGCCGGTCATCGGGCTTTCCTATGTGATTTTCGCCCAGGTCATGCGGGTGATGCGCTCCTCCATGCTGGAAACGCTCCGGGAGGACTATATTAAGACCGCCCGGGCCAAAGGGCTCAGCGAACGGGTGGTGAAAAACCTCCATGCCCGCAAGAATGCCATGCTGCCGGTGGTGACCATCGGGGGGCTGCTCTTTGTGGGTCTGCTCACCGGGGTGGTGATCACTGAAACGATCTACAACCTCCACGGCCTGGGGCGCCTGCTTGTCAGCTCTGCCTCCTCATTTGATGTAGTGACCTTACTCGGCTTGGTGCTTGTTAACAGCATCATTTTTGTGGGGGGGAACTTGCTGGTGGATATCCTGTATGGGTTTGTTGATCCCCGGGTGAGGCTGTCATGAAAAATGTCCGTAAACTGCTCGCCAACCCGCTTTCCCTGATTGGAATTGTGCTGATCCTTTTCTATCTTCTCGTTGCGATCCTGGCCCCGGTGCTGGCTCCGCCCGAGGATCCGGAGGACCGATTTGAAATCCCCAGGGACGGTTACCGGGCGGAACCGAGACCTCCCAGCTGGCTGACGGATGAGGACCTCTCCCCGGGAGATGAGGGTTGGTTGTGGATGGGCACAACCGAGGGACAGTATGATATCTATTACGGCCTGGTCTGGGGGACCAGGACGGCGTTCAAAGCAGGATTGATCGTGACCTTTTCTACAGTGGTGGTTGGGCTGTTCATCGGCACCACAGCAGCGTATTTTGGAGGCGCTGTGGATGAAATCCTGATGCGCATCGTGGAGATCTTCCAGGCTTTTCCCTATCTATTGGCCGCGCTCACGGTCGCCACGGTGCTGCAGCCGAAACTGGGCAAGGGGATTGTCACCCCCATGGTGGCCTTAATTGTGTTTGGGTGGACAACCTATGCCCGCCTGATCCGGGGGGATGTGCTGTCGGTAAAGGAGCGGGAGTATGTGCTGGCTGCCAGGGTCTCCGGGGCAAGCGATTCCCGAATCATTTTCCGCCACATCCTGCCGAACGCGATCTTCCCCACCCTGGTGATCGCCTCCATGGACATCGGCACCTATGTGCTGGCTTTTGCTACCCTCAGCTTCCTGGGGGTGGGGGTCCAGAAAGGCTACGCGGATTGGGGCCAGATCATCAATTTCGCCCGAAATTGGATCCCAGTCCTCTCTGAGTACTGGTATATCATTGTTTTTCCCGGTGTGACCATCACGCTTTATGTGCTGGGGTGGAATTTGCTGGGGGATGCCATCCGGGATATCATGGATCCCCGGCTCCGGAAACCGCGCTAAGCCCTCTCAGTCCAGGGTCGGCCCAGACAAACAATCATCCCCAGGGATTTCCCTGGGGATTTTTTTCTGATGGATTTCCCCCTGGCTTTACTCCGTGTACTCCCCCTCCGGGATCGGGGTCGCATCCAGGATTTCTTTCAGGATGCTGGCGGAACTTTGCTCCTGGAGCCGGGCGCCGGGGGCGAGGATCACCCGGTGGCAGAGCACCGGCTGGGCGACCTGCTTGATATCATCCGGGGTGACATAATCCCTCCCCCTCACGGCTGCCTGGGCCTGGCCGGCCCGGAATAATCCCTGGCTCCCCCGCGGGCTGGAGCCCAGGTATAGATCCGGGTGTCTGCGGGTCTGGTTGACAATCTTTACCAGGTACTGCTTGACCGCGGGAGCAAGGTAGACTTCCTGGATCCGCTTCTGCACCTCCAGCACCCTCACCGGAGAGCTGATCGGTCTCAGGTTCTCAATTGGATGGACCAGGCGCTGGACTTCCAGCATGCTGATTTCATCTTTCGGTGTGGGATAGCCGATATTGAGTTTCATCAGGAAGCGGTCTAATTGAGCTTCCGGCAGCCGGAAGGTGCCCTCATGTTCAATCGGGTTCTGGGTTGCAAGGACCATGAACAGCGGCGGGAGGGTGTGGGTGACCCCATCGACGGTGACCTGTTTTTCCTGCATTGCCTCCAGCAGGGCCGATTGGGTTTTGGGTGTGGCCCGATTGATCTCATCAGCAAGCACGATCTCTGCCATCACCGGGCCGGGCCGGAATTCGAATGATCCGCTGGCCCGGTTGTAGATCGACACCCCGGTGACATCGCTGGGCAGCATATCCGGGGTGAACTGGATCCGGCCGAAGGTCCCCTCAATGGAGCGGGCCAGGCTCCTGGCCAGCATGGTCTTTCCCAGCCCGGGGACATCCTCAATCAGCAGGTGACCCCGGCATAACAAGCACAGGACCGCCAGTTCGATGAGGTCCTTTTTACCAAGTATCACCTTGCTGATGTTTTCGACCATTTCTTGGGCAAACTGCTGCACTTTTTCCATAACCAAAAAGCCCCTTTCTAGGCTGAAGCAGGAGAAGGTTCTTGCGCGTAAAGGAACCGGAAGATCCGGACAGGGCGCGCCCGGACCAGCAGCCCCAAAACCAGCAGCCGGAGGCGGAGCCGCACAAATTGCCGGGCGATCGCGGGGGAGTGAAGACCCCGGCCCCGGGCCCGGCTGTAGAGCACCTGGTAGTAGGCCCTGGCAATCTCCTCCAGCTGCCCCACTCCACCCTGCAGCCATGCCTGGACACGGCAATCTTTGGCATACTCTTCAATCACGCCGGTCAGGCGGGCGGTGAATTCTCCTGCGGTGTCCCCCCTGTTGGAAGGAAGGCCGATCCAGTGGGCCAGGCGGGTGATTCTTTTCATCACCCGGGGAAGCAGCACCGTTCCGCGGGAGCGGGAAAGCAGCACATAATCTGCGAGGACCGCGGCTGCTGCCAGGATGGCCAGGAGGACAGGGCCCAGGTAGAGGAACACTGACCGGGGCAGCTGGAAGGGTTTCGTCTGGGAGACAAGCGGATCGATCGCGGGACTCTCCCCCGCCAGGGGGTCTGGAGGGAGCGGCTCCGCAGGCCGGTTGATTGCAGGGCGGCCGCCGGTTGGCTCAAAAATGATCCAGCCATATTCCGGGAAATAGACTTCCACCCAGCTGTGGGCAAGATCAGCGGTCACCAGGTAGGTATTATGGTCAGGATCAAACGCACCCCCGACGTAACCCGTGACCAGGCGGGCAGGGATCCCGGCTGCCCGGCTCAGCACCACCATCGCGGTGGCGTAGTAATCACAGTACCCCTTTTTGAGCTCGAAAAGAAAATATTCCGTGATGTCTCGATCCTGGGGTGGGGTGGGAAGGTTCAACGTATAAGGGAAGCTGCGCAGATAGCGTTCTATCGCCTCGGCCCGGTCGTAGGGGGTGGGCTCTGTGGCGGTGAGGTCCCGGGCCAGGGACAGGACCCGCTCCGGGACCGAATCCGGCAGGGAAAGATAGCGGTTTTCCACCCAGTCCGGATAGGTTTGACCTGCCTCCCTCAGCTCTGCAGAACTCGCCCAGGGCTGAAGGGAGTCCACCCGGTAGCTGGTCGACTTTGTGGAGGCTCCAAACATGTCAAACCAGTCTTTTTCGGTGTTGTTCAACCGCCAGGCAGCCTGGAATTTTTGATCCGTGGAAAGCGGCATCCCGGCCCCGTAGACGACCCCTCCCAGGTCTTCCAGCTTTTCCACCTGCTGGCGGACCAACCGGGTGTGCTCGGGCCAGCCGGGCAGTGTTTGCTGTCCCGGGCTGTAGCTCTCCTCCTTGTGGGGTCTGGAGGCCCAGCCGTTTCCCAGGTAGCGATCGAAGGTCAGGCCCCGCCAATAGGGCCGGAAGGTCTCCGGCGCTGCGGCAAACTCTTCGATCTGGATGATCATCACGAGCTGGTCCTTCAAATCGGGACCGGAACCAATCAGATGGAGATTAGGGATCCCCGCCAGCTGCTGGTTTTCAAGCAGGGTGGATTCCCGGGTTCTTTCCTCCGGTTCAATTCCCAGTGATCGAACCAGCTCCTGGTCTGACTTCGCTTGCTTTCTGTACCGGTCGAGGGTCTCCTGGATGGATTGAATGGTCAGGGAGGGGCTGAGGGCAGAAAAGACCATCAGGCCAGCAGCGATCATCACCGCAACGGGGCTTACTCGCTGGCGGATGATCCCTGCATAATTAATTTGCTCCTCCCGCCAGGATGCTTCCAGGCGTTCATGCTGGACGATAACGTGCAGACCGATCACCGCTCCCAGGAGCGGGACCAGGTAATAAGCGGATTTCCCCGAGTAGTAAAGGCTCAGGACTGCAAACGTCAGCACCGGGAGGGTCCCCAGCAGTGAATTGTAGTGGCGGAAGATCATCCACACGGTCCAGGTGATGATCAGGAAAACTACCAGGCCCCAGACGAAGGCGGTGGCGACTGGATCATAAACCGGGTCCTGGCTGAGGAGGTTGATCATCCAGGATCCAATCCGCGAGATAAGCGTTACCAACCGGTTCCCGAGCTCCTCCAGGGTAACCTGGAGCTCGAGGGTGCCGGGTGCGGGACCCCCGCGGTAAGCCCTCAGGACCAATTCTGCGTTCAGCTTCAATAGCAGCAGAACCAGGTTGCCAAGCAGTTTGCTCAATCTCCCCACCCGAATGAAAAGCACCGCCGCGCCAAACAGGACGGTCATTCCCGCCGCGCCCCGATCGCTCAGGGAGATTTTTGTGATCAACCAGGAATAGCCCACGGCCAGCACGATCACCCAGGTGATCAGGGTCAACTCGATCCCCTCTATGCTCACCCTCAAGATCACCCTCAGCAGGACGAAAACAACCCCGGTTAAAAACCAGCTCCTGATTGCCTGGGGGTTGACCAGCTTCCTGATCAGCTCCCGGCTCCTGGCGATCATCCCAGGGACCTCCAGTTTGCTGTTTGCTTTTTCAAAGCCCGGGATTGCTGCCGCAGATGAGCGGCTGCATCCGCAGTTTCCTGCTCACGGGTCAATCGGTCCACATCGTCCAGCTCCTCTGAGATCAGATAATGCTTGACTCCCAGCTGCAGCAGGTGCTCGGCCAGCCTATCTGCCCGGGCTCGGCGGCTGAATACGGAGGGGTTCAGCAGGAGAATGGTGGGAACGATTCCCCGGCGCTGCAGCAGCCCCAGGCTGTCCACCCAGGAAGGGGTGAGGTTGGCGGTAATCACAATCAGGCTGGCCCGTTCCTCCAGGTTGAGATGGGCCTGGCGCAGAAGCTGATGGAGCGGTGGGCCTTGCGGGCGGATCACGGCCAGGGACCGGAGGATCTTCCAGAGCTGGGCATTGCCCCGGTCCGGTGGATGCCAGATTAAATCCTCGCCGTGGGTGATCAGGCCAACCAGCCGGTTGTTTGCCAGTCCCTCATGGACCAGGGAGGCAGCCAGGATCACGCCGTACTCCTCGGTGGATTGCAGGCCGCTGCCGATCTGCACCCGGGGATCCATATCCAGCAGGACCCACCAGTTGCCCGCCGGGGAGAAATCAAACAGGCGGACATACGGAGCGCTTTTCCGGGCGGTGGTCGGCCAGTGCATCCACCGCAGGCTGTCGCCCGGCTGGTACTCCCGCACGCCCCCGGCGGCGATCGTCCTCTCCAGCCCGCTGCTGGTTGATTTTCCCTCCCCTGCCTGGCCGCCGGACGCAATTTCAATTTTCGGGAGGGGAACCACGGGGGGGACGACGATCATGGTCACGGTCTCCGGGTAATCGATCCGCACCTTGAATATTCCCAGGGGATCCTCTGATTCAAGGCTGGTGGGACCCAGTGTGTAGATGCCGCGCTGCTGGCAGATACCGTGGGTGAACCAGTGTGTGAACCAGTTTTTCCTCAGGCTGGTCACCTTGCTGATGGAATATCCGGGCATTTCAGAATGATCGATGATTTTCACCCACAGGGCTGGAAAGCGGCTGTTGTTATCAAGGGAAATTCTTTCCTGGATGTGATCTCCCACCTGCATCCAGCCAAAGCGCATTTCCCTTTCCATTTTGAGGCCCCGCTTGATCCCCCGGGCCCAGAGAAAGGAGAGCAGGAACACCCCCCCAAAACCGCCAGCGATGATCACCCAGCCTTTGTAGGGGGAAACCAGCTGGAGGACGATCAACAGCAGCACCAGTCCTGGAATAAAATAGGAATTCAGCTTGAGAGATCGTTCAGCAGACACCAGTAAATTCATAAATTGATTATAACAAAACCCATCCGGTTTCCGGATCAAGGAGCCGGGAAGCGTTTGCAAGCTTACTGGAGCGGGAAATCATCCTTCCTGCCGGCTTCACCCCCTCCCTAATAAATTTGCAAGGTGGAATGCCGTACGAAAGTGCGTTTGGAATGCGCCGCCATGTTACAATTTTTGCATGGAAGCACCATTTCGGATTTTACTTGTGGACGATCATCAAGAGGTTCGGGAAACCCTCCGGGCAAACCTGGAAACGCTGGGGGAGAATCTGGACCTGATTGATGCCGGGACCGGGGAGGACGCAATTCTCGAGGTTGTGGGAACGGGAGTTGACCTGCTGATTGCGGATGTTGGGCTGCCCGGCCTCTCGGGCCTGGAGGTCTTCACCAAGCTTAAAAATACCTATCCCGAGATGCAGGTCATCCTGATGACCGGCCTGGAGGACGAAGAGATCCGCCAGCAGATCTATGAGGCGGAGGTGGAGGCCTACTTCTTCAAGCCCATCACAATGCCGGATTTCCTGAATGCAGTCCGGCAGACAATGGGGTTGGAGCCGGTGAATTATGACACCAACCAGCTGCCCAAGCTGATCAAAAAGCCCCTTGATGAAAAGGTAACAGAAAGAATCTCCGATTTGCGGGGAGAGCTGGGGGCGACCTCTGCCTTGATTGTGCAGGAGTCGGGCGTAATCGCGGCTGAGACGGGGATCATCCCGGATCTCGTGTACGAATCCCGGGTGCTGCCCCTGCTGCTGCAGAGCTTCCGGACCACCAACCAGATTTCCAGCTCCCTCGGGAATCAGAACCCAAGCGGGGTCTGGTATTTTTCCGGCCAGGACCAGGACCTTTTCTGGTCGCAGATTGACAGCCAGTTCGCCCTGGTGGTGATCACCAACCCGGTCACTCAGAAAACCGATCTGACCTGGGTGCTGACGATGATTGATATGGCGGTCGATGAGCTTTATGAGCTGATAGGAAAAATTGTCGGCAATCCCCAGGGTGGCAGCAAACGCTTCTCAAAAAATAGGCCCCAAAATGGGCAGAAAACCGGCAACGGAAAACATCAAGCCGCGGTGAAATCCGATCCACCAGCACCCGAGGAATCGGCTCCTGAGGATCCGGAAGTTGAAGAGGAGATCCCGGAGGAAAGTGAAGTCCACGAATTCTGGAAAGCAGCAACCTTGGAAACCGAGATTCTCCGCATTGAATCACCGGATTCTCTGAGTTATGAGCAGGCAAAAAAACTGGGTCTCACACCGGGGGACAGGAAATAAGATCCGCAGAAGGCCTTGAATGCCCGCCCCGCCTCAACTCTATTGTCAGTAAAAATGAGCTATGTTACAATGCACTGGCTGATGTTGGGGAGTGGTGCAATCGGCAGCACAGCGGCCTTTGGAGCCGTTGATCTTGGTTCGAGTCCAAGCTCCCCAGCTCACTTCCAGGCTGATGAAACCTGATTGGATCGGACATTTTCCATCCGCCGTACAAGGAAACGATTTGACAAGCGAGGGCAGAGGTAGTGTGATGCTATCCTGACTCGCTTGTTTCTCTCTCAGGTTTCTGCTGGGAAGATCAACAAAGATCACTGCAAACGAAGGAAAATCTTATGTCTGTGACAGCTGTCATTCTGGCTGCCGGGAAAGGAACGCGGATGCGCTCCTCAACCCCCAAAGTCCTTCATCCGATCCTTGGAAAGCCCATGGTACGCTACGTGCTTGACCAGGCAGCGGCGGTAACCTCTGCCGATCCGGTGCTGGTGATTGGCCATCAGGCAGATCTCATCCAGGAAGCCCTGGGATCAAAAGGGCTGGCTTATGTCCTGCAGGAAGAACAGCTGGGCACCGGGCACGCGGTCCAGCAAGCAGAACCCCTCCTGAAAGGACGCTCAGACCAGATCCTGGTTCTTTACGGGGATATGCCCGCAGTCCGTCCGGAAACGCTGCAGGCACTTCTCCAGGCCCAATCTGCGCACGCCGGGCCCGTCACCCTGCTTACAGTCCAGGTTGCAGACCCCCGCGGTTTTGGCAGGGTGGTGAGGGATCAGCAGGGGAAGGTGCTGGCGATTGTTGAAGAGGCTGCGGCAACCGCGGAACAGCTGGAGATCGATGAGCTCAATGCCGGGATGTGCTGCTTTGAGGCGGACTGGCTTTGGGAGGCCCTCTCCAATCTGGAGGTCTCCCCCGAGGGAGAGTACTACCTGACAGACCTGGTCGCGGCTGCTGTGGAGCAGGGAAAATCCGTTCAGGCGGTCCGGGTCGAGGACCCGGAGGAACTGATCGGCATCAACACCCGGGTTCACCTGGCCGAGGCAGCCAAGATCCTCCAGCGCCGGATTAATCAATCCTGGATGCTGGCAGGGGTCAGCATGCCCGATCCGGAGACGGTGTATATCGGGGGGGACGTGCAGATCGGCAGGGATACCGTGGTGCTGCCCAACACACATATTTTCGGACAGTCCACCATCGGCGAAGGATGCCAGATCGGGCCAAATGCCATTATTGAGGATAGTGAGATTGGAGACCGCTGTGAGATTGTTGCCTCGATGGTCGAACAGGCCCGGATGGAGGAAGGGGCAGACCTGGGCCCCTACAGCCATCTCCGCAAAGGCGCCCACCTCGCGGCTGGCGTCCATGTGGGGAATTTTGGCGAGGTCAAAGATTCCTACCTGGGAGAGGGCACGAAGATGGGCCACTTTTCTTACCTGGGAAATGCCCGGATCGGCAAAGATGTCAACATTGGCGCAGGGACCATAACCTGCAATTATGATGGGAAGCAGAAGCATACCACAGTGATCAACGACGGCGTGTTTGTGGGTAGTGATACCATGCTGGTTGCGCCGGTGGAGCTGGGAAAAAATGCCCGCACAGGCGCGGGTGCCGTGGTCACCAGGGATGTTCCGGAGGATACCCTTGCCGTGGGAATCCCCGCCAGAAATCTCCGGAAGACCGATCAAGCGGAGGAGGACCCAGAAGATCGTGCCGGTTAGCCCCTCACACCAGCCAAGATTTTTTCGATAAGGAGAGGGTTTTTTTACAATGACACTGCCAGACGAACAAAAACAAAAACTCATCCAGGCTGCCCTGGATGTACGCTCCAATGCCTATGCCCCTTATTCCCGCTATGCGGTGGGTGCGGCTTTGCTGACCCGGGATGGGGCGATCTACACCGGGGCTAATGTTGAAAATGCTGCTTATCCCACCTCGATGTGCGCGGAGCGATCGGCGGTTTTTTCCGCGGTCTCCTCCGGGGATCAGGCCTTCCAGGCAGTTGCTGTAGCCACAAAAAATGGGGGAACTCCCTGCGGAGCCTGCAGACAGGTCCTCTCGGAATTTGGCTTGGATATTCAGGTGATTATTGTGGATGACCGGGGGGAAATATGCCAGGAAACCACGGTTGCCGACCTGCTTCCGGGCGCTTTTCAGGGTGAAGACTTAGCGGACTGAATGCCCCTTATTCCGGAACCGGGGTGGCCACCAGGACTGCGTTCTGCAGCACCCATCCCTCGATGCCTTCATAGCGGACCTTGATCCATCTTGTCCCATTCTCGTCTGTTTGCGGTTCGGGATCCAGGATTTCCACGGTCAGGCCATTTAAAAGTGTGATCAGCCGCGCGCTGTCGGTGGTGGGATCGCTGCGCATAGTGGCGCCGCCGAAATCGACGCTGGCGTTGATTTCCCCAATAATCGGGGTGGGGACGGGGGTATTCGTCGCTGTTGCCGTGGGCGGCAGGGTGGCAGTCGCGGTGGGGACCGTGGCGGTCGGGGTCAACGTGGGTGGAACCGGTGTCGGTGTC
>CAZUMA010000010.1:0-71219 GCA_964621835.1 uncultured Anaerolineales bacterium | reverse complement strand
CCGGATCCGTCAAAGCTGCTTTTCTTGGGAGCGAAGAATCCCGGGATCTGGACCAGGGCAGCTTTTGGGCAGGCCCTGAAATACCACCAGGGACTGCCAGCGCAGCGTGACCCGAGCTGCCTTGCAGTCTTACAAACCAGGGGGTTTTTTATCCAGCCAGCTTCTTTTCTGATGGTTTTTGAAAACAGTAGTGGGACACGATATACTCCCGGCCTCCGCGGTAGGACCAGGTCTGCTCACAAGCAAGAAAAAACAACCGCCAGTTGACCCACCAGCGCCGGACCTGGTCCGGACCGTAGGCAGCAGCAAGAACCGCCTCAACCGCTTCCTTGCGGTTTTCCATCCGCTTCCTCCAGGCCCGGAGCGTTTTTTCGTACTCCAGCCCGGACACGCGCCAGTGGCCCTTGATCTGGAGGTCCTCCTGGAAATGCATGAGCAGGTCATCGGAGGGCATGGTGCCCCCGCTGAAGAACGTTTGCGCCATCCAGTTGGCCTCATCCTCCACTGCATATTCATAGGCATAAAGGCGGTGACTGAAAATATGCACAAACAGTTTTCCCCCTGGATGCAGCAGCTGGCTGATTTTTTTCAGCAGGCGGCGGTAGTTCTTCATATGTTCAAACATCTCAATGGAGATCACCCGTTCAAACTGGCGGTCCAGCTCCAGCTCGTTGACATCCATCACCTGCCCGCTTACGTTCCCATATCCGCGGGCCCGGGCCTGCTCCAGGATAAATCCAATTTGATCGCGCGAATTAGAAATCGCTGTGACCTGGCAGGCGGGAAAATGCTCGGCGATCCACAGCGTCAGGGAGCCCCATCCGCAGCCCAGGTCCAGCACTGTCATACCATCCTCAAGGCCAGCCCGCTGGCAGGTCAGCGCAAGCATTGCCTCCTCTGCCTCCTCAAGGGATGCGGCCCCCTCTGGCCAGAGGCAGCAGCTGTATTTCAGCCGATTCCCCAACACCAGCTGGAAAAATTCCGGAGGTACCTCGTAGTGCTGCACGTTGGGCAGGCGGGTGTGAATGGCAATCGGGCTCCGGTCCAATTTTTCCAACAGCGCCAGGCGCTGCTGTTCCTGTTCTACCTGCGGCATCCTTTCCAGCTGGCGGATCTTCCTGCCGGTGATAAAGCCGAGCACCGCCTTGAGCAGAACATCAGGGATCAAGCCGCTGTAAAGTGCTTTCATGTACCACATGGAAAATTCCCGGGCCGGGAAGGATGAGAATTGAAGTAATACCCGGCACTTCCTGGCATTGTAGCATGGTTTCTTGATACACTGAGAGGGATGTTCAATAAGGACTTGAGATGAGCGCTCCCGCTGAGACCCCACTCATTTTAACCCTGAAGCTTGATAAGGCTTCCTTTGAATTTTTTGAGCACCTGCGCCAGGAGCACTTCCCCCCGGCACGGAATGTCATCCCCGCCCATCTCACCCTCTTCCACAAACTCCCGGGAGATCAACAGCAAGAGATCTCCAGCCTGCTGGCCAGGATTTCCTCAGACCACAGGGCCCTCCCCCTGTTCTTTCCCGCGCTGCGCTTTCTTGGAGCAGGTGTGGCGGTCGAGGTGGTGAGCAGGGAGCTTTTAGAACTGAGGAGAGCGCTGAAATCTGCCTGGAAAGACTGGTTGAGCCCCCAGGACAACCAGGGATATCGCCCCCATATCACGGTCCAGAATAAGGTTTCCACCCCAAAAGCCCGCCAGCTTTACGACACCCTCAACGAATCCTGGCAGCCCCTGCAAGGGACCGGGGTTGGATTGCTGCTCTGGGAATACTACGGTGGGCCCTGGACGCTGGCCGGGGAGTACTCCTTTGGCTCCTAAAACTGCCCCGGCTGATATCCAGGATAATGGATCCAAGATCAGCTGAGAAGGATCTCGGTATCAGCCTCAGCAGGTGGTTTGACCACATACCGAATTGCGATGCCCCACACCACCAGCAGAATCAGGGTAAAAAACCCAAAAAAGCTGAAGCCGATCTGTTTCAGGGTGTAGTTGAGATAAAAGGTCGGCACCATCGCATAAATCCCGGTGATCAGGATTTGTTTGTAGGTGGTGTCCTTTTGAAACAGGGAGACCACTCCCCAGACGACCAGGCCGAGCATCGCCACATACCCAAACCGGATGAATGTATTCCAGAGAAAGCCCCCAACCCCGATCAAGAGGTGAATGAACAATCTCAGCGTCCCCCATAAATTGAGGACCTGGGCCTGATCGATAATAATGGGATTGCCAAGAAATTCATGCAGCTCAACAAGCGGCAGCACCTGATACCCATCCTCATTGACAAAATGAAGTTCCGTCTGGGTGATCAGGATGCCTTCACTGTACGCCTGCGTGTCAATTTCCTTTGTTTGTCCGGTTGTGTCCAAGCCAAAAAACTGTCTGTTTTGAGAGAATATATAGGGCTCATTATCGCTGACAGTCGCGACGCCATCCTCAATCGAAATCGTCGGGATTTCCCCCTGCTGGTACGCTTCTTCGATCTCACCCCCAAACCCCCTCAGGGAAAAATATACCTGGACCGAGACAATCGCTGTTTGCACAATGGCAAAAATGACCAGGAACAAGATCGCCATGATGACCCTTTTCTGGGTCGCTTTCTTATAAAACTCCCCGCTCCAGCAGGGGAATACCAGGCCTTTTATAAGCCAGACAATCCCGGAATCGGAGTTATTTTCTTCAGTTTGATTGTCGACCGTTTGAGGGGTGAACTCTTCCATGGCTTCCTCCTTCAGCGTAATTCAATGGCTGTTTGGTCTGGTCTGTGAGAGGACCCGGACCGTACTGGTCTTTATCATTATAAATAACAACTTCAAAAAGATACAGAGAATGCCCCTTTCCTCAATTAACTCCAGGAACAGAAGCTGTTTGAACGGATCTTACAACGTATCCAAAAGCAACATGGAGGGGCTCAAACTAACAATATAGTAAGCCATCAAACAAATCAGCTAGGGTAGCATTTGATATGAAACCGCAGGATTTTTCCCTGAAAAAAAATAAACACCACAGGAGATTAGCCTCCTGAGAAAACCGCTATTCCTCGAACACAGTGCTACCAAAACCAACACACTGAATCCCTGGTATGAAATTGGACTTTCCAGTCAGTTTGAAGCAGGTTCGTCTAAAAAAAATTGAATATCCAGGAAACACTTGACGGGATCTTCACCCTTCAGGAGGTTCTATGAAATCAAGATCAATTATTTTAACCCTCATTGGATGTCTTTTCTTGATAAGCTTATCGGCATTCAACAATATTCCCGAAGCTGATCCAGCTCCCATTGCTCCTCATGGATTGAACACCCCCGCTGACCCGGAATGGTATGACGTGATTAATGCAGCAGCACAAACCGTCGGGGTGAATAATTTGGGAAACTGGATTGATTTTGGAGAAACCGGGTACGATGATCCTGCACTTTCCGCGATGGCTGAAGATTTTCCTGTTGAGAATCATGATGCCGTCTTCATGATCGGAAAATTTTCCTGGTATGAGGCGTATCGTCGGGGCGAAGAAGACAAATATACTGATGTCGATTTCCACGGCCTGGATGCCACCCTGCAGAATGACAACCTTGATACCAATATTCATAATGGATACTGCCTGTTCTGGCAGATGAATGGTTTATATTATGGGGTTTGCCATACCTGCATCCATGAATACAAGGTGGGCAGCGGCTATATCTATCAACTCGCTGATGCGCTTTATTATGCCGCCGGTGGCGCAGGCGCTCCTGCTGCACCTCCCCCCTCACAGCCCGAAGAATCTCCTCCAGATGATCTCTGTGCCGGGGTGACCTGTCCCTCAGAATACTGCAGTGAAGATGATACCCAGTATCTTTATGACTGCTTCTGCGATCCAGAACTAGGTGGATGCAGCTGCCTCTACAACGACTGCACCCAGGGCTGCGATGCCGCCCAGGGCGGCTGCCTGGGTGTCCAGGAAGGATTGTGTGCCGGGGTAGACTGCGGGCCGGATTACTGCCTGGAGGACGGGGAAACACGCATGTATGACTGCAGCTGTGACCCAACCGATGGGTTCTGCTACTGCTATAGTGAGATCTGTGATGCCGGCTGCAATATGGCCACTGGAAAATGTGTGGTCAGCATGGTCATCGATGATGGATCAGGGGGGGAGGATAATTACATCGACGATGATCTTTCGGATGAGCTGCTTGATGTGCTTGGTGTTCTCGGCGGTGCGGCAGCAGCAGGCGGGGTTGCCATCGGCGGCGGGGTGCTGGGGATCAAAGCGATCAAGGGGATGCTGGCAAAACGGGCGCTCAGCCAGGGCTCAAAAATGGTGGGAGCAAAAGCCGTCGAAGCAGCCGAACCGTCATTAAGCGAACTGATCGCGAAAGCAGAGCAATCGGCTGATCGGACGCTCAAAAGCATTGAAAGTGCTGAGAAAGCAGTCAGAGCCGACCAGCTTCGCTACCGCGAGATGCTGAAACGCAACATAAAATTTGACGGCCAATGGGCTGACACCCTGTCGAAACAGGCAGCGTTAATTGAAAAAGCGGAGTTTGGTGTGCGCGTCCTCAAGAAAGGCGCAGACATAGGAGCGGATTTGATCGGCAATGTACCGGGCGGCGGTCAACTATTCAAATACGGCTACAATATGACAACTGCTGGTGTGGAGAGTGCTGCCAGCGGTGATTCCCTGGGAGCTGCGGCGCTTGAAAGTCTTAAAAAAGGGGTTGAGACGGGTGCCGGGGACCTGCTAATGCCTGAAATCTCTTATTTGAAAAAGATACCCGATGGTGCGATGAAGATGTCTGTCAAACAGGTCATTAAAAAAACTGGTGCAAAAAACCTCTTTTCTGAAGCAGTGAAGAATGAAGGGTTTAATAAGATCATGAATGGGGTGAAGAAAGTGAAATCAGTCGGAAAGTCCATTGACCGCAGAATCCCCGGAAAAGTCATCAAACGCGTGCTTTACCGATAAAGACGGAGGAAACAATGACGGAAAAATTTGATCTGACAGTATCCAGCGAGGAATTCCTGGCGGCGGGGCAGCTGGTTGATGGACCAAAAAGCCCCCTGTCCCCTTTTCAATCCGGGGCTGAAAACCAGCCACCCCCCGCAGCCATTACCAGCAATGGGAAGTTCCAGAGTCATTTGAAGCCAGCGCTGCAAACGCTGGCGCGGGCCAAAGGGTTCGGGGCTGCCGCATATTTTTCAGGCGATGATCTGCTCGACGTGAGTATCTATTCCAGTGATTCTGGGACACCAGACGTTGCTCTATTCCTTGCAGAAGATGGGGTCAGAATAGAATCGCCAGCAGATGCAGGCACAGTGCTGGACTGGCTCGGCCAACGGATCGGTACATCCCTGCTGCGACAGTCCGATGTGGATCTGGAATTATCTTATGAGGAAGCGCTTACCCTGTTTGCCACTGTTGATGCAGCCCGCAGAAGGAAGCTGAAGGAATTATCGGGGGCTGCAGACAATGAGGGTGAAGAACTCAAGAAAGAGGACCTTGTCAGCGCATTGACTTTTGATGAGGAAGGTTTTCAATGGTTGGCGCCTCATTTCGCCAACAGCCACAACCTGCCCGGAATTTCAGAGTCCCAGGCAGAACAGCTTCTCATGAAGCTAACCCAAAAAGGGTTCATGGTTATTAACGCGGATCGGATCACGCTGAGTGAAACTTTGAGCAATCTGGCAAATGACCTGCTGGTCTTATCAGGCCACCTGCTGCTGACAAAAGCAGAGGCAGACCAGGACCAACGGATCAGCATGACAGAAATTCGAGCCGTGCAGGGGCTCAAGAATGCACTGCTGCTCTGGACAGATGACGGCAAACAGGTGCAGCTAATGGGCGCCAGCCCGGCCCAGGTGATGCGGATTGCAATCGATATCCTTTCGTCCCCGGACACACCCCGGCGGGAAAGCATGTCCGAACCTGCTCCCGCAGCAGCAAACATAACCGAATTTGCTCCTGCCGCGGCAGATATCACCGAACCAGCTCGAGCAGCGGCAGACATCACCGAACTGGCTCCAGCAGCGGCAAACATCATAGATCAGGAAACACATCCGCAGGCAAGGAAAAAAGGGAAGCGGAAGAAACGACGCTGGTGGCGGATCCTGCTCATTCTGTTCGGCTTATTTTTATTCCTGGCTTTCATCCTGTTTTTCTTGTTGTGGCTCTTTGCGTAATCAAACCGGGAGGATGGGTGATGAACTGCCAAACTGGCTCAAGCATGGAAAGCAGAACCGGCTGAAAAGTCATTCTTTTCCTCCTCCTGTTCCCCGGTGATCGATGAGGATCCAGAGGAAGTGGATTTCAGCCCAGAAGAACCTGTTTTCACCGGGGATGAAAGCGCTGGTGGGCCGGTGGAAGATTTTTCAGAAACACTGTTTGTAAAACAGGTCTCTACTGGAAAAAACGGAAGCCTATTCGCACAAAACGCCCATAACTATCCTGGAAAAGATTTGGAAATAGGAGAAATCGGTTGGAGGAAGGCTGCATCCACCACGCAGGAGAAAACCTCATCAGCCTGACCTTGCCTTGTTTGTGCAGGTCAATTCAAGACTGGCAGAAAATTCCCAGGTTAATCCCGCTTTTTCAGCTCTTGAAAGCGCCGAACAGCCTGGCGCCAGCGCCAGACCAGGCTGAGTATATAGCCCCCGATCATCCCCCCGATCACCGCGTACCCGGCCACTAAATAACCGGTCGTATCAGGCGTTATCCATCCGTTCATCTCAGCCCCTCCCTTTTCTCCCAGCGCTCAACCTGCAGCGTTTGAATTGCTGCCTGCAGGTCAGCCAGCCTAACGCGGTGCCAGAGCAAAGTCGCAAAAAACACCGAAAAGGCAAACAGGCTGAAAAAGAAGGCCACCTGCATGGAGGGGGTCATGTTAAATCCTCCCTGTCCCCCCCCGGCGCTTCCCAGCACCACTGGGTGAATGGTTCTCAAGAGGCGGATGGAGAGAAACGTCAGCGGTACACTGATGAATCCAAAGATGGCATAGACCGCGGCAAACCGGGCCCGGCGCTCCGGGTCCTCCACCCCCTGGCGTAATAGCAGGTAGGCAGCATAGATTAACTCCACCACCGCTGCCGTGGTCAGCCGGGGGTCCCAGGTCCACCAGGTGTTCCAGGTCGGCCTGGCCCAGATTGATCCGGTGATGATTGCAGTCAGGAAGAAAACCAGGCTGATCTCCACGGCTGCAAACTCTACCCGGTCCCACTCCTGGGTTCCCGTTCGGAGGTAGGCCACCCCGGCAGCAGCCGCGGCCAGGAAACCAAGCATCCCCACCCAGGCAGCGGCCACGTGAAAATAGAACAGCTTTTGAACGGGGCCCATCACCGCTTCCACCGGAGCGTAGAAAAACACCAGCCAGAGGGCGGTAAGAAGCAGCCCGGCTGAACCATAATCCAGGGTTGTCAGCAGCGGGGTCTTTTCAGGCATCAGCTTTCCTCCACGACATAATCAAATAACAGCCAGGTCAGGACAATAAAAACCAGGTCATAGACTGCCAGGATGTTCAGCCAGGTGGCAAGCTCAGCCACAACCAGGCCCTGCAGCACGCCCTGGCTGGCTTTCACCGCCGCGATCAGCACCGGAAGCACTAGGGGAAACAGCAGGATGGGCAGGAGGATATCCCGGGTGCGCACCTGGACTACCATCACCGCCAGCAGCGTCCCTACCGCGGCGTAGCCAATAGACCCTAAAAGCAGGGTGAGAAAGAACCCCCCCTGGAAAAGATTCACCTGGTATAAAAAACTATACACCGGGAGGACAATTGCCTCCACCAGGAGCATAAAAATCAGGTTGCCGATAAATTTCCCAAAATAAATCACGCTGCGGTTTATCGGCGCCAGCAGCAGTCCCTCAAAGCAGCCCCGATCCCGTTCCGAGGACATCGACCGGTTCAACCCGATCGTCCCGGAAAAGGTAAATGTGGCCCATAAGACCCCGGCGGTGACTGATTCCCGGACGGCCAGGTCCAGTTCCAGGGCGAAATTGAAGATCAGGAGAACCAGCAGGGCAAAAACAAGCATGGAGGAAACCAGCTCCCTGCTGCGCCTTTCTGCGGTGAGGTCTTTCCAGATGATCGCCCACATCCCCACCAGCCCACTCATCAAATTCCCCTTCCCTCCGTCTCAAGCGCCTCTCGGTAGAACTGCAAGAGTCCCTCTCCTGCGAGTCCAGCCACCTTCCTTGATGCGGTAATTTTACCCCGCGAGAGCACAGCAATCCTGCTGGCGAGCCCGGCTGCCCGGGCCAGGTCATGCGAGGCCATCAGAATGGTCCGGCCTCGATCAGATTGCTCACGGAGGATCACATCCAGCTGCTGCCCTGCCTCCTGGTCCAGCCCTGTATGGGGCTCGTCCAGCAGCAGCACCCGCGGTTGATGGAGGACGGCCCGGGCGATGGCAAGGCGCTGCTGCATCCCTCTTGAGAATGTCCGCACAAGATCATCCCGGCGGTGGCGCAGCCCAACCAGGTCCAGAACTTCCTGGGCCCTGCGTCGGAAGTCCTTCACCTGGTAGATCCGCCCGTAAAACCACAGGTTTTCCTCGGCGGTGAGATCCTGGTAGAGCAGGGGCTGGTGAGATACCAAGCCAATCTTGCGCCTGGCCCGGTCTGCCTGGGCCGGGAGCGGGTGGGAGGCAACCACCACCTCTCCAGCATGGATCCGGGATAAAGAAGCCAGCACGCGGATCAGGGTTGTTTTGCCCGTTCCGTTGGGTCCCAGCAGGGCGACAAACTCGCCCGGAGCGAGCGTAAGATCCAGCGCCGAAAGCACTGGTTGGCTGCCAAATCGCTTTACCAAACCACTGACTTGAATCATGCTCAGGATGTATTGTGCTTGAGCAGCTCTCTCAGGCGGGATTTTAATTCCGATCGTTTTTTCCGGTAGTCAGATTCGGCCACTTCTCCCTCATCATAGAGGTCATCCAGGGCGATAATTGAATCCAGGATCTCGTTTTGCTCCCGGTCCACGGCCGGGTCCTTTTGGGGGGCTTCCCTGGTCGACCGATCCCGGAAGTAGAAAACAAATCCCAGGACGATCAACCCGCCGCCGACCATCCCTAAAAGCAGCCAGAGATAGGGGTTTTCAGCCAACGGTTTAATCACCAGGGTCTGCATGGGATCACCCCCGGTGCTGATCTGAAATTGAAGCTGGTCCCCGCGGCTGATTTCCTCCCCGGCATAAACATGAATGGATCCATTCTGAACTTCCCGAACCCCCAGATCCTTCAAATAGGTCCCCTTAACCTGAACGCTTCCCACGGGCGTGATCACGATCACCGCCCCCACCGGGTAGTTCACCTCCTGGAGAAATTCAATCTTCCCACCCTGATAGGGCAGCGTATAGTAAGCCATCACCTGGTACACGCCAGACCCGGGCGGGATCGCGGTCACGTCCCCAAAGCCCCGGTCTGTTTCCAGGAACCGCTGACCCAGCGCGCCGTCGTCAAAAGCCAGGTTGGCAGCCTGCTCCGGCAGGGGAAAAGAGAGCACCGGCTCCCCCTCATTTTCAGCCACCACGGTGCGCTCGCCGTAATTGGAGACAATAAAAACCTCCCCGATCTGGATCCGGTCTTCCTGCTGGTCATCCAGAAATACATGGATGCGGTCTACAGAAAGCGAGCTGGTGTCCGTGGTGGTCTCAAAAAGATCAATTGTCAGCTGGAGAGATTCTGTCCCAGGTTCCACTTCGACAATATCAGAGCGGTAGACTGCCTGGTGGTATTCCACAGTCGCAAAGTAATAATGGCCCGTGTGAAAAGGGACTTCCGGGAAGATCGCTTTCCCATCGCTTGAGGTTGGGATGCGTTCAAAATATACCTGGTCTGCGTGATCATACCCTTCGAGCTGGACAATATGGGCAGCTTCCATCTGCTCGCCGGTATGATCCACCACAAGCACCCGGACACTGCCAGGACGGGCCTCCTCTGCCTGCTCCGCCTCTTGTGTTGAATCCCGGGGCTGCTCGGTGGTGGGTGAGGGTGTATGGCTGGGTGCTGGTATGAGGGTGGTAGGAGTCCCGGGTTCCGGCGGAGGGGTGACATCCTGGGAAAGGCTGATGCAGCCTGGCATGACCAACAGGGCAAGCAGGAGGAAGAGGACTTTTCGGGACCAGATGGTCTTTTTCCTCATCACAGGGCTTCCCCGCAGCGGCCGCAGAACTGGTCCCCCCGGTAGACATCAGCCCCGCAGTTGGGGCAGGTTCCCCGGGACTGCTGGTGGAGCTTCTTGCGACGCGCCTCAATCATTATCTCCAGGCTCTCCTCTTCGATCCGGTCCTCTACAACCTCCCTTGAATTTTCCGCTTGAGGGGAATCCTGCTGGAGCCGTTCGATCTCCTGCAGCACCCCCGCCGCGGTTTTCAACAAGTATTCCCGCTTTCTGTGATAGTCCTTTTCAGGGATCTTTTCCAGCCAGAACTCCTGCTCCAGGTCTTCAATGGCCGTCAGCAGGCGCTCCTTTTCAGCCAGCAGAGAGGAAGCCCCAGCCTTCAGCTGGAGAGGGGAATCCCCTTCTGTGAAAAATGGGCGCACCAGGTAGAGAACAGCTGCTAAAAAGACCGCCAGCAGTATCAGTATTGATCCAAGATCCATAACAATCATTCCTCGGCCTGGCTCATGGAGACAGCAGTGAATCGATGATCCCCTCGATCTCCGCTGCGGAGCGGAACGGGCCTATCTGCACATGGGCAATTTCGCCCCGCTGGTCTATGACAAAGGTTTCCGGTACACCCCGGATCCGAAACGCCTGCGATATCTTTGTCCTCAGATCCGGCCCATTCGGGTAGGTGATTTGATACTCCTCCAGGTACGCCAGGGCTTCTGGTTCCGTGTCGGCATAATCAACGCCCAGAAACAGGACATCTCCCCGGGATTGGTAGCGCTGCCAGGCAGCCTCTAAATCCGCCGCTTCTGGTTTACAGGATTCACACCAGGACGCCCAAAAATTGACCAGGACAACGCTTCCCCGGAGGTCCGCCGAGCTGTATTCTTCACCCGAAAAGGTTTGCAATCGAAACTCCGGCGAAAGCTGGCCCACGCCCACCTGGCCTTGCTGGGCCCGTAACAGGCCTACACCCAGGATCACCAGCAGGAGCCCCACCCCTCCAAGAATTAAAAGCCGCTTCAACAGTTTACTCATCCTTTCTGATTCTCAACTCTTCTTCAACCTTCCGAATAAATTCATCCGGGGGATCCTCGCCAGGAGGTAGTTCCCCGGATCCTGGAATAACAGCAGGGGCTTTGTCCGGCTTCTTCCAGCGCTGATAGCCGAAAAATACCAGAAGAACCCCAGCCAGAAAAACCGCCGGCGGAACCAGGTAAACCAGCCAGTTGAACCCTCTGGGGGGCGGTTCTGCCAGCACCCGGTCGCCATACTGATCCACAAAATATATCTTGATCTGCTCGTCTGTCCATCCCTCGCTGATCTTGTCCCGGATCACACCGCGCCACTGCTCACAGGCTTTTGTCCCGCAGGTGTCCAGGGGGATGTTTTCACATACCGGACAGTACAGCTCCCGGGCCACCCGGTTCACCTCGTCTTCGGTTGGCGTTTCCTGCTGCGCGCTAACCGTGGGAACCGCACCAGAAAAAAGGACCACAGCCATCAAACTGAACAATAGAAGTCTTCTCGTGGATGCCATCATCTTACCCTTCCGCCGGAAACCGGGTGCGGACCAGCCGGGATTGTTTTTCCGCCTCCGGCCAGGCAGCAACTAAAATGCCCAGGACAAACACCCAGGATCCAATCCACAGCCAGCGCACCAGCGGGTTGTGATAGACCTTGAAGGTCGCACCCTGCTGGGTGATCTCTTTCCAGTCCACAAGAACAACATATAAGTCACCTGCAACCGTGGAGCGCACCCCCGGGATCGACATCGGCTGGTTGGAATCGTAGAAGAAATCCCGCCGGGGATAGACCTCGCCCAGGGTTTTCCCCTCCCGGTTGATGCTCACCACAGCCCTGGCAATATTCCGGCCGTCGCGGGTATCAAACACGTCCAGGCGCTGATAGACGACATGGTACCCGGCCAAATCCAGCTCCCCGCCCTGGGGGATGGTCCCCTGGGTCTCTGTCTGGAAGGACTCAATCCCAACCACGCCCAGGGCGATCAACACCACCCCAACATGGATGATCATCGCCCCATACGAGCGCCGCTGTTTGCTGATCAGAGAGAGCAGACCCCGCTGTCCCGACCGGGATCCAGCTGAGATGCACCGGTAGAGGTCATAACAGTTCGCTGCCACCACGAAGGCAATCAGCCAGAAGGCAGCCAGCGCAGGCCAGCGCGTAACACCAATGCCCAGCGCTGCTGCCAGCCCGGCCAGGGAGAAGCCCAGGGGAACCAGGAGCAATTTTCCCATATGCCGGAAGGAAAAATAACTCCAGACTGAAATCGGGCACAGCGCCATCAAAAACAGCAAACCGCCTGACATGGGGGCGATCGCCCGTTCATAAAATGGAGGCCCCACCGTGACCTTCTGGCCGGTGACGATCTCAGAAATCAGCGGGAATAACACCCCCCAGAATGAGGTCAGCAGGATGCCCATCAACAGCAGCACACTGAGCACAATCAGCCCCTCCCGCGAGAAGAAGGAGACCAGCACCTGGGTGGATTTCAGGTCCTCCCAGCGGTACAGCAGCAGCGCCAGGGAGGACAGGAAAGTGAAGGTGATGAAATAGAAAAACATGGGGCCGATTGCGCTCTGGGCAAACGAGTGAACGGAGGAAAGCACCCCGGACCGGGTCAGAAAGGTCCCAAAAATAATCAGGTCATAAGTGAGGATGATCAAAACCATATTGAGCTGTTTGAACATTCCCCGTTTTTCCTGGATCATCACCGAATGCAGAAATGCTGTGCCTGTCAACCAGGGCATCAGGGCTGAGATTTCCACCGGGTCCCAGCCCCAGTAGCCTCCCCAGCCGAGCACATCATACGCCCAGCGGGCGCCCAGCACCAACCCCAGGGACAGAAACAGCCAGGCCCACAATGTCCAGCGGCGGGTGAGCCGGATCCAGCGGTCATCAGTCCGGCCGGTGACCAGCGCGGCAATCGCAAACGCATAGGGGACAACAAAGGAAACAAAACCCAGGTACTGCAGAGGGGGATGGATGATCATTCCGGGATGGCGGAGCAGCGGGTTCAGCCCCTGACCGTCCGGCGGTACAATCCCCACCCCTCCCGCGGGTCTGGACATCGCCGTGATAATCCCGGAGGGAGCCTGCCAGAAGCGCACAAAGGGATTTTCAAAAAACACGCTCAGGAAAACAAAAAAGGCCAGGGTGGTCAGGGTGACCACGATCACCCAGGGCAGCAGATCCTGGTCTCTTTCCCATTTCCGCAGCGCTGCGGCAGCGGTAAACCCGGCCAGCAGCCAGGACCAGAAGAGAAGAGATCCCGCCTGTCCCCCCCACAGGGCGGTGACTTTCAGGTAGGTGGGCATCCGCCGGCTGGAGACCTCGGCAACATAGACAACCTGGAACTGATCGTTCAGAAGGAGGAATAAAAGCGCGGCGACCGAGATAGACAGCAGGGGGAAGACCAGCCGCATGGCCTGGCGGGCAGACCGCAGCCAGGTTCGGTCCTTCTGGACCACGGAAATCACCGCGGCCCCCACCCCATATATGGCAATGATCAGGGTAATAAACAGGGACCCAAATCCTAAATTGGCTGCCATTCCTTCTCTCCGGCCTTCAACGCTGGGCTGTGATAGATCAACTCCCGGTCAGTTCTCTCCTGATTGATCCGGAACGGAATTCTCGTATTTTGTGGGACATTTCAGCAGGATCTCATCCGCATAGAAAATCCCCTCCGGACCCACCTGCCCGGTCAGAATCGCCTGGGCCTCGTCCTGCAGTAAATCCGGGATGGCGCCGGTGTAGCGAACATCCATTCTCGCCCGATCCGGATCCGAGACCGCGTTGTGCAGCGCACGGGCCAGCCCGCCTTCTTCCTCCAGGAGCTTCTGATCGCCCGGAACATGGGCGATGGTAAAGCTTAATTCCAGGGAATCCATATCATAGTCAATTGATTCCCCCAGGACCGCCCCGGAAACGCGCAGGCTGCGGCCGTCAAGTTCCCCATCTTCCAGCTTTTTATGGGTTTCTTCCACAGTGAGGAAATACTGCGCGCTGGCGCTGATCGAGGAGGCAATTAAATAGACAATTGCGGCCGCAATCATCAGCCCCCCGATAATAAATTTCAAGGAGCTTCGGGGGCGATCCACGTGATCTTCAAATTCATCCATCAAGCCTTCTTATGAGTGTCTTGCAATGCCAGAAATATTGTTCCACACTGAGATTAATGAAAGATGAAAACCAATCCAGCAATCGGTGAGATCAGCTGATTTTTGGTCACAAGCAGCAGCCAGCAGAACAGCTCCTGCCCGGATCCGGCCTTCAATCAAGTTTCGCCCCGCAGATCCGGCAGAAGAGATCATTTTCCCCGGTCTCACTGCCGCATTTGGGACAGAAGCTTTCCCGCTGTTCCGGATCCCCGGCAAGATGGAGCGCTTTTCTCAAGTCCGGGGCCTGAAGCCCCCGCTGATAGCTCCAGTAGAGGAGCACTGCGGAGAAAAATGCCAGCAGGCCCACCCCGCCTACCACCCAGGGAATGAGGTCCCTTCCCCGAAAAGAGAGGGAAATCCCCGGATCAATTGGAGCGCTGGGCTGGATGGTTGACTCGGCCGCACTGAGAAGATCGGATTCATTCTGATAGCTGATCTGCAGCGTAAAGGACCCGGACTCCAGGGAGGAAAGCTCCTGGTAGAAATACATCAGCCCGTCATTTCCTTCAAACGCGGTCTCAGGCGTGGGCTGGACCGAGAATTCCCCGGCCCCGCGGGGACGCTGGACCTGGACCGCCGCGCTGCTGACCAGGTGGTCATCCAGCCACCGGTACTGGTAGGTGCGGGTCTGCCCCTCTTTCCTGAGGGTGGGATCATAATACTCAAATTGGATTTCCCGGGAAGGGGAGAAAAAGCTGATCTCCGCCAGGTCTCCCCGGACAACCCGCTCAAACTGGACCGTCATCAACTGCCCCTGTTCATCCCGGAATGCCACCGCGTGAGGCTGGCCCACGCTGGCAGGGATCCGGAAGGTCACCTCAGCGGGCAGGTTGATGTTTGAGGAAAGCACTCCCCGGTAGATCACCAGCACGCTCGGCCGGTCATATTCAGGCCAAATCTCTATCAGCAGCTCATCGAACTGGAGCCATTCCTGGGCCCGGGCTGGTAAGGGAAGGGCAAAAAAGATCATAAGAAAGATTAAAAGGAATTTTTTCATTCAATCGCCTTTCGGAGGCGCTGAGTGTAGCTGATAAACTGGCTGCTGTAGCGGTCTTCTTCCTGCCGCGGCCTTGGGAGGTCAATTTCCAGGTCTAATCTCAGCCTGCCCGGCTGCGGGCTGATCGCCAGCACCCGGTCTGCCAGGAAGACTGCCTCGGAAATATTGTGTGTGATCATGATCACGGTTTTCTTCCGGGCCTGCCAGATCCGCAGCAGCTCAGTGCCCATTTTCTCGCGGGTCAGGGCGTCCAGGGCTCCAAAGGGCTCATCCAACAAGAGCACATCCGGTTTATGAATGAGGCTTCTGGCAATCGCAACCCGCTGCAGCATCCCGCCTGATAAATCGCAGGGCAGCCAGTGTTCAAAGCCCTGCAGTCCCACCAATTCTACCAAATCCATGGCCTTCTGCGCTGCTTCTTCCGCAGGAACCGAGAGGATTTCCAGGGGCAGGGTGATATTTTCAATGACCGTCCGCCAGGGCATCAGGTTCGCCTTCTGGAAGACAATCCCCACCCCCCGGCGAGGTTTGACCAGCGGGGTCCCATACAGCAGCACCCTCCCCGTGGAAGGGGGAAGCAGGCCGGCAAGGACCCGGATCAGGGTGCTTTTCCCGCTCCCGGAAGGACCGACAATACAGATAAACTGCTCAGGGGCAACCGAGAAGGTGAACCCCTCCAGCGCCCGCAGGGATCCTTTTTGATCGCAAAAAGTCACCCCGAGCTGCTCTACCTGCAAAATTGGTGCTGGTTCATTGGATGAATTCATTGGTGTAGATCCGGTCAAGATCGAGCTCCTGCTTCATCAAACCCATTCCTAAAAGCACTTCCTGCATATTCTCCCAGGCCTGCTGATCGCTGTACCCGTAGGGATCCGTCTGGTAGAGGGATATCGAGGTGGTCAGGACCTTCATCTGGACTTCCCGGTCCGCCTCCTCCAGGCCCTCCACGTAAAGCATTGAAATCTCGTAGGCCTCCTGCGGGTTCTCCACCGTGTATTCGATGGATTTTAAAACCGCGCTGACCATCCTCCGGATCAGGTCCGGGTTGTTCTCAATGGTCTCCCGGTTGGTAATCAGGCCGTTGGAAACCAGCTCGACATAATCAGCGACCGCGATGACATCCACAGCATAACCCTGGGCTTCGAGCTGAATGGGTTCATTGGCCAGGTAGCCGACCACAGCCTGATCGGCATCGGTGGCCAGCACCTCGACCTGGTTAAACCCCACGGAATCCAGCTGGAGATCGCTTTCCTTCAGGCCCACCTGGGCCAGCAGGGCGCGCAAGCCGACGTAATTGGCCCCAAACAAACCGGGGAGCCCGACTGTTTTTCCCTTCAGGTCCTCCGGTTCTGTGATGCCCTGCTCCTGCTTGGCAATCACCGCGACTGGATAGCGGTCATACCAGGCCAACACATAAACGATCGGCAACCCCTCGGCGCTGGCAATCGGCACCTGTTCACCAGAGACAATTGAAAACTGCAGGTCATTTGCGCCGACCAGGGCGACCCCATCCGTCTCATAGGAATAATCAAATTCAATTTCCAGGTTCTGCTCCGCGAAGAACCCCTTTTCCATCCCGACATAAAACGGGGCATACTGCACATTGGGGACATATCCCATCGGCAATCTAATTCTTTCCAGTTCACCTTCCCCCGGGGACAGAGGGCTCCCGCCAGCGCAGGCAGATCCCAGCAGGAGGATCAGGCCAAAAACCATCAGCAGTGCTTTTCTTTTCATCAACAAACTCCTTCTCTCAACTCTTATCCAGCGAGGTGTCCTTTTGCCAGGAAAGCAGCCGGTTTTCCAGCAGGACCACCGACCCATACAGCAGCAGCGCCAGCACCACCAGGGTGAACACCGCCACAAAAACCAGGGCGGTGTCATACAGGCCGCGGCCGACATTAATCAAAAATCCCAGGCCCATATCCGCGCCCACAAACTCACCCACCACGGCGCCAATCACTGCCAGGGTGGCTCCGATCCGCAGCCCTCCCAAAAAAACCGGCATCGCCGCCGGGATCTCCAGCAGGGTGATCCGCTGCCAGGCGCTGGCCCGCAGGGAGCGCATCAGGTCATAGAGCTCTTCCGGGACCGAGCGGATGCCCACGACCGTGTTCACCAAAACAGGAAAAAAGACAATCAGGGCGCTGGTGAGGACCTTTGACAGCAGGCCCGGGCCCAGCCAGATCACCAGCAGCGGCGCGATGGCCACGGTGGGAATCGATTGGCTGGCCACGATATAGGGGGAAAGAACCCGCTCCACCACCCGGGATTTGGCCAGGAAATAGCCCACCAGAATTGCCGCAAACAACCCCAGCATCAATCCCAGAATCACCTCGAGCAGGGTGACGAGGGTGTGAAAAAGCAGGCTGCCATCCTGGACAACCAGAACAAACCGGCGCCAGACCTCCCCGGGACTGGGAAAAATAAACGAGGGCACATCACTGAACTCGGTGAAGCTCCACCAGAGCAGGAGTCCCATCAGCAGGGATCCTGCGCCCAGGATGAACCGGTTATACCGCTGGAGGATTTTAATCATCTTTTAAATCACCCATGTTGACTGCATAAAAAAACCCCGCTGAAAAAAAGCGGGGCGGGTTGCTTCACCCGGTATCTGGAAGAAAAAACCCGAAAGCGGACATGCTTTCGGGGACTCTCCTGACACACAGGCAAAATGAGAATAGACTGTACCTTCTCCTATCCGGACTGTACCGTCGGCCCCGGAGTTTCACCGGATCCTGCGCTCTCTCTTGCGCTCGCGGGCTGTACCGCCGATTGGGAATTGCTTGCGCTCACCCTGCCCCGAAGGTAGATATTCAGTTGTTGGTCCTGCTCTGTGAGTATACTACCCGTTTCTGGTAACGTCAATGTAAGCTGGTTTTTTTATGCAACAAAAATGCGTCATCTATCAAACTATCAGACCGTGATTATAGTAAAAATGTTATCCGTGGTCCTGTTTTTCTGAGTGGCATAAGATTTCAAATTGAATAATTTTCAAATATTTTTTTACATTCATTCCAGAATCAATTAATACAAGTGTTTATAAACCCCCGAGTCTGACCAGAAAAGAACCAGCAACTTCTGCTGAAGCGTTCATCGCAAAATCCACCAGTAACGGCCAGTATTTTTGCTTTATCTTTGGGAAAGTTGAGCCAATTTTCTCCCCCATTGTCCGGTCAAACTCTGCCTGATTTTCCAGCCATTCCTCAACCGAATCACTGCTCTGCCTTTCTTCCCGGCCAGCGCTAACCTCAATCTTCAGCCACTCCTTGAAAAGAGGTGAAAAGAAATCGTAATAATCCCCTTGTTTTTCCAAGACTAATCCCCGCTTAACGAGTCCTGGCAGAACATAGCTGGATTGAGAATAAATTTCTTCTAACTGTTCTTCCGTTGGAAGTACTTCATTTCCATTCAATTGTGTTAAAAGAGTTAGCAGGGTGATCTTTTCCCGCTCATCGGAGTGGTTCCACTGGTATTCAAAGTGAGGTTTTGCCTGAAGCAGAAAATTTTCTTGAGCATGATTGTGCAAATCTTTCCCACTTAATCCCATCTGGTACCCTTCATAATAATAATAGCCCATCATCTGGATATAGATGGGATGCCCGTCTGCATATTCTTTGATCCTTTTCTTGTCTGCTTCAGAAAATTCTACTCCACTGCCAGTGAGCAGTTCATCAATCATTAACAGCGTCTCGTCAGGTTGAAAAGGTTTCAGGATCAAACTTGCAAAGATATTGAAAAATGGGGATCCCTGAATGGCTGTTGAGTGGCATAAATCCACCAGCGGTTTCCTAGTAGCAGTAATCAATGATAAAGGAAAATGAATGGCTAATGCCCTCAATCCTGCAAAAAAATCCAGATCAAAATTCTCATTACGGGTCACATATTCGAACTCATCCATGAGCAGGATCAGTTTTTGATTCAGGTCTTCGATCTCAAAAAATAAATCTTCCAGGTCGAATTGATCAATTTCTTCCTGCTGCCCGAGCTCCTTTGCCATGGTCGCCAATTCATCATCAGCCAGTTTTCGAGCCACCCGGCGCAGGATCCTGCTCCAGAATCGGGCCGGAGTGATCTTTACACAACCCTGGAAATCTACATAAACAATCACATAATAATCTGGATCCAGTCCAATCTCTTCAGCAACCTGCGGGGTTGCCAGGTATTTCAAAAGGGATGTTTTCCCAATCCGGCGCTCCCCGACTACGGATGTGCTTTCAAATGCCGAGGAAAGCAGGCGATCTGTAATTTGACGGATTTCCCGCTTCCTCCCGTAAAATCGGTCGGGGTCATTGACTGGATTTCCAAAAGAAAAAGGATTCCGTTTCATTGATCCTCCAGTTGAAAGATGCCAAGGGGAGTTGCTGCATAGACGTTGCTTTGATCGTCGATAGAGATTGAATAGATCACCAGCCCGCCTAGCAACCCGTCGTTGATGGGGGCCCATTCCTCTCCCCGATTAAATGATACATAGGCTCCGTTGTCTGTCCCGGCGTAAATCACATCGGGGTTTTGTGGATCAATCGCCACTGTGTTCACTGAAAAGTTTCCCAGGCCGTTGTTATGGTGGACCCAAGTTTTGCAGCCGTCCTCACTGATCAGGATTCCATTCCCCTTCGTGGCCAGGACAAGCCAGTCACTGTCCTGGGGATGGACAGCCATCCTTGTGTCAGAGATTGGACTCCTGACGTTTGGACTCCCGACATAATGATCCGCGCAGAGCTGCCAGGTTTCCCCGGCGTCATCAGAGCGGTAGCGTTGATTCTCTTCAACAGCATAGATAACCTCTCCTTGATCATGGTCAAAAAATAACCTGGTATTGTACATATCTACTAATCCCTCTGTATCCTGCCAGGTGTTTCCGTTATCTTTGGAGATATAAATATAAGCATCGTCAGCATATTCTTGATCATAAATCATATAGAGGAACCCATCCTGATAGGGATGCGCTCTGACAGTGTTCAATTTTTGTGTCCCATAAGGCAAAGGGAACACGTTTATCGGATCTTTTTCTTGTAAATCAAGAAAACCATCTCCATCATCCACAAAGCGAAGTACAGCAGCTTGGTCAAGTTCACCGTCTTCCCATTCGTGCCAATCATGAAATTCATATAGGATATGTCTGACGGAATCATAAGCGTTAATTTCGCTTCCCAATGCTTCACCGACCACATATTTTTCCCAATTGCTGCCGCCATCCTGTGATCGAAAAATCAATCCCCCGCCAATTTGGACATATAAGGTTGAATATATCTCCGGGTCAATCGATAAGTCCAACCTTGTGCTTCCGAGCCCGGCGCTGTGTTCAATCCAGGATTTTCCACTGTCATTGGAGACAAAAAATCCTCTGGATCCAACCATCAGAGTCTCCTGCTCATGGGGGGAGACATGAATTTTTCCCCAATTGTCGGTTGTGTTAAATTCGTGATAACTAATTTCCTCCCAGGTCTGTCCTCCGTTGGCTGTTTTATAGACATTCTCATTCCATAAAATGTATGCGACAGAGCTATCCTGCGGGTCAATAGCAGCATCCTCCCAATATTTTTTATCCCGGGAGATGATCCAGCTTTCTCCCCCGTCGGTGGAACTATAGATCCATTGATCCATTCCAATTGCATGGAGGTAATCCCCTGTTTGAGAATCAATAGTCAGGCTCTCATCCCAGAAACCATCGTCCACGATAGGACTTATACGTGTCCAGGTAGCTCCACCATCCTGGGATTTATATACCCCTCCTTCACACTGTTCTACTCCTAACTCATCTATATCAGGGTCAACAGCATAATTTGTTGCAAAAAGAGAAATCCCATCTGTCGGATCCAAAGCTAGATCCACGATTTCAAGGAAGCAGCCAGAAGGTTTTGTGAAGCTCCAGGATGCTGCCCCATCAAACGATTCATAGACCCCCCTTCCGGATGTATAGAATAGATGCTGGCTGTCTGTGGGATCAACAATCACGATGCTGTTTCTGGTCCCATAGTCAGCCATACCGTTATTTGCTGCCTGCCAGGACTGCCCTCCATCCGTGGTCTTATAAACCCCGTTGTTAACAACCCCAGCATATACCGTGCTGGGATCCTGGGGGTCAATGGCGATGGTTCGAATGCTGGCACTACCCAGCCCTTTTTGGATCGGCTGCCAGGAAACCCCACCGTTGATGGATTTGTAGATCCCGGCATTTTCAGTACCTACGTACAGCACTCCCGGGTCTTCTGGGTCCACTGCAATGGCTGTAACAATATCCCGTAAGAACAGCTGCCCCGGGGAAAGCCGGGACCAAGCCAGGGGCACCGGCGTTCGGGTGGGGAGTGGGGCAGGTGTGGGCGTGGGACTTTCTTCTGCTGGTATTTCTGCCACCATCTCAGGGGTTGACAATGGTGAAGATGTGGGAGTGTTTTCGTACAATCCCAGGCGAACCGCAGCTGCCTGCATTGGTCCCGACGGCCGCAGCAGCCACCAACCTATTGCCGCAATAAGGAACACGCCCGCGCACCAAGCGGCAGCTTGCCGAAACAGGCTCCCCCACCACTTGAGCCGCGCCTGTTCCAGCAGCTGTTCTGTGTCCCGGTAATCATCAGCCAGATCGCTGATCTCCCGCAGCAAGCTTACCGCCCTGCGGGCGGCGCCTCTCTCGACAGCCTGCCGGGCAGCAGCATAGCGTTCTGCAAGTTCTTCCTGCGTTCTGGCTTCCTTAATCCAGGCTTTGGTTTGGCTGATTTTTTTGGTGCTGTCCGGCTCCAGCGCCAGAAAGCGCTGCAGGGTGCTGATGGCTTCCCCCCACCGTTGGGCGCGAAAGGCTCGCTGGCCCGCGCGGTAGATGTTTTCCGCGCCGGATTCCCGCTCCGCCTGCCGGGTGATCCGCATCTCCCGCTGGACGGCTTCATTCTCCGGGTCGTAGCTGAGGGCCCGCTTCAGGTGGACCAGCGCTGCGCTGTACTTTTCCCCTTCCCGCAGTTGAACCGCCTCTTCAAGAAAATCCCGGGCGATCCGGGCCCGCAGGGCAGACAAGGATTGTTCGATTGGAGCCAGGGCCTGCTCCAGCTGCTCGCTGCTTTGAAGAGCAGCAATCTCCTGGGGGGCTGTTTGTAAAGCATCAACCGATTCAGGAATGTACTTCCAAGCTTTGAGCAGGAACTCACCCGCGGCGGGCCATTTTTTCTGCTGGGCGAGTGTTTTTGCTCTCGAGAGGTTCAGAGCTGCCAACCTCTCCCGGGCTTCTCTGTGTTCCGGATTGACTTCCAGGGCTTGCTGGTACCGGGCTACCGCCTTCTCCCGATCGCCCGCTTGCTTCGCTGTGTCCCCCAGTTCCACGTGCACCTCACTCAGGCCTGCCCGGGCCTGCTTGTTTCCCGGTTCGAGTTCCAAAGCTGTTTGGAAGGTATCCAGGGCATCCAGCCACCTTCCACTCTCCCGGAAGATGGCTGCTTTGCCCAACCAGGCTGGAAGATACTGGGGAGCTGCGTCAATTGCGTTCTCGTAATTTTCAAGTGCATCTTCAATCTGATCGTTGTCCCGGAATTCCTCTGCAATCTGGGTGTAGCGAACAGCGACCGGGTGTTTTTCGGCCAGTTCATCAACCACCCGTTTCAGGGGTCGATTTTCCAGAAGCCAGAGGCGCAGCAGCTCCACTCTGAAGGTGTGCTTTTTGGAGAGCACATCCCGTGCTGTGAGCTCCAGCAGGGCTTCCCCGATCTCTTCCCCGCTGATGCGGACATTGTGTTTCTTCAACAGAGCGAGGATATCCTCTTTCGCTGCCCCGGGGCCAAGGTTGGCCAGCGCCGAGAGCGTGTAACGTTCTGTGCTTGAGGCCACGTCCCAAACAAACTTGAGATTGACTGTCCCCCGCTCAATAACATCCGGAAGAATCTTCCTAACATCCTCCCGGTCGATCTGCCAATCCCCGGTGCGCTGGGCTTTGGCAAAGAGCTCGTGGCATAACAACTGGATGAAATAAGGATGACCGGAAGTGATCTCTAATATCCGGTCCACCGCAGGATCGGAATAGGTCATCATCCCCTGGACAGGCCTGACGATCAACTGCCGGGCATCCTCTTTGTCCAGGAAACTGATCCGCTTGTAGAGGCTGACGCGGAAAAAATCCGTATATTCCGACCGCATATGTTCCAATCTATGCCCGCTTGATCCGATCGAGAAGATGAAATTCAGCCGCTCCGCGCCGTGAACCATGCGGCTGAAGTAGGGGATCAGGTATTGGCCCAGCATCTCCCGGGCAGTCCGCTCTTCCAGGGTGTCAAACTCGTCAAAGACCAGCACCAGGTTCCGATCCTCCAGAGCCTGCTTGACTTCGGTGAGGAACTGACCTGCAAAATATTCCGCATCCTCCTCGAATGCATCGCGGTCCGGGACGGAAATCGTGATGTCGTGCTCCCGCTTGAGTTTGCGGTGGATCTCCCGCGCCAAGCGGTACAGAAAGCGGTTGATGGTAGTATGGGTCCGGCCCTGGAAATCAAAAAAGACCGGTACGTACTGGTCTGGAAGCCTTTTTTCCAGCTGCTTGAGGACCGATGTTTTCCCCACACGCCGCTGCCCGTGCAGCACGAGCATGTTCTCCGAAAAACGGCCCCCGATATTCTGCTCAATCCAGGCAAAAACATCATCCCGGCCGAAAAACATGCGTTCATCCGTCACCGGTGCTCCTGCGACGTATGGATTCGTTTGGGGGGACATAAAAAACTCCCGTTTTTCAGAAAAGGTGGGTTAAAGTCACGGCGAAAGATTCAAGATCGATTCCAATGTAGATTTTTCCCAAGTAATCTTAGCAACGAATGATTTCTATAATTAATAACCATCAAATTCCACAATAAGATTTGCAAGTACGGCCTCTGTGCTGTCCAAAATTCTATGTCTATGGCTGTTTTATTTGAGAATTGATTGGTAGTTTTTGCGTAATCCTAACCAATAACTTTGGAGAAGCGTATGAATTATGGTCAAGTGACCGTATTATAATTGAAATTAGTTTTCTTTATATGGTTATCAAAAATGTACGGTGAGGGATATGAAACTAGAACCCTAGCCATCTCAACCGTTATCAAGTAAAAAAAATCCCTCAAATCTGGATGATATCTAAGGGGAGGAGCTATGTTTGTTGGAAACGACGCAGGATCGTTTTTGAATCAATTAATTTCTCAATCTGCTGATTGTAAAAACTGTGGGGAAGAAATTATATATCAAGAAGGGTTAATAAATGCCTGGAAAAAAGGTGTTCCCCAGGGGGATTTAATTGTGTTGTGCAAGCACTGTAATCATTTTTTTGAAGTGATAGCAGATCCTGAATTTAAACTTCTTGATGATGTCACCTCTAGATGGCAAGAGGTTCGACCCACTAATACAAAAGATTACACCAAGAAACTCACAGAGAAAATAGGCCAGACATTAAGCGAAAGCCAATCCAGAAAATGGAAAAAACCTCTCATCCTTGGAGGAATTATTCTTTTCATTTTCCTATCGTGCATTGGCGCATATTTTCTGTATGGATTAATGAATAGTTAGACGCTGTATTAATAATCACTTCCCAAAAAACCACGGGAACCAAAAAAACCGCTCTAAATAATCTTTAAACTTGTCCTTTTCCTGATAGAGCGATTGGTTAATATCGACACCTATTATAAAGAACATATACCCTACATTTCAATTTGTATTGGAATCCTTATCAACCTGCTATCATTCAGATTCCAGCTCCTCAACGACCTCCACCACCACGGTTGCCTTGGAAACCAGGGCAGCGACCGCCCCCAGGGCTGCCAGCTGGGGAGCGACCAGCGCCCCAATCACGCCAGCCGTCAGGGGGATATCGATCAGGGTTTTTCCGGATTGGTTTTTGATGATGATCCGGCGGATATTTCCCTCATGCACCAGCTCCTTGATCTTTTCCAGGATCTCCTCCCCATCCACGCGAAACTCTTCCTGGTGGACTTTTTCCTCGCTCATTTCTCCCTCCCGTGATACAAGCAATGTCCAGATTGTTTCTTATTGAGCATAACATAAAAAAACAGCCCGGGTTCTTGTATAGGCAAAGTTAAAATGTTCTTTTTTGAAATTTAATTCCGGTGCCCATGCAGCTTAATCCATCATTGCGCCAGGGATCATCAAGGGCGGGCCTGCATTTGACACCCTTGGAGGTCACTAAAGCTGCCTACCTGGGCTGTGAGCTGGATAACTTGTCCCCCCCGGTTTTTATAGAAATAAGTTTTCCCTGTCTGTTTTTTTCTGACCGTAACCATATATTTCCTCAAGGTTTTTAAGGTGGTTTCAAACTTTTAGTGCAACAAGATTATTAATGATCTCATCCGGTTTCAAATAGTTCAGCACAGCTCTGGGACGATCGTTCAATTCCCGTTGAGTTTACTTGATCTCATCCCGAGGTACCTGGGAAAAATCTGTCCCCTTAGGGAAATATTGCCGGACCAGACCGTTCGTATTCTCATTGATTCCCCGCTCCCAAGGAGATCCAGGGTGCGCAAAATATACCTGGAGGCCGGTGTCAATGGTATAGCGTTGATGGTCACTCATTTCCTTGTCCTGATCATAGGTCAGCGTTTTCTTCAGTTCAGCGGGAAGGGAGCGGAACGCTTTGGCATAAGCCTGCCGCACCGTCCCAGCATCCTTTTTGTTCCCCAAAAGAACCAGGATGGTATAGCGGGTGGTGCGTTCAACCAGGGTACCCAGGGCAGGACGTAATTATACTGATAAATCGATTCATGTGAGATACCCATGGTCATATCTAAAGGATACTCGATTTTCAGCCGATCGGATATCGCCTGGGGAGACCACTTTTGCTGCAGTTTATCGAGCACATACCCTTGAAGCTGCAGGTTCTTTTCCAAACTTGTTTTCCTCTGGCGTCGGGAGGAGGCTGCAGCCTGGCTTGCTTACTGGCAGAAAATGCACGATAGCCGGTTTTTCCACTGTTTCGCCTAATGTCTCGAGAAATCGTGGCGGTGGTTCGTTATAGCTGTTTGGCAATCTCCGCCTGTGTTTTTCCGTTTGCGAGAGACCGACTGCTTTCTTCTCTTTTCAGATCTGATGATCGTGAATACTTTTTCTTGTGCATACGAATGATTTTACTCTCCATTTGTTGCACCAAATGTTTCAATCCAAGATAGAATCAAAAAGTGCTTTGCTCTGAATAAATCGGATACCCTAATGAGATATTCAATCACAAATCCCCTCCAAGGGAATTCATTTTAGGAAGGAATCTTAAGCCCTCTGATCATTATTACAAACGACAATCTTTTATCAAATATTCTAAACTATTGTTTTAGGTAGGTTTGACGTATTGAGCTTAATTGTGAAGTTTTTCAAACCATTTACCAAAAAATTTTTGACGGGAGGATACATGACCACTGCTATCATGAAACGGTTTATCGTAATTGTTCTTCTAACGGTCATTTTAAGTAATTGCTCATCCACTGGTGAAACGATCCATGCGACACAAGTCCAGATCGATATTGAAACCACCGATACAGTATTGCTTACTCCTGCAATCACTTCATCATCAGAACCAACAGCTACACCAATGCCTACAAAAACAACAATCCCGTCACCAACACCTGTCCCATCATTTTCTTTTGAACAAATAAATAGGGATGGATTTGGCAACCCGATGAACTCTGTTGCAGGAGCCTTGGAGTCCTTTAATGGCATGCTTTATGTGGGGACAAGAAACGTTGAGGATGGAGCCGAGATCTGGAGATATGATGGGAAAACCTGGGAACAAACGATGGCTGATGGCTTTGGATCAGATATTGAAATGATAAATGACTTTATCGAGTTCAAAGATTATTTATACGCGGGGACATGGGCAATGCGCTTTCCTGATGATGAAAACATCATGGCGGTAGAAAAAGGTGGTGAAGTATGGAGATCAGCTGATGGAAAGAACTGGGAAAAGGTCGTCGAGAACGGTTTTAATCAAGGCCCAATCCAAGCTGAGGTGATAAGGTTTTACGTTTATAAGGATAAGCTATTTACGGCCACCTGGTCTTGGGATCCCGATCCCACTTTCAATGGCGCTACACTATGGTTTTCGGAGACGGGAGACAAAAATGATTGGTTCCCAGTTACAGTTGATGGTTTCGACAATTATGATAATAAGGCTTTCCTTACAGAAGAATATTATCAAGATAGTATCTACATAGGTGCCTATGGCACATGGTTTCCCGGATGGAGTGCCCGCATCTATCGTTCAACGGATGGGCTCAGTTGGGATCAAGTGCCAAATATTTCTGATGAATGGGATGGTTACGCAGTATCTGCACTGGAGGCGTATAACAGCTCGCTCTATGCAGCTGTATTATTCCTCGAACCTGACCCTTCCCTGGATGATTCTTCCGATTTTTACACTAGACCGCGAGATGGTAAGGTGTTTAAATGTTCAATTTGTGACGGCACAGATTGGGAATTAGCATTTGGGGGGCCTTATGATTATCCAAATATGGGAAGAAAAATGGCTTTATTCAATTACGCTGACAGCTTGTTTATGGTTATCGGTAATGACGATCACGGACTTGAAATATGGAAAACAAATGATGGGGATGCCTGGAATAAATTTGCATCACATGGAATGAATGATAAAAATAATGTGCGGTTATATTGGGACAACGGGCATACTCTTTTTAAAGGATCCTATTTCCTTGGAGTATCCAACCTTGAAACTGGCACAGAAATATGGATGATATCTGTTGAATAATCATACCCCTAACTTCTTGCATAAATACTGTGGACTTCCAATATTTTACATCTTCCCCTTACCGCCAATAATGCAAATCCAAGAAGAAATTTTGATAAATGTCCTTTTTTTCTGGATCAATAATATACATCCCATAATCCCACGGCTGGAACACGCAAACCTGTCATAAGCTGAATGCGATTTAGATGAGATAGGAAATCGTAAAGGATCCATAACTCAAAATACAACCAGATTACATACTTTCACCTTTGATGCTATCAGGGATGAGCGGATTAGAAAATTAACCAGCCAAACTTTCCGACTTCCCAAACCAGATAAGTCACAATCACAGCAACCAACCAGAGCACAATGATTTTCATCAATGCTATATCAAGCGATGTAATTGTGAATTTATGAATATATCTTCGATCAGGATCATCCGAAAATGTTTTTGACTGCAGGACAACTTCCAAGATCTGGGATTTCATCAAATAAGAGCGGGAAAAATCGCAGTGTAGAAGAAATAATAAACGCTATCTTGTAGGAGATCCCGGAGCGAACCATGCTGACGATCATATTATACTTAGGGCTGTAAAGGAAAGTAACTGATGGCTGCAGGATCAAACAGTTTACCCAGAAATTATGATGTCATCATCATTGGGGGTGGCTTTGCAGGGGCTGCCTTGACCTATTCCCTATCCGCCCTGGGAAATGATGTCATGCTGCTGGAAGCCGGGGAACTCCTGAGCGGTTCTTCCGGCGCTTGTGCCGGACGGGTTCAGTTGATCGAAAGCCATCCCGGCAGCTACCTCCAACTGGTATGGGAAGGATTTCAAACACTTCAGCAATTAGGTGAAGAGCTGGATACCGACCTCGAATGGGTAGAACCCGGTCACCTGACATTGATCAGCAGCGAAGATGAATGGCAAGCAGAACAAGAGTCCATCCTTCAGCTGAAACGACTGGGAATCCCAGCCTGCATGCTGGATAAAAAAACGCTTGGTGAGATTGAGCCGCAATTAAACACAAGGACCCTTATAGGCGCTTCGCTTTCCCCGGAGGGACATATCAACCCGTTTCTATTCGGCAATGCTTACCTGGATAAAGCCGTGGAATTAGGCGCGACAATATTGAACCGGACAAGGGTAATTGGATTTGACGTTCAAGGGACAAAAATTCGAAAGGTAAAGACAACCAGCGGAGAGTATTCCGCCGCGGTCATCGTCACCGCCTGTGGGGCCTGGACACCAGAAGTACTCAAGTTGGCAGGTCCTGAGATCCCCATTGACCATACGCACGCTGAAGCACTCATTACCGAAGCACTCCCTCCCCTCCTCCACCACCTCATCAGCTTATCCGGTTTTTATGATGCGGTTCATGGCAGCCAAAAATCAGTCGCCCTTGGTGTCGGGCAGCATCCCAACGGCACCCTGCTCATATCCAACGCAATTCAGGAAAGCAGAATCCCCAACAAAGACAGTACTGATTGGGGGATGCCTGCCCTGGCTAGAGCTTTTCTGGACTATTTTCCGGGCTTGCATAGCATCCGTATCATGCGTTCCTGGGCAGCTCCCAGTCCTTATTCAAAAGACCAATATCGAATTGTGGGTTGGTCACCAACTTTCAAGAATCTGTATATCTCAGCCGGATTCTTCCTTGCCATCCCTACCATCCCAATCCTCAGCGAAAAGGCAGCCGGAGAAATCCATCGCAGCCAAGCGGATCCTGATCTGGAGAGCTTTCGATCGATTCCCGCATCAACAGGAAAATACTCATGACAGCACCGACACGGCTTTTTGAGCGGAGTGAACCACTCACCATCTCAATGGATAAAAAGAAATCGGCTATCGGGGGGAAACGATCGCCACAGCGCTGCTTGCCTGCAGTATCCGTATCTTTGGTACTCAAAAATTGCATCCACTCCCAGAGGAATGTTCTGTGGGAGCGGGATTTGCCATGAATGTCTTGTTACAGTAAACAATCAATCCGGGGTCCGGGCTTGCATCACACAGTTGGAAGAAGGGATGATCATCGAAACCGGGGAGATTATATGACACAACCTTCCTCGTCACCGATTGTCATTATCGGGGGAGGTCCAGCGGGGATCGAAGCAGCTTTGACCCTTGACGCATATGATCAAAGAGCTGTCCTGGTTGACAACCATCCAGATCCAGGGGGGCAGCACTTCAAATCCTCCCCCTTCGAGTCCGCCAAATCCCGCGGAACTGCGGTATTGGAAAAACTGTCCCAATCTTCGATTCAGGTACTGACAAGCTCCTCTATGTGGGGAATCTATCCAGACGACAAACTGGATGGATGGATTCTGGGAATCCAAGAAGGTCAGCAAAGCCACTGGCTGAAAGCAGGGACCTTAATCCTGGCTTGCGGAGCCTATGACAAGCCCATCCCGTTTCCCGGATGGACCTCGCCCGGTGTACTCACAGCCGGAGGAGCGCTGAATCTCATCAAAAACTAGGGGTTGCTTCCCGGGAAACGGGTGATCCTTTCTGGACGAGGACCGCTCTTGTTTTCCACAGCTGCCCAGATCAAAAAACATGGCGCAGCCATCACGGCGTTCTGCCATCCAAGGATCCAATGGAGCTGGCGACTCAAGCAAGCCTGGAGAATATTTGGACAGTGGGGAAGGGTCCAGGAAAGTCTGGAGATCCTACAACACCTTCTGCCTGCTAAGATACCTGTTTTCTGGGATTGGGCCATAAAACGAGTGGAAGGCAATCATGAATACCAAATTACCCTATCCGAAACAGCGTCTCCTGGAAATTCAGCAAACAATCAAGACCTTGTCCTGACAGGAGATACGATCATCACCAGTGATGGGTTTTTACCCAACAATCGGCTGAGCCGGCTGCTGGGTTGCCCCCATGAATACCAAAAAGACCTCGGAGGATGGGTCCCCATTCGTAATGAATACTTCGAATCTACAATTCCCGGTATATTCATTATCGGGGTTATGGCTGGGATCCGGGGTGCCGAAGCAGCTGGTTTAGAAGGGAAAATGGCTGGTCATGCCGTTGCTCATCAATTGGGACTCATCACGCAAAAACAACTTAGAAAACGTACCAGGAATTTGAAATTAGATCATCTACGGCAGGAGCAATTCAGTCAGTATCTAAACACGGTATTCAATATGGACTCGCCTCTTTCAAAGGCGGCAGCGGAGGACACAATCCGTTGCCGGTGCGAGGATATTCGAGCAGAGGAAATCATTTAGGGGATAAAAAAAGGACACAGAACAATGACCAGAATCAAGCAAACCCTTCGCTGCGGGATGGGAAATTGTCAGGGAGCAATTTGTGAAGGGCTGATCAGGGAGTTACTGCAGAAAAACCAACCTCCCTCTTTGGAGTCAGATGACGATGAAGCCTGGTCTGTCCGGGCTCCAATTCATCCGATTCCTATCTCTCACCTAGAAATGGTTGATCCACCAGGTGGGAAACCAGAACCATAAAGTACATCTCATACCAAAACAAATGTTAAATCCTCAGCGAAGCAATCTGATCCCTGACAACCACGACCGGGTTCATATCTTTCACTCCCGGTAGTTTTTTCCAGGACAGATTTTCATCTCCCTTGCCGGTCCCAGTCTTTTGGGCTCCTTTTTTCATTGCTCATTTTTTTCTCTGACATCCTGATTATTACACAGCGCTTGACTTCTTTTTTCGACAATGCCAGGATCCTATTCTGGGTCATGTCCCATCCACCTTCCATAGGACATTTCTACTTTGCTGGGGAATAGGACATTTTAACTTTGCTTTGACACCAAACCCGGTTCTCTAGACGAAAATTCTTCGGCATGATATACTGCTCTCGATCCCGCGAATTCGCGGGAGGTTTTTTGTACCCTACTACACACGCTTCTCGACCTACCGGTGCGTGCCGGATTGGATCCGGTGCCGGGATGGGCAGACAGGAGCGGAGGCTTAACGCAAGGAGAAAAGTATGGCGATTGTCTCAATGAAAGAACTTTTGGAAAGCGGCGTCCATTTCGGTCACCGGACCCAGAAATGGAATCCGTACATGGAAGAATACATCTTTGCTGCCCGGAACGATATCCATATCATCGACCTGCAGCAGACCGTCCAGGCGCTGGAAGAGGCCTATGAAATCATCAAAAACGAGGTTGCTGAGGGCGGGACGGTTCTGTTTGTCGGGACCAAACGGCAGGCCCAGGAAATCATCAAGCAAAATGCTGAAAAAGTGGGCATGCCCTATGTGATTGGACGCTGGCTGGGCGGCACCCTCACCAACTGGCAGACCATCCGGGAGCGCATCCACGAGCTGGAACGCCTGGAGGAGATGCGCGATAAAGGGGAATTTGAGCTCTTTACCAAGAAGGAAGCCCTGGGGATGACCCGGGAAATTGAGCGGCTGGAGAGCCGCCTGGGAGGCATCCGGGATATGGATTCCCTGCCGGACCTGCTTTTTGTCGTGGATGTATCGCGGGAGGAAATCCCGGTCCATGAGGCCAACCTGCTGAAAATCCCCGTGATAGCCATGGTGGATACCAACTGCAATCCGAAAAGTATTGATTATGTCATCCCGGCCAATGATGACGCGATCCGGGGAATTCAGCTGATTGTGTCCAAGATCGCCCAGGCTGTCAGCGAAGGCATCAATATGCGGAAAGATTTTGAAGCCGAAATGGAAGCCGCCGAAGCAGAAGCCCAGCTGCCTGAAGAACTCCGGGATGAACTCAGCGACGAGGACCTGCTGGGGGAAGCCACCCTGGCGAAAATGAAAGAGGAAGATAAAGCAGACGCCGCCAAAGCGGCAGAAGCCAAAAAGCAAGCGGAGTCAGAAGAGCAGGAAGACAGTGAACCTGCTGAGGATGAGGAAGCAGAAGAAGCCGACGCTGAGGAAGAGGAAGAGCAGGACGAAGAAGAAAAAGACGAGGAAGAGGAAGAAAAAGAAGAGGAAGACGAGGAAGAGCCGGAGAACGAAGAAGAAGGAGAAGAAGAGGAATAGGACATGGAAATTTCCATTGAACAGATCAAAAAACTCCGGGAAGCGACCGGATCAGGGATCCTGGATGTCAGGGAGGCCCTCCGGGAATCGGAAGGGGATTATCAGAAAGCGGTGGATTACCTCCGTCAGAAAGGGCTGGCAAAAGCTGCCAAACGGTCTGACCGTGAGGCCTCTGAAGGGGTGATTGAACTTTATTCCCACGGCGGAGGCCGGGTGGGAGTGATGGTCGAAGTCAACTGCGAAACAGACTTTGTGGCAAGGTCCGAAGATTTTCTGACCTTTGCCCATGAGATCGCCCTGCAGATCGCAGCTGCCTCCCCCCTCTGGATTGAGAAGGACGAAATTCCGGAGGAAGTCATCGAGCGGGAGAAGGAGATTGCCCGGAAGCGCTACCAGGAAGAGGGCAAGCCTGACAACATCATTGAGAAGATCCTGGAGGGTATGGTTGAAAAATACCAGACGGATACCTGCCTGATGGAACAATCCTACATCAGGGACGAGGAGCTCACCATCCGGGAACTGCTCCACGAGAATATCGCCTCGATCGGCGAAAACATCGTCATCCGCCGCTTTCAGCGGTGGGAACGCGGTGAATTCATCGACGAAGAATAAACCCAAGGCCAACCGTCAGGTTGGCCTTTTTCTTTTATAATACGGAAAAGAAACTCATCCATTCCAAGGATAAGGTATGAGCGATCAACCGATTTACAACCGGATCCTTCTGAAAATCAGCGGGGAAGCCCTGGCCGGAGAGGAGGGATTCGGAATTGACCCCATGCGGGCAGAACACCTGGCCGAGCACCTGGAAGCTATCTATGAACTCGGGGTGCAAATCGCGATCGTCATTGGCGCTGGGAACCTCTGGCGCGGTCGCCAGGGGTTGGAAAGAGGGATGGATCGGGCGACTGCAGATTATATGGGGATGCTGGCAACCGTCATGAACGCCATGGCGCTGATGGATGCCCTGGAGCGCCAGGGGATCATCACCCGGGTGCAGTCCGCGATCGAGATGCGCGCAGTTGCCGAGCCGTATATTCGCCGCCGGGCCATCCGCCACCTGGAAAAGAACCGCGTGGTAATTTTTGGCGCAGGGACCGGCAATCCCTATTTCTCAACGGACACCGCCGCCGCGCTGCGGGCCATGGAGATCGGTGCGGACGTCTTGATCAAGGCGACCAAGGTCGACGGGGTCTATAACGTTGACCCGGAGAAAGACCCGGAGGCGATACTTTTTGATCATCTCACCTATATCGGGGCGATCAACCGACGCCTGAAGGTGATGGACAGCACCGCGCTTTCCCTGTGTATGGACAATCACCTGCCCATCCTGGTTTTGAACATGTGGGATGAAGACGCGCTCAAAGCGGGGCTGCTGGGTGAAAAAGTGGGCACACTGGTCTCTGAGAACCCCCGCTGACGATTCATCTCCCCGGTCAAAAATCCCGCAAACAGCACCCAGCCAGCAAATAAATCTTGAACTCCATCTAAAAATACATATAATAAATCTACCCACGCTGCATCCATTAATTTGGGAAGGGTACGGCAAAAAGCATCCAGTTTATGAGAGAGATCGCCCTGTTTACGATCCGGGGTTGGCTGGCTGAGAACACCCCAGACCACCCCCTGCCAGGAATATTGGAGGTCTACCATGCTCGATGATGTCTATCAAGAAACAGAAGAAAAAATGGAGAAAGCGGTACAAGTCTTTCTTCAGGAGCTGAATACCATCCGAACCGGTCGAGCGAACCCTACCCTGGTCGAAACACTGCCGGTGGAATACTACGGGACCCAGACCTCGCTGCAGGAGCTGGCCAGCATCAGCGTCCCGGAAGCCCGCTCGCTGCTGATCCGGCCTTATGATCCATCCTCGCTGGGGAATATTGAGAAAGCAATCTTGAAATCTGACCTGGGGCTGATGCCCAACAATGATGGCGAAAACATCCGCCTGGTCCTTCCGACCCCAACCGAGGAACGACGGAAAGAACTGGTGAAAACCGTCAGTGCAAAAGCTGAGGAATCCCGGGTGGTCATCCGCAATATCCGCCGGGAAAGCATCCGCAACCTGCGCGAATTCGAAGAAGAAAAAATGATCACCGAGGATGACCTCCACAGGGGGGAAGAGCATGTCCAGGAAATCACTGACAAATACATAAAAAAGGTCGATTCTCTGGCCGAGCGAAAAGAAAGCGAGATCATGGAAGTCTGACCTGCTTCAGGCGGGACAGACAGCGCCAGGAGATCACGGCAATCACAATGGAAAAAGAGCTCAACCTGCAAAACACCCCTGAGCATGTGGCGATCATCATGGATGGCAATGGTCGCTGGGCGCTGGAGAAAGGCCTTCCCCGGCTTTCAGGGCACCGGGCCGGGACAGAAAATCTGCGGGAGATCATCGAAGCCTGCGTTGAATTTGAGATCCAGTACCTGACCATCTACGCATTCTCCACGGAAAACTGGAAACGCCCCGAGGAAGAAGTCCAGGGGCTGATGCGGATCTTCCGCACCATGCTGGACCGGGAGCTGAACAACCTCCATGAGAATGGGGTGCAGCTCCGCCATCTGGGCTGCCTCGACCCGATTGAGGAATCCTTAAAAAAACGGGTCATTAAAGCGATTGACCTTACCAAAAATAACCAGCGGCTGATCCTCAACGTGGCCTTCAACTATGGAGGCCGGGATGAAATCATCCGGGCGGTTAAAGAGATCATCGCTGAGGGGGTTGATCCCCAGGAGGTGGATGAGCAGCTGCTCTCCCGCCACCTCTACACCACCGGATCACCGGATCCAGACCTGATCATCCGCACGTCGGGGGAATTTCGCTGCAGCAACTTCCTGATCTGGCAGGGAGCCTACGCAGAGTGGTATTTCACCCCCACCTACTGGCCCGACTTCAACCGGGAAGAACTGCGAAAGGCCTTGATAGAATATCAGGAGCGGGATCGAAGATTCGGGGACGTTCAACTCGAAAAGGATCAATAATCCGTTAATGCTTCAACAGCGAACGGTCGTGGCTGCTGTCCTCCTTCCAATCGCCTTCGCGGCGATTTACCTGGGAGGATATATTTTTGCCGGGGTGGTTATCCTGCTGCTGGTGATCGCCGCCCTGGAATATACCCAGCTGCTGGAAAAAATTAACCTGGCACCCTCCCTCCCCACTGTCCTGCTCGGGGTGCTGATCCTCACCGTTTTCCGGGCAGTATTCGAATTCACCCACGCTCCCCTGCTGATCACCGGTGTTGTTCTCCTGGCAGCGGTCATTCACATGGTCAGCTTTGAAAAAAAGCCCGCCCTGCAGGCCGCAGACTTCGGGGCAACCCTGAGTGTGACCTTCTACATCGGCTGGCTGGGCGCATACCTGATTTCTCTCCGGGGCCTTACCGGGGGAATGTGGTGGACCTTATGGATCCTGCCTACGGTCTGGGTTGCGGATACAGCCGCCTACCTTGTCGGCACGACCATTGGAAAACGCCCCTTAAGCCCGAATACCAGTCCAAACAAAACCTGGGAAGGATACCTGGGGTCTGTGATCAGCGGCGCGGCTTTCAGCTACGGCCTGCTGCTAGTGTATACCGGGGTCTTCCAGCTTGATATCCAGCTCCACCCGATTGCGGGAGCAGTCGTGGGTATGATCATCTCCGCAGTGATTCCCCTGGGGGATTTGATCGGGAGCATGGTGAAGAGGCAGGCATCCGTCAAGGACTCCGGGGACCTGTTCCCGGGGCACGGGGGGGCCTTTGACCGGCTGGACTCCTTATTCTGGGCAGCCCCCCTGGGCTTCTATCTCATCCAACTCCTACTCAATTGAGGACTTCTTATGACAGACAAAAAACCAACCCGAAACCTGGCACTGGAACTTGTCCGAGTCACCGAAGCAGCAGCCCTGTCCGCCGGCCGGTTCATGGGTCGGGGCCAGAAGGAAGTGGCTGATAAAGCAGCTGTCGATGCCATGCGGCTGGTGCTCAACTCCATTGACATGGATGCGGTCGTGATCATCGGGGAGGGAGAAAAAGATGAAGCCCCGATGCTGTTCAATGGAGAGAAGGTGGGCACGGGAAAAAACCCCAAGGTCGATCTGGCCGTGGATCCCATTGATGGAACCCGGCCCCTTGCCGACGGATTCCTGAATTCAATCGCCACGGTGGCGATCGCTCCCCGGGATACCATGTTCGACCCGGGCCCCTTTGTCTACATGAATAAAATTGCTGTCGGACCGCCGGCAAAAGGGCTGATTGACATTGAAGCGCCCCTTAAAGACAATCTTCACCGGATCGCAGAATCAGAGCAAAAAACAATCAAGGACGTCACGGTGGTGATCCTGCAGCGCCCCCGGCATGAGGAGCTGATCCAGGAGGTGCGGGAGATCGGCGCCCGGATCCGGTTGATCCCCGACGGCGATGTAGCCGGGGCCCTGATGACCTGCCTGCCTGAGTCCGGCATCGATGCCCTGCTGGGGATCGGCGGCACGCCGGAGGGCGTGCTGGCCGCTTGCGCCATCCGCGCCATGGGGGGAGAGCTGCAGGGAAAGCTGCACGTCCGCAATGACAGTGAGCTGAAAATGGGCCTGGAGATGGGTTATGTGCTGGATAAGGTCATCACCATGGATGACCTGGTCTCCTCGGATGATGTCTTTTTCGCAGCAACCGGGATCACCGATGGGGAGCTGATGGACGGGGTCCGGTACCTTGGAAAAGGCGCAGAAACCCACAGCCTGGTCATCCGCGGAAAGACAGGCACGGTGCGCTGGATCTCCGCCAAACACAATTTCGAAAAGCTCAATCCCATCAGCGAAATCGAGTATTAGGTCTCAACCGGCAAGGGGGATTGATAAGTGCTGATCGGCAGCATCCCTGGTGGGTTGCTTCTGATCGGACCCGGGTAATCAGCGCCTTCCAAAATCAGCCGTGTAGTAAGCATCCAGATCCTGGGAATTTCCATCCCCGGCGTAGCGGAACCCTACCCCGATGTGCTTTGCCTGCTCACTGAGGATGTTCTTCCTGTGTCCGGAGCTGTTCATCCACATCGAGACCACCGACTGGGCTGAGAAATTACTGCTGGAGCTGGCGGCGATGTTTTCGGCGGCCCAGGTGAAATTGTACCCTGCATCCTGCAGCCGGCTGCTGAGGGTGGAGCCGTCAGACCCGGTGTGGCTGAAAAAGTCGTTGCAGGCCATGTCCTGGCTGTGGCGCCGGGCAGCCTCGCGCAGGCTGGATTTTTGAACCAGGGCGGAGAGCCCTCGGTCCGTTCGCTCCTGATTAATCAACTCCACAACCTGGTTCTCGTAGCCGGCATTCCCGGAAAAGGAGCATCCCTGCGGCTCCGGTGTCGCGGTGGGAGCCGAGGTTGCCGTGGGAACGGCAGTGTTTGTGGGCGCCGTGGTTGCTGTGGCAGGCGCCGGGGGGTCTGTTGCCGGAGGCGGGTTGGGGGTGTTTGTTGCTTGAGCCGGTTTCTGGGTGGCGGTGGGCTGGGCCGGCTTCGGGGTGTTGGTGGCCTGTTTTGGCTTTGTGGTGCTGGTGGGTTGGTCGGGCTGCGGGGTGGGAGAACTCCCCGCGGGGCTGCTGCCTGGCGTGGGGGTTGAGGATGCTGCTGCCTCTGCCTGCCCGGTGGCCGTGCTCCCGCCGGGCTGCTCTGTGAGCGCCGGGTCAGCGGTCGCGGTCAGGGAGGGATTGGAAATCATTTTCTCCCCGGAGATATTGATGGGGGTATTCGTACTTGTAAAGGTTGCCTTGGAGAGAAAGGGCGTCAGCGTATAGGTGCCATCCGCGCTCCGCTTTACCATTGTTTCTGCCGGACCGCAGGCAGCCAGGGACCCGGCAAAAAAGAACAAAAGCATCAGCAGCAGGAAAACCCGGTTTCTCATCAAAAAAGACCTTCCTCCCCAACCCGCTCCGCCTGGGAGCAAGGATGTCCACAAGGATGCCCACAAGGGGAGGTGCAGTTGTCATTATATCCCGCTAAGCGTGGCTTCCCATCCAGCTAAAAATATTGTAAACAGGCGGGAAACTTGCCAGGGAGAGTGCTGACCTTTTCTGCCAAGTGTTCTTACCAGGTGAGAACACATCCGGATTATCAATACCAGGGCCTGGTTCCACATCCTGGGGAAGCAAACCAATCGAACATGATCACACGATTTCCAGCATCTGCCGATAGAATTGGTTTTATAATGTATGCAACATAAGTAAGATCAAGATATTTTCCATCCGATTAAAAATTAAAAAAACATTCTCCATTCAGTCAGACCACATTTATTATTGGGGAGCAAGATAGCATATGGGAAGATTGTCTTTTTGGGAGGATTTACCCCCGCTCAGAAGGAATTTCTGGCTGATCTCAACAGCTGTGCTGGCAGTTTATCTCACCGGCGCGATTGTATTGACGCTGACAGTGACATTCCCGGAAACCGGTCCGGCGGCTTTTGGCCAACAAGCACTGGATTCCTTGGATCAGTCCCCCAGAGTGTCCCTGATTCCGCCCAGGCAGCTCAGTGCCGGATACTGCCTGGAAGAAAATGAGGTGCAGGTGATCCTGATTGAGACTGAAACCGAACCCCTCTACGCGATTTACTGCATCGGCTCTAGAGAAGAACCGTACATGGGACACTTATTTAATGCCAGCACCGGTGAAGAAATTTTAGAACCCGCCCTCTACAGGAAGCTTGGGATGTGGAAATACTGGGCGATCGTGAAGTCTCCACTGGATTGGGTTTTTGGGTTTGCTGCACTGATCGCCATTGCGCTGCTCGGCCGTCTCACATTGCGTCAGGAAGCACGGGTCGCAGCTGATCTTGAAACCAGCCAGAGAAAGGCGCTGAACGATAAGGCAGATATCCTGCTTACTATTGGTTATATCCTCCTGCCATTTATCCTGATTCCGGTAACCTTTTTCAAGAGGGCCGAATACCGCCTCAGCAGCCTCCGGTCCCTGCGTTGGTGGCTGGTGGCGATTTTTGGAAGTATGCTGATTGCAGCCTTGGCCATGGGGGATGTTTGGGGCGTCTGGGCAACGATCGTGATTACCCTTTACCTGCTGTTTACACATTTCTGGCAAGAACGCCAAACTGATGCAGACTTGATGGCTGCATTTAATGTCAGCAGGCCCCCGGGGCAGTTTTCCCGATCTGCAGAATCGGATATAGAACCATCCGGAATTTCATCTTCCCAACCCTCTGCGATGTCCTCAACCTCCGTGGTACAAAATTTCAATCTCCTCACTCCCGATCGTCTGCCTGATTTCTCTGATGTAGGTGGAATGAAAACTTTGAAAAAGGAATTGAGCGACTCAGTCGGGTTAATGCTCGCTTTTGGAGATCAGGCTGAGGCATATAGCATTTCCTGGAATGGGTTTCTCCTGCATGGCCCACCCGGGGTAGGTAAATCCTTTTTTGCCAGGGCTACCGCTGGCGAACTTGGCCTGAACTTTATTCCGGCAGGTCCAGCAGAATTGACCAGCCCGTATTTGGGCGAATCGGCACGATTGGTCTCCCAGGTTTTCGATTTTGCACACCAAAATATTCCCTGCCTTTTATTTTTCGATGAATTCGACAGCATCGCCGGGGAACGGGATCAGGGAATAAGCTCTGAACGTCGCCTGGTTGTAAATGAGCTCCTGCGCAGTCTCGAAGCTGCACGTGAGCATCGCGATTTGATCGTCATGGCGGCGACCAATGACCTGACCCATCTAGATCCTGCGGTGATCCGCCCTGGACGTTTTGATTATCACCTGCATGTTGACTACCCCGATCAGGCTGCAAGGATAGCCATCCTGGAAGCCCAGTTGGAACATCTACCACGGTCGCCCAATCTCAACCTGGATGAGATCGCCCGCCGACTGGAGGGAGTCAGCGCAGCTGATGCCGCGATTATTGTCCGCCTGGCCGCGATGAGGGTCTTTCGAGAAAGTGTTGAAAGCGGGGCGGTCGATGAGATCCCAATCACTCAAGCAGCTCTCCTGGCTGCAGTGGAAGAACGGAGCGGAAAGGATCGCCCAGCCATAAAACGCCGTACCTGGGATGATTTAATTTTGCCTGAGGATGTTAAACAAGAACTGATTGAACTTCAATACATCATTGAAAATCCCCATGCGGCCCTGAGCTATGGGGTGAAGCCGCCAAGCGGTGTCATTCTCTGGGGTCCGCCAGGCACAGGGAAAACTACTATCGCACGAGTTCTGGCCTGGGAAAGTCAGGTTTCCTTTTATCCAATCAGCGCAGCTGAGATCCTTTCGATGTGGTACGGTGAAAGTGAGCAAAACATCAAAAAGCTCTTCACTCGTGCCCGGCGCAATCGCCCATCGATAATCTTTATTGACGAGATTGACGCTCTGTTATCGGAACGCTCTGGAGTCTCCAAACCTAATGATCGCACGGTAAATCAGTTTCTACAGGAAATTGACGGGATGTCTACTCTCCCGGGTGTTATCGTTGTTGGTGCGACAAACCGGTTTGATTCGCTTGATCCGGCTGCGCTCCGAGGCGGCAGACTCTCCAGGCATATCTACATCCCACTGCCTGAAAAATCTGAACGAACAGCGCTGTTCCGCTTGATGACAAAAACCATGCCCCTGGATCAAGATGTGGACTTATCCCTGCTGGCAGATAAAACATCGGGCTTTTCAGGTGCAGATATTGAAGCACTTTGCCAGAAAGCAGCACTCGAGGCCATGATGCGTTCCCAGCGCACTAAAAAGGATGAGCAGCATCGGATCATCATGAACGATTTCGAGTTCGCTCTGGAGGAATACTTGGAGCAGCGATCGATAAATGAACAACTTAATGGAGATTGAAAAATCATGCCGTGTATTTTTTGTATAGCTGCCGGGTTTATGATCGCTTCCTCGCTGACCGCGACCGCTATTGAGGAGATCGAAACAAAGTTAAAAGAGATCCTCAATAACGTGGAAAAAAGTGTCGACACCGAATCGGTTGTGATGTGGAATGCATCGGTACCCTTACGGCAGAAGGGATTTCGAAAAAAAGCCCAAATTGTTCCAGTTGCCATCCATCTTTACAAAAAACACGATAGGGTGCGTATCCAGGTGCTGACCCATGATGTCTCGCAAGCCGGTGCCGAAGCCTTAGAGGATCACATCAGTGAAGCGCTTGGCACCAAGATCATCAGCCGGCAGTATCTGGATCAGATGATCACCGTCACCCCCGATAGGGAAATCAACCGCAAAAAGAATCTTTCCCCAAAAAGCCGTCGCAAAGGCAGGCAAAAACGATCTTCTGAGTGAAAATCACTATCAGGGTATTTTTCCAGCACCATCAAGAGGATCTCATTTTTCAGAAAACAGGAAACCAATCTCCATCGGGTATTATTATGTCAAACTTCAGGCAGCGGCTGCTCTCATTCTGGTCGATCCTGACGCGCCCCACTCCGGAAACATTCTCCGCGATCACGAAAGACGTTAGGGACCGGTTTGGCGAGGGGATTGCCTGGATCGCAGGCATCATCAGCTTCTTTATTGTCCCCCTCATGGTGGTCTTTCCCGAACCGCATTTGCTGACCACCCTGGTGGTCAGCATCATCCTGATCCCGATCTGGTTTCTCCTTTATGTTTTCCTCCTGCACAGGATGAAGGGAGTGCTTTTTAGCAGGCCTGCCGACTTTTATGAGCCCCTGTTTTATGCAGCTGTGAGCAACCTCGCTGTGACGAGTTTCATTTTCCTGATTGCATTGGTGTTTTCTACGTTGCTGTTGCCCCCGGTGAACGGATCCTTCCTTTTATTCATCCCCCTGCTGTACTGGCTTGCAGTCTCAGCCATCAGTGTCAGAGCCATCATGGCGCTGGGGGTTTTTCAGTCCCTGGGAATTGTCCTGGTCAGTTTACCCGCGACCACCCTGGGATTTGCCGTGATCAGCCCCCTTTTGCTGATTTTTATCCAGGATGTCCCCAGGTTCTTTTCGACCATCAGGGACCTTGAGAAAAAACCAGCTCCGGGAATATGTGATGGGAAACTAAAACCCGGATCTATAATCTTGAAACGATAAGAAAAACTATGCCCAAAAAAACTCTCCTGATCTACTTAGGAATCCTGCTCATCCTCTGCGCATCTGTGATTTTTGGAGCCCGAGCGCTCGGGCAGCAGGGGGCCTATCTGGCGCAGTTTTATATGCTGACCCCTGCCGCAGCGGCCTTGATCACAAGGCTTTTTTTCTATGAGCCGGGGTTTTCTGATGCAAACCTGCGGGCAGGAAAACTCTCTGATTACCTCAAGTACTGGGGGTTCTCCCTGGGCATCACGGCCCTTGCCTACGGGATGTTCACCCTCCTGGGGAGCATTTCCTGGGATTTTACCGGGGCCACTTTCCTTGATCAGATCGCTTCGCAGCTGTCGGCAAGCGGGCAGGATCTCACTGAGACGCTGCCGACCGGATTCACCCCCCGGATGATGTTAATGGTGTTTTTTATCGGGGGGCTGACAATATTTAATATCTTTCCAGGGATCATCACTGGGTTCGGAGAAGAATTCGGCCACCGCGGATTGATGTTTCCGCTGCTGTACCGGATCAAGCCCTGGGTCGGCTTTCTTGGAGGCGGGCTGATCTGGTTTGCCTGGCACCTCCCGCTTGCCCTCGTCGTCCCCCAACCCGTAGAGGCTTCAACTGCCGCTTTGCTGAGCAATGGCCTGGTTCTGGCACTCGGCAGCCTCTGCACATTTATCTACCTGGCTTACGTATATGTCGACAGCAGAAGCGTGTTTGTGACTTCGATCGCTCATATCACAATGAATAACGCGGCAGCGTCCTTTTCCTATTTTGCGATCATTGAAAATCAGCTGGCTGCCAACCTCGGATTAACCCTCACGATGGTGGGTGTGGCTGCCGTTTTATATCTGAAGAATGGGTTTGCCGCATTCCGGGAGTACTTCAACACAGGATCTCGGGAGGAGGCCCGCAAGCCCGAAAGGACCCGGTGATTTGATGACTGAAAAAGCCGCTCAAAATGCCTGGCGGATGCCTTCCGTGTGGATCAATTTTTTCCGGATGAGGATAAGCTTCTTCCATAAGGAGATCCCAAACGCCGGGACGAAATTGATTGGATTCAACGTCCTGGGGATGACCCTCGCGGATGTCTTTGTTCGCTCCCTGGATCTGATCCTTCATCCATCTCCCGCCCCGTCCCTGATTCCAGGCCTCAGAGCTGTTTTTGAAAACGCAGGGATTCCCTTGGTCTTCTATCCGCTGGCATTCCTCGCCCTCAATCCAATCCAATTTTTCTTGTTCTCAGGTGTCTACTGGTTCACAGCCCGCATCCTGGGCAGCAATGCCCAGTTCAAATCCCAAGCATACATTTTTTCTTTGATCTCGGTCCCCTTTACAATACTGGCTGGCACCCTCTACCTGGCAGGCGCCGTTCCCGCCCTTTCCCAGGCTGCAGGAATCCTGCAGAATGTGCTCGCGATTTATTTCTTAATCGTTTCAACGCGGGGGATGATGGCGATCCATGAGTTCAACGCTGGTAAAGCCGTCCTGCCGACAGCGCTCTTGGCCTTGCTGGTATTGGTGGGTCTGATATTTCTGGCCTCCTATTTGATCTCTGGATAACAACCCCTTTCATATCCAGAAAACAGCCCTGACAGGAGAATGGCCCTGCTGCAGCCAGTCCACCAGCGGCAAACATGATTAGATTAATCCTGAGGTTACTCACAGGGTTTTTTTCCTCAGAGCGGCTTGACCAGGTAGAGCTCCCCCCGCCTGTAGCCCCGCTCCAGGTAATACTGGCGGGTGCCCACGGCGGAAATCACCGCGATGCGCTGAAAACCTGCCTGGCTGGCAATTAGCTCAGCTTCCTCCAGCAGGGTTGTTCCCAATCCAGCATGCTGGGCCGCGCCCTCCTTTTCCTGCCCCACCCGCAGGGACTGGCCGTAGACATGCACTTCACGGATCATCGCGGCCTCCTCCAGGTCATGCAGCCGGGGATTGGCGGCACCAGGGCCGGGCAGGGAAAGCCGCAGGAACCCCGCCAATTTATCCTCCGTGGTGTTGAAGGATAGAAAATGCTCCTCAAATCCCTGGATTTGATACACCAGGTCCTGGAATTCCAGCGCGTCAGGGTCCACCTCCTCCCCCCTAATTTCCCGGCAGCGGATGCACTGGCAGCGCTCTCCCCGCCGCGAAAGCTCCCGGTGAACATCCTGCCGTAAGCTGGTCCGTTTGTTGCCCTCAACCACATTATGTGAGGGGATATCGCGAACAATCCGGTTGACCCGGCAGTAGCGGGGAATCCCCGGCTTGAGATCTGCAATCAGCTCGATCAATTCCTGTGTGGTGTAGGGGGTGTAGCCGCCCTGCTCCCAGATCTCATACAGCCTGGTGTTCTCAAGCAGCTGGGTGGGATAGATCTTGATCTCATCAGGCGCAAAATGGTCCCAGAGGCGGCGGAAATCCTCCCGGTCGGATGCCGGGGTCGCTCCCAGCAGGTTCGGCATCCAGTGCAGCACAATCTTGAAGCCCGCAGCGCGCAGCAGCGCCGTGCCCTGCTGGGCTTCCTCCACGGTATGGCCCCGCTGATTGAGCGAGAGAATGCGGTTGTCCAGGCTCTGGATGCCCAGCTGGACCTTGGTCACCCCAAGCTGCCGCAGCCAGACCAGCTCCGCAAGATCAACCAGGTCCGGGCGGGTTTCAACCACCAGGCCGACATTCTTCCGCCTGGCAGTCTCATTCACCCGCTGGGCTTCCTCCAGGGTATCTGCTTCCTGGTCATTCAGCGCCTCAAAACAGCGCTTGAGAAACCAGCGCTGGTACGTGCGCGGATAGGCGCTCCAGGACCCCCCCAGCACCAGCAGCTCAATTTTCTCCGTGGGGTGACCGATCTCATAGAGCGCTTCCAGCCGGGCCTGCACCTGGGTGTAGGGGTTGTACTTATGGTGCAAGGCCCGCATCGCCCCCGGTTCATCCGGAAGGTAGCTGACCGGCATCTGCTCATAATCAGGGCAGAAGATGCACTCCCCGGGACAGGGGTGGGGTTCTGTGAGTACCGTCACGGTCGTGACGCCAGATAAGGTGCGCATGGGCTTGAGGCGGATCTTTGCCAGCAGGCTGCGGTCCTTCTCCCGGATCCCCTCCTCCACCTGCTGACGGTAGGCGGTGATCAAGGCGTGTTTGCTGAGAAACCCCGCCCCATCGGGCAGCGGGTGGGAGCGGATGGCCTGAAAGACTTTTTTCCCCTCTTCAATCTCCGCCAGGGCCAGGGCCGCCAGGCGCATTTCCTCTCTGCTGTATTTTGGTGAAAGAATGGTCTTTTTCTCTGTGGTTTCCATGGTCTATACCGGTAAAAAGTCTGCCTGATCTCTTCCCCGAGATCGGCTCCGGGGGGGTGTCTGCCGTATAATAGGGGTATGGACCCGGAAACCAGGGAAAAAATCACGGCACTCAATACCCAATTTTACCAAAGCTTTGCGCAAGCATTTTCAGAGACCCGGGGACGGCTGCAGCCCGGTGTTAAAAAGATCCTGGCTGCTTTTCCAGAAGCCGATCAGGTCCTGGATTTGGGCTGCGGCAACGGGCAGATCACCCGGGAGATCGCCAGACAGGGTCTTGATATCCACTACCTGGGAGCCGATTTCAGCCCCGCCCTGCTCGCGGAAGCAAAAAGGCGCCTGCCCTCCGAGGTGAAGGGCAGCTTCCAGCGGCTGGATCTGACCCGGCCGGACTGGGAGCAGCAGCTCCCCCCCCGGAAGTTCGATGTCATCCTCTGCTTTGCCACCCTTCATCATCTCCCCGGTCGGGATTTACGCAGGCAGGTCTGCCTGAAAATCCGCGCCCTCCTACAAAGGGAGGGGTTTTTTATTCATTCCAACTGGCAGTTTCTAAAAAGCCCCCGATTGCGGAAGCGCATCCTGCCCTGGAGCACGGTGGGAATCCCCGCAGAGAAGGTTGAGGAGGGAGATTACCTGGTTGACTGGCGTCGAGGGGGGACCGGCATCCGCTATGTGCATGCCTTTAGCAAAGAAGAACTGGCAGCCCTGGCCGAGGAAAGCGGGTTCACCATCCAATCTGCGTTTTATTCCGATGGAAAAGAGGGGAATCTGAGCCTTTACCAGACCTGGAGGCCAACTCAGGATTAGAGGGCTGTGAAATATCCCAGCTCCACAAGCACCTCTGCGATTTTTTCCTCGCTTCCCTGCTGGATGGTCACCGCTGTTGGGCCCAATTCTTCCAGCAGGAACCGTTTTGCCCTGCTTTCTTGCAGCTGCGCAAGCACCTCGGGGGAATTGACCCGCAAGACGGGCTGATGGTGGACAGCCGCCTGGGCGCCTTTTTTCTCCCACCGCTTCAGCGCGGTGAGGATATTGGGGGGGATGGATTCGGTGTGGTTCTCCAGCAGGGTCAGTAAATGAATAATCCGCAGCCCCTGCTTCTCGGCCTGCTCCAGGGAGGCGGGGGTGAAGTTGTATCGGTAGGATTCGCTGACAATCGGCCGCCACTGGCAGAAGCGAGCCAGCTGGTAGCGGACCCGCTGGGGGACCCGCTTTGTGACCCGGATCTCTCCCATCGAGCGGATTTGAACCTGCTCCTCCCCTCTTTCCGGCACTGCAGGGGGGCGGTCCCCCAGGAGGGGATCTGCCCATTTTGAGCGCCGGAAGGCGCTGACCGCAGCCTGCTCTTCTGGCACAGCCAGGTCCAAAAACCCCAACCAGTGAAGCGGCCCGGTGATCAAATAGCGCAGCAGGGCCCCTTCTACCGCATCCCAATGCTCAAATCCGCGTAAAAATTTCTCCCCGTCCGCATCCTTGATAAACCAGGCATCATATTCTCCAGCCGTGCGCAGGAAATCAGGATGCTGTGCTTTCACCTGCGCAGTGAAGGAGCTCAGGCTCCACCAGGTCCCTTCCTTAAGATCCCCGAGCATCGCCAGCACCGCCGTCCTGACCTGGACGGGGGAATAATCAGGATACGTTTCCAGGGTAATCCCCGGGGTGTGCTGGAGGTCATGATGCTCCCGGCTGTCCCGCCAGGCCTGCCAGAGTTTGCGGAATGCCTCACCAGATCCCAGGGAAAAGTAAGCGCGGATTTGATCCGGATCAGGATTTCCCTGCTGATCAATCAGGCCGGCAATATCCGCCAGGGTCCGGAGGAATTCAATTTGGAGATCTCCAACGCCCGGCAGGTGAATTCCCGGATCGTGTTTCATCCGCCTGGCTGCCAGCAGGGTGCAGAAATGGTCCAGCAGATCCTCCTGGACCGGCAGCGCAACCGCCCGTTCCCGGTCCGTCGCCTGCCGGCAGTGGAGTGTTCCCGGGGTCTTCTTTTTTCGCCTCTCAAGGAAAGTCTGCAGGATTCCGCGCAGGTCCGCCGGGATATAGGCAAATTCCTGGGGCCCGGCCTCAGTTTCAAAAAACCCCCGGCCGACCAGGGCCCGGTACCAGAGCACCTCGGCGGGGGACACCGGCGCCCGATCCGGCCTGTCCCGCTCCATCCTTCCTGCACCCATCTCCCGGATCTCCCCAAACTCCCGCAGAAAATGGGACCATTTCCGCTGTCCTTCCTCCTCCTCCAGCCAGGCCAGCGCTCTTAGAGCCTGGCCGGGAAGGGACTCCACCAGTTCCTGCACCAGCTCCGGATCGAGCAGGGCTTCCTGGAGGGACAAAACCGCTTCGCGGGCATTTCCTGCTTCCAGGTCAACCCCCCACTTTTCCGCGATGATTTTTAACAGGGTGAAATCCAGCTTCCCCAGACTGTGCTTCAAATCAGGCATCGATCAACACTCAACATACCAGTTCAACCGCCCCGGGAATGATTTTTACTTTGATCTGCCTGAGATCACTGGAGAACCCGGAAAAAATCTCCCCGTCGGTGTGAATATACAGCGGCCGGTCGGCCTCGACATCCAGGGCCTGGAACCGGGTGATATCAATTGGCTGAAAATCTTCATGCGTTCCCTTCATGAAGGTGGGGATCAAGCGCAGCATCATCAGCCGGGAGACGTTCCGGACTGATACCAGCTCAAAGTGTCCGTCGTCCACCCGGGCATCCGGGGCCAGCTGAAAACCTCCCCCTTCCCTGCCGCCGTTGCAGAGGGTGAGCATCAGCAGCTGCTCCTGCCTGGCAGGGCTGCCGTCCTGGTGGATGGTCATGTTGATCGGATCATGATTGAGAAAGATGGTCTTCATCACCGCCATAAAATACATCAAAAATCCCCGGACAATCGGAAGCTGGTGGGAGTAAATGGTCACGATGGCATCAAACCCGATCCCGACCGTATTGATCCAGTATTCCCGCCTGCCTAACCCGTCGTCGATGCAGCCGACATCCACCTTGCGAACCTGGCCGCTGAAAATCTGCCGCAGGGCATTCCAGGGTTCTTCCTTCATGCCGATGCTGCTGGAAAAATCATTGCCGGATCCCAGGGGAACCACACCCAGGCGGGGACGCTGTTCCGGCTCCACCTCCATAATCGCGTTCACCACCTCATGCACCGTGCCGTCTCCCCCGCCGGCGATCACCATCGGATACCCCTCCCTGATCGCCTGCCGGGTGAGTTCGATGGAATGGGTGGGGTAGACGGATCCCGCCCAGTCCGCCCCACCGTATTCAGCCATGATCGGCCGGAGATCGGCTGCCTGGCGCCAGGCCCGTCCCAGATTCGCATTGGGGTTGATCAGGAACTTGACATCATGGTTTCTCATACACGCTTCCTTAACGAGTGAATGGGTTCTCAGCAGGCCTGAAAAAATTGGGGGATCAGGAATATTTCCGTTTCAGCGTGGGAACAGGAAGAACTATTTCCCCTTCTTTGGGATTGCCAATCCGGCTGACCTTCTCGGGGTGCAGGGCCGCTTTCCAGGCCGTATAGGCAGCCATCAGCGCTTCCAGCTCCTCAACCTCATACAGCGGATCGAGGGGAAGGTCCCCATGCATGACCCGGTAGCGGGTGATCTCCTCAAAGATCTCCATGGGATCCGGCACATCCATCTCCTGGGCATGCAGGACCAGCTGGCGCTGTAATCTGCCCTCCAGGGTGTTTTTCAGAAATGGGATCCGCTCCAGTAAAACCGTGTAGCAGGCATGAGGATACACTTCCAGCATCTGCTGGGCAGCATCCTCCGCAGGATAGTCAAGATACCCCAGCCCGGCTAATTTTCGGTAGAGGGTGAAACCCGTTCTCATCCACCCCGGGCACTCTGTTGGATTCTGATCTGTCCTGGGAATGCGGATGTTGCGCATGAAGAGCATGTATTCTGCGACCCGGAATGAGGTCCAGCGGCCCGGATTGGGAACCGGCTGCAGGGAATCCCGGATGGAATCCCGCTGCATCAATCCCTGGTTGGGGCGGCGGGGAGCGTTCAGACCCACAAACGCGGACTGCTGGCCGCCTGTGTAAGCCAGAACATCATTGATGTCCCCCCGGGCAAGCGCAATCAGCTTCAGGTCCCTGTCCAGGGCAGCATAGGTAATCTCCCGCGGGTCTGCGGGAGGATCAATCCCGATGAACACAAAATTCTGGAACAACATAACCACCCCCGGAAGAACGCCAGGAAGCTACCGTTGGTATGAGTGTAGCGCAAAAGAATCAGAATGACAACTGAGCTTTATCCCCGGGGGAACACCTTCCGATTTTCTGCCAGCAGGGGCAAGCCGGTCATATATAAAAACGGGCTGCGGCCAATGGAGTTGGCGCAGCCCGGTAGGGTATGCAAATCTGAACGCCGCCTGGCACCCGCTCAGGATGCTGGACGGGTGAAAATCAGATGATCCTCATCCTTGGGATCAACATCGACCAGGACCACATCGCCCTGCTTATATTCTCCCTGGAGCAGCTTCTTGGAGAGCGGGCTTTCAATAAATTTCTGGAGCGCGCGGGCCAGGGGCCGGGCGCCAAAGTCGGGATTGAAGCCTTTTTCGGCCAACCAGCGCCGGGCATCCTCGGTCAGGGACGCTTCCAGGCCATTTTCCGCCAGCCTGGCTTCCACATCCTCCATCTGCAGATCGACAATCTCAACCATATCCTCCAGGCTGAGGGGCGAGAAGGTAATAATCTCATCAATCCGGTTGAGGAATTCCGGGCGGAATGCGTCCTTGAGCGCTTTTTCAATCTTCTCCCGGTTTTCCCTGCCGTTTTCTCCGTTCTCTCCTGATAGAAAACCCAGGCTGCCTGAGCGGCTGACATATTCTGTGCCCAGGTTGCTGGTCATGATCAGCACCGTGTTCCGGAAGTCTACCTGGCGCCCCTGCCCATCCGTGAGCCGCCCATCGTCCAGGATCTGCAGCAGGGCGTTCCAGACCTCAGGGTGGGCTTTTTCGATTTCATCAAACAGGATCACCCGGTACGGACGCCGCCGGACGGCTTCGGTGAGCTGTCCCCCTTCCTCGTAACCCACATAGCCGGGAGGCGCTCCGAAGAGCCGGGAAACGGTGTGCTGCTCGCGGTATTCACTCATATCCAGGCGCAGGAGGGCATCCTCATCATCAAAAAGGAACTCAGCCAGCGCCTTGGCCAGCTCGGTTTTTCCAACACCCGATGGGCCAATAAAGATAAAGGAGCCAATCGGCCTTCGGGGATCCTTCAATCCCGACCGGGCCCTGCGGATGGCATCGGAAATGACGGTGATGGCCTTATCCTGGCCAATGATCCGTTCATGGATTCGTTCTTCCATGTTCAAAAGCTTCTCCGCCTCCGCTTCCAGCATCTGGGTCATGGGAATCCCGGTCCACTGGGAGACCACCTCGGCGACATCATGTTCATCCACCACTTCATCAAGTTCATGCTCAGATTCCCAGGTGTCCCGCTTTGTGAAAAACTCCTCTTCCAAGCGGATCCGCTGGGTCTGCATGGTTGCAGCCCGCTCATAATCACGCTCCAGCCCGGCTGCCTCTTCCTCGTTTTTGAGGTGTTCAATTTCCGACTGCAGTTCCTTCAAGTCCTGAGGAAGGGAATACAGCGCGACACGCAGCTTGGCAGCCGCTTCATCCATCAGGTCAATCGCCTTATCCGGCAGATGCCGGTCGGTTACATACCGGTCTGAAAGCTTTGCCGCGGTTTCCAGCGCCTCATCAGAGAAGCGGACCTTGTGGTGGGCTTCATAGCGATCCCGCAAGCCCTCCAGCATCTGAATGGTCTCTTCCACTGAAGGCTCTTCAATATACACCGGCGCAAACCGCCGCTCGAGGGCGCTGTCCTTCTCAATATACTTGTGGTATTCATCCAGCGTGGTTGCTCCCACACACTGCAGCTCCCCGCGGGCCAGGGCCGGCTTGAGCATATTGGACGCATCCATGGCGCCCTGGGCCGCGCCGGCGCCCACCACGGTGTGAAGCTCATCAATAAAGAGGATGATCTCCCCTTCTGCCTGCTTGACATCATCAATGGCTGCTTTCAAGCGCTCCTCGAACTCCCCCCGGAAGCGGGATCCGGCGATCATCGATCCCATGTCCAGCGAGACCACCCGCTTCCCTGAGAGAATTTCCGGGACGTCATTACTGGCAATTTTCTGGGCCAGGCCTTCTACGATCGCGGTTTTTCCCACCCCGGCATCCCCGATCATCACCGGGTTGTTCTTCGTCCTCCGGGAAAGGATCTGGATCACCCGGAGGATCTCCGCATCCCGGCCGATCACCGGGTCCAGCTTGCCCTCCCGGGCCAGCTGGGTCATATCGCGGGAGAACTTTTCCAGGGCCTGGTAGCGGCTTTCTGCTTTCGGGTCCGTGACCCGCTGCCCGCCCCGGATCTGGTCAATGGCCTTATAGACCCGATCCTTGGTGACCCCTTCCCCATCCAGCAGGCGTGCTGCCGGGGTATTTTTTTCATCCAGAATGGCCAGGAAAAGATGCTCGGTGGAGATGAACTCATCTTTGAGGCGGTTGGCCTCCTGATTGGCCACATCAACAATCCGCTTCACACGGGGGGTGATAAACACCTGGCCCGCTCCGCGGCTGCCAAAAATGCTCGCTTTCTGGGTATTTTTGAGGATATAGTCAAGCCGTTCAATCAATTCAGCGCCCTGGATGTTCAGCTGGCTCAGAATCTGGGATATCGCTCCTTCCGGCTGCTCGATCAGCGCCAGCAGGATGTGTTCGGTATCAATCTGATTGTGTCCATAGCGCTGGATGATTTCCGCAGCCCGCTGGGCTGCTTCTTGCGCCCGTTCTGTAAAACGGTCAAAACGCATCATCGAAACACCATCCTTATGGATTGTTTGTCAAATTTTGCCCTGCTTCTACCATTAAAAATGTGAAATTATTATAGCAAGCTGGCGTTAACACATTGTATGAATCAATCTGGAAACCATTCCCCAGGGTCCTGGCTTATCTCCCTTCCTGGATGCAAAACCCGTGCCAGCATTTCAGCTGTAATTCCCCGCTCCGGGACACTTCCAGTATAATCTAATCACAAATTCTTGGAGGAGCGCATGACCACGCACGTACTGATCATCAACACCCATCCAGGCCCCAACCCCGATTTCATTCACCCCCTCAAGGACCTCATCCAGCAGCAGGAGATCCCCGTCCAGGTGCTGCCGGGGTATTCCGGGGATGTGCCGGATCCGGCCCTGTTCCGCTCTGTACTGCTCACAGGCGTTCCTCTGGATGTTACTTATTCCCTCTCGCTCCCGGATACCCGGGAAAATGTTGAGATGCATTTCAGCTGGCTGCGGGATTGGAAGCACCCGGTGCTGGGGATCTGCTACGGCAACCAGATTCTCGGGCAGATCTTCGGCGGGAGGGTTGCCAGCCTTTCAGAGGCCGTCACCCAGGAGCGATTACCCCTCTCGCTCTCAATGCCGGTGAAAAAAGGGATCTTTGCAGGCGTGGAATCCCTCCAGGTATTTGCGGAACACAGAGATTTCCTCGCCCGCGTCCCGGAAAATTTCATCATCCTGGCGAAAAAAAACGGGGTCCCCTATATCCTCTATGATCCTGCCCGGAATTTTTACGGCTTGCAGTTTGTCCCCGAGCGGTCCGACCGGACCACCCAGGAAGTTCTACAGCGGTTTCTCCACCTGGAGCCCTGATCGCAGTCCCCAGGCAGAAAAATCCCTTAGCCTTCTACTGCCTTGAGGTATTCCTGGTACTCTTTCCACCCCGGGCACCAGGTGGTGTGCCAGCGCCAGAACCACCCCAGGAGGGATTTTGGCCGGGCTTCGGCTTTCTGCCGCAGGGGGCAGTCAGCGCATTTGGGTTCTTCTTGAAGTTCTACCATTCTGTTTCTCTCCGTCTATTTTAATTTAGTTAGCTGTGCTTTCCCTGTCCCCGGTCTGCCAGGCTTCTGCCAGGACTGGATTCCGGGCCAGGTACTGATCACGGATCCCAGCTGGAACGCGGTTCAGCGGGCAGGAGAAATTCAGGCACCGGGGGCAGACCTGTTTGAACAGGCTGAATATAAAATTGCCCATCCCCAGGATGGTCAGGACCAAAAGCAGCATCTCCCCACCAAGGATCAAAAACGGCAAAGGAAAAATCACCAGCAGCCCCGCCCCGATTAGAAACTGGACCTGCTCCCAGCGGGTCATCGGTCCGGGTTGGTACTTCCAGATTTTTATCATCCCGTGGTTGGCGATGCAGTGCAGAATGCGGCTGTTTTCCCCGTAGAAGGGACAGTGGCGGCAGAGCACATAGGTCTCCCAGACATTAAAGAAAAAAAGCATGTACCCGATCCAGGCAGCCAGGGCCCAGCCGTACCCGCCCCGGATCATCCCTGCCGCTCCTGCCGCCATGCCGGGAAGGAAGACGACGGCGAAATAAACCAGGTCCCCCCAATTCATCCGGCAGTTGAGGGAGGACCCCAGCGTGCAATCGCTGCAGGCTTCCTCTCCCTCCCACGTGCAGAGCCTGTAAGGATTTTTCCGGGTCACGATCTGGGATTTACTTTTTCATTTTTGAGAGCATAAAGAGCATGCTCCCAATGGTGGTTAATAAGGCCAGGGCAATCTTGGTGGTATCAAGAATTGGCTCCACCACCACGCCATCCTCGCGGATGGTGACGACTGCAATTGGCCGGCCGCTGGCACCGCCTCCCCCTCCGCCGCCGCCGCCCATGCCTGTTTCCTCCTGCTTCTCGGAGGTGAGCCCTTTTTCCTGCGCGGTTGATGTCACCTCAGGGCCGCTGCCCAGCCCAAACCCGAATCCCATGCCCACCTGCACTTCCGAGGCAGTCACCACCCGGGTTTCTCCCACCTCGATAGGGCTTGAAAAGACCGCCTCAGCACTGGCGACATCAGCCAGTTTTTCCAGCAGCTTGAGCGATTGTTCTTCATTTTTTGCGGATCGATCCGCGATTTTCTCAAATTTATCCTTCATTTGGCACCTCTTTATTAGTTCGTTTCCAGAGCAATACGCCCAGGATCCCAAACACAGCGGCAGCTCCGTAGAGCAGCATCTGGATCCAGCGGTTGAGATTGATGATTGGCAGGATGCGCTCCTGCTCTCCATGGCGGACAATCAGGCGGTGAGGCCGATTCCAGATCCAGCCCCAGTGGTTCCCCCCCAACTGGACCGCCCGGGATTCGGGATACACCACCGTTTTCCCGGCTTGAATCTCGCCCGCAGATCCTTCAAGCAAACTAATTTTCTGATTTTTATTGCCGAACATCGTTTCCCTCTAGCGCTCCTTTTTGATGAACTGGCAGGGACGCCCCGATCGAGGGTCCCTCAACGAATTTGTATTGATCCCAATCCGGTTTCCACGCGGATGTGGACTTTATTCTCAGCAGAGTCATAATCGCTGGACTGGAAGTATTTTCCTTCCCCGGGGAACCGTGAGGTATCCACCTCCACAGAGGCCAGGCCGGCTTCCGCCTCCACCCGGGCGGAAACGCCATCCGGCACGCGTATGTTCACTGCGGCTGCGCCCGCTTCGATTTTGACCTGGGTCATCCCAGCCCGTGCGGGCAGGGTGATCTCTGTTGAGCTGGCCCCGGTCTTGAGGGTCAGGTTCCTGACTTGAAGAGTTTCCAAATTCAAGCGGGTTTCCGCGGCCCCGGTTTCAAATGTGAGGTCCAGCGGAATCGCCGCGGTGAATCCAAAATCCCAGTGCAGCCCCTGGCCGGAGACCCAATTCCAGGGAAACATCCAGCCTTCTCTCCCCGGCCGCATGACCACTTCCAGCTGCGATCCCAGGGTTTTGACGTCCGCGTCCAGCCCGTTGGTAAACGATCCAGAGACCAGGGTCCCGGGCTCCGCGCTGCTGTCCACATGCAGCCTTCCCGCACCATGCTTGACCACGATCCGGGCTTCTTGAGCATCATCCAGCGGGATGGACACCTCTTCCAGGGGAACGCTCTCCCCCTTGATCAGATTCCCGGCAAGAAACCAGGCGCCCAGCAGGATCAAAAACAACGGCCAGAAAAGGTCCCAGGCGTTGAAACTCAGCAATTCCAGGTTGTTCGCCAGCAGCAGCACCCCCATCAGCACCAGCAGGATTGCCCAGAATACACGACTTGATCTCATTGCAGCCTCCTCAGCTATTCCTGCCGCCACCAAAAAAGGTCCGGCCCAGCAGAATCAGGCCCAGCAGGATCAGCAAGACCGGCCAGTAGTTCCCGGCCATCCCCAGAGCGCCAAAAAACGATCCAAACACAGCCAGCATGATCAGACTAATCAGCATCAGGGTCAGGCCGTCCTTCATCGAACTATCCTCGCCCCCCAGCAGGTTCATGATCAGGATGCCAAAGCCGACAAACCCCGGGATCAACGTCCAGGCGAAGGTCCAGCTTTCCCAGTTGCCGGTCATGTTCTGATAAGTCAGAATGCCGCCGATCCCGCTGACAATCGTTGCCGGGACCGCCATGCCGGGTTCCCCCAAGGCAGCCCCGAGGGCAAACAGGAAAAGCCCCACCCCGATAACGATCCAGGGCCAGGAAAACTGGATTGTAAATCCTGGCAGGATCTGGGCTAAAAATAAAACGGCGCCAACCACGATCAAGATAGCCCCGCCAATAATGCTGGTCCTGCGCTGTTTATCCATCCTTTCTCTCCTTTAACTTGCGATAATCCCTTACTCCATAATCCTTATCAAGGGAATTTCCTCTATATTATCAGTATAACAAAGCTCCCCCCTGCCGTGTTAAATATACGCAAAAACCCTAAAATGGTTGCACCGGGAAGCTGCTGCTAAAAATTGCCCCATTTCAATTTCTCTTTCATTATTTCACAGCTCCGGCTGGCGCGCTGTTAACGGTGAGTTAAATTATTCAATAAAAAAACACCCGGTTCCCGTTCGGGAAGCGCGGTTTTCTTGGTAGAATGGAAGTGGATTGCCCTTACTGAATTTCTTCCTTATCCTTTGTTGATTACCTTCCATCCAATTACAGCTAGGTTACCCGCTTCACCCTGTCAGCAGGAGGTGGCACAGCGATGAAAACCAACCGGATCTGGCTAGTGAGTGCATTTTTCATACTCCTTAGCGGCGTATTTTCTGCCTGCGCCCCTGTCCCCAACTGCGGCGTGTCAGATTATTATGTCACCAAGGAGGACGATACCGCGGATGGGGTCTGCAGCGCGGGAGACTGCTCCCTGCGGGAAGCGGTGCAGAACGCCAATGCCTGCGCAGGACACCAAACCATCCACCTCCCCGCGGGGGGGTACATTCTGACCCGCCACGGCCCGGATGAGGACGCCGCGGATACCGGGGACCTGGATATCACCGATGATCTGACCCTGATCGGCACCGGCGCTCCTTCAATCGACGGCGACGGGGATAGGGCGCTGCATGTCCACAGTCCCGCTGTGGTGGAGATGGAGATGGTATTCTTGACCGGCAATGAGACAATTATCGGGGCCGGGATCCTCAATGAAACCCAGCTGACCCTAAATGATTTCACCTGCAACTATAACAGCGCAGTAATGCCCCCGGGCGGGATGGGAGATGCCCGCGGGGGCTGCATTTTCAATACCGGCGACCTGACCGTCAACAACGGCCACTTTTTAGAAAACACCGCGCGCTACGGCGGGGCGATCTACACCCATGAATTCTCCTCTTTGACTGTCAGCGACACCGTTTTCATTGGCAATCAAGCCGAGGATCACGGGGGGGCGCTGTTTATCGACGAGGACGCCACGGTATCCATCACAGATGTCGACTTCCAGATGAACAGCGCGGGTCTTTACGGGGGTGCTTTCTGGAACAACGGCACAGCCACGTTCACCTCGGTGCTGCTTGAGGAAAACGACGCCGCAGACAACGGCGGAGCAAGCTACACCTGGGAGAGCGGCTCCTCGATCCACTACAGCACCTGGTATAAGGACAACACCGCTGCCCAGGGCGGCGGGGTGTTCAACAGCGGCGGCCTGGTCCAGCTGTATCAAAGCAGTGTCACCGGGAATGCTGCCACAGGACCGGGGGGAGGGTTTTACAACGAAGGGCCGCTGGGGGGGCTGCTGCTGCGCAACACCACCATCAGCGGCAACAGCGCCGGAGGAGGATCCGGCGGCGGGATTTACAATACCGGCAACCTGATGCTGGAATTTATCACCGTGGCTGCAAACAGCGGGGAAGGGATCCATGTCAACGGCGGGACGGAAATTAAAATCCGCAGCTCGATCGTTGCCGGAAACACTGGCAGCAGCTGCGCCGGACTGCCGCTGGACTCCCTGGGATTCAACATCGATGATGGCGCCAGCTGCGGATTTTCCGGGATGGATGATCTCACCAGTTCAGACCCGCTGCTGCAGCCAGCTGCAGCCAATGGCGGGGCCGGCCTGAGCCATGCCCTTGACCCTTCCAGCCCGGCGATCGATACCGGCGATCCGGACCGCTGCCTCGCCGAGGACCAGAGAGGGGTAGCACGCCCCCAGGGGGCGGCTTGCGACCGGGGCGCGCTGGAACTGGAAACAGGAATGGGATCGATCAGCGGATACACATACATTGATGAGAATGAGAACGGCTTGCGGGATCCCGGGGAAGGCTGGGTGCGGGGGGCCATGCTGACCCTCAAAGAAGGCCCCTGCCCGGGCACAGCAGAAATTGAAACGGTGGAGTCTGGAGAGGGGGGAGCTTATGAACTCACCAACATCCCGGCGGGGACATACTGCCTGGCCAAATCTCCCCTCCAGGAAACCTTTGATCCGGAATCCTATGACCTGATCCTCGAACCGGGAGTCTCCCTTACGGAAATCAACTTCCGCTTCCAGGGCCTCCCCCTGGCAGATGGGACAATCAGCGGCCTGGTCTGGCATGACCTTTGCGCGGTTCCGGAGGGCACCAGCTCCATCATCCCTCCCGGCTGCATTGAGCTGCCCGAGGGAGGACTTTCAGCCGATGGGGTCTATGACCCGGCTGAGCCCGGGATTGAAAATGTTGAAGTTCGCCTGGGGGTGGGAGCCTGCCCCGGGAGTGAACTGGACACCCAGCTGACCGACGCCTCCGGAAATTACAACTTTTCAGGGGTATACCCGGGCGTTTACTGCGTTTCCGTGGACCCCCTTGCACCGCCAAACGATACGATTTTAATTCCCGGCGGGTGGACCTACCCGGTTCGGGGCGCTGAGATCGCGGAACACGAGGTCTCCCTGGGAGACAGCGGGACGGTCCCGGATCTAAACTTTGGCTGGGATTACCAGTTCCTTCCCGCCCCGGATACACCCACCGCAACCCCCACCCCGGAACCCGCTGGCTCTCGCGGAAGTTTCTCTAAAGACGGATTCTGCCGGTTTGGGCCCGGCACGAACTATCAGACCGTGACTGGATTCCTCGCCGGCCGCGAGGTGGAAATTGTTGCTCGCTCAGAACCGGAGCTGCCGCTGTGGTGGTACATCCGCGACCTCGAGCTGGATCTGTACTGCTGGGCATCGACCTCGGTGATTGAAACCAAAGTGAACCCGGAGGATACCGATGTCAGGGTCCGCCCTCCAACTCAAACCCCCCCGCCCCCGACCCGGGAACCGCTGGTCTGCACCAAGGACCTTAATGAAACAAAGTGCCTCAAAGCAGGCGGCACCTGGACGCAGCCGCTGAACAAGGCTGGCGATGCCTACTGCGACTGTCCCTGATTGCAGGGGTCAGGGAACTTTTTGAGATCTCGGGAGTGTTCCCCAAGCCGGGAAAGAATGGGAAACGCTCTGCTAAAGGAGATCAATCTGGACTTTCCTATCAACCGAGGAGACTTCCATGGCCAAGAAAGTCATCCAGCGCATGCTCATCATCGGGGGAATTTTCCTCGGGGTGCTGCTGCTTGGGGTTCTTGCCATTACAGCAGTGTCTTATCTTCAACCCCGGGAAAGCGCCCCGCAGGTCACGATCCATTCTCCTTCAAGCGGCTCGCAAATCCAGGCCGGGGCCACCACAGGCGTTGATCTGACGGTCAGTGATCCTGTTTACCCCATCACCCGTGTCGAGCTCTGGGAGCTGGTGGGAGGGAAATTCCGGCTGATCAGCGCCGATGAACCGCCGGAACCTCTGCCCTCCTATTCGCTGCAGTTCGCCTGGCAGCCCGAGGCTGCCGGTACCTCCCGGCTGATTGCCCGCGGTTTTAACCGGCAGGAGGACTCCGGCCAGGCTTCCGTTGACCTGGTAATTGTCGAACAGGCAGCAGTTGAGGAACCTGAGGAAGAGGAAGCTCCTGCTGGAATGGATCCTTCGCCCCCGATCGGGGAAGCAGCTCCCGGAAGCGAAGGGGAAGAAGTCCCAGAGGGGGGAAACACCCCACCCCCGGACCCCGATCCGGATCCCTCCCCTCCGAACGACCCGGGGGAGATCTTCTTTGACCTGGTTGCTCCTTTCTTCGTTGTGGAAGCCTATTTCCCCCCCACCCCGGTCAAGTTTGAGATCCTGTCCTTTGAGGTCGTAAATAACTATGCCCAGGTCTACTGCTACTACAGCCTGATGGGCCAGGTTCCCAACCGTGTCCCCCAGGTGGGGTCCTTTGGGACGGATGGCCAGAACAGCTGGAATCTGCAAGCCTACCTCGGGGGTCAGAACAGGCTGGAGATCGCCGTCCCCTCCGGTGAGGAGCTGCCCCTCTACCTTTCCTGCCGGGGTCGGGAGCAGATTGGCAGCGTCCCGGAATACCTGGGGAAAGTGCAGATCAGCCATCCCTCCTCGGATTGGAACGGCCAGGTGATTCAAAAAGACTCCCAGGGGGGAACATCCTTTTCGGTCTCCTACCGGATTGCATTAAAAAGCGAGTCCATTCCCGCCCCGGACCCGTTTCTTGCTGCTCCCTTCCTCCAGCACACCAACCTGATGTGGGCCTGGGAAGGGGATGAGGCGGAGATCGACGGCTTCCACCTTTACCGCAATCAGAACCTTGTAATGACGCTGCCCGCTGACGAGCGGTCCCAGATGATCACGGGGTGGTGGACCAAGCCGCCCTGCAGTGAAGAATTCATCTACCATCTCACGGCTTATAAAGATGGCATCGAATCAGCCCCGAGCAGTCCGGTCAATTTTCAAGGGGAAGCGTGCGGGTTTACAGACCTTATCCAAGCTCCCCAGCTGATTGGCCATCCCTGCGGATCCTCAGGCAACACCCTGCTGATCAAGTACCGCTACGGAACTCCTGAGATCCCCTTTTCGCCCACCCGCCTGGGTGTCCGATTTTTTGTTGACCAGCAGCTGATCACAGAAGTTCACGGGGGCCGCCCCAGGATCCAGCATGGGACCGGCGTGGCAAAGATTGACGCGATCTCGACCAACCCCGACCCGATCGTCACCAACCGGGTTGAAGTGTACCTGGAAAACAATCACTACGGACAGTTTTACAGCCAGGCTTTTGATATGCTCCTGGAATGGAATCCCGGCCAACCGGACCTGGCCATCGCGCAGGCAAAAATGGATTTGGATGATAATCAGCTCAAGTTCAGATATGACAACCGGGGCTGCTGGGAGGCAGGAAACACGTCCATTGCCATCTCGCGGGAAGCAGACGGCCAGCTGTTCACGCTCAACACGTCAGCCCTTTCCGCGCTGTCCCGAAAAACCCTGGATTTTGATATCAACCCTGCCGAAAGGGAGCTCTGGACCGAACCGATCGTCCTGACAGTGGATCCCTTAAACGGAGTCGAGGAATCCAATGAACAGAACAACCAGTACCTGATCGATTCAGCCAGATTCAAAAACGTCCAGTTCACCCAGTTTGAGGTTTTTAATGACCACGACACCTTCAACGCCGGGGAATGGGAGCTCTATTTCCAGGTCTCCAGAGCGCAGGAGGGAACCTACCAGTATCTTTACGAACAAAATCGAAATTTCAACTGGGGACCCGGAGTGCACAACACGGATCTCAGGCTCAGTCCCACCCTTTCCGGGAATGACGGCGTGGCGATCAGGATCTGGGGAAACGAGACCGATACATTTCCCCCCCATATCACCAGCCTGGGAATCGTTCAGTTTTACCTTACCGCGGACGGCAGTCCCAACCCTTCCCTTGAGAATTCAGGGTACACCCTGCTGGGAAGCTGGAAGGAGGGTGGGACCTATACGATTGAAAGCAGTAAAGGGGATTACGAGGCAACATTTAAGATCAACCTGGAGTAATTCCCCGGGGCCTGGAAAGGGAACGATTTCCAGCTCATTCAAAGCGCTGGAAGGTGTACTGCGGGAAGCTGATCGCCGCAGGATCGAAGGCCTCGGCGACCTCCTCCATGCGCTGGTTGAGGTCCTCAACGCTGTATATCCCCATCGCCCAGCTGTCAGTCCCCCGTAAATCCACATAATGTCCATCCCGCTCCTGGGGAGGATCCGACGATGGCTCCGGGAGTGGAATCACCTGCTGGCCAGGGTCATAGCCCTCAGCAACATACCAGCCGCTTACTGGATCCACCAGGACCCAGCGGTCCCCCAGGTATACCTCAACAAAGATGTGGCCCTGGTAGCCGCCCTCCAGCGATCCTTCCTGATAGGCCCTCATCCAGGAAAGACGGTAGGTTTCCACCATCACTGCGGGAAAACCAAGCGCCCTGGCCCCGGCACTGAAGAGCAGGCCGTAATCGTGGCACCCCCCCAGCTCCCTGAGCTCCAGCAGCTCTTCCACGGTCGTCTGGCCGATGGTATCCCCCCCGGCAGAATAGGAAGAAAAATCTTCATGAAGCCAGAGGAACAGCTCTCGCAGCTGTTCCAGGGGAGGCAGATCCGGGTCTATCCCCGGCAGCAGATCCGGATCAGGCAGCCGGGACTGTTCCCCAGCTTGCAGGTACAGCTCAGGCTGACGGTACTCCCGCTCAAGCTCCGGAATAACTGCCAGGCCCTGCCCCACAACGTAGCGATTGTTTCCTTCATCGACTTCATCGACCTCACCCAGGGGATCCACGGTGAGGGTAATCTGCTTTTCCCATAACGGCATCTCTTCTGGAGCTAAATCGATCGCCAGAAGGGATTGGGTCCGGGCATAAAGCTTGCCGGGCAGCTCATCGAACCCGGTCCAGCCATCAGCTTCCCGGACAATTTCCAGGATCGGCTCATCCACAGGCGGACAGGCGCAGCCTTCATTCCTGATCAGGACATTCAGCTTCTGCAGATCAGGTTCCAGCCAGGCGTCTTTCACGGTAAGATCAGGTTTTCCTGGCTCCCAGGACATCACGCGGTCAAACGCTTTGACATAAAAATCCTGGTTGGCCTGGTCATAAAGATGCACTGCAATCTGATCGGTGGTGATGGGGTCCGATCCATGGTAGGTCAGGGCCAGCTGGACTGTACCCGAACCAGGCTGAATCTCGGTGTGCGTGGAAACAATTTTTTCCACGCGCAGGCCGCTGCGGAAAACGCGAATCCCCATCGAAGCCGGTTCCCCGGTCGGCAGGTTGTACTGGATTAAAAACCGCCGGCCCGTGCCCCCGCAGTTGGGGAGGCCGTTGGACAGGCTGATTGAGGCCAGGCCCTGGCACAGCCCCCCCTGAAAGCGGAGAAAATCACTCGGGGGGGATTCTTGATCCCCCCGATAAGCAGCCACATGGTAGGCATATTCCTCTCCGCAGGGAGGCACTGTCCACCACTGCGGCATCAAGAACGGAACCCGCTCTGGAACGCTGGCAACCAGGACATTGTCCCGGTAGATCCTGAAGCCGTCAATCTCGCCCGGATCCCCATCCCAACGCCAGTGGAGGTACCGTCTGCTGCCCCAGGTGATTTGACGAAGCTGGTAGGGCGCTTCCAGGTTTGAACCCACCAGGTTAATCCGGTAGCTAAAAGTAAACCCCTCCCCTTCATCTGTCTGGCTGTGGATTACCTGGCCGTTCCAATCCTCCCGGGGATGGGATGTATCCATCCTCCCCAGGAAGTGAAATTCCTGGTCACGGTACCCGCTGCACTCGAGGGCAAGATCCAGCGGCTGATTTCTTGGGATCGTCAGTGGAAGGCTGTTTTCCCCGCCAAGATAGTCTGCAATATTCCAGTGATATTGATCCGTGGCCTCGAAAAAGCCGTTTTCTGGAAATCTTTGAAAAGGGGCCCGGGCGATAAATCCATAGCAGACCACCCGGTCATAGCTCTCAGTCACCTCAAAATCCAATGCTTCCAATTCAACCTGGGTGACATAGGCCTGTGGGACAAAAAGATCCCCCAGTCCCTGGAATATCCCCGCCAGAAATGTACTCCCGGATGCCTCGGGCGGGGGTACGGGCTCCGGCTGAGGCAGCGGCGAACTGCCACCCCCGGCGGAAACTACCGGGTCAGCGCTGAGCCCAAAATCATCCGGCGCCGCGGTGTCGAAGCTGCCGGGAACAGGCGGGGTCTCTCCCTCCACAAGGAAGCTTGTTCCCCCTCTGGGCTGCTTTCCCACAATAACATCTACAGCTGCCTGACCTGCCATCCCTTGATCGTTGAAAGCACGCACCAGCAGCCGGTATGAACCCGCATCCTGGGCCTGCCAGCCCAGGGGCACTGAGAAGGTCCGGGCAGGATTTATGGCTTCTTCCTTGCTGATCAGCTGCAGATTTCCCGCCTGCACCTTCCACAGTTCTACGCTGACGATCTTGTGGCTTTCATCCCGGGCCGTGGTTTGAACCGAGACCAGCTGGTCCATGCCAATCTGCTGACCCTTAGTCGGTGTGTGGATGTTCACCAGCGGAATCGAAGGGGCGGGCTGTCCTGCTGCAAAAACAGCCAGTGCAGCCCCCACCAGGGAAACTCCTCCAAGAAATATGCTCGCTAACACAAGCATCCGGCGGATGACTTTTTTGACCATCAGCACCTCCCCAAGCGTGTTGAATATGCGGAGATCCAGTTTCAGCCCTCAGCCGATATCAGGAAACATTAGGCTGTCAGATCCCCCCATTTCAGGCTGCCTGTATTGTACCAAATTTGTGATATCGTTGACTTGATGTCCTCTTTCCCTTACACTAAAAGACAAGGGATAGTCGGGAGGGTATTCTTTCGCCTCCTTCCCTGGTTCCCACTCTTAGTCGCGAGCGAGGATTCAAAATGAAAACCCACTCCCCCACACTTCGGAAATTCGCTGTGCTCTTTCTGGCTGCCGCACTCTTTGGACTCTCAGCCTGTATGGAAGAGGGTGAGGTGATCTACCGGACATGGATCGATTATCCACTTTCCGGTGACGAGTTTCTTCCAGGCACCCCGATCCCGATCATATCCAACACCACCGGAGGTGATAGTCTCCAGCAGTTCACCATCCGGGTGAATGATCAGGTAATCCAGCAGAGCCGTTTTCCTGACTCCGGGGAAAAGCTGATCAGCCTGGAGAACGAATGGATCCCTGATTCCCCGGGGGAATACACCATCGAAATCGCTGTCAGCGGGGAGGACGGCCCGACCCTCAGCAAAGCCCAGGTAAATGTCAAAGTCCTCGGGGAGTTGGCGCTCCCAGAGCCCGACCTCACCCTGACCGACCTGAGCCTGGTTGGCTCAGACCAAATCCGCTGCGACTACAGCAATTTAGGCGCAGCCACCTCCCCGGAGGGCCGTGAGGTCTGGCTGGATATCTATGTCGGCCCCTCCGAATCGGAGCTGGCGCGGGTCTCCCATTCCAATATTGGGGCAGACCGAGTCTTTGAATCAGGGACCAGCGGGAATTTCACCTCCGCCTCCCTCTCCCCGGTGCCCACCTGGCCCCAGGTGGTCAAATGCGTGATCGATGCTGGGGAGATGGTGCCAGAAAGCGACGAGGGGAACAACGAGATTCAAACGACACTTACTCCCCCGGTTCCCCTGGATGGACAGTGCGCAGCCGCAGACCTGGTCGCGCCCGTGCTGGTTGGACCGGCTGACGGCGCCACCCTGACCTCGGATCCCACCTTTGCATGGTCTTATCCGGATGAGAGCTGCCATCCCTACAGCTACCAGGTGGACATTTCAGGAGACCCCTCGTTTTCTGACATCAGCTGGGGGTTCACAACCCTCGACCACACGACCACCAGCCGCACCTGGCCGCTTCCGGCAGGCACCTGCTATTACTGGCGGGTCCTTGCCTATGTCCCGGACACGACCGGCCCGGCATCCAGTGTAAGAAGCCTGTGCATCGAAGGGACACCAGAGCCGGAACCCCCAACGGATACGCCGACACTCACACCAACCTATACACCGCGCCCACCAACGGATACCCCCACACCGCGTCCAGACACCACACCGCCCTCGATTAATAACCTGGCCTCCTCCGAGAATCCGATCTCTGTGCCCCCCTGTCAGCCAGACAGCACCACCCTCAGCGCAAAGGTCAGTGACACCTCAGGTCTTTCCGAGGTCAAGCTCTACTACCGTGTGATCAAGGGCAGTGAAAAAGGCAGCTGGCAGATCCTGCTGATGAACAACACCGGGGGAAAGAATTACCAGGTGACCGTAGGGCCCAATCAGCTCAAGGCCAGCAAGGACCCCTATGCCGGGTTGATCCTGCAGTATTATGTCAAGGCCTGGGACACCAAAGGCAATTTTGCCGAGAGTAAAAGCGGCAATGTCCAGATCCAATACTGCGTTCAATAAGGGGTGATGCGGAAAAGGTGCTGCCAATGTTCAAAGACATTCTGAAACGAATACTGATCCTGGCGGGGACCGCTGCAGCTGTCCTGGGGGTTATTATCTTGGGATTGGGAGCCTTCCTGTTTCTGCAGCAGCCGGCATCCCGTCCGCTGGTCACCATTCACTCCCCAACCCCTGGAGAGCCGATTTCCCCCGCCCAGCCGGTATCTGTTCAAACAACCTCTCGGGACGAGAAAAACAAGATCACGAAAGTGGAATTGTGGGAAATGCAGGAGGGAAATCTCCACCTGGTCAGCCTGGAGGAATCCATACAGCCAGACCACAAATTCTCTGTTGCCCTCGGCTGGCAGCCAGTGGCAGCAGGCTCGTACAGGCTGCTGGTGCGTGCTTTTAACAACCAGGGGGATACCGGGCAGGCCGCTTTGGACATCCAGGTTGAGGAAGGAACCCAGGACCCCGTGGCCGCGGACCCAATCAAGGGGGAGACAGCTCCCGCCCCTGGTATTTTCAACCCTGGTCCAGCAAGCCTGGCATCCCCTGGTGAGGGAATTGCCCGGGAGGATGGCCCAGGCGGATCCCCGCCTCATCCTGACCTCCAACCAACCCCGTACGATTCCGATTTCCAATTAGCCGGGGTTATCTTTGGAGGGCTTGGCAACCTGGATCGTCCTGGAATAAGCTCCCGCCGGATCAAATTCGAGGCTCTCGGATTTGAAGTGGCGGAATCCTATGACCGGGTGGTGTGCTACAGTTCAATCGCCGGATCCCCCTACCAGAGAATTCCAGAAAGCGGCTTTTTGTCCACTTCCGGGGAAAACCAGTGGAATATTGCCGATTATATGGGTGGGGACGCCAGCCTTGAAATAACCATGGAAGGAAATCAAGCACTGGAATATTCATTGAAATGCAGTGGGTACCGAAATGAAAAACGCCATTTGATCGGCAGGTTGAATACCAGTCACCCCCTTGAGGAGTGGAATGGTCAGATCATCCAGGGCTACGCCCAGGAAGGCGAGGGGTTCAAATTTACTTACCGGATCATCCAGGTTCACTCAGATATTCCTGCGCCGATGCAGTTCAGTGAGATCCGGTTGAACAACCAGGCTTCTTTCCTGTGGGGGTGGGCCGGGGACCCCGGCGAGATCGAGGGATTCCGAATCTACCGGGACCATATTCTGGTCGCCAGCGTCCCTCCGGATGGGCAGGCCCTCCCGATTTCCCCCTGGTGGACGGACCCTCTCTGCGGCGAGGAATACGCCTACCATGTCACCGCTTACCGAGGAAATGTTGAGTCTCCACCCAGCAATACCCTGCGCTACCAGGGACAAGCCTGTGAAGAGCAAACCGGGGTTGCCCTGGTCAGCTGGAACAACAACTGCGGCGGCGCGGGAGAGCGGATCCTAATTCGGTATTTGAACGTCCCGGAAGAAATTGCCTCGATCGATGTCCGGGCGTACCAGAACGGGGAGGAGGTCGCCCAAGTATATTCAGCCCCAACCCAAATAGGCTCGGGTTCAGGAACTGCCCAAATCCCATTAACCTACCACGGGACAGAAACGCTCACTACAGATCAAATCGCGGTCCATCTCCGGGACAGCAACCAGCAGGATCGCTACCTGGAAGTCATAGATCACATAAAACGCTGGGTTCCCGGTCAGCCCGATCTGCGCATCCAGGAGGCCTGGATTGATCCCGCTAACCACACCCTTTTTGCAGAAATTAGCAATCAGGGCTGCGCCTGCCCGCCGGTGGAAAACCCATTGATCCGGATCAGCCGGAGTGTAGATGGGGGGGAAGAAAAGGTCCAGCTGATGGAGACGATTCAGCCCAGACTGAGTGCATTGATGACCCTGGAACTCTCCCCCTCAGAAATGCACTTATGGCAGGATGAAATCCAACTGCTTGTGGACCCTCTCAATGAAGTTGAGGAGTCCGTAGAGCACAACAATATGTATACGATCGGATCCCCCAGAATTAATGCGGTCCAGTTTTATAAGATTGAGATTGAAAATATCCATGATCGAGACGGGGAGGGAGAACTGACCTTCCTTTTTACTATCTCAGGTCGAGCCGCCTGGAGAAACTACCAGTGGAGTGTGGGGGAGCATCAGATAAACAATCTTTATCTTCATCCAGAAAGTGAATATTTTTATTCCGGGGACCATGGCGAATTCTTCGGTAGTCTGCTTGTCCAGGTGACCGGCTACGAATTTGACTCGATGAGCAGGCAATCCAATATTGGTTCTACCTTAGTGATTTCCCATCCCTATGATGCTTCAGAGGAGAACAGCTGGAAGCATGGCGGAGAGTATTCAGCCCAGAGCGATACCGGTGACTTCACGGTCTACTACCGCATCATCCTGGAATAAACAGGCCCTGGAACGACCTGGCAGGTAAGACAGGGGGGGATTTCCCGGGGGGACTGCTGCTGACCAACGTTATCAGGATATGCTGCGGTGAAGAGGCTGCCTGTGATCCATCCCCTTCCCCGGATCTTCCTGACCTACTCAACGGGATCCGATTCCTCGGGAACCCACACACTACATTGAATGGTCTCCCCCGTGCTTGTTTCTACAGGCACCTTGAAATGCACGGAATCGTCGGCCACCATCTCCACCTTCCAGTTCCAGTGATATGGTAATGTCTCCCCCCCGATGACTTTCTCCCCGCTGGTGACGGCCGGGATCCCCTCCTCAAACTCCATCACGACCATCTCGTCCACTGGAAAATACAGATAGGTCGTCGGAGGTAACTTCCCGGAAAAATTTTGTGATGAATCGGAACACACCCGATCCGTATAACACTGATCCGTATCAATCTCAGGGGCAAACAGCATCTCCAGTTTGCAGTCCTCTGTAAACTGACCGGAGATGTGATAGTGAATGATCACACTGCTTTCCCTCTTGCATTTATTCATCTCCATATTCTGGAGATACTCCCCTTTCGCGACAGCCTTGAGCTCACTACCGCTGATGGTCAGCAGTTTTGCTTCCGCTTGATACTCCAGGATGTCGTTTATGGGAGCTTGCCCTGCATAAACCCCAGCGATGTGCATGTTCAGCTGGATCGACCTGCTTTCGGGGATAATCGGGGGTCCAGTGTAATCTTCCTCCCCGGTTATGGAGGGCTCCTCCGGCGGGAGATCGTTTTCAGATAAGTGGATATCTTCGACCTCCATGAGCACTTCTGGATCCAGATCACTCCGGGTGATCTCCTCTTCCTCCATGATGATTTCCGCGTCCTGCTCCCTCTCAGCCCCTTCTTCCACTTGATCCAGCGGAGCCAGGGGAAATCCAATCGGGACACAGGAGCCGAGCAACAGGCAGATCCCCAAAATCTGGACAACCCGGTAAATATGTTTCATCTTGCTCTCCTACCCCCTTTTCCTCTCATTACCGTATATATATTATACATAATTTGCAATAGATATGATCGATCCTTACCAAGCAGAATCAAATCGGCGGGCAAAATTCCCCGCCATCCACTCCACTGGCATCTTAAAATCCACCCGTTCAAGGATGATCCAGGCCGTGACCTCGTTTGACTTTGAGAAATTTTATTTATACACTAAAGATAGAGACATCCCGCTGAACCAGGCAGCCAATTCAGCATGGTTACCTTCGAATTTCATTCACCAAGAGGTGCCCCATGATAGATCTGCGGCCTTTCCGAATTAGTTTACTTTTCTGCTTGATGGTGGGGGTTCTGGTCAGCGCCTCCTCCTGCACCGGGGAGAGCGGTCCGGTGTACCGCACCTGGATAGATTACCCGATCCAGGGGGAAAGTTTTAGCACCGGATCCACCATCCCGATCACCTTCCATTTTACTGGCAGCTCCCCGGTCAGTGATGTGCTGGTCTCTGTGAACGGGGAAGTGATTCACAAAGGCCCGCCCCCGGAAATCAACGACCCTGTCATCGGGATGAACCAGGAATGGGTCCCGGACCAGTCCGGCGACTACACCATTGAGGTGGCCGTGGCGGATGATCAGGGAGAGATGGTCAGCAGCGCCCAGGTGGATATCTCTATCCTGGAGGAGCTTCAGCCTGTACAACCCGATCTTGCGGTCACCGACCTGTTCCTGGAAGGGACAGACCGGATCAGCTGCGAATTTACCAACCTGGGTGGAGCCGTGCTGCCCGCCGGGAAGGATGTCTGGATTGATATCATCATCGGTCCAGCCCTGGCTGATATTCCCCCGATCGCGCATTCAAACATTGGCGTCGGGGACAGCCTGGAAGCCTGGGCTGTGCGGATTTTCACCACCGCCCCGCTTTCCCCAGCCCCGGGCTGGCCGCAGCAGGTCAGCTGCGTGATCGATGCGGAAGACCAGGTCGGGGAACCCGATGAAACCAACAACAAATTGGTCATGAACCTGGGTGTGGGGCTTCCCACTTACACATCGACCCCATCGCAATCCCCGCCGCCAACGACCCAACCTCCGCCGACAACCCAGGCCCCACCGACCACCCAACCCCCG
>CAZUMA010000009.1:0-79185 GCA_964621835.1 uncultured Anaerolineales bacterium | reverse complement strand
CAGCAGGAAGGCGTGGTTGCCCTGGGTGGGGGAGCTCTCCTGGATCCAGAAACCAGATCTGTTGTGGAGAGCCAGGGGCAGGTGCTGTTTTTGGATGCCCAGGCTGAGGATTTAATGGCCCGGATGGAATCCGGTCACAAGCAGCGTCCCCTTCTCGGGAATTCACCGCAGAAAATGATCCACCAGCTTTTATCAGCAAGAAAAGATCACTACCAATCATTCTCAAACAGAGTTCCCACACATGGGAAGGAAATCAAAGAGCTCGTCAATGAACTGGAAACCAGGCTGGGAATTTTCTTCTTGCCCGGCATGGGGAAAGGGTCTATGGTCAGGGTCCTTCCTGGTGGATTAGATGAGGTGGGAAAGCTGGTCCGAAAAATGGATCTGCCTGGATCGATGCTGGTAGTCAGCGATGAAAATGTCAGCGGCTATTATTCCCAGCGGGTGATTTCTGCCCTGCAAACCGCGGGATACGAGACCGGCCTGGCCGTCATCCCGCCCGGGGAACGATCCAAGTCCGCAGCCACTCTGCAGAGGGTATGGGAGCAGTTTGTGAAATTGGGTTTGGATCGGGACAGCACGGTCATCGGGCTTGGGGGAGGGGTGGTGGGCGACCTGACGGGATTTGCTGCGGCAACCTATTATCGGGGCATCCGCTGGGTGAACATTCCCACTTCATTGTTGGCCATGGTGGATGCGGGTATTGGGGGGAAAACCGGCATAGACCTTGAGGCAGGAAAAAACCTGGTGGGGGCATTCCACGCACCAGGACTTGTCCTGGTCGATCCAGCGGTATTGGACACGCTGCCGGAAAAAGAGCTTGTAAATGGAATGGCAGAAGTGATAAAACATGGCCTGATCGCTGACCCGGGTTTGTTTTCTCTGGCAGCAACTGGAACTGACAGCTTTCAGGCTCATCGAGACGAAATTATCCGTCGGGGGATGGCCGTCAAGATTAAACTGGTCCGGCAGGATCCCTTCGACCAGAATGCGCGCCAGGCCCTGAACCTGGGCCACACCATTGGTCACGGGGTAGAGCTGGCTTCTGGATTTCAGATCAGTCACGGAGAGGCGGTGGCCATTGGGATGGTTGTGGAGTCTCAGATTGCAGAGGAGATTGGGCTTGTTGGACCGGAAATTCGGGAAAGTTTGACTGCGGTGCTTGAAGCCTGGAACTTACCCACCAGCCTTCCAGCCGGGATCGGTGTCAAAAGGATCACGGAGGCAGTCAAGTTGGATAAAAAAAGACGGGCCGGGAAGGCGATCTTCTCCCTGCCGGTTGGTGTCGGGGAGGTTCTCCCGGCGGTGGAGATAGAAGATCCAGTCTGGAAATCGGTGCTGAAAAAATGATCAGTGAGGGAAAAATGAAACGAGTCTTAGTTATCCACGGGCCGAATCTGAATTTACTGGGGAATAGGGACACCCGGATTTATGGCAGGGAGACTTTAGAAGAGCTCAATACCCTCCTCGGGGAATTTGGAAAAAACCGGGGGGTGCAGATATCCACTGTCCAATCAAATCTTGAGGGGGAGATCATAAATCATCTCCAATCAGCGGCGGAAACGTATCAAGGGATTGTTTTCAATCCCGGCGGATATACACATACCTCCGTTGCCATTCGCGATGCTGTTGAGGCTGTTCCTATTCCGGTGATCGAAGTTCATTTGTCCAATATTTTGAGCCGGGAAGAATTCCGCCATGTGTCCCTGGTCGCACCTGTCTGCCAGGGATCAATCATGGGGTTTGGTCCATCATCTTATCTGTTAGGTGTCCAGGCTTTAATTCACCTTTTCCAGCAGTAAGGGAAGAGAAAGGAATTCCCTTTTTTCATCCCGGCAGCACCAGGCTGCTGGGAGGGTGTTCCCCGGGAGGGGGTGCTTGACTTTCCAGGTTGGCCATGTTATAGTCGTCAACAACTGAATAAGCAAAGATTTTGATGAGGAAGAGTACACCGCATGAAAGCGGTTCAGAGAGTAAGGAAAATCGGTGGAATCCTTACCCGCAGGATGAGGTGGAATGGGCCTCGGAATTGCTAGGTGAACAGCTTCACTGAAGCCCAGTAGTCTATGCCGGAGATACCCCGTTATCAGAGTACAGCAGTTGCCGTGAAAGCATAAACTGAGCCTTTCATTAGACTGCACTAAAAGTGAGGCTGGCTGTGATGGGTCCCCCGTCGTGTTTCATCGACGGGATTTTGTTTTAATCAGACAGCGAGCCTAACCAAGGTGGCACCGCGGAAGCCTTCTCTCGTCCTTGATCCGGGAGAAGGCTTTTTTGTATCAGCCAGTCAAAGACTGGATCTTGATCAAGGAGAAAACGATTATGGCTGGCATCTAAAACATATCATCCAGAATAAGGAGAAACAAAATCAAAAGCAATCCAAGTAATTTGAAGGAGAATGAGATGAACGCAAAACAGAATAATAATGGAACCTATGGTGAGTTTGGGGGCACGTATCTTCCAGAAGAATTGGCTGCGATCACTAAGGAGCTGGCCGAAAAGTATTCTGAATTAAAGCAGGATAAGACTTTTCAAAAGCAGCTGCGGCGCCTTTACCGGGATTACGCGAATCGGCCCAGCCGGCTGTATTTTGCTGAGCGATTAACAGCAGCAATCAATCGGCCAAAGATCTACCTCAAACGAGAAGATCTGAATCACACGGGTGCTCACAAGATCAACAATGTCATCGGCCAGGGGCTGGTTGCCATGTCCCTGGGAAAATCGAAATTAATTGCTGAAACGGGTGCAGGCCAGCACGGCACTGCCACAGCAACAATCGCTGCGTACCTGGGATTGGAATGTGAAATCTTCATGGGGGAGCGCGATATGAATGCCCAAAAACCCAACCTGTATCGGATGCGGGCTCTGGGTGCAACCGTTACCCCGGTTTCAAAGGGGCAGGGCACCTTAAAGGATGCGGTCGATGTGGCGCTGATGACCTATGCAAAAGAGGTGGACCGGGCGTTTTACCTGCTCGGATCCGCGGTGGGCCCCCATCCTTATCCAAGCATGGTGCGGGATTTCCAGCAGGTGATTGGTGAGGAGATCAGGGATCAAATCCTGGAATATGAAGGCCGCCTGCCCACGGCGGTGATTGCCTGTGTGGGTGGGGGAAGCAATGCCCTGGGTGCGTTTACAGCGTTTATTCCCGAAGAAGCGGTGGAAATTGTTGCTGTAGAGCCGGCCGGAAAAGGGAGGTTGAGCGGTAAACACGGCCTGGCATTGGGTGCTGGCAGGATGAATGTTCTGCACGGATTCAAGACCCTGGTTCTGACCGATGAGAATGGTGACATCCAGGAGTCTTACAGCGCTGCCTCTGGGCTGGATTATCCTGGCGTGAGTCCGATCCTATCGCACCTGAAGGAGACCGGGCGGTTAACGCTGGGGGAGGTGACCGATCGAGAAGCTGTGGATGCCCTTCTCAAATTATCTCAGCTGGAAGGGATCATTCCAGCGCTGGAAACTGCTCACGCAGTTGCCTATCTGTTCCAAAATCCTCAGCGCTATCAACCAGGCGATCTGGTGGTCATAAACCTTTCCGGCCGGGGGGATAAGGATGTAGAAAATGTGTTTAACAACCTGCTGACAGCAGATCCAGAGAAAAAACCCGCCGGGCTGGCAACTTTCGGGGGATAACCGGGTCCTGCTGTGAATGAGAGCGGCAGCTGCCGTGTGCGGGAAAATCCCGATCCTCCCCCGCTGCTGCCAGGCTGCCGCTTTCTCCAAACTTCTCAGAGGCACTGGGGGGTGGGGTCAGCCCCTTTTTGTTTTCGGTCAGGAAAGGTCCGGGGGCTGCTGGGACTCTGGTGAGGTTGGTGCTTGGTGCCCTGCAAACACATACCCGAAATATTCAATATCCTTGGCATAAATCCCGGCAACGATCTCCCGTTCCTCCGGGCCGTAATATTTCCGGTAATCCGGATGACCGGAAGGGTTCATAAAGGGCAGCGGCTGCCGCTGGATACCAATCCGGTCAAAAACCAGATTCATGTCTGGCTGCAGATGCTCAAACCTGCAGAGGTGATCGGTGAAATTTTGTCCCTGATTATGAGTGTAAAGATGAATGGGCAGGGCATGCAGGCGGATAATGTCTGTCTGGCAGAACATTTCAAACTGGTGCACAAAATCAAGGAAAGGGATCTCAAAATATTCAGCCAGGGAGACCATCCGATCCCAGGGATTTCTGAGGATTGAAAAGATGTAATATTCCTCCAGCTGCTGATCATCGATCCCGGCCAGCCACTGGTTAAACCTGGCAGGATGGTCTTTTTGATGGATTGTTCCCGGGGCCTGGGGTTCAAGCAGCCCCCGGAGAATGCTGGTCCCGGCGGTTTTGGCCGCTTTCATGTAGATAAATTTTCTTTCCGGGTTGACGATAATCCCCCGCAGGTGGGGGTGATTTTTGAGATACTCCGCTAATCCTGCCCTGTTTTGTTCCTTCCCCGGTCCTGATTTCCCCGCATCCCGGTCAATTGGATAACCAAAGTCCCTGACGGCGGCCAGATCCTCTTCTAAAAATTGGCTGAGAGAGTGTTCCTGATACCGCCCCATGGATTCCGGGATATGCGGGAGGTTGACCGCTTTGTTGAAAATCTTGGGATCGGGGTCAATTTCAAGAAAAGAGACCAGCTCCTGGAGCACCACTTCCGGTTGATGGCATAGTCGGTCAAAATTGACGATTAAAAATTGGTCCTCCCCGAGGGCCTGGCCTTCCTTTGCTGCTTGCCTGCTTGCTCTCACCCAATAGGATAATGCCGCTGCCGGCAGATCGTATTCTGTCATCGGCTGGGGGACACCAAAAAGATTCCCCCAATAATGCACCTGGCGCTGATTCTTGCTGAAAGCCATATCCAGTCCATGGCGGATGGTGTAAATGAATTTCAGCCTGGGAAAAAAACTGCTCAGCGGATTGATCAGCAGGTGGGTGTTGGGTTCCTTCCAGCCCCATCCCCGGTAATCAGGATTTCGGAATCCGGGGTTCCGAACCAGGGCGGCCAGGCGGTCGCGGGCCCATCTCCAATCATCCCGATAGTGGAGGGTTGTGTCCACGACGGCGTACCCGAGAAACCATAATTCAGCGGGGGTCAGATGGTATTTTTTGAGGATGAGCTTTTTGAGTAATGATAACCCGGTTTGGAAGCGGCGATTGTTCTCCAGTGATTTGTAAAACCAGGACCTCCTTCTGAAAAGGAGGGTATATAAAAGGTTATCAGAGGCTGGATTGAGGTCGTCCCCCAGGTAATATCCAAACTGGGAGCAAATTTCTGCGACTACTCTTGTGCCGCTCCCCCCCATACCGCCGATCACAAGTGGGCCGTTCTCCTGCCATTTTGGATCCATTGAGGTTGCCGTTCCAGAAGGTGAATGCATGATCAGGTGTGCTGATTCTATCAAATCTACAAGCTGGCTGATTGCGGCGGATCGGTGGGGCCCTGGCTTCCTGCAAGCCAATCCCGGCAGTCTATCCGGGTGAGTTGTTCCAGGGCTTTGATCTCAAAAGTAAATTTCTCCAGCAAGGACTCCCTTTGATCTGGCTGCAGGGAGGAAGTGTAGGGGCGGGCATGTTCAGTCCTGGTCCTGATTTCCTCAAAAGGAGAGACGCCGAGGAAGGCGCAGATTTTGTTAAGCACCGCGAGCGGGGTTTCCCGGAGATCCCGGTTGCGGAAGATTAAAAACTGCTCCTCGGGGAAAAAGGCTCTCATGCGCCGGATTTGTTCTGCGTAATATCCGCGATCGAGGTAGGAGAATCGGCGGTTCTGATAAGGAAGGGAATCCCGCCGGCGCTGCTCTTCTGCCTGGAGAGCCTCCAGGAAGTCAAGGGGTTCAATTCCCCGGTCCCGCTGCATGTTCCAGTGGGAGTATGCCCGTTCTACAGGGTTCCGGAGGATAATGATCAATTTGATTGCTGGATGGTATTCCCAGATTCTGCGGGGTGCCTGGTACCAGTACATGTAGACCGGGGTGGTTTCCCCCAGCACCCGATGCTGATCAGTGGGGTTGAAAAAGGAGTGATACAGGCTGTAGTCCGGTTTTGGATAGAGAAACAAATTTTCCCGGTCAAAATAGTGCACCTCTTTGAACCGGGCCATGCAGATCTCGGGGTGGGTTCGCAAGTAGGCATCCAGCACCGTCGTTCCCCCTTTTTGAACCCCGCAGATCAGGAAATCCACTTTTCTTGCCGGTTCCTTCCTGAGGTGACCGATCAGATCATGCCTCAGTCTCTGAAAATAATGCTTATTGAGATAGCGAAATAGCTTCCTCATGGGGTATTTCCAGTCACCCTATTGAACCAGAATTCGGGTCTGCTTCCTTGATCCTGAACAAAATTCTAACATACCTGGGCCGGGGTAATTTTATTTGCACACCTGGGATTATATCCGACCCCTGGTTAAAACCTTCCTCTTTGCCTGGTTGATAAGCTCATCTGGCGGTGTTATACTGGCTGTGATTTCAATCAAACCACGATTTTTTGGTTGTCCAGGTTTCATCTAAGGCCAATGGATTTTTCTCCTACCGATATTCCGGATGTGATCAAAATTACCCCGCGTGTCTTCCAGGATCACCGGGGAGAGTTCTTTGAGACTTTCCGGGCGCAGGAGTACGCTGCAGCAGGGATCCCGGGTCCTTTTGTCCAGGATAATCATTCCAGATCCAGGCAGGGGGTGCTGCGGGGGCTGCATTATCAAATCCGCCAGGCACAAGGGAAGCTCATTCATGTCGTTTTAGGGGAAGTGTATGATGTCGCGGTGGATCTCCGGCAGTCTTCCCCGCATTTTGGAAAATCCGTCGGCATCAGGCTGGATGATCAGCAGAGACAGCAGCTGTGGATCCCCCCCGGGTTCGCCCATGGGTTTTATGTCCTGAGTGATTGGGCAGAGGTCAGCTATAAAGTCACCAACTACTATGCCCCGGAATGGGAGCGAACACTCCACTGGAAGGATCCGGACCTGGAGATTGATTGGCCGATAAAACTTGCAGATCACCCCATCCTCTCTGTGGGGGATGCTGCGGGCACGAGCTTTCAGGAAGCGGAGGTGTATGACTAATCCTTATCAGCGCATTCTGGTGACGGGGGGAGCTGGATTCATTGGGTCAAATTTCATCCGGTACCTGCTTAATGAGGAGAAAGATTGCCAGGTGATCAACCTGGATGCCCTCACCTATGCGGGGAATCTTGAAAATTTACAGGAACTTCCGGACCCGGAGCGGCACCACTTTGTCAAGGGAGATATCTGCGACCAGGGATTGGTTGACCGGCTTTTTGAAGAGCATTCTTTCGACCTGGTGGTTCATTTTGCAGCAGAATCCCATGTCGATCGGTCGATCTCAGGGCCGGAAGCGTTCATCCGGACGAACATCCAGGGTACATTTTCGCTCCTGGAGGCTGCCAAAAAGCACTGGGGAGCGGGGGGCCAGGGGTTTCCGGAGGGGGTGCTGTTTCACCATATTTCCACCGACGAGGTCTACGGTTCCCTGCTTCCCGATCAGCCGGCGTTCCAGGAGACCACTCCTTATGCGCCCAACTCTCCCTATGCGGCCAGCAAAGCAGCCAGCGATCACCTGGTCCGCTCGTATTACCACACATACAGGATGCCGGTGACGATCACCAACTGTTCCAATAACTACGGGCCGTATCAATTTCCTGAAAAGCTCATACCGCTGATGATATTGAATGCCAGGCAGGGTGCTGCCCTGCCGGTCTACGGGGACGGTCAGCAGGTCCGGGACTGGCTGTACGTGGAAGATCACTGCCGGGCAGTCTGGCAGGTGATCCTGAAGGGGGAGCGGGGGGAAACCTACAACATTGGAGGGAAAAATCAGCCGACCAATCTATCGATCGTCAAAGAGATCTGTGCCATCCTTGATGAAAAGCGTCCGGACTCTCCTCACGTTCCCCACGAAAAGCTGATCAGCCATGTCAGGGATCGCCCTGGGCATGATCGCCGCTATGCGATGGAGATCCATAAGATCTCCTCGAGCATCGGCTGGACCCCGTCGGTCTCCCTCCGGGAGGGACTCGAAAAAACAATTTCCTGGTACCTGGACCATCCCGGGTGGGTGGAGACGGTCACGAAAAAGAAAGAGTACAGCGCCTGGGTAAAGAAAAACTATCAAAGCAGGGAGCAATCATGAAAGGAATTATCCTTGCAGGAGGAAAGGGCTCCCGTCTTTTCCCCCTCACCATTGGTGTCAGCAAGCAGCTCTTGCCGGTTTATGACAAACCGATGATCTACTATCCGCTTTCGATGCTGATGCTGGCGGGGATCCGGGAGATCCTGGTCATCAGCACCCCGCATTCCCTGCCGATATTTAAACGGCTCCTGGGCGATGGGGAAAAATGGGGGCTGCGCTTTGCGTACGCCGAGCAGGATCAACCGCGGGGACTCGCGGATGCCTTCCGGGTAGGGAAAACCTTTATCGGTGATGAACCGGTTGCGCTTGTGCTGGGGGATAACATATTCTTCGGCCATGGGCTTCCAGATCAGCTGCGGGAGGCGGCAGCCCTCAAGCGAGGGGCGGTGATCTTTGCCTATGCGGTGCAGGACCCAGAACGATATGGGGTGGTTGAGTTTACCGAGGAGGGGACCGCGGTGAGCATTCAGGAAAAGCCCGCACAGCCCCGCTCTGATTATGCGGTGCCCGGGCTGTATTTTTATGACCAGAAAGTGGTCGAGATCGCAGAAAACCTTCAGCCCTCCCAGCGGGGGGAGCTGGAGATCACCGATGTCAATCAAACATATCTGGACAGCGGGGAGCTGCGTGTCATGGTCCTGGGCCGCGGGGTCGCCTGGTTGGATGCGGGAACGCCCGGTTCCCTGCTCCAGGCGGCGAATTTCATCCAGGCAGTGGAGGAGCGGCAGGGAATGATGATCTCCTGTCCGGAGGAGATTGCTTATCGGCTGGGGTATATTGATCGGGACCAGCTGCTTCAGCTGGCGCGGGAACATAAAAACACCCGGTACGGGGGCTATTTGGAAAAGTTAGCTGATGGTCGAGAAATTCTCACGGGAAGGCGCTGAGTGCTCAAGATCCTGCTGATTGGCTGTGAGGGACAGTTAGGCTGGGAGCTGCAGCGCTCGCTGCTGCCGCTGGGAGCTGTCACCGCCGTGGATTACCCCCAGATTGATCTCACCAGCCCAGAGAACTCCCGGCAGTGGATCAGAAAAAGCAAGCCTGATGTGGTCATCAACGCTGCGGCCTACACGGATGTTGACGGGGCTGAGACTGAAACAGCGCTTGCCTTCCAAATCAACGGCACTGCCCCCGGGCTGCTGGCGGAGGAAGCCAGGGAAATCGGGGCTGTGCTGGTTCACTTCTCAACGGATTATGTATTTGAGGGGAGCAAAGCAGAACTGCATACCGAGACGGATCCCCCGAACCCCATTAATGCTTACGGGGAATCCAAACTGGCGGGGGAGAAGGCTGTGCAGCAGGCGGGGGGACGGTATTTTATCTTCAGGACCAGCTGGCTGTACAGTCTGCGGAGGAAGTGCTTTCTGACCAAAGTGTTGGCCTGGGCCCGGGAAAAAGAGGAGCTGCGGATTGTCACCGATCAGGTCAGCGGTCCAACCTGGAGCCGGACGCTGGCAGATACGACCGCAGCCTGGCTGGCACAGCTGAGTTCTCAAGCGCCCGCAAGCCAGCAGGACCTTGCCGGTGTGTATCACCTGGGAGGGAACGGCGCGGTCAGCCGCTACCAATGGGCCCAGCAGATCCTCCGCCTGGATCCGGATCGTGATCAGCATCGGGTGACCTCTCTGAGTCCGGCCGACAGCAGTGAGTTTGAAACCCCCGCCCGCCGGCCTGCTTTTTCCGCCCTGGACTGCAGCCTCTTCCAGCGCACCTTCAATCTTTTCCACGCTGACTGGCTGACCTGCCTGGCCGTGGCTTTGACCACCCGCTATGCTGAATAAAAAGATTCCTTCAAGCCCTCCCGGGCCGGGTCTGGTTCCAGGATGGGGAAAAGCGGTGCAGAGGAACGGGAGGGACCGGTTTCCATCTTTAATTGGTGGTCTCCGATCATGAGCTCGAACGTGTTTTGCGTGACTGGCTGGCATTTTCCGCCTGATTTCTACCGGGCCCTCTCAGGGCAGGCGGCTGCTGATTTCTATATTCTCTCCCATCAGCCGCCAGCAAAAATTCCGGAAGCTGTACATCGCCTGGTTCCCCCGGATCAGATCCTCCACCGCTCCAATATCGGCTACGACTGGGGATGCTACCAGCAATTTCTCTCCAGCAAGGTGTGGCGGGAGTATGAAACGGTTTTTTTTATGCATGATGACATCGCCATCAAAAGTTTTGACTTTGTAGAGCGGGTCAATCAGCTCTTGAAGGAACATGCTGTGGTTGGCAATGGCGTTGGGGAGGGGAGCGTCAGCTCGGTGAGGGTGCGGGATCGGCTGCCGGCTTATGCTCACTCCTCCTGGAAGCCGGATTCCCTGGAATTTCAACACCGGACAGTCCGGGGATCCTTCTTTGCCGCCTCCCGGGAAGCGCTGCAGCAGATCGGTGGCTTTGAAGTCTTTTGGGATCCGTGGAAAGTGAGTATTGAGTTTGGGAATTGGAGCACGAAAGCAACCTGCGGGAAAATGGAGGCCATGTTTGGCCCTTCCTGCTTCGGGTATCTATCCTCATCGTTCGGCCAGAGCCGGTACATCACGGAGTTTGTCCGGGGAGAGCAGGGGGGAGCAGCCCAGCAGATCGATGGCATCCGGGGCCTCCTGTACAGGATGATCCAGCGGGCATCCCGGGTCTACATGGAAATTCTTTACCGGGAAAAAAAGCTCCCCGCACGATGGGGCTGGGAAGCCGGTTTGAGGCTGGCCCTGGGGCTGTTTTCCAGAAAGCTGTACTAGCCAGCTCCGGCGGTGGATTTTTGTCGGGGTTGGGCCGGAGTGAATTGGGCGATAGGTCGCTTGACCTCCCGGTATTCTGCGTTATAATTCATCCACTGAATTTTACGGAAGGAAATAAAAAAGAAGCTGTATGGACCAGTCACAGGAGGACCGTGAGCTGATCCTGCTGGAAACCATTGAGCAGGATCCGGATATCAACCAGGCGACGCTGGCAGAGCTGCTCGGCGTTGCGGTTGGAACGGTTAACTGGCATATCCAGCGGCTGGTCGCGAAGGGGTATGTCAAGGTTAAGCGGGCCCAGCGGAAGAAACTCCGCTATCTGATCACCCCGGAAGGATTAGCGCTGCGGGCAAAATTAACCCTCCAGTATGTGGAAAACCAGATGCGCCTGTACCGGGAAACCCGCCAGAAGGTGAAGGAGCTGCTCCGGGAGGTTCGTCTTTCCGGCCATGACCGGGTGGCCATTGTCGGGGACAGCGAACTGGCTGATGTCTGCCGGCTTACCTGCCTGGAGCAGGGGGTTGAGGTGGTGGAAAATGCGGATGTTCCCGTTCTTCAGGTCGAGGGGTATACTGTGAGGTTAGGGAAACCATCTTGAGCGAACAGCGAGGATTCCGGGGGCGATTTTTCCCTGAAAACAGCAGGATGGCGGCCCGTTAAAAAAAGGAAAAGGCTATGAAAAAAGCATTGATCACGGGAATTACCGGGCAGGATGGCTCCTATCTGGCGGAGCTGCTGCTTCATAAAGGGTATGAAGTGCATGGGGTCATCCGCCGGTCCAGCACATTCAACACGCGGCGGGTTGATCATTTGTATCGTGACCCTCACAACGGGGAAGATGTCAAGCTTTACCTGCATTACGGGGACCTGGCCAGTTCAGACAGCCTGGAGCGGGTGGTTCATGATGTCCACCCTGACGAGGTCTACCACCTGGCCGCGCAGAGTCATGTCCGGGTCAGTTTTGATATGCCTGAATACACCGGGGATGTCTCCGGGTTGGGGACCATCCGGATTTTGGAATCCATCCGCCGCGCCGGGGTGGAGACCCGGTTCTACCAGGCATCCACCAGTGAGCTGTTTGGCAGTGCCTCTCCCCCGCAGAGCGAAGACACCCAATTCCGGCCCCAGAGTCCTTATGCGGCAGCGAAGCTGTATGCATACTGGGTGACCAGGAATTACTCCAAGGGGTATGGGTTGTTTGCCTGCAATGGAATCCTGTTCAACCACGAATCTCCCAGGAGGGGGGAGACGTTCGTCACCCGCAAGATCACCCGCGCGGTGGCCCGCATCAAGGCCGGGGAGCAGCAGTACCTGTATCTGGGAAACCTGGATTCCAAGAGGGACTGGGGATATGCCCCGGAATATGTGGAAGCGATGTGGAAAATGCTCCAGCTGGAGGAGCCCTATGATCTTGTGATCGGCACCGGGGAAGCACATACCGTCCGGGGGTTTGTTGAGGAAGCCTTCGGATATGTGGATCTGGACTACCATGACTATGTCAAGATCGATCCCCGCTACTTTCGACCGACCGAGGTCGATTATTTGGAGGCAGATCCTGGCAAGGCAAAACGATTGCTGGATTGGGAACCAAAAGTCCGCTATCATGACCTGGTCCGGATTATGATGGATGCGGATTTGGAGTTGATTGGATTGGAATCTCCTGGTGAGGGGAAAAGGATTGTCGAAGACCAGTTTGACAACTGGCACAATTGGAAAGATCAAGTTGTGAGCATGGGGCGGTGATCATGATGGAAAAACAAAAATTCCCGGATCCGCAACAATTTTGGGCGGATAAAAGGGTTTGTGTGACTGGCGGGGCTGGATTCTTGGGGTCATTTGTTCAGGAAACCTTACAGGACCGGGGGGCAGGTAAGCTTTTCATCCCCACCATTGAAGAGTACGACCTGACCCGGCTCGGTGACATCCGGCGGATGCTTGCGGATGCCAGGCCGGATCTGATTATTCACCTGGCCGCGCTCGCGGGCGGGATTGGTGCAAATCGGGCCCGGCCGGCGGAATTTTTCTATAAGAACCTGATGATGGGGGTTCCGCTGATGCATGAGGCCTGGCAGCACGGGGTGGATAAGTTTGTCGCCATTGGCACAATCTGTGCGTATCCAAAATTCACCCCGGTGCCGTTTAAAGAGGAGGATCTCTGGAAAGGCTACCCGGAAGAAACCAACGCGCCCTATGGGCTCGCCAAGAAAATGCTCCTGGTTCAGTCCCAGGCTTACCGGGAGCAGTATGGGTTCAACTCCATCTTCCTGCTGCCGGTCAACCTCTACGGCCCCCGGGATAACTTTGACCTGGACACCTCTCATGTCATCCCGGCACTGATCCGAAAAATGGTAGAAGCCCGGGAAGCAGGCAAGGAGCAGGTTGTCCTGTGGGGGGATGGTTCCCCAACCCGGGAATTCTTCTATGCGGGTGATGCGGCCCGGGGGATCGTGCTCGCCGCTGAGCGGTACAACAGCAGCCAGCCGGTCAATCTGGGGGCAGGGATGGAAATCAGCATCCGGGATCTGGCTGAATTAATCTCCGAGCTCACCGGATACAGCGGGGAGATTGTCTGGGATACCAGCAAGCCGAATGGACAGCCGCGCCGGGCGCTCGATACCCGGAAGGCCAAAGCCTATTTTGGCTTTGAAGCGGACATGCCCTTCAAAGAAGGGCTGCGGAGAACCATTGCCTGGTTTGAGGAAAACCGTGATGCCCTCTAATTCTCTCGGTTTGGGGATCAAACCATTTCTCCAGAACCTTATCCACAGCTTTTCTGCTCCTCAGGGGGTTTATCCACAGGTTTTCCACAATCGATGCCCATCATCCTGCCAGGGAGCCTGCTGCAGATCTCCCCAGGAGAAAGGGGGGCTGAGATGAAGCGGGTGGTTATATTTACCGCACCCAAACCATTCCTGGATCCCCATATCCGCACTATCCAGCGCAATGCAATTCAGTCCTGGAGCCGGCTGGGGGACGGGGTTGATGTGCTGGTTATTGGCGAGGAGCCCGGGCTGAGGGATGCTGTGGAGGACCTCGATGTGCTGATCATCCCCGAGGTGGAGCGCAATGACCTGGGCACTCCCTTGATCAATTCAATTTTTAACCAGGCCAGGAAGCACTCTCCTGGAGAGCTCCTGCTTTATGTCAATGCAGATATCATCCTTCTGCCGGATACGCTGGAGGTGATTGGGGGCGTGGACCGGCTGGTTGAGGAATACTTGCTGGTTGGGAAACGCTGGGATCTTGATGTATCCTACCCGGTCAGTTTCGAACCAGGTTGGGCTGATGCCCTGCGGGACCGTCTTGAAAAAGAGGGGCGCCGCCGGAAATTTACCGCAATTGATTTCTTTATTTTTCCCCGGCAGCAATTTCACCAAATCCCGCCTTTTGCAGTGGGACGGGCAGGATGGGATAACTGGATGATTTTTCACGCCATGCAGGAAAACTGGCAGGTGATTGATCTGACCCCTTCCCTGGATGTGGTCCATCAAAATCATGATTACCGGCATCTCCCGCAGGGGAAGCCCCATTACGATCTTGAGGAATCCTTCCAAAACGTCTCCCTGGGGGGTGGGATGCCAGCGCTGTATGACTTATTGGATGTGAAATACCATTACCAGGATGGGGAGATCCGCAGGATCGGCCCGACCCTCCCCCGCCTGTTGAGAAAACTGGAGCGCATTGTCACGCCTGAGGAGCAGGAGGGCCTGCGCTGGAGTCTGACCCGGATTCTCCGCAAAACCAGACGCAGGCTGTCATGATGGAAGGAGCCTTATGACCCGGTACGGGATGAATCCAGCCCGGAATAAGAATACCAGTTATGCGCCCAGCCGGGTGACCGCTGCGATGGTCACCTACATCCCGAACCTGGAGGGATATTTCCGCCATCGGCTGCAGGTCTTGAAACTGTCCCTGGCCAGCCTGATCCACACCCTCGACGGGAGCTGCGATATCATGGTTTTCAGCAACGGCAGCTGTCAGGAAGTCAATGCGTACCTGGAAAAATTGCTGGCTTCTGGAAAGCTCCACTATTTGATCCGCTCCCGGGAAAACCTGGGTGTGATCGGTGCTTTCAAGATTTTATTCAACGCTGCCCCGGGAGAAATCATCGCCTATTCGGATGACGATGTTTTCTATTATCCGGGATGGCTGCCCGCTTCTCTGCAGATCCTGGATACCTACCCGAACTCCGGCATGATCAGCGGGGCCCCGGTGGGGTTTTCCTCTGAGCACGCGCTGGAATCAGTGGATTTGTTTTTATCCCAGCATACCGGAGAGGTACAGTGGAGCGAAAAGCCCAGAAATCCGGCCTGGGAGGAGGACTGGGCGCGGAGCACTGGCCGCTCAACCGCTGACCACCTCCAGGAAATCGGGGAATCTCCCCTTCTGAAGATCAGCTACCGCGGTGTTGAGGCCGTTAAATCCGCCAAACACTTTCAGTTTGTTGTGCCAAAAGAAGTTGTTTGCCAGGCGTTAGAAGGGGAATGGACCGGGAGTTTGATGGAGGGATTGGTATCCCTGGATGAAGCCGTGGACAGGCTCGGGTATCTGCGGTTGTCAACCCCGAAGCGCTTCACCCGCCATATCGGCAACGCGATCAGCGAAGCAGTCGCCAGGGAAGCTGAATCCCTCGGCATCACCCTGGAGCTTGAGCCTGCTGCCGTTGAGGAAGCGGAACACTGGCTGCTGCGGATCCCGGGGAGTGGACGGATTCTCTGGCCTCTCTATAACTGGTTGTTCCGGGTTCTGCACAAGGTGAAATAAGCCCATGCGAATTTTATGGTTTACCGGTGTGCAGCTGCCGGCCGTCACAGGGCAGGATCTCAGCCGCGCCGGATGGCAGGAAGGCCTGCGAAGAGCCCTGGAAATGTTTCAGCCCGGGGTCGATCTCAGGATCGCTTCCTTTGGAGATAAACCGTATGCACCCCTTCACCAGGGGAATGCCACCTACTATCATATCTCCCGCAATCCTCCCCCTGAAACGCGGTTCGGGCAGGTTTTGGCGAACTGGCAGAACCGGCTGTATTATCCATCCGAACTGGATTCCTGCCGACAAATCGTCGATCAGGTTTCTCCGGATCTGATCTATATTTTTGGGACAGAAAACCCCTTTGGGCTGCTGATTGAGGAGTGGTCTATCCCGGTGATTATCTCGATCCAGGCCGTGCTGAACGGGCTGATTGAGCATATTTTTGATGGGTTGTCCCCCGGGGAACGGCTCCGGTTCCTGTTTTCCAAAGATACCCTGCTTGGCGGGGGGGTGTATCACAAGTACTTGAGGCTGAGAAGATCCCGGAGGATGGAAAAAAAGATTTACAGATCCTGCAGCTTTTTTGAGGGGCGGACTGACTGGGACCTGGATTGGGTGAAAAGATTAAGTCCGGATGCAGCGTATTTCCACATCGATCGGGTGGTGGGGGAGGCGTTTTATCAAGCGGAGTGGGAAGAACCGCAAAACCCAGCGCCTATCCTTTATACTACTTCCAGCAATGCCCCGTTTAAAGGAGGGCTTACCCTGGCCCGGGCTTTCCTGGAGCTGCACAGGCGGGGCCACCATCATCTTCGGCTGCACATGGCGGGCATCCATCCCCAAAGCCTGGTAGGTAGATCCATCCAGCGCCTGCTGAAAGGGGGACAGGTGGACACCCACCTGACCCTCCTGGGACGGGTCCATCGTCAGGAGATTGTCAGGGAAATGGGAAATGCAGCCATGTTCATCCTGCCTTCCCATATGGATAACAGCCCAAACAGCCTTGCAGAGGCGATGCTGATGGGGATGCCCTGTGTGGCATCGTCTGCGGGGGGAATCCCTTCCATGATCACGGATAGGCGGACGGGCTTGATCTATCCCCATCAGGATGTGGAGGCACTGGCAGACTGTATAGAAACCTTGCTTGAGAACCCTGCCCTCGCAAAGGATCTCGGGAGAGCAGCCCGGGCAGCGGCGTTCAGCCGCCATGATCCCCGGAAGATCGCGAATCAGACCGTAAAAATGTATCAAAGAGTACTTCAAAGATGAAATTTCTAATTGCGGGATTCGGATCGATAGGCAGAAGGCATTTCCGGAATTTAATATCGCTGGGGGAAGAGGAGATCATCTTCTACCGCACCCATCAAAGCACCCTGGAGGATGACGAGCTGCTTGGATATCCGGTGGAGACCTCCTTAAAATCAGCCCTTGCGCATCAACCGGATGCCGTGATCATCGCCAATCCAACTGCCTACCATCTTGATGTTGCCCTTCCCGCGGCTGAACAGGGCTGCCATATCTTATTAGAAAAACCCGTTTCCCATTCTCTGGAAGGGGTTACCCAGCTGCGGGAAACGGCTGAGCAAACCGGCTCGAGGATCCTGGTTGGTTTTCAATTCCGCTACCACCCCGGGCTGCAGCAGGTCCGGGAGTGGATCCAATCGGGAGAATTGGGGCGCCCCTATTCTGTGCGGGCTCAGTGGGGAGAGTATCTGCCGGACTGGCATCCCTGGGAAGATTTCCGGAACAGCTACAGCGCCCGGAAGGATCTCGGTGGGGGGGTCATTCTTACCCTTTCTCATCCCATCGATTACCTACGCTGGATCCTTGGAGAGTTTGATCACTTTAAAGCGGTGGCAGGATCGATGAAGATCCTCTCCCTCGAGGTGGAAGAGCTGGTGGAAATCCTCGTCCGATTCCAAACCGGAACGCTGGGAAGCGTTCATTTGAACTACCTCCAGCAGCTCCCTGTCCACAGCCTGGAAATTCTGGCTGAAAAAGGGATCATCAGCTGGGATGGGCAAACGGGTATGGTCAAACGATATCTCAACCAGGAGCAGTCCTGGGTGGAGCTGCCCTTGCCTGATGGGTTTACCAGGAATGACCTGTTTCTGGCTGAGATGCGCCATTTTCTAAAAGTCATCTCAGGAGAGGAGGCGCCAGGCTGCTCTATTTCTGATGGGATTCAGGTTCAAAAAGCCCTGGCCGAGATTCATCGCTCCCTTGCGCAAAATGGATGGGAGCGTTAAGAGGTGAGCGCGGACTGGAGGTTACTGCGGTGGATTCATCCAGGCTGAGCGAGAAAACACTCAGAAATCATAATACCCCGGGTGCTGCTTATGTATTTCCTGGATAAACGCCTGACATGCAGCGGGTGAGGATTTGGACAAGGGTCCCGGGGTGCGCTTGATCCTACTTGGGAGAAATGTCTGTGGTATCATATGCAGTCGGTTTTAAGCCGGATCATAAATATCCCTGAGAATTGATCAGCGGATAAGATTCATGAGGAGAATAACATTAATATGAGCAGCAAGAGTTCATTAATCAGTCCGTACGGGGGAAACCTTGTCAACCTGCTGGTGCCAGAGAAGGAAAAGGCCAGCTGGATTGATAAAGCAAACCAGTATCCTTCCCTGCAGCTGACCGACCGGTCGCTGCATGATCTGGAGCTGCTGGCCGTAGGCGGGTTTTCACCCTTAGATAAATTCATGGGGGAGGAGGATTACCAGCGGGTTTTGACGGAAATGCGTTTGGCAGATGGCCTATTATTTCCCATGCCAATTACCTTGACGATCAACAAAGAGGATCTGCCCACCCGGGGGGAATGGATCACGCTGCGGGATTCCCGCAACTACATCATCGGGGTGATGAGAATCGAAGAAGTCTTCCGCTGGGATCCAATCAGGGAGGCCCGCCTGGTGCTGGGGTCAACCGACTACCGCCATCCTCTGGTTTCCGAGATGGACCAGTGGGGGGACCTCTGCATTTCCGGGGAGCTGCATGTCATCAACCTCCCCGTGTATTACGATTTTCTGGATATTCGCAGAACCCCCGCTGAAGTCCGGGATACGTTGGAAGCAATCGGCAATCCAAATGTGACCGCCTTTCAGACGCGCAATCCGATGCACAGGGTTCATGAAGATCTCACCAAACGGGCTCTGGAACGGGTCCAGGGCAGTTTGCTGATCCATCCGGTTGTGGGGATGACCAAACCCGGGGATGTGGATCACTACACCCGCGTCCGGGTCTATAAAGCGCTGGTAGAAAAATACTATGATCAAAACACGGTGCTGAGCCTGCTGCCTCTGGCAATGCGGATGGCCGGACCGAGGGAGGCACTGTGGCATGCGATCATCCGGCGGAATTATGGTGCCAACCATTTTATTGTCGGACGCGATCATGCCGGGCCGGGCAAAGACAGCAATGGGAAGCCTTTCTACGGCCCCTATGAAGCGCAAAAGATGATGGAGCAGTACCAGGAGGAAACCGGGATCAAGCCGGTCATGTTTAATGAGCTGGTATATATTGAAGACCAGGATAAATATGTTGCCAAAGAAGAAGCTCCGGCCAATGCCATCGCCAAGTTTATCTCCGGGACTGAAGTCAGGGAAGAGTATCTAAACAAGGGAAAGGATCTACCAGGCTGGTTCACCAGAAAGGAAACCGCTGAAATCCTGCGGGATTCCTACCCGCCTAAACATAAACAGGGCCTTTGCATCTGGTTTACCGGCCTGAGCGGCTCTGGAAAATCCACCATCGCCACGGCCCTCCTGCCGATGCTGCTTGAGCGGGGCAGGCAGGCGACCGTGTTGGACGGAGACGTTGTCCGGACCCACCTCTCAAAGGGGTTGGGATTCAGCAAGGAGGATCGGGACACCAACATCCTGCGCATTGGATTTGTCGCCGGGGAAATTGCCCGTCATACCGGGACAGTGATCTGTGCTGCGATCAGCCCCTACCGGAAAACCCGGAATGAGGCCAGGAAAATGGTGGGCGCGGATCGGTTCATTGAGGTTTATGTCAATACACCGCTGGAGGTTTGTGAACAACGGGATATCAAGGGGCTGTACGCGAAAGCCCGCAGCGGGGAGATCAAGGGGTTCACAGGCATCGATGATCCCTACGAAGCGCCTCAGAACGCCGAGATCGTCATTGATACCGTGGAAAGAACCCCCAAGGAGTGTGCAGAACAGATCGTGGATTACCTGGAGCAGCATGAATTCATCAAACCAGATGGATATCTTATCAGCAGTGGAGCCTGAGCAGCTTCCGGGTGGAGGATTGGGGAGCAGGTCAGAAAAACAGATTGAGGGAAGCCCATGAACGAACTTCAGGAGATGTTTGACCTGACGGGAAAAGTCGCAGTGGTCACTGGAGGCGGGGGGCTGCTTGGTCGGCAGTTTTCCGAAGCCCTGCTGGAAGCAGGCGCCCGGGTGGTGATTGCCGATCTCGATCTGCAGCTGGCAGAATCCACTGCAGAGGCGCTCGCTTCAAAAGGAACAGCCCGGGCTGTGGAAGTAGATGTCACCGATCCTGAGGCTGTAAAAAGGCTTATGCAGGAGGCTTCCCTGCAGTTTGGGAGCCTGGACATTCTGGTCAATTCCGCGGCGATGGATCCCAAGTTTGATGACCAGCATCAATCAGAACATGTCACAAGTTTTGAGGACTACCCGCTCTCAAGCTGGCAGCAGGCTCTTGAGGTCAATCTGACCGGGATGTTTCTTACCTGCCAGGCTGCGGCAAGGCTGATGAAAAAAAGCGGCAGAGGTTCGATCATCAACATCTGTTCCACCTATGGGCTCAAGGGCCCTGACCAGCGGATCTATGAGGCTCTCGGGGATCCCAGGCGGTATAAACCAGTCTATTATTCCGTCAGCAAAGCTGGCGTCCTGGGGCTGACAAAATACATCGCCACTTACTACCAGGGGTTGGAAATTCGCTGTAATGCGCTCACCCCCGGGGGGGTGGAGCATGACCATGACCCGGCGTTCAAGGAGGCCTACGCCAGGAAAACTGTTTTAGGCAGGATGGCGTATCCGCATGAGCTCAAGGGTGCCGTGGTCTTTTTGGCATCTGACGCCTCCAGCTACATGACCGGGGCGAACTTGATCATTGATGGAGGGTGGACAGCATGGTAGAGGTCCTGGCTTTAATACCAGCCCGGGGGGGGTCCAAGGGGGTGCCAGGAAAGAATATCAAACCCCTGGGCGGTTATCCGTTAATCAGCTTCAGTATTGCTGCGGCGCACCGCGCTGACCTTGTCAATCGAACGATTGTCTCCACGGATGCCCCGGAAATCGCTGCAGTTGCCCAGCAGTATGGGGCGGAGGTTCCTTTCCTTCGTCCTGCAGAATTTGCCCGCGATGACACCCCGGATTTACCGGTTTTTCAGCATGCCCTGCGCTGGTTGGAGGAGCAGGAAGGGTACCGGCCCCAGCTGGTCGTACAGCTCCGCCCCACCAGCCCGTTTCGCCCTCCTGAGATGGTGGACCGGGCCGTCCAGCGGCTCCTTGCGCATCCTGACGCGGATTCCCTGCGGGGTGTGGTCCCGGCGAAACAAAATCCATACAAGATGTGGCAGATTGATCAGAAAGGTTTCCTGCTTCCCATCCTGGAAACAGAATTCCAGGAACCGTTTAATATGCCCCGGCAAAAACTGCCGCCTACCTATTGGCAGACCGGGCATATTGACGTCATTCGATCAGACACGATCCTGGCAGGCTCCATGAGCGGGTCAAGGATAATATCCCACCGGATTGATGCCCGCTTCAGTGTTGATCTTGACAACCTCAAGGACTGGCAGCGTTCTGCCTGGATGCTGGAAGACCTTTTCGATCAGATTGTCATCCCCCCCGGGAAAATCTTTCCATTTCCGGAGAAGGTAAGTCTGCTGGTGCTGGATTTTGATGGGGTGATGACCGATGATCGGGTCTATGTGGATCAGCAGGGAAAGGAAATGGTGGCAGCTCACAGGGGAGACGGGATGGGAATTGCCCTGCTGAAAAAGGCAGGAGTGGAGGTGATGATCCTCTCCACGGAAAAGAATCCCGTGGTTTCAGCCCGGGCGGCGAAACTGGACCTGCCGGTGCACCAGGGGATTGACGAAAAGGGGGCTGCGCTTCAAGCCCTGATCAACGAAAAAGGGTTCAACCCGGAGCAGGTGGTCTATCTTGGAAATGATCTCAATGATTTGGCGTGTTTTCCTCTCGTGGGAACTGCGGCTGCAGTCGCAGATGCCCATCCGCTGGTCCGCAGCCAGGCGGATCTGGTCCTGGAAAAACGGGGCGGGGAGGGAGCAGTCCGTGAATTGTGTGAATTGATCTTAAAGTATGAGGACAAGCTGCATGGCTGAGGAGCATTTATGGAACGGGAATTAAAAATCGGCAGTCGGATGGTCGGGGACGGGCATCCAGTCTATATCATTGCGGAAATTGGCATCAATCATAACGGGGATATTGCGATTGCCAGGCAGCTGATTGACGCAGCCCATGAGGCTGGTTGTGATGCCGTTAAATTCCAGAAAAGGACCCCGGAATTATGCGTTCCGGAGGATCAGCGGGAGAAGATGCGCCACACCCCCTGGGGGTACATCAGCTATATGGAATACCGGGAGCGTGTCGAGTTCGGCCAGGAGGAGTTCAGCCAAATTGCTGAATATTGCTCTGAAAAGTCCATGGACTGGTTCGCGTCTGCCTGGGATCTTCCCTCGGTTGATTTTTTAGAGCAGTTTGAACCCCAGCTTCATAAAGCTCCTTCAGCAGCCTTAACGGATGCAGAGCTGCTAGAGAAGATGCATCAGCAGGGCCGGCCAGTGATGCTGTCCACCGGGATGTCGGATATGAAGCAAATTCAAGCGGCGGTGGATTTGATCGGCACAGAGGATTTGATCATTGCCCACTGTACAAGCACCTATCCCTGCCCTCCCAGCGAACTGAACCTGCGGATGATTAACACCTTGCTGGACCTGTATCCCTGCCCGATTGGTTACTCCGGGCATGAAGTGGGGCTGCCGACCACCATTGCCGCGGTCGCCCTGGGGGCCTCGGTGATCGAACGGCATATTACCCTTGATCGAGCAATGTGGGGATCTGATCAGGCAGCTTCCGTGGAACCGGGAGGGCTGCGGCGTTTGGTGAAATACATCCGCGTGGTGGAGGAAGCCATGGGGGATGGTGTGAAGACGGTCTATGAAAGCGAGCTCCCCAGCCTCAAGAAGCTCCGCCGGGTGGATACCCTGCCTGTTCGAGGCCGCATGCAAAAACCTGCGGATTCATAAGCAAAGGCTTGCAGCCCAAACTGGATTTATTACTGGAGCGTTCCCGGTGATGAGGAAGCTTTTCAATCAGGACAGGATGATCAGGATTGTCCAGCGGCTGCGCCTGTACTGGCGGCTTTTTCAACTTAACCGGAAAATCTCTTCCCGGGCCAGACCTGCGGAGCATAACGCCCCGGTGATTTTTTTCAATGCCTCGGCCAGACTGGAGGGATTGAACCTCAACGCTGCCTTTCAACTGCTGACAAGCTGGAGCATGCAGCTGGCCGGGAGGAAGGTGATCCATTTTGCCTGCCGATCGGGGATGAGCCGCTGTGTCCTGGGCGCTGGTCTCGGCGATCCAACCGCGCCCCCTCCCTGTCCGGGCTGTATCAGCGACACAGGCTGGTTCACTGCAGCCGCCCCGACAGTGTGGTTTACATACCGGGAAAATCCAGACCTCAAAAAGCAGTTGGCATCCCTGTCCCCGTCAGCATTAGCAGAGATTGAGTATGCCGGCCGCCCGCTGGGCCGGCTGGTTCTTCCCAGCCTTCGCTGGATCCTGCGCCGACATCATCTTCAGGATGATCCGGTCACCCGATACCTGTTCAGGGAATTCATTCTCTCAGCCCACAATATTGCCGAAAAATTTCAGGATCTGCTGGATGAGGTGGATCCTGAGGCCGTGGTGGTTTTTAACGGGCAGCAGTATCCGGAAGCAGTGGTTCGCTGGGCAGCAAGGCAGCAGCAAATTCGTGTCATCACCCATGAGGTCAACCTCCAGCCGTTTTCAGCGTTTTTTACCGAGGGCCAGGCGACCATCTACCCCCAGAACATCCCGGAATCATTTGAATTATCCAAACAGCAAGACCAGAAGCTGGATCGGTATCTGCAGAAGCGGTTCCAGGGGGAATTTACCATGGCTGGCATTCAGTTCTGGTCAGAAATGAGCCGGCTCCCGGACCCTTTGCTCCAGAAAATGGATCAGTTTGATGAGATGGTCCCGGTCTTTACGAACGTGGTCTTTGATACCAGCCAGATGCACGCCAACACCTTGTTCTCAGACATGTTTGCCTGGCTGGATCTGCTCCTGGAAACTGCCCGGGATTATCCGGAAACCTTGTTTGTTATCCGGGCTCATCCGGATGAAGTCCGCGAGGGGAAAAAGAGTGCAGAAAGCGTCAGCGCCTGGGCCGAAAAACGGCAGCTGGGAAACCGCGAAAACCTGGTTTTCATTGCTCCCGAGGAGACCTTGAGCTCCTATGAGCTGATTGGCCGGGGGAAGTTCACCCTGGTGTATAATTCCTCAATAGGACTGGAGGCTGTGATTTTGGGATGTCCTGTCCTCTGTGCAGGAAAAGCAAGATATACCGATTATCAAACCGTTTTTTACCCGCAGTCCTCCGCAGCCTATCGAAATCAGCTGCGATCATTTTTAGAGAAGAACACCATTGAACTGCCTGAAAAACATCTTGAAAATGCCCGCAAGTTCTTATATTTTCAGCTGTACAGGTCGTCCCTTCCCTTTGACAGCTATTTGATGGAGCATGCCACGCCCGGGTATGTCCAGTTGAAGAATTTCTCCTGGGAGCAGCTTCACCCTGAGAATTCACCCGTACTCAGGACAGTTGTCGATGGAATTCTCACCGGGAAAGAGTTTGTCCTGGAGCAAGACCCGTGAAGAAGATCTATTATCGAACCAGAAGGGCTGTGAAACTGCTGCGCCTGGAATGGAGGCGGTTCCAGGCAGCCCGCCGGTGGGGCAGGGAGGCTCTTGAGAACGCGCCGCAGATCTTCGGGAATGCAATCCCCAAAGCCGGTTCTCACCTGCTGATCCAGGTCCTTTTAGGCCTGACAGAGATCGGTCCCTTCATCGATCCTGGATTTCCACCTGTGAATCGCTTTGAGGGAAATACAAGGCTGGAACTGGGCGATCGGATCAAAGAAATCAACCGTATGCGTCCTGGAGAGATCCGGTACGGATATGCCGGATGCTGGGAACCCTATCTCTCGGCGATCACCGCACCGGGCAGAGCCTCCCTGCTGATCTATCGGGACCCCAGGGATCAATTGATTTCTCACATCTTTTTTGCAATGGAGATCCATCAGGGTCATGGAATGCACGATTACTATGTCAATGAATTGGAATCAATGGAGGAGAGATTATCCGTCGCCATCCAGGGGTGTGACCTTCCCGGGTTGGGGCTTCCGAACATCTGGGAGCGGTATCAAGAGTATTTTGGTTGGTTTGAAATCAGCTCGGTGCATTGTGTGAAGTTTGAGGACCTGATCATGAGCCGCGAAAAGGCGTTAGAGGGGATTTTTGATTATATCGCAGGGTTTGATGTGGATTTTGCCGTGTCGCGATCCCGGGCGGTGGAAGTCTTATCCCAGGCGATCCAGCCAAAAAAATCCGGCACGTTCCGCAAGGGAGAACCGGGCAATTGGAAAAATTATTTCACTGCGGAAAACAAACGGCAGTTTAAAGCGGTGGCTGGTGATCTCCTCTCCAGGCTCGGCTATGAAGAAAACGACAGGGACTGGTAAGGAACTATGAACACTGCTAAATACATCTCCTGGTTGGATAGACTCCTGATATTGAGCCTGGTCTTTCTGACCTTGCTTGCTTATGGCGTTCCGCTGCTGTCCGATCAGAACATTTTGTTCAGCTGGTTTACCACCGATGATGCCTTTTATTACTTCAAGGTGGCAGAAAACATCACCCGCGGGCTTGGAAGCACCTTTGACGGCATCGCGGCCACAAATGGATATCATCCGCTGTGGATGGTCATTCTGATCCCCGTGTTTGTTTTTACCCGGGTGAATAGGATCCTCCCGCTGCGCCTGACGGTCCTGATCCAGCTCTGTTTGGCAGTCGGGACCAGCCTGGTTGCCTATCAGACCCTGAAAACCAGGACCAGCAGGGTCACCGCGTTTTTGTTTTCTGTATTTTGGGTCCTGTATCCTCCGATTCTCAGCACCACATCCAATGGGACGGAAGCCATTCTCAACGCATTTATGCTGACCCTGTTTTGGGCAAAGATCGTCAGGGTCTCTCCCGGGGCCCCTGTCAAAGAGATGACTGCCCGACCCTATCTTGAGCTGGGATGGATCGGGGTGCTGGTGCTTTTTTCAAGGTTGGATAATATCTTTCTGCTGGGGATGGTTGGGGTTGCTCTTGGTGTGCGGTATCTATTTTCGGGTTCGGAGCACAGTTTTGGCGATCTCCTCAGAAAGCTGCTCAAGATTGAGCTGGCTTACTTTGCCCCGATTTTCGCTTCCCTGGGAGTCTTTTTAATCTGGAACCGGATCATTTTTCAGACCTGGATGCCGATCAGCGGGCAGGTCAAGCGCTATTGGGGAACCTTGGAAAACACGATCTATGGAGCGCCGGTCAATGGGGTGGGGGATTTTATCGGGGAGTTTTTCTCTCCCAATTCCAACATGGGTCCCTGGTCCCTGGTTACCAAGCCCCTGTTTACCTTCATGGATTCCTTCCAGGTTGACTATTATTTTGGCACCCAGCAGATCTCCATGGGACTGCTGGTCCTGATCGCCGGGGCTTTTGTGCTTGGTTATTTGGTTCGTTCCCATCGCGATTATCTGTACCGGACTGGAAAAGAGTGGTATCTCGATGCATTCCTGTTTGGGGCGATCCTGCAGATCGCCTATTACAAGCTGGGTGGGTATTATGCACCCCGTGACTGGCACTGGGTCCTGGAGTATTTCCTGATCATGCTTTTCCTCGCAATCATCCTGGAGATCATCTGCAAAACAATGCAGGAAGCAGCACCAAAGATCTCCCCCCTCCCCCTGGCTTTTGTGACCCTGCTAGGCGTCGGCTTGATTTCCCGCCCTTATTTTCTAAAACTTCAATCAGGAGCCCCTGGTCAGAAGCCCCATTTCTATCTCGAGAAAACTACCTGGGTCGAGGAAAGAACGGAACCGGGCGCTGTAATCGGGATGACCGGATCTGGGTCAACGGCCTACTTTATTGAGGACCGAACCGTGATGAACATCGATGGGCTGATCAATGGGAAAGCCTATTTGGATCACCTGAAAGCTGAAAATGGAGTGGACTACCTGGCTGAAAACAACGTCGGGTATCTTTTTGGGAATGAAGGGATACTCACCGGGTCAGATCCCTATCAGGCAAATTATCAATCCCTGCTGGAACGGAGTGAAATCGTGGACGTTTTCCAGGAAAGGCTGTCCTTGTGGAAGCTGGCCTATTGACCCTCCTGAACGATTTATCTGAGAATTCGAAATGAGCAGTCATTCATCCACATCCCCCCCCCCGTGCTCGATTGTCATCCGTGCTTTTAACGAAGAGGAGCATATCGGCAGGCTGCTGACGGGCATCAGCCAGCAAACTGTGGAAGCCCCGGAAACCATCCTGGTAGATTCTGGCTCGACAGATGCAACTGTAGCCATTGCCTCCAAATTCCCGGTCCGATTTGTTGAGATTTCCCCGGAGGAATTTACCTTTGGAAGGTCGCTGAATCGAGGCATTGCCGCCGCATCCGGGGAGTTCATTGTCATCATCAGCGCCCACTGCTTCCCGGTCTATCCAGATTGGTTGGAGCGGCTGCTGGAGCCTTTTGAGGATGCTGCGGTTGCGGCAGCCTACGGAAAACAGCGCGGCGGGAAAACGAATCATTATTCGGAGCATCAGTTTTTCCGCCAATACTTTCCCGACCTCAGTCAGCTGAACCAGGGACAGCCATTTACTCATAATGCCAATGCTGCGATCCGCAAGAAGCTTTGGGAGGAGCATCCGTACAACGAGCAGCTGACCGGCCTTGAGGACCTCGCCTGGAGTTCCTGGGCCAAGGGGCAGGGCTACCGCCTTTCCTATGTTGCAGAAGCGGAAGTGGTCCATGTTCATGATGAAACCTATGCTCAAGTTTACAACCGGTACAAGCGTGAGGCGATTGCTCTTAAGCAGATCCTTCCCGAAAGCCGCTTCACCCTCCGCGATATGATCAGCATGAGCCTGCGGAAGATTCTCTCAGATTCTGCCCAGGCCCGGCGGGAAAAGGTGCTGGGAGAATATGCCTGGTCCATTCTGAGATTCCGGTTTCTGCAGTATCTGGCCACCTGGTTTGGGTACCGCTACGCAGGTAAGATTGATGCCCAGCTTCATCAGCAGTTTTATTACCCGCCGGATATTCTCTCGGGAAAGGTGCCGGAGCGAAGGGACCTTGCCCCTATTGATTACCAGAGCAAGCTGATGCGGGAGAAGTGAAATTATGGCAGAAATTAACGCCCTGGTGCCCATGCGGCACCACTCCCAGCGGGTTCCGGAAAAGAATTTCCGTCTGCTTGCCGGAAAACCGCTGTACACATACATCCTGTCCACCCTGCTACGCGTCCCGGAAATCAGCCGGATTTATGTGAATACAGACAGCCCTGTGCTGAAGGAAGGAATCCCGGCCAGATTTCCCTCCGTGCATATTCTTGAGAGGCCGGAGGCGCTCAGTGGAGATGAAGTCTCAATGAATAAAATCATTGAACATGACACCGGGTTGGTTTCCTCTGACTATTATCTGCAAACCCACAGCACAAATCCGCTCCTCAAACCCCAAACCATCTCCAGGGCAATTGAGGCGTTTCTCACCCAGAAGGAAGTTTTCGATTCCCTGTTTTCGGTTACCAAACTGCAGACGAGGTTATATAATCAGCAGGGAGCTGCGCTCAACCACAATCCAGGGGAGCTGATACAAACCCAGGATCTGCCCCCGGTCTACGAGGAAAACTCTTGTTTGTATCTGTTTTCAAAGTCCAGTCTTGAAGCAAATCAGCATCGAATTGGACGGTCCCCCTTGATGTTTGAGATTGACCCGGAGGAAGCCTGGGATATTGACACGATGACAGATTTTATGATTGTGGAATTTTTAATTGGCCAATCCAAAGGATGATCGATGCCTGTTGTCCTCTTTTCTGCACCATATATGATCCCCTTCCTGGAGCGGTTCCGTCCCGAACTTGAAGGTCATGGCATTGAGCTGATTGTTCCGGAGGTCGAGGAACGCCTTGAGGAAGCTGAGCTGCTTGCCTACGCAGGTCAGTTTGACGGCACAGTCTGCGGGGATGACCAGTACACCCGGGCGGTCATCGAAGCCTGCACCCCGCGCCTGAAAGTGATTTCGAAATGGGGCACCGGGATTGATTCAATCGATCAGAAAGCCTGCAGTGAATATGGGGTGGTGATCGGAAATACCCCCAATGCATTCACCGATCCGGTCGCGGATTCGGTGCTGGGATATATTCTTGCCTTTGCGCGGCAGCAACCCTGGCTGGACCGGTCGGTCCGAAAAGGAACCTGGAGGAAAATTCCCGGCCGCTCGCTCAGCGAATGCACCCTGGGCGTTATCGGGATTGGCAACATCGGTAGGGCCGTGTTGAAAAGGGCCAAGCCCTTTGAAATGACCCTGCTGGGAAATGATATTCAGGAGATTGACCCCGGTTTCCTCTCCGCCCTGGGAGTGGAGATGGTCTCCCTGGAGACGCTGGTCTCCCGGGCGGATTTCATCAGCATCAATTGTGATTTGAACCCCACAAGCTTCCAGCTTGTGAATGAGGACTTGCTCCAGAAAATGAACGGGTCCGCGGTGATTATCAATACGGCCCGGGGACAAATTATCCAGGAAGCCGCGCTCATCAGCGCGCTGGCAAATCGAACAATCGCGGGGGCAGCCCTGGATGTTTTTGAGCAGGAGCCGCTGCCGGATGACAGCCCCCTGCGAACGTTTGATCATGTCATGCTGGCGCCTCATAACGCAAACTCAAGCCCAAGAGCCTGGGAGGCGGTTCACCGCAATACCCTGGAGAATCTATATCAGGGGTTGGGTCTTGAAACGTCCGGCAAAGGAAAGGAATCTTGATATGGAAAGACGAACTGTCGTGATCACAGGGGCAGCGGGGGGGATCGGCCAGGCGACTGTGGAGTTCTTTGCAGAAAAAGGCTGGGTTGTGATCGGGATCGACCGCAATCCCTACCCGGATCATCTTCCAGAGAACTGCCAGATCATTCAGGCGGATGTCGCCCAGTATGAAGACTGGCAGGGTGTCAACGAATCCGTGCTGGAGATCACCGATCACCTCGATGCGGTTGTCAATAACGCAGCCATCCAGATCACAAAACCACTGATGGAGATCTCCGTTGAAGAATGGAACCAGGTGATCAATGCAAATCTGCGGTCGGTATTTTTAAGCATCAAAACCCTGCATCCCCTGCTGAAAGCAAACCAGGGAGGCTCGATTGTCAACGTGTCCTCTGTCCATGCCGTTGCGACCTCGAAAGACATCTCAGTATACGCTGCCAGTAAGGGCGGAATCCTGGCCCTGACCAGGGCGATGGCAGTGGAGCTTGCCAATGACGGCATCCGGGCCAATGCTGTCCTTCCCGGTGCCGTGGACACGCAGATGCTGAAAAGCGGACTGGAACGGGATCATGCCGGGACAGGATCGGTTGCGCAGCGGTTGGAGAATCTGGCCCGGAAAACTGTCAGCGGGAGAATTGGCACGCCGGAGGAAATCGCCCAGGTGATTTATTTTCTGGCTGATGAGACTTCCTCATCCTTTATCACAGGTCAACCCATTATCATTGATGGTGGAGCGACCGCCCGGCTAAGCACAGAATGAACGCAGACCGGTTTAAGGAGGCTGCGCGGGGAATCCTCCCGCCAGCAGTGCTCCGTTCGCTCCGAAATACCCGGAACAGCCTCCAGCGCGCAGTTCGGTACCCCTCTGCCTATCTTCATCCCTGGCGGCTGGATTCCATCCGCAAACTTAATCAGTATCACAACCGCTACAAGGGGGAACGCTGTTTTGTGATGGGAAATGGGCCGAGTTTGCGGCATACAGACCTCTCCCCCCTGCGGAACGAGTATACTTTTGGGATGAATCGTGTTTATCTCGCCTTTGAAGAGTGGGATTTTCGGACGAGTTTTCTCGTCTCCGTCAATGACCTGGTCATCGAACAATGCCGGGCTGATTTTCATCAGCTGGATATGCCAAAGTTTTTCTCCTGGCGGGCAAAAGATGCGTTGTACCCCCACAGAGACCCCGACCCGTTCACCCATTTTTTATTCACCACCTACACCGGTCCGAAGTTTGCCAGCAAGGCAACTGAAAGAATGTGGGAAGGGGCCACGGTCACCTATGTCTGCTTGCAGTTAGCGTTTCATATGGGGTTTGATCCCGTGATTCTGATCGGGGTGGATCACAGTTTTACCACCAAGGGAAAAGCCAATCTCACCGTCGTTTCCCAGGGAGAGGACCCGGACCACTTCCATGGGGATTATTTTGGCAAAGGATTCCGCTGGCAGCTGCCAGACCTGGAGACCTCAGAAGCCGCCTACAGGCTGGCAAAAAGGCATTATCATCAGGCAGGTAGGCAGGTTCTTGATGCTACAATTGGGGGGCAGCTGTCCGTCTTTCCAAAAGCTGAATATTCTTTATTGGTCCGCTGATGAGGTTGAGTAAGAACAAGATGTCCAATCAGAAGCCCTTTTCGATTTTTGCCCCCTCTGCTTTCTGGAGAATCGTCATCTTGGTGGCTGTTTTAGCCATTGGATTTGGGACCCGTCTGTATGATCTGAAGGACCCTCCCCTGGACTATGCAGGCGCCAGGCAGCTGCGCTCGATGATGATCACCCGGGGGAAGTACTATGCCATGCTGGATGATGCCCCGGAATGGAAAAAAGACATTGCCAGAAAACAGGCAAATATCCACGGCATGATCGAGCCGGAGATTATTGAAAGCATCACGGCCGCTTCCTATTTGATCGTAGGCCGTGAGCTGCCGTGGATCGCCCGGATCTACTCTTCCCTATCCTGGGTGCTGGGCGGGCTTGCCCTGTACATCCTGACCCGGAAGATGGTCTCTGATGATGGGGCAATGATTGCCTTGATATATTATCTCTTTGTGCCTTTTGGGCTTGTTGCCAGCAGGACGTTTCAGCCTGATCCGCTGATGACCGCGATGATCATCACTGCCTGGCTGGCATTTTATTTCTGGTACCAGACGTCAAGCTGGAAATGGGCGATTGCCTCCGGATTAACTGCGGGGGCGGCGATGTTTATCAAATCAACCGCGGTATTTTTCCTCTTGTTTGGCATGGCAGCGGTGGTTCTCTCCCGGGAGAGGATTTCCCGGATCCTGCGGGATGCCCAGGTCTGGGTCATTGCCCTGCTCTCCGGAATTCCGGTGCTGAGCTACCACATATACGGGATCTTTATCCTTGGGGAATTGGAAAGCCAGCTGAAAGGCCGCTTCTTCCCGCAAATCTGGGACGATCCTGGTTTTTACAGGCAGTGGAAAAACGCCCTCACATCCGTGACCGGCCACACCGCGATCCTCCTCCTTGGACTTGCCGGGCTGGTGTTGATCAAAAAGAGGCTGGATCGCCGGCTTCTGCTGGGGGTCTGGCTGGGGTACCTGCTGTATGGCTTTGGTTTTTCCTATCATATTTCCACCCATTACTACTACACCCTGCCGGTGATTCCCCTGCTGGCGGTGACGATTGGCTCGCTTGCCGAAGGGGTCTTTGGCTGGCTTCGAAAGCCCTGGCTGATCCCCCTGATCCGGCTCGGGACGGCGGCTGTGATTCTGGTCGGAGTTGGGGGAGGATACTACTCCCTCCACGAGGAGGATTACGGCCATGAGCCGGGTTACTATGAGAAAGTGGCCGGATTTGTGAATCCTGAAAGCGATATTGTCGCCCTCAGCCAGGATTATGGCTACCGACTCTCCTATTACGGCTGGCTGGCAGTCCAACCCTGGAAAGGCACGGAGGACCTCCGGTACATTGAACTCCGCGACTCCGAAGTGGATCCATTTTCAAAGCGGTTTGCCCAGTTCTCCAGTGAATATGATTATTTTGTCATCACCCGGATGAAAGAACTCCGTCGGCAGGAAAAACTGCATGATGAGCTGTATGATAACTATCCGATTGTCCGGGAGGGCAGCGGGTACGTGATTTTTGATCTCCAGAATCCAGTGGAGTAAGGCACCTGTGGACCCTTTGATTTCCATTGTCACCCCTTCATTCAATCAGCGAGCCTACCTGGAAGATGCGCTGCAGTCCGTCCTTCAGCAGGGGTATCCGGCCCTGGAGTATTTTGTTGTAGACGGCGCGTCAACGGATGGCAGCCAGGAGATCATCCAGCGCTACCAGGATCGCTTGAGCTGGTGGGTGTCGGAACCAGACCGGGGGCAGGCAGACGCGATTAATAAGGGGTTTGCCAGGGCAGGAGGGGAGATTCTTGGCTGGTTGAATTCAGATGACCTGCTTCTCCCCGGGACCCTCCACGCAGTCGTCCAGGTCTTTAAAGATCACCCCCGGGCAGAGATGGTCTACGGGGATGCAGTATCGGCGGATGCGGAGGGGAGATTGCTGAGTGCACTCCGTTTTGACCGCTGGACCGTGAAGGATTTCCTGCAGTTCCGGATCATCTGCCAGCCGGCTGTGTTTTTCAAACGCTCCTTACTGGAAAAGGTGGGAGAGCTGGACGCCCGGTATCAATTTTTCCTGGATCATCAGCTCTGGATCCGGATGGCAAGGGTCACCACCCCGGTCTACCACCCCCGCATGCTGGCAGTCTCCCGCTATCATGACCAGGCGAAAAACGTCACCATGGCCGCCAGCTGCGGTGAAGAGATCTACCGGATCCTGGACTGGGCAGCTGACCAGCCGGACTTGGAGGAGATTATCACCCAGAATAAAAAGCGGGTCTGGGCGGGGGCCTACCAGCTCCATGCCAGGTACCTGCTGGATGGGAAGCTGCCCTGGGAGGCGTTCAAGGTCTATCTGCGGGCTGCCAGGCAGCGGCCTGCTTCCTTACCCGCGTACTGGCAGCGGTTTTTGTTCGCCGGTTTGAGCACCCTTGGCCTGGGAGGGATCCGCTCATGGTACTATAGGGTGAAATATTCAAGAAGGCCGGCGGTCCCCCACATCCCGGAGGAACAGCTCAGGAACTGGCCCGGGCTGTCTGTGTAGGATGGGCTGCCTGCAGACCAAAAGCGCAGCCGGGAGGCAAACGAGGTGAGCGAGGCGCCATGACCCAACAACCTTTAGTGACCATTGTCACGCCCTCGTACAACCAATCCGGGTTTCTGGAAGCCACCATTCAATCTGTATTGGCTCAGGAGTATCCGCACATTGAATATATTATCGTTGATGGGGGCTCTACGGATGGCTCCCTGGAAATCCTCCAGCGCTATGAAAAAAGACTTGCGGCCTGGATCTCTGAACCGGATCAGGGTCAAACCGACGCGATAAATAAAGGATTTCAACTCGGGCAGGGAGAGATCATGGCCTGGCTGAATTCCGATGACGAATACTACCCCTCAGCGATCCGGGAGGCTGTCGCTTTTTTTGAGCGGAATCCTGAAAGCAAAATGGTGTATGGGGACGTAGATATTATTAATGAGAGCGGCCGGGTGGTGGGAAAATTCAACGCCAGACAGGCCAGTTATCAGCGGTTAATGCGGGGGTATGTGAATATCCCACAGCCGGCTGCTTTCTGGCGGCGGTCATTGTGGGAAACCGCAGGCCCGCTGGATCCTTCCCTGTATTTTGCCATGGATTATGACCTCTGGGTCCGTTTTGCAAAGATCAGCGATTTGACCTATTTGCCCCACACCTGGGGAAGGTTTCGGGTCCACGAATCAGGGAAAACATTCCTGGCTGATGACCGCTGCTGGCCGGAGATGAGGCAGGTTTTCCGCCGGGAAGGGGGGCGGCTGCTGTCATTTTTTATGTTTAAATATTGGATTAGAATGCTGTTGGCGCCGCTCTGGCGCTGGATAAAACGGAAGAGATTGGGATTATAATTTCATCAGTGAAGGAGTGGTGATGAAAACCTGGAAATTTCGGGAAGAGTTAGTTCGAGCAGCCAACCGCTGGTACTGGATTTTTGCTTCTTTGGTTCTGGGTGGATTGGCCGGTTATCTAATCGCCTTTCTGATCCCCGCTCCCTATCAGGCCACAGCGGATCTTTTTGTCGGCATTGATGTTGTTCGTGTCAATGAGATGGAATACCTGATTCCCCTGGCCAAGGAAGAACCGCTGAACCTGGATGATTATAAAAACTGGCAGCTTAAACAGGTCTCTGATATCCTGACCTCCCCCAATATCCTGGAATCGACTTTCAGCCAGCTTCAGGAGGAGGACCCCCGCTGGGAGGAGGTCACGCTGAGTGAATTTGCTGCCGGGCTGGATATCTATTGGTACGATACCGGGACCTGGCGGTTGGAAGCTGTCTTTTCTGATCCAAAGCTGGCAGAGATGGCGGTAAAAAAATGGCTGGATGTCGGCCATCAGCGGATATCCGAACTCCTGGAAATCAGCGATAAAGCGGCCCTGCTGGACCTGGAAGTTCAATCTCTGAACCTCGCGATTGCCAGTGTGGAGGAACAGCTTGCAGCCGTGGATGCTTTCCAGGTCTCCAGCGAGGAGCGGAGTGCTGCCTTGAGCGCTCAGCCTCAAAACCAGCCCCTTGGCGCCGCAGAAAGAAATGACCTTCTTGCCTGGGCGGATGCCAATCAGGTCAATCTGGATCGTTTTCCCGGGGAGGACCAACCCGCCTCCCTGTACCTGACCTGGCTTGCGGAGCAGCAGGAATCCGCCTTACTCACTGCAGAAAGCCTCAGCATTCAAAAAACAAATCTTCGGGATCAGCAGCAGGAGAAACTTAAACAGTACCACCAGGCCCTGGAGGACAGCATTGGCTTGTCCGCCAACCTTGTGCTGCTGCCCAATGACAGCCCGGTTTCTGTTTCCCGTGTCCGGTCCGCGGGTGAACTGACGTTGGGCGGGAGCCTGCTGGGGTTCCTGGTCTGGATGATCGTTTTGCTTTTCCGGGTTGGGGGCAAAGGGGACAGCGATGGATAAGTTTCCCCTGAAGACGATCCGTAAATACCTGCTCGCTCTGTTTATGGTCACTCTGCCCCTGACAAACTTTCCCTATTTTCCCCGGATCATTATCGGCGGAAGCGCCAATGTCCGGCCCCTGATGATCTACCCGCTTCTGCTGCTGCTGGTCTTTCTCACCCTGCCGGCGATCCTCCACCGTGAGCTTCCAAGAGATTGGCTGCCGTTTCTGCTGTTTATGGGCATTGTGTTCATTGTCTCCGGGATCCCGTTCCTGCAGGGATTTGAGTCGGAAATCCGGGAGGCCTCAGTCCTCTCAAGAGTTCTGCGGTCGGTGATCACGCTCTTTATGGGCGCTGCTGTGTACATGACCATCTCGGTATCTGCTGAAAACGAACCCGAGCTGGAATTTGCCCTGCGTTGGCTTTATTATGGCTTGATCCTTGCCCTGGTGTGGGGGACCCTGCAGATTATTGGTGTTTTGGAATTGATCCCCCAGTGGTATTTTCATATGGCCCATATCCAAAAATATCTCACCATGAATGTGGGTTCCCCGGATCGAATCATGGGGCTGACCCTGGAACCGAGCTGGTTTGCAGATCAAATTACCACCCTTTGGCTTCCCTGGGTGCTTCCAGCTGTGCTGCTCAATAAAACTCTCTATCACAAACGCTGGGGTTGGCTGACGGTGGAAAAAATCCTTCTGCCCTGGATGGGCCTTGTGCTGCTGTTCACGCTATCAAGGTCGGGATTTGGCGTCGCGGCGATTGTTCTTTGTGCCGGGGTTCTGCTTTTCCGCAATCCAGATCGCACGCCGTGGTTGAAAACCAGGCGGGGCGGCGTCCTGGGCAGTGTCCAGGAGATCACTGCCAGGATCCCGGAATTTCTGCGGGTGGTGATTGTCTCCCTCCTGGCTGTTGGAATCCTGGTGCTGCTGGTATATTTTGCCAGCATGCAGAGCAATTATATCTACCGCATGTGGGAGTACTGGCTGAAACCGCCGGGAGAGTTCGGGATCCGGGCCAACAAAAACTTAGGGGATTATTTCCGGTATATTGGATTTGGACCGAGATTTGTTTACTGGGAAACTGCCTTCCGGACCTTCCTGAAGCACCCCCTGCTGGGCGTGGGACTGGGGAATTTCACCTTTCACTACCTGGAAAATATTCCTCCTGTTCAGGTGGGATATATGCCCGAGCTGCTGACCCGGATCGTCCCGGGGAACAACCGGGTGATTACCCCTAAAAATTATTTTGCCCGCCTGCTGGCGGAAACAGGCATCCTCGGCACAGCTGCCTTTGCGACTTTTTTGGCGGTCTTAGCCATTGGCGGGCTCACCCTCTGGTTGTCCGGAAAAAAAGACCAGAGATTCTGGGGGGCAGGTGCGCTGCTGGGACTGCTGGCTTTTGTGGTGGGGGGATTCTCCATTGATTCCCTGGCGATTCCCAACTCCTGGGTTGTATTTGGATTCATCACCGCAGCGGTGCAGGTATATTGGAAACGACAATAAACCATGGAGAGAACTTTGTGAATAAGAGAACAGCGCTTATCGGTGGATTGGTTTTACTGGGGTTGTTTGTCGCGGCGGCTTTATGCCTTGGCTGCGGCGTGCTGGGCTACAGCTTTAACCTCTTGATCCGGAACAATGTCGAGGCATCCGGGCCGCCGGTGGATATCCCGGTCATGACCCCGATTCCGCTCGATCCGGGCCTTGACTCCCCGACCATCCGAACCCTTGAAGAGGAAGAGATCCCCATCAACGATCCTGTTGATCTGGCTCAGCGTTTGCAGGGCAAAGAGGATCTTCCCCGGACCCTCCCCAGCGAAAACCTGGATTATCAGGTCGGGGACACAAAGCGCTTCTGGGTCAGCAATACGGACACGGCAGAAAATTTTCAGGTCACCACTTTGCTGGCTGCGAAATCTGACCATCTCTATTTCTGGATTGAGGAGGGCGTGGATTACTCGCAGCGAGCGCTAGATCGACTGGTCGAGGATTTCGAGGAGAATATTTATCCTACAAACAGGCAGTTTTTTGGATCTGAATGGTCACCGGGTGTGGATGAAGATCCCCGCCTTTATGTCATTTATGCCACGGGATTGGGCAAGACTGTGGCGGGCTACTTCAGCTCCGCGAATGAATATCATCCGGAGGTCAATGAATACTCCAACGCCCATGAGACCTTCCTGCTCAGCGCGGATAATATTTCCCTGTCAAGTGATTTCACCTACGGGGTGATGGCTCATGAATTCCAGCACATGATCCACTGGTACCGGGACCGCAACGAGACCTCCTGGCTGAATGAAGGGTTTTCTGAACTGGCCACGCTGCTTACCAACCACCGGGTAACCCCCGGGCACGATTTCTGGTATGCAGAGAATCCAGATTCGCAGCTGAACGACTGGCCCAATGAACCAGAAAATGATTTTGCAACCCTGCCTCATTACGGGTCTTCCTTTTTGTTTGTGACCTACTTCCTGGACCGATTCGGAAGTGAGGCAACCCAAGAGCTGGTCTCAAATGACCTCAATGGGCTGACAAGTGTAGATGCCGTCCTCGCAGATCTTGAAATCATCAACCCTGACACAGGAGATGTGCAGACAGCTGACACGGTTTTCCTTGATTGGGTGGTGACGAACTACTTGAAGGATGAGTACAACACCGCCGAGCGTTTTCGGTATACCAATTATCCGGGGGCGCCCGCCTTCATGGAAACCGAAGAAATCGACCGCTGTCCGACGGAGCTGAATGAGCGCCAGGTGGCGCAGTATGGGGTGGACTACATACTCCTGACCTGCCGTGGTTCCTACAATCTGCGGTTTGAAGGGGATACCACCGTGCAGCTGATCCCAGAAGATCCATACTCCGGGGAATACGCCTACTGGTCCAACAAAGGGGATCAGTCCAATATGACCTTGACCCGGGAATTCGATTTTACGGAAGGCGATGGGCCGCTGACCCTGGAATACTGGACCTGGTTTGATATCGAGAAAGATTATGACTACCTCCACCTGGAAGTCTCAGAAAACGGCGAGGATTGGATCATTCTGGAGACACCCTCCGGCACCCGTGAGGATCCGTCGGGAAACAGCTATGGATGGGGATACAATGGGCTGTCCGGAGGAAGCGGGACCTGGATCCAGGAGCGGATCGACCTGTCCGCGTACCAGGGGAAAGTGGTGCAGATTCGCTTTGAATACATTACCGATGATGCGGTGCACGGGGAAGGGTTCCTGGTGGATGATATCTCGATCCCGGAAATTGGGTACTTTACTGATTTTGAGCAGGATGATGGGGGGTGGGACGGAGCCGGGTTTGTCAGGATCCAAAACCAGCTTCCCCAAGAATACCGGCTGGCTTTACTCCATCTGGGGGCAGAACCAAGCGTACAGTATCTCCCCCTTTCGGCTGACAACAGCCTGGACCTTCCCGTGGAGATCGGGGTGGATGGCAGCCCGGGGCGGATGATGCTGGTTGTCACGGGGACTACCCGCTATACCAGGCAGCGGGCGGATTACCGATTTGAAATCGGACCCTAGGATTCAAAAAACCATCTGGTCAGCGGCAGCAAACTCCCGCCGCGCGACGCGGGAGTTTGGGGATCCATGAGAACTGGGCGGGGTGAACAGAGATCCGACCCCAAAAGCCACAGGTCATCAATCGGATGATTTCGTTTTGAGTTCCTCGAGCCGGCCTTCCAGATCAGATCTTTTTTTCTGGGCAGCTTCCTTGATTTCAATTTGAATGTTATCCACTCGCTGCTGCAGTTGGGCCCGGAGCTGTTCTCCGGAGGTAGGTGCGAGCAGTATGGCGGTCAGCCCACCGAGTATTCCACCGATGATTGCGCCAAGCATGAAATTTGTGAGTCTTTTCATTCACGATCTCCTTTCACCATTCAGAGGATAATTTATTATAATTGACCTTGATAAAAAAAACCAACCGATCACCAACCCTCTTCCTGGAGTGTGCCCAGTGTTTGATCCCGGTCTGCCAGTGATTGACCTCCACCGCCATCTGGATGGAAATATCCGGTTGGAGACAATTCTTGATCTTGCCAGAAAGCACAAGATCCCCCTCCCGGCAGACACTGTTGAAGGGCTCCGCCCCCATGTGCAGATCACCGAGCCCCAACCGGGCGTGATGGCGTTCATCGAAAAGTTCAGGTATATGATCGGCGTCCTGGCGGATTACCAGGCCTGTCAGCGGGTCGCCTATGAAAACGTTGCCGATGCATCCGCAGAAGGACTGGATTATGTAGAACTCCGCTTCAGCCCGGTTTTCATGGCAGAACCCCATCAGCTCTCGCCGGAAGGGGTGGTGGAAGCGGTCGTAGAAGGGGTCGGGAAAGGGACGGACCAGTATAAAACCCGGGTCAACCTGATCGGAATCATCAGCAGGACATACGGGCCGGATACGGGGTGGACGGAGCTGGAAGCGCTGCTTTCCTGCAAGGAAGCAATTACAGGGCTGGATTTAGCCGGGGACGAGGCAAATTTTCCCGGGAGGATGTTCGTGGATCATTTTCAAGAAGGGCGGGAAGCGGGCTGGCATATCACGGTCCATGCGGGCGAGGAGTCCGGCCCGGAAAGCATCTGGCAGGCGTTGGAGGAGTTGGGTGCAGAGCGGATTGGCCACGGGATCAGTGCCGTTCAGGATCCCATGCTGATGGAGCATCTGGAAGAAAACCGGATTGGCGTGGAATGCAACCTGACCAGCAACCTGCAGACCCGGGTCGTGGAGGATCTCGCCCACCATCCTGTTAAAAGATTCCTGGAACACGGCATCCTGGCTACCTTGAACACGGATGATCCAGGGATCAGCGGGATTGATCTGGCGTATGAATACCAGCATGCCGCACCGGCAGCCGGGCTGACTGAAAGACAAATCCATAAGGCGCAGAAAAACTCGCTCACGGCAGCCTTCCTGACCCAGCAGGAAAAGCTGGCTTTCCTCAGCCAGGACGGCGATCGCCGGGATACAGCATGATGACTCGGTCGATGATTCTATCCGTGGGAATGCCGAGAGCGGGATCCGGCTGGTATTACAACCTCACCAAGGAGCTGGTAGTCGCGGCCGGCGGCGTGGACGCCCGGGAAATCAGGTCCAGGTATCCCCTGGAGCCGTTCCTCACAGAAGTAAACTGCAACATCGGGACGCTGAGTTTTTACCGGCTGCTTCCGGTGATGCTTCCGCTGGTTTTTTCTCCCCGGTACGTGATCAAGCTTCATGCCGAACGCCGCCCCCTGGCAGATATTTTGATTGCCCTGGGCTGGATCCTCCCGACGTTCATTTACCGGGACCCCCGGGATGCCCTGCTGTCTGCCTACGAATACGGCAGGCGGATGCGGGAAAAAAATCTCACCAATGCCTTCACCTCCCTGACGACCATTGAAAAAGCAATTGATTTTATGAGTGATTATGTCCGGATTGCTGAGGGGTGGTTGGCTTCCAAGAAAACTCTTCTGGTCCGGTATGAGGATCTCCTGCAAGATTACGGTCGTGAGTTTGATCGCCTGACAGCTCACCTACAACTGGACCTGGATCCCCAGCAAAAACAGCTCATTGCTGATAAATACCGACCCGAACAGGAGCAGTACCAGCAGGAAGGTATGCATTTTGTTCATGGAAAGGTAGGCCGGCATCAAACTCACCTCAGCCAGGAGCAGCTGGCTCTGTGCAGCCGGAAATTTGGTGACTTCTTATCCCGGCATGGGTACGACGAGCATGGAGCAAGATGAACTGGAGTTGCAGAACCGGCAATAATAAGCGATAATATCAGGGCTGCCTGGATTGGGACCAACCGGGACAGCTTCTGCAAGACAATCTATTTTTTGGCCCCTACCAGCTACTGGAGGGAACCATGTCATTTTCCCCAACCGCGGACAATAAAATAACCACGACGGTGCTCCGCCAGAAAAAACTGAGCGGGGAAAAAATTTCCATGCTCACGGCGTATGATTACCCGACCGCCAGGGCGGTGGAGCAAGCCGGCATTGATTCTATTCTGGTCGGTGATTCGCTGGGGATGGTTGTGCTGGGGTATGAAAATACCCTGCCGGTTACCATGGAGGATATGCTCCATCACTGCCGGGCGGTTTCCAGAGCGGCGGATCATGCCCTGCTGGTCGGGGATATGCCATTTATGTCTTATCAGGCTTCCACCAGGGACGCAGTCCGGAATGCGGGGCGGTTTCTCCAGGAGGCAGGCATGGACGCTGTGAAATTGGAGGGGGGGAAAGAGCGGGTGGAAAGCATCCTGGCTGTTGTGGAGGCCGGCATTCCCGTGCTGGGCCACCTGGGCCTGACCCCGCAAAGCATCCATCAGCTGGGTGGTTTCAAGGTCCAGGGCAAGACCGCTTCCGCGGGGCTGAAGCTTCTCGAGGACGCTCTCCAGCTGGAGAAAGCCGGCTGTTTTGGGATTGTCCTGGAATCCATCCCTGACCGTTTGGCTGCTTATATTACCGGAAAGCTTTCCATCCCAACCATCGGTATTGGAGCTGGCCCGGGATGTGATGGACAGGTGCTTGTGATCCATGATTTACTGGGATACTTTGACCGCTTCACACCCCGGTTTGTAAAGCGGTATGCAGACCTTAATCAGCAAATCAACACTGCCCTGGATGCCTATCAAACGGACATCCAAACAGGGCAGTTCCCCGGACCGGACCACAGCTTTACCATCCCGGATCCAGTCTGGGAAGAATTTCTTTCCCGGGTGGATGAAATTTGAATGGAAGATATCCTGATTGTCGGCACCGGTGCCATGGCCTGCTTTTTTGGGGCCAGACTTGCCTCGAGCGGCGTGAAGGTCGCTCATCTTGGCACCTGGGAAGCGGGGATCAACGCGCTTAATCAAAAGGGCATCCAGCTGATCAGCGGCAGCAAAGAAGAGACCTTCCCAGTGACTGCGTCTGCAGTTCCAGAGGATTTTTCCGGGGTGAAATATGCCCTTGTGCTGGTCAAATCATGGCAAACCGACCGTGCTGCCTCCCAGGTAAAGGTGCTGCTGCCCCCTGATGGGCTGGCTGTTACCCTGCAGAATGGTCTGGGAAATTTTAAGATTCTATCCGATCTGCTGGGGAGAAACCGGGTTGCGCAGGGGATCACGACCTACGGAGCCACCCTGCTGGGCCCGGGGAAGGTCCGGTTGGGGGGAGAGGGGACCATCACACTCGGGGACCATCCCCGGCTGATCCCATTGAGGGCCATGCTGAAAGACGCCGGGCTGAAAACCAATTTTGTCCCGCGGCTGGAGGCTTTGGTCTGGGAGAAGCTGGTCATCAATGCGGCCATCAATCCCCTGACGGCGGTCCTCCGGGTCACAAATGGGGAACTGCTTGATAACCCATCAGCCAGGGCGTTGATGGTGGCCATCGCAGAGGAGGTTGCCGGTCTGGCATCAGCCTGCGGGATTCCGCTCCAGCTGCCCGATCCGGGACGCGCTGTTATCAGTGTTGCCGCCAGGACGGCATCAAACCGTTCCTCCATGCTGCAGGATACCCTGAGGGGAGCCCAAACTGAGATCGATGCGATCTGCGGCGCTGTTGTCCGCAGAGCTGCTCAAATCAATTATCCAGTCCCAACCATAAGGGTTTTCTATCACCTGATCCAGGCTCAGGTTGGGACAAAGGAAATCACCCTATGAAGACAGTCAGCACGCTGAAAGACCTTCAGGAAGCCAGACAGCCCCTCCTGGACCCGGTTGGATTGGTTCCAACCATGGGATATCTCCACCAGGGACATCTGTCCCTGGTCCGTCAGGCAAACACAGAATGCCGCAGCGTCGTGGTGAGCATTTTTGTCAACCCCACGCAGTTTTCCCCTGAAGAGGATCTGGATAGCTATCCCCGGGATCTGGACCGGGATCTGCAGCTGCTGTCTGAAGAAGGCGTGGACCTGGTTTGGTGTCCTGATCAGGAAATCATGTATCCAGAGCAGTTCCAGACCTGGGTGGAGGTCCGGGAGGTTACGCGGCCCCTGGAGGGAGCTCACAGGCCCACCCATTTTCGGGGGGTAACAACCGTGGTCGCGAAGCTGTTCAATGCAGTTCAACCGGATCGGGCCTATTTTGGGCAGAAGGATGCCCAGCAGGCAGTGGTTGTGAAGCAGATGACCAGGGACCTGAGTTATCCGATTGAGATTGTTATCTGCCCGATTGTCCGGGAAGCGGATGGGTTGGCGATGTCCAGCCGGAATTCCTATCTAGATCCTGCCCAGAGAAAAGCAGCCCGATGTCTTTCCCGGGGCCTTTTTCTTGCCAGGGACGCTTACAGGGATGGGGAAAGGAAGGCAGATCGGTTGCGGGAGATTGTGGCTCGAGAAGTAGCCCGCAAGCCCTTGGCGGAGCTCCAGTACATCTCCTGTGCAGATCCCCACACCCTCGAGGAGCTTACCGGCGTGGTGAATTCCTGTTTGATATCCATGGCGGTTTATGTGGGACAAACCCGGTTGATTGACAACATCCTCCTCCCCGAAAACCAGGTATAAAAGGATGGATCCCATCTGAAGGAGACAGTATGCTGCTGACCATTGATATTGGAAATACCAACATTTCCCTGGGTGTTTACCAGGATGGAAAACTGGGACCGTGCTGGCGAGTGTCAACTGATCACGACCGCATGCCAGATGAATACGGCCTGCAAATTGACGGATTGCTCTCCCACCGCGGCCTTGGCCCAGAGGATATTCATGGGGTCTGCATGGCCTCAGTGGTACCTCCTCTAACAGGGATCGTCCGTCAGGCCTGCCAGCAGTACCTTAACCAGGATCCCCTGATTGTCGATGCCGGAGTGAAGACCGGAGTCCGAATTCTCTATGAGACGCCCAGGTCTGTGGGAGCCGATCGGATCGTGGACGCGGCTGCCGTTCACTGCCTGTACGGGGGCCCTGCCTGCGTGGTTGACTTTGGCACCGGGACCACTTTTGACGCAATCTCCAAGGAGGGCGATTACCTGGGTGGGGCTATCGCACCAGGGATTGGGATCGCTGCAAATGCCCTGTTCCAGAGAGCAGCAAAACTGCCCCGGGTGGAATTTCAGCGTCCTCCCTCCGTGATCGGTCGGAACACACCGAATGCCATGCAATCCGGTATAATCTTTGGGTATGTCGGCCTGGTGGAGGGTATGGTGGCGCGTTTTCGCGCTGAGCTGGGACCGGACATGAAAGTGATCGCCACCGGCGGATTGACCGGGGTGATTGCCTCTGAAACCCAGGTGATTGATGTGACCGCTCCCTGGTTGACCCTGGATGGACTTCAACTCATTTGGGAGATGAATCAATAACTGCGATGATTTTGTTCCTCTCAAAAATTCTTCCCTTATTTGTGTACCCGGTGGGCCTGGTTTCCCTGCTGCTGTTGGTCTCCCTGCTGAGCGGGAAAAAGCAGCGCCTGCAGAAAGCGCTGGTATTGAGCGCGCTGCTCGTGTTGTCCCTGGCCAGCAATACCTGGGCAGCCAATCTCCTGGTCTCCTCCTTAGAAAGCCGGTTTCCTGCGCCTGAGGAAGTTCCTGAAGCTGAGATCATCCTTGTCCTGGGTGGGGGAACTGAACCCCCCAGCTCTCCAAGACAGATGGTGGAGATGAACGGGGCAGGGGATCGAATGCTGTATGCTGCTCACCTCTACCAGGAAGGAAAAGCGCCCCTGCTGCTGCTGAGCGGGGGATCGATCCCCTGGAAAAACGCCGGGATGTCAGCTGCAGATCAAATGGCAGCGGTATTTGAGATCATGGGGGTGCCCAGGGAAAAGTTGATCCTGGAAGAAACCTCAAGAAATACTTATGAGAATGCCCTTGCCTGTGCCCCGATCCTGCAGGAGCGCGGGATCGATCGGGTCATCCTGGTGACCTCTGCCATTCATATGCCCAGGGCAGCAGCCTCGTTTGAAAAGCAGGGGATTGAGATCATCCCGGCACCCGTCGATTATTTAGTCACAGAGCTGGATCGATTCCAGCCCGAAAATTTCTCCTGGGAGTACATCCTGATCAACAGCCTACCAAGCGTGGGGAATCTTTCCTATACCAGCTCGGCATGCAAGGAATACCTGGGAATGATCATCTATGCGCTGCGGGGCTGGATCTAACCTGTGAACCCTGCTGCTGGATCCTGGGATCCAGCAAGGATTGATCGGCGGGGGTGAGTCGGGAAGTCCGGAACGGCACGCTGGGAGGATCACATGATGAAGATCTTTGAGAACAAGAGAATTGTCCTGGGGGTGACTGGCTCGATTGCAGCCTACAAAAGCGTATATTTAGCGTCCCGTTTGACGCAAGCGGGCGCATTGGTTGATGTGGTCCTGACAGAAGCAGCCGCGCGTCTGGTCAGGCCGATCAGTTTTTCATCCGTGACTGGAAGGCAGGTTTTCCTGGATGAAGATTTGTGGCAGCCTTCAGAACACGTCCTGCATATTGACCTTGGGGAAAGCAATCACGCTTTCCTGATCGCGCCAGCCACTGCCAACACGATCGCCAAGCTGGCGCAGGGAATCTCCGATAATCTGCTGACCGTCAGCGCCCTGGCCTCCAGGACCGACTTGCTGATTGCCCCGGCCATGGATGGCGGGATGTTTCAACATCCTGCCACGCAGGTCAACCTGCAGCTGCTCAGGGATCGGGGGGTGACGGTCCTGGGTCCAGCGGTGGGGCATTTAGCTTCCGGGTTGTCTGGAAAAGGCCGGATGCTGGAGCCTGAGGTGCTGTTCGGATCCCTGAGAGTCCATCTCGGGAAAAACGGACCTCTTGCAGGGCGGAAGGTGCTGGTGACCGCGGGAGGAACCCGGGAGCCGATTGATCCTGTGCGGGTGATCACCAATCGCTCCAGTGGGAAGCAGGGCTGTGCGCTTGCCCAGGCCGCCCTGGACCTGGGCGCCCGGGTTGTCCTGATTTCTACGCCGGTATCCGCGGTGGTCCCCGTGGGGGCAGAATGGATCAAAGTGGAAACCGCTGAGGAGATGCTCTCTGCGGTGATGGATAATCTCAGCGGTACGGATGTCCTGATCATGGCTGCTGCAGTGGCAGATTACCGGCCCCTGGCGCCACAAAAAGATAAAATTAAGAAGGGGTCTGAGGAAACCAGGTCCCTGGATCTTCAAAGAACCCCGGATATCCTCCAGGCAGTCGCCGGGGAAAAATCAGCAGGTCGGGCGGACCTGGCTGTCACAATTGGCTTTGCTGCCGAAACCCGGCAGCTGGAGACATATGCGAAAGCAAAACTGACAGAAAAAAAGCTGGATTTGCTGGTCGCAAATGATATCAGCCAGCCTGAGGCTGGTTTCGAAACCGATACAAACCGGGTGACCTTATTCTGGAAAGATGGACGTCAGGAGGCGCTGCCGCTGCTGCCCAAACCAAAAGTTGCCGAGAGGATTGCTGCGGAAGCTGCGAAAATGCTTCCCACCGAAGGGCCGCCGGGGGATAGACCAGGCTGATGAACTGCGCCGAAGACTAATTTTTCTGTTAATGTGTGGTGGGAGGTTTGAAATGCTGATGCAGTGTTTCTGGAAGTTTACGCTGTCAGCTGCTGGTGGTAGAATCAACGAGGTTTTGTTAACTGTGAATTAACATGGGCACCATAAAGGACCACACTGACATGCTTTCCTATCAGGTTGAGATTCCGAATCATTTCAGTCTCCCCAAGCGGATTTCCCGGCTGGGGGAATTAGCCTACAATCTCTGGTGGACCTGGCATCCTGATGCCCAGCGGCTGTACAAAAGAGTCGATCGCGATTTATGGGAGAGGACAACGCACAACCCGATTCAATTCCTGCGGACCGTCAGCCGTGCAAAACTGAACGCTGTTGCCCATGACAGCGACTATCTCGATTTATACGACCGGGCTCTGCAGGCATTTGATGCGTACCTGACCCGAAAGGACACCTGGTATCAATCGCAATATGGAGATCAAACGGATCCCCTGATTGCCTATTTTTCTTCTGAATTTGGCCTGCATGAAACGCTGCCGATCTATGCCGGGGGGCTTGGTGTGCTTTCTGGAGATCACCTCAAGGAGGCCAGTGACCTGGGGCTTCCGCTGGTGGCGATGGGATTTTTATACACCAAGGGATATTTCCGGCAGAAAATCACCGAAGATGGATGGCAGGAGGCCCAGTACGTCCGCCTGCGCTTTGAGGAGCTCCCGGTGCATCCAATCATGGTGGACAACCAGACCCCGCTGACCGTGGAAGTTGATCTGGCGGGCCGCCCGGTGTCCGCCAGGCTCTGGATGATCAAGGTCGGCCGGGTTCGGCTGTACCTGCTGGACACCGACGTGGACACAAACAGCCCGGAGGACCGCGAGCTGACCTCGCGGTTGTACAGCAGTGATCTGGATCTGCGGATTTCCCAGGAGATTATCCTGGGTGTGGGCGGGGTGAGAGCCCTGCGGAAGCTGGGCCATCAGCCGGTTGTCTGGCATATGAACGAAGGGCATTCTGCATTTTTAGCCCTGGAACGGATCCGGGAATTAGTGGGTGAGGGGACCAGCTTTGAGGAGGCTGCCGGGATTGTTAAGTCATCCACGGCTTTCACCACGCACACACCGGTTCCGGCTGGAAGTGATGAATTTCCGCACTGGTTGATGGATAAGTATTTTTCCGGGTTTTGGGGAGAACTCGGACTGGACCGGGAGGGTTTTATTGACCTGGCCCGCCATCAGGTCTCCTGGGGGGAAACCTTCAGCATGCCGGTGCTGGCGATGAAGCTGTCCGAACTTCGCAACGGTGTTTCGGAGCTGCACGGCCAGGTTGCCCGGAAGATGTGGCAGTTTCTCTGGCCGGACCGGAAGAAGGAGGAGGTTCCAATCACGCATATCACCAATGGGATTCACACCGGGACCTGGCTGGCACGGCGGCTGCGCCATCTCTATGGGCAGTATTTAGGAGAAACCTGGATGGAAGCGATTGACAGCCCAGAAATCTGGGAGGGCATTGGATCCATCCCGGACGATGAACTCTGGGAAGTCCGGCACCATCTGAAGCGAAAGCTGGTTTTCTACATGCGGGAGCGTGCCCGCAGCCTGTGGGTCAACAACGGCGTTCATCCGGTCCAGGTGATTGCCTCCGGGGCATTGCTGGATCCTTATGCGCTGACGATTGGATTTGCCAGGCGGTTTGCCACCTACAAGCGGGCGGATCTGGTCCTGACGGATCTGGACCGGCTTCTGTCCCTGATCAGCCAGCCCAACAAGCCCGTTCAGATTATTTTTGCAGGGAAAGCGCATCCGGCGGATAAACCCGGGAAGCTGCTCATTCAAAAAGTGTATCAGAAAGTGAAGCAGGCTGAGAATGCGGGCAGACTGGTGTTTTTAGAGGATTACGACATGAATTTAGCCAGGTATCTGGTCCAGGGGGTGGATGTATGGTTGAACACACCCCGGCGCCCCAATGAGGCTTCTGGCACCTCCGGGCAGAAAGCCGCCTTGAACGGGGTCTTAAATTTCTCTGTCCTGGATGGGTGGTGGCGGGAAGGGTACAACGGGAAAAACGGCTGGGCGATTGGCAGTGACCAGGCAGCGGAAGATGCCCGGCAGCAGGATGAAATGGATGCAGCAAGTCTGTATGAAATCCTGGAGAACGAGATCATTCCCCTGTATTATGACCGGACTTCGGAGAACCTGCCCCTCAAATGGATCTCGATGATGAAAGAGTCCATTCGCACCTTGGCGCCGGAATTCAGCATGCGGCGGATGGTAAAATCCTATGCCCGAGAGATTTATTTTCAACTATTGGATGAGTTTGAACCCGACCTGGTGAAAACAACCGAGGCGAGCCAGGAACCCATCAGCTGACCTTACGGTCTGCAGAGGATTACCAAATGGACATTTTCCCAATTTCTGCCCAAACCCTGCTGTTTGCTTTGTTGATATTTCTCGTCCGTGTGATTGCAAACAGCCTGGACACTATGCGGGTGATCTTTACCCTGCGCAGCAACAAGCTTTTGGTCTGGATCCTTGGATTCAGCACTTCGCTGATCTTTGTATTGACGATTGCCTTTGTCCTGTCTGATTCCGGGAATGTTTTCAACATCCTCGCCTATGCGGGGGGCTTTGCCACCGGCAATGTGGTGGGGATGTGGATCGAGGAGCGGATGGCAATCGGGTTTTCCGAGGTCCGGGTGATCAGTCCCAAATGGGGTCCGGCCCTCCTTGAAAAGCTCCGCGAGCACAATTACGCTGTAACCGAGATTCCCGGGCGGGGCAAAGATGGGATGGTGACGGTGATCACCTGCAGCATCCAGCGCAAAGAGGTCAAAAAGATCGAGGAGCTTGTTCGCGAGGTGGATGAGAGTGCCTTCATCACCACCGAGGATGTGGTCACCGTGCGCAGGGGCTTCTGGGGGGTTTAGCTTACCTTGATTTTACAGACATTATGTCAGTGCTCCAATAAGCTGCATTTCGCTTCAATGATCCCTGGATAGTTTGGAAGTACGAAAAATAACAGCGCCAAAAAACCAATCAATCCCAGCACAAAACAATTGATGCGTAAAGGGGGATGGCTCTTTCCGGTCCGATCTAGTACACCCCAAGAAAATCCCTCGGGATACAGCCCCAAAACCTTTTCTGGGGCTGCTGTTTTGTATTTTGATCACTGTGATCAGATGGCCCCATCTGGTTTCGCGGAATCGATCCCGGGTTTAGCGGGCGCTGATTGTTGTGGATCACGGCTGGTGAACTCCATCTCCATGAGAATTAAAAGCAGCCAGGCCATCGCCCTGAGGGCAAAGAAATAGATCAAGGATTGGATGAGAATGAGGATGGATCCCAGGACCGCGGTAAGGATCCAGGAGAGGACCTGGAAGTTTGCCTCCCTGAGGAAAACCTGATCTATACTCCACTGGAGCTGCCCGATTTGAGAAAGGCTGAGCAGATTGATGATGATCAGGGCAAGGAACGAAAACTGTTTCAGCCTTTCACTGAGCCTGATCACTTTCCCCGGATCATAAAACACAGGGGGATTCTGATCATTGTCGATCTCCGGGGGCAGCTCCAGATCTTCCAGCAGGAGGACTTTTTTGAGTTTGGCAGGTAATTTTTCGCTCATCTGGCCCCCTCCCGGGTGGCTTCCCGATAATTTAGATCTGTTTCAATGATCATCTGCATCCCCAGCGCAATACCCCGCAGGATAAAAAAATACACCCCACCGTGAAAAAGGGACTGGCCCATCTCCAGGAAAATATTCAGGGATGCAGCCGGCTCTATTTCAAATAACTTTTGTATCTGATAAGTATCCTGGATTCTAAAAAACCCCACAAAATTAGAGATTGTCAACAGAAGAAAAAAGATCACCACCAGCCAGGAAAAAACGTTCGCGGTCCCTGCGATCAAGGACAACCGCTGGTGCTTTTTTGTATAAAAATCATCCAGGTTAATATCCATCTTTCCTCCCAAACGGTTTGATCTTGGATGCTGGAATTCCACCCGGGGTGGTGAATTCAGCTGGCAGAGTCTGAAATTTGATAAAGATCCCGGGGTGTTCGACAGGGCTCAGGCGCTAAAATGACCATCCTCAAAGATAGTTTTCCCGTCGACCGTGATCGTGGACTCAGTGCGCATGTCGCAGATCATATCCCAGTGCAGCGCACTTTTATTCTGGCTCCCGGTTTCGGGATATCCGGCCCCCACTGCCATGTGGATTGTCCCGCCGATTTTTTCGTCAAAGAGGATGTTGCCGGTGAACTGCTGGATATGGGGGTTCATCCCCACCGCAAATTCCCCCAGGGTCCGGGAGCCTTCATCGGTGTCAAGCAGCTGCAGTAAATACTCCTCCTGCTCTTCGGCTGAGGCTTGAACGACTTTTCCATCCTGGAAGGTCAGCTCGATCCCGCTGACGACCACCCCGCGGTGGATCGCCGGGAATGTAAAACGCACCCAGCCGTTGACTGAGTTTTCAACCGGGCCGGTGAAAATCTCCCCATCCGGCATGTTGTGGATTCCATGGCTGTTGAGAAACTTCCGATTTTTTACAGAGAGCTCCAGATCGATGTTCGGACCGGATAAGCTGACCTGGTCCCCTCCCTCAAAAAGCGAGAGGGCTGCTTCCTGGTCAATTCTGACCTGGTTCCATTTCTCAACCGGGTCCGGTTGGTCAACCTTGCAGGCGGCAAATACAAAATCTTCAAACTCGGACAGGCTCATCCCGGCCTGCTCCGCATATGCGCGGGTGGGATAAAGGGTTGACACCCATTTGAGGGCATCAACCGCCCCGCGTTTTAGCTGGGTCTCCAGGATGCCGGATTGCGCTTTCTGGTAGACGCTCTGTTTTTTCGGGGAGATCTCCCGCAGCAGGCCGGTATCGGTCAGGGAATGGATCCGGATTCGAGATTCAAAGTTCTCATAGGCAAACTTCCGGAGCTGGTTTTCATGGTCCAGCTGGTGCTCCTGGCTGAATTGAAACCTGGCCAGGTCCTGGTCAGGGAATTTCAGAAGTGGGTAGGGGTGTCCCCCGTGTTCCAGCACTTCCTGGAAAAGAGCGCTGATAAGCGGCTGTGCAGCGGTGGTGGCCTCAAGAAGAACCCGGTCTCCAGGCTGGATTCTTGCGGAATGCTCCACCAGCACGCTGGCCATGGTTTGGAGTCTTGGGTCCATGTCTATCCCTCCTGAAATTGTCTGGATCAGGGTATCCTGGTTCACTTGGCACAACTACCAAGCCCGATTATAATCTATGTGTGGCTAGAAGAAGAGATCCTGAGAATTTATCGGTTGCTGAACTGCGGCGTTTATTGGTGGAAAAGCGGCGCTCTACCCGCCATGAGCGCCTGGAGAGGTACCGGGAGACTGGAAGAGTAGTCCGGCTGGTTTCTGACCAGGAGGATGCCTCCTGGGATGAGCTGCGGACCTCCAATACCTCTACCCAGGATGATCCAGACAGCAGCAAACGAAACCGGAACCGGGGGAAAAGAGTGGTAGACGGATTCCTGCTGACTGTAGAGGTCGTAGCGGTCCTGGGACTGATCTTTGTGTTGTTTAATGGCCTGGAAATCCTCCAGGAGTTGAACCGGGAGGTGGCCTTGGCTTTAGAACAGCCAACCCTCACGCCGACCCCCTTGATTGAGGCAGTCGTGCTCCCCTCAGGGCACACGCCGCCAAATTCCCCGGGCGGCAGCCGGCCCAACCTTGAAGAGATCCCGGAGCATCTGCTGCCGGTTGTGCAGTCGTACGGGGAGATTCCCATTCCCACGCAGGGACCCGAGCACGTGATCCGGCTTCAGATTCCCAAGATCAACCAGGATGTTCCGGTTGTGGAAGGGGATGGATTTGAACAGCTCAAAAAAGGCGTTGGCCATCATATTAATTCCGCAAATCCCGGGGAATCCGGAAATGTCGTTTTATCTGCGCACAATGATATCCATGGGGAGATCTTCCGGAACCTGGATCAGCTTTCACGCGGCGATGAAGTAATCATGTTTACAGAGAATCGCAGCTATGTGTATTCTGTGGAGGATGTTTTAATCGTTCAGCCAACCCGGGTTGAATTTCTTTCCCCTACAGAACGTCCGATGGCAACCTTGATTTCCTGCTATCCGTACCTGATTGATAATAAGCGCATCGTGGTTCGGGCCGGGCTGGTTGAGTAGGCAAGGAATAAACGGGAATGGCCAGAAAAAAACCGACTTTTGACCCGGATCACAGCCACGTAGCGGCGGACCTGAAGCGCGGTGGATAGATCGCAGGTTTTTTACTGGTCATCCTGTCCTTTTTTCTAAATTGACCTTTCCTGGCGGGAGGAACCCTTGAAAGAGAACATCGGGATCAGCTGGATATGACTGAACAGACACCCAAATCACCCGAATGGGGGACTACCACCAAATTAGTCGTCGGACTGACGCTGATGGCGGTCCTGGCGGCGTTGGTGATTTACTACCGGTCCATCGTTTCTTCCCTGATCTTTGCGGCGATTGTTTCCTATCTGCTCCGGCCGATTGTGATCTTTCTCGATGAGAAAACCTCGCTCTCCTGGAGGGCCAGCACAACGCTGGTGTTTCTTGTGCTTCTGATCCTGATCCTGGGGACCATGACCGGGGCAGGACTTGCCATTGCCCAGCAGCTGATCAGCCTGCTCAGGCTGCTGCAGCAGGTCACCGCAGATTTGCCTCAGCTTGCTGAAGATCTGTCAACCTATTTATCCCAGTTTGGTACGCTTGGAGAGATTCTCAATCTATCTGACCTGGCGAACAGGCTCCTGGAAACGGTTCAGCCGCTGCTCGGTCAGGCAGGGAGTATTGTCGGATCGGTCGCAACCGGGGCGGCCGTCAGCATTGGCAAGATATTTATTGTCTTGTTTGTCTCCTATTTTATGGTTGCTGAAAGCCACCGGGTTCGCCTCATCGATATTGAGAGCATCCCGGGATATTCCTATGACATCCGCCGCTTGGGACGCCAGTTGTCACACATCTGGGAAACATTTTTCCGGGGACAGATTATCATCTTCATGCTGGTGTTTTCGGTTTATTTTGTGGTTTTATCTGTCCTGGGCGTCCGGTATTCAATTGTCCTTGCGGGCCTGGCAGGCCTGGCAGTTTTCGTCCCTTATGTGGGGCTGTGGACGACGGTGATTGTAATGGGGGTGGTGACATTTTTCCAGCCAGCCAACTATTTTGGGTTGATCAACTGGCAGTATACCGCCCTGGTGCTGGGGATTGCCCTCGCGATTAATTTCATCTTTGACAACTACATCACCCCCCGCTTCTACGGCTCCACCCTGGACATCCATCCTGCGGCTGTGCTGATTTCCGCGCTGATTGCCGCGAATCTGCTCGGGCTGCTGGGTATTTTCCTGGCTGCTCCGGCTTTTGCAACTTTGAAGCTGATCGGACTCTATATGTTCCGGAAGATGTTTGACCTGGATCCCTGGCCGGAGCCCGAGGAGGAGAGCACTCCCATCGAATATCCCTGGGCCCGCTGGTGGAAAATCATCCTGGAAAAAATTCGCGCCCTCTGGAAGAAAATCCGTCCGGAAAACCTGGAACAGGAATAAAAAAAGCCTGCTGTCCTGATCAGCAGGCTTTTTTTCTGTTTAGAAAGAGAAAGCAGCTCAGACGCTGATGGGCGCGCCGTAGAGCGCCTCCTGGACATTGATGATCTTCCGGCGCAGTTTCTTATCGGTCTCCAATAGGTCTGCGATTTTCTCATGGCCGTACATGATTGTCGTGTGATCCCGATCGCCCAGCATTTCACCGATTTTTGGTAGAGAAAGCTCGCTTTCCTCGCGGAGAATGTACATCGCCACCTGGCGGGGCAGGGCAATTCGCTGACTGCGGTTGCGGCTGAACAGCTCCTCCAGGGTGACATCAAATTCTTCAGCGACCGCATGGATGATTTCATCTGGTTTGACCTCTCGGGTCTCAGGCATCAGGTCCGCCAGGGCATATTTAACCAGTTCATCATTTAACGGCATCCCCCGCAGATCGGCATAAGCCATAATGCGGGTCATTGCTCCCTCAAGCTCCCTGATATTGGTCTGGAAGCGGTGGGCGATTTCTTCAATGATCAGGTCCGGAATCTCGTAGCCCAGGCGATCTGCTTTTGATTGTAGAATGGCCACACGGGTCTCAAAATCAGGCGGCTGAATATCGGCAGAAAGCCCCCATTCAAACCGGGAGCGCAGCCGTTCTTCAAGGGTGACCATCGCTTTGGGGGGGCGGTCTGAGGTCATCACGATTTGCTTATTTTGACCGTGAAGGGTGTTGAAGGTGTGGAAAAATTCCTCCTGTGTGGACTCTTTCCCGGCAATGAATTGGATATCATCGATCAGGAGCACGTCAATGCGCCGGTATTTTTCGCGGAATGCCTGGGTGGTGTGCCCCCGGATGGCGGTGATCAAGTCGTTGGTGAATTCTTCAGAGGAAACATAGAGAACTTCCATTCCCTGTTCGTTTCCGACATTCCCAATTGCATGAAGCAGATGGGTTTTCCCGAGTCCCACACCGCCATATAAAAACAGCGGATTGTAAGTTTGGGCTGGTTTTTCTGCCACAGCGAGGGAAGCGGCGTGGGCCAACCGGTTGCTGGGGCCCACCACAAAATTGTTGAAGTTGTAGCGGTGATTGATGGAAACACGCTGGGCTTTGGCTCCGCTGAGGATCTCCTCCGATATTGCGGAGGCAGGGTCCGCATGCTGCTTCTCTTCCTGGGATTTACTCCCATTGTTGTGGTTCACCTTGAAGGAAACCTCGATCGGTCGATTCAAAGCCCCGGTCAAGAGTTTCGAGATGGTGCTTTTCAGCCGACTGTCCAACCAGTCCCGGGCATAAGCATTCTGGACACCAATAGAGAACTTATTTTCGGAAAAGGTCAATAATTCAGCATCTCGCACCCAGGTGTCAAACGCAGCTTTTGGCATTTCTAACTGTAATTGACCCAAGGCGGTTTGCCAAGCTTGTTGTCCATCCATGAAACCGGCCTCCTCATCACTTCTATTTTGTTGGATGAAAACCCCCCTCCCTGAACTCTCTCCGAACAGGGGAAAGGGCAACTTTGCTACTCCGCTAGGGTATCAAGGTTATCTTGATATAACCCCCACTTTGGGGAACGCTTCAGTGTCAATTCTAATGGAAACCAAGGTGTTTTAGCAATCCTCCGCGGCTAAAAAAAAACGATTCTTTAAGGTTTGAAATGTTAAAAAAAAGTTTATCTTGAGATGGAAAATCTCCAGGGATTGTTTAAGGGGCAAACCCATGCTTGGTTGGGTTTCAATGCAGCCTCCCCCCTGTATCTTGGGGTATGATTTGTAAGGAGAAATGTATCTTAACAAATTGACTGGATAACTCAGAGATCTCAGGAGTATAGATATGCTGTTTTTTGAATCAGGGCCCCTGCAGGGGCTGATTTGCTTCAACTCTGCATGATCTGAGGCTGCAAGTTACCCCCGCAGCCTGAATTCCAGGCCGCAGGTCCCCGCCCCAAGCCCCGGACTGACTGATTTGTGGGAGGCCTGTCCTCTATGATAAAATTTGAAGCATGGCAAAACAATCCGCTCCCAATGTCCGGGCCGTGCTCCCGCTGACGATCATGTTGGGTGTCCCGGGGTGGGCCTGGTTGATTTATCTGATCACGAATACTCCCCCAAACATCGGGAACAGATGGATGTTCTTTGCAGCGGTCGTTGTGGCTGTCACCGGGACAGCAGCTCCCCCGGTTGCCGTGATCAACCGGGTGATGAAATCGTTTGCTCCTGCTTCTTTTGATACCATCCTGCGAGAGTCGATTATGGTCGGGGTATTCACCGCGGCCCTGCTGTGGCTGAATAAAGGTCAGGTGCTGTCCCTGGGGTTAGCCTCGATCCTTGGGAGCGGATTTCTCCTGGTGGAAATCCTGCTTCGCCTCCGGGCACGAAGTGAATGGCATCCTGGGCGGACCGATCTGGATACCCCACCGGATAATGCCCCCCCCGCTGACGGGCCTGGTTAACCCTGCCGAAGGATCATTTACCGTCTATGAATGATTTAAAAGCCCTGCCTTCCGTGAATCTGCTGCTTCAGTCGTCTGCTGGAGAGCGGATGGTGGATCTTTTTGGTCACCATCTCACCACCGAGGCCTTCCGGGAAGTGATGGATCAAGCTCGCCGGGCTCACCTTGAGGAGAGCAGGCCAGTTCCTCCAGCGGAGCAGCTGCTGGAACAGGCCGGGAGGCTGCTGGAGCGTTGGCTGAGTCCGTCCCTCCACCCGGTGATTAACGCGACCGGGGTGATCATTCATACCAATCTGGGACGGGCCCCCATGAGTCAAGAGACCCTGGAGACAATCCGGCAAGTATCTCAGGGATATTCAACCCTTGAATTTGATATGCGTCAGGGAAGCAGGGGATCCCGCTTAATTCACGCAGAATCCCTTTTTCAGCGGTTATTGGGTGTCGAAGCCGCCCTGGTGGTGAATAACAACGCCGCCGCGGTGCTGCTGACCCTCACCGTTCTTACCAGCGGGAAAAAGGTGATCATCTCCCGCTCTCAGCTGGTAGAGATTGGAGGAGGTTTTCGAATTCCCGATGTGCTTCGGCATTCCGGGACAGACCTGGTCGAGGTTGGGACAACGAACAAGGTGCACCTCTTTGATTATGAAAGCGCCTTCGCTGAGGACACGGTCGCGGTCATGCGTGCGCACTCTTCCAATTTTTCGATTGTTGGCTTTACCAGTGAACCACCGCTGGATGAGCTGGTTGCCAGCACACACCGGGCAGGATTGTGGTTTTTTGATGACCTGGGTTCCGGGGCTTTATTGAACACAGATGAGTTTGGCTTGAAACATGAACCCACTGTACAGGAGTCCCTCACAGCTGGAGCAGACCTGGTTTGTTTTTCTGGAGATAAACTCCTGGGCGGTCCCCAGGCTGGGATCATCCTCGGCAAAAAGCAGCTGATTGATCAGCTTAAGAATCATCCGCTGGCCAGGGCGATCCGGGCAGATAAGATGGCCTTAGCGGGATTATCCGCCACATTGATCCACTATCTCCGGGAAGAGGCTTTGGAAAAGATTCCTGTCTGGCAGATGATTTCCACGCAGCCGGACACCATTCAAGAGCGGGCGGCTCACTGGCAGAAGGAAGCCGGATTTGGGACCTTGAAGCCATCACTTTCAATGGTGGGAGGCGGATCACTGCCAGGGGAGACCCTGCCAACGACTGTTTGGGCGATTGAGCATGAGCAGCCCAATGAGCTGCTTGCCAGGCTGCGGGTGAGGGAGCCTGCCGTGATCGCCCGGATTGAGGAGGATCGGGTCATCCTTGATCCTCGCACCGTGCTTCCCCGGCAGGATGGCGACCTTCTCAGAAGTGTGATTGGATGTCTGAAAAACGATGAAGAGTAAACTGCAGGGGTTAATGACCCAGGAAGGATTCGATGCACTATGGGTAACCGGTTCCGGGAGAAATAATCCTGCCATGGTCTACCTGACAGGTGGGTTAAATATCTCTGAAGCGGATCTGTTTCTCAAGCGGGGGGAAGCCCCGATCCTGGTCTGCAGCGCGATCGAGCGGGAAGAGGCCGCAGCAACAGGTCTTGAGGTTCGGACATACAATCAGTATGGCCATCGGGAATTATTACAACAAAGCCAGGGAGATACCCTGCAGGCCAACGCGCTGCTGATGCAAAGGGTTCTTGAGGATCTGGAGATCGGTTCAGGAAAAATTGCCCTCTACGGCGTTCAGGAGATGAGTGAGCGATGGGGGCTTTATCAAAAATTGGCCGAACTGCTGCCGGATCTCACCCTGGTGGGGGAGGGTCCGAATTCGATCCTTCTCAAAGCCCGGGCTGCCAAGGAGGAGGAGGAAGTCTCCCGCATCCGCAGCCTGGGGCAGGACACCACCGAGGTGGTGGCCAGGGTGGCAGATTATCTACAGCACTGCAAAATCGATGATGATGAGCTTCTTCTGGAGAAGGACGGATCCCCGGTGACGATCGGAAAAGTGAAAGCAAAGATCAAGGTGTGGTTGGCTGAAAGGGGAGCTGAAACACCTGAGGGGTTGATTTTTGCAATCGGGCGAGATGCTGCGATTCCCCATAATACGGGAGATCCTGGGGATCAGCTCTGCCTGGGCAAGACGATTGTCTTTGATATCTTCCCCCAGGAAGCAGGCGGCGGTTATTTCTATGACTTCACCCGCACCTGGTGTTTGGGGTATGCTCCGGAACCCGAAAAGCGCTTATTTGATGAGGTGTTCCTGGTGTATCAGAAGGTCCTTGCGGATCTTTCCATGGATGGGCTGGCAGCAGAGGTCCAGGAGAATACCTGCAGGTATTTTGAGGAATTAGGTCATCCAACGATCCGCCAGAACAGCAGCCTTGAATCTGGATATGTCCACAGCGTGGGTCATGGATTGGGACTTTCAATCCATGAGCGTCCCCGGTTTGGCAGTCTTGCTACCAAAACCGACCTGCTGAGCCCAGGGGTTGTAGTCACTATTGAGCCCGGCTTATACTACCCAGAAAAAGGAATGGGATGTAGAATCGAAGATACCATCTGGATGCGCCCGGATGGGGGGGTGGAGAAACTGGCTCAATACCCTTACGATCTGGTACTCCCCATGAAATATTGGCAGGGCGAAGCCTGAGACTTTCGCTATTGTTGATTTTGATTGACCCGCTGGCGGTTGCCCAGACCAGGAAATTTGAGTATGGTCCACAAACAAACTGACTCCCCCCGGTCCGAGGGGAACAACCAACAAGACATCAATCCGCTGGCCAGAATCCTGGGTATTGAAACGTCCTGTGATGAAACCGCGGCTGCAGTAGTTGAGAATGGCCGGATGATCCTGTCGAGTGCAGTTGCCTCCCAGGCTGAACTGCACGCAAGGTTCGGAGGGATATTTCCGGAAGTCGCCTCCCGCCAGCATATTCTCGCCATTTATCCCATTATTGAACAGGCTCTGCGGGAAGCACATCTGAAGCTTGCCGACCTCGATGGGATTGCGGTGACCCGCGGTCCGGGTCTGCCAGGCTCTCTGGTTGTGGGCATCAATGCCGCCAAGGGGCTGGTTGTGGGCAGCGATCTGCCCTATTTGGGGATCAATCACCTGGAAGGGCATCTGTACTCTGCCTGGCTCCATGAGGAGGGAGAGGACCCAGACCCTCCCCCAGTTTTTCCCCTGTTGGCGCTGGTGGTATCCGGGGGTCATACGGAGCTGATCGTCATGGAGGACCACCTGACTTACCAGCGTCTGGGGGGAACGCTGGATGATGCAGCCGGGGAAGCCTTTGATAAGGTTGCCCGCCTGCTGGGGATTGGCTACCCGGGAGGACCCGCGATCCAGAAGCATGCAGTTGATGGCAGTCCCCAGGCTTTTGAATTCCCGCGGGCAATGCTGGATGGAACCTGGGATTTTTCTTTCAGCGGGCTGAAAACTGCAGTGTTGCGGGCGGTTGAGGAGTTTGAAAAAGCCGGGTCCGATGTACCTACAGCAGATGTGGCAGCAAGCTTCCAGGCTGCAGTGGTCGATGTGCTTTTTGAAAAGACCATACAGGCAGCCAGGGCATATCAGGTGAGGGATCTGCTGATTGCCGGGGGGGTCTCTGCAAATCAGCCGCTGCGGGAGACCTTTTTTGCACAGGATGAATTCGAGGTGCATATTCCCCCGATTGCCCTTTGCACCGACAATGCAGCGATGATTGCCGGGGCAGGCTGTTTTCGATATGCTGCCGGGCAGCGGGATCTCCTGGATATGGATGCAGCTCCATCATGGCGGATTTCTGAGATTCCCTAAACCGTCCCGGAAGCAGAAAATTCATTCATGCTCTTCAACCAGGAGGATGGCGATGATTGGGATCAAACGGATCTATACCCCCTTCAGCACACCGCAGTGGATTTTCCTGGTTCTGGGGCTGATTATGCTGGTCAGCGCCGGGTTCCTGGGGATTGCTGATCATCCGCCGGGGATTGCTCTGCTGATGGGTGGAATAGCCTGCCTTGCCGGGATCTTTATCTGGCACTGGCGGTCACCAAAGTTATTTTGGATGCTGGCAGGGGTGACAATCTTAGCTTTTCCAGTCGGGGTGCTCCTCCACAATCTGCTGTATGCCTTGGGGACTGTTGTTTCCAGGCCTGCGATCATTACCGGGCTGATTGAATTCTTGGGGGTGGGCTTTTTTTTGATTGCAGTGGTCCTGGTTCCCCCTGTGCTGTTTGTCTCTCTGGTTGGGGGGATTGCAGTCAGCTGGTCCGGTGTCCGGGGATTGATCAGGCGGAACCGGAGCTATCGAAGATTTTTCGAGTCCCTGCCAGTTGCTGAGCAAACACTCACCCGGCTGATCGAGCTGGCGAGGATGTCCTCCTCGGTTGCGAACCGGCAGGTTCTGCGGTACGTGCTGTCATCGACCCCTGAGAGGAACCAGCAGATCTTCCCAACCCTGGGGTGGGCTGGCTATCTGCCTGATTGGCCAGGTCCGGCGGAGGGAGAAAAACCCGCCGGGTATATTCTGGTTCTGGCAGACCGGGAGCGGGGGCCTGTATCCGAGTATGATGCGGGAATCGCGGCGGAGAACATCCTGCTTGGCGCGGCAGAAAAGGGGTTAGGGGGCTGTATCATTGCTTCCATCAAGAAGGAACAGCTGTGCTCTGCCCTGGGAATTCCCCCTCGATATCAGCTTCTGCTGGTGATTGCCCTCGGGGTTCCCAGAGAGAAAGTGGTGCTGGACCCGCTGGATTCAGAGGGGGATATTCAGTACTGGCGGGATGAGCAGGGAATTCACCATGTGCCAAAAAGGCCGCTGGAAGACCTGATCCTTGATCTGGATTGACCCGGGATCATCCATCCTCTAGGGCAGCCAGCAGCGACTGAAAAGAGATCGGACCCGCCCGGAGCAGTTTGGGTGGGGACACGGTCAGATCCAGGACAGTTGAGGACTCCCCTCCCAGGACGGGTCCACCATCCAGGACAAAATCCAGATGGTCCCCGAGCTGCTCCAGCAGATCATCAGCGGTGAGCGCGCTCGGCTGGCCGGATAGGTTGGCTGAGGTTGCCGCCAGGGGACCTGATCTGCTCAACAGGGTAAGGATTGGTGGGTAATCCGGGATCCGGACCCCGATGGTGTCAGCAGGGGAGAGATTATCCGGCAGAGCAGGATTGGCAGGCAGGATCAGCGTCAGGGGGCCAGGCCAAAAGCGAGCAGCCAGCGCTGCGGCGCTCCGGGGGAATTCCCGGGAGAGCGCGGATGCATCCTCTGGATCAGCAGCCAGGATCGGGATTCCTTTTTGTGAATCCCGCTTTTTTATGTGATAGAGCCGCTGGATGGCTTCGGGGTTGAACGCTGAACAGCCGATGCCATAGACGGTGTCTGTTGGAAAAGCAATCACACCGCCTGCGCTGATAATCTCCACAGCCTGGTTGATTGCAGCTGGATTCGAAATTGGGCGGATCAGGCCTGGATCCATAAATAGCGGTCCAATCCCGACAGATCCTGCTCAAGCTGGATCTTACCTGCCCGGAAGCAATCCCGGGCAAGCTGCAGGGCGGCAGGTCCATGGCTCTCATCAATCTCCAGGAGGATGGCCCCTTTGGTCTTGAGAAAGCCTGCGGAGTTTTCCAAAAATTCCCTGATTAACAAAAGCCCGTCGCTTCCCCCGTCCAGGGCGATCCGGGGCTCATGTTTCGAAACAGCCAGGGTTGCCAATCTGTCCCGGGGGATGTAGGGCAGATTGGCACAGATCATATCGAATCGGGCTGAAAGGCCGGCAAGAAGATCTGCCTGGATGAACTCGATCTGCCCCGCTACATCATGACGAGCTGCATTTTTCTGGGCGATCCGCAGGGCTGGGCCAGAACGGTCTGTTGCAATCAGCTCTAACCGGGGATGCAGGGCGGCCAGGGTAACCGCGATGCACCCCGATCCGGTCCCGAGATCAAGAATATTCTGTGCCTGGGGATGATCCCTGATCCACTGGGAGGCCCGATCAATAAGGCCCTCAGTTTCTGGCCTGGGAATGAGCACATCGGGAGACACATAAAAAGTTCGCTGATAGCACTCCCATCTGCCGAGGATATAAGGCAGGGGAACCCCGGCCCGGATCATCCCTACGGCAGCTGTCAGCTCCTCTGCCTGGAGATCGGTGAGCTCCGGGGAGGGATGGGCAAGCAGTCTGCTCCGGGGGACATTCAGGAGCTGGTTGAGCAGGACCAGGGCATCAAGGTAGGGTGTTTCACTGAATGGGGAGATGTCCTCCCGCACTCTCTGGAGCAGGGACGGTCTGCGGGATGGATCAGTCGTCAAATCCTGCTTCCGCCAATCTGGCTGCTTCATCTTCTGTTGATAGCTCTTCAATAAAATCATCAATTTCCCCATCCAGGATGGAAGGCAGCTGATGGGAGGAGTAGTTAATCCGGTGGTCAGTCACCCGAGATTGCGGGTAATTGTAGGTGCGGATTTTTTCAGATCGCTCCCCGCTGCCCACCTGGGATCTCCGGGCAGCATCCTGTTCTTCCCTGCGCCTGGCTTCTTCGATTTCGTACAGCCTTGCTTTGAGGATGCTCATTGCCCTGGCCCGGTTCTGTGACTGGGATCGTTCATCCTGGCACTGGACGACTATCCCGGTTGGTTTGTGGGTGAGGCGGATGGCGGTGGAATTTTTCTGGACGCTCTGTCCCCCCGGGCCGCCAGCTTTGTAAACATCCATCTCGATCTCACTGGGAGAGATATCAATCTCGATATCATCCACCTCAGCAAGAACAGCCACGGTAGCAGTGGAGGTATGGATCCGCCCCTGGGACTCCGTTTCAGGGACCCGCTGCACGCGGTGAACCCCGGATTCATATTTCAATTTCGAGAAAGCACCTTTTCCCTTGATCATCGCTGAGATTTCTTTAATTCCCCCGACGCCGGTTTCATTCAGGGAAAGCACTTCAACCTTCCACCCTTTCCGCTCTGCGTATCGGCTGTACATCCGAAACAGATCGCCAGCAAACAGACCGGCTTCGTCCCCCCCCGCACCGGCCCTGATTTCGAGGATGACATTCCGATCATCCCGGGGATCTTTTGGAACCAGCATTCTCTTCAACTGGCTTTCCAGCTTGCTGATTTTCTTTTCCAGGGATTCTATCTCGATCTCCGCGAGCTCGCGGAGTTCATCATCGCTGGTGTTGGCAAGGGTCCTGGCTTCCTCAAACTGCTCAATGGCATCCCGGTATTCTTGAATTCTCTCAAAAAGAGGTTCCAGGTCGGCTTTTTCTTTACCAAGTTCAGCAGCAAGCTGATAATCCTCCCCAACTTTCAGCAGCTGTTGATTGATCTCATGATAACGATCTTCAATTCCGGATAGTTTTTCTAGCAGCATCATCATTTCTTCATCAGGTACCTATTCTAAAAACTCCCAGAGATTATACCATCTAGTTTTTGAGGAGCCCTGGGATTCTGGGGGCTGTTTGGACCGCTTCCAGAAAGGCAGGGGGAGATGAAGATCTGATCCCAGAGGAAGCTTGATCTTCTGATTCCGGGTAAATTACTGGCAAAAATCGGTCTGTAAGGCCGCGCTATCTGCTTGCACACTGATTGGGAACGTGCTATAATTCCCTCGATCAAGCCCCAGTTTATGAAAAAAATAAAGTAAAGACAAGGGTTAGGCGCTTGTGCATCTCATAGATGGTGCAAAGCGGCAAGCCTTACATGGGGGCTTTTTACAATCAGGATCGAACTGCTATAAGGTCACCCCAGTAGAGAAAACCTATGAGAGCTAATGAGTTGTTCAAGATGTCATTGGGCGAACTGCGTCAAATTGCCCAGGATTTGGATATTGACCGCGCCCGATGGTTGAAAAAAGAAGCCCTGGTCCTGGAAATCACCCGGGCAGAGGCTGAACTGAAGGGCAGGGAAGTCAGAGGGGGAGTGCTGGAAATCATGAGCGAAGGGATCGGGTTCCTGCGCTCAGCAAATTACCAGTCCGGGCCGGATGATATTTATGTCTCCCAGTCCCAGATTCGAAGGTTTGACCTGCGGAGTGGGGATTTGGTGATCGGCCATGTCCGCCCCCCCAGGAATTCTGAGCGGCATTATGGGCTGCTGAAGGCAGAAAGCGTCAACGGGATGGAGCCATCCAAGGCCAAGCGTCGTCCTGATTTCCGCTCCCTGATCCCGATCTTTCCAAATGAACGATTTGACCTGGAGACCAGCCCGCATATCACTTCCACCCGGCTGATCAACCTGATCACCCCGGTTGGGCGAGGCCAAAGAGGATTGATTGTTTCCCCGCCAAAAGCAGGGAAAACCACCATACTCAAAGAAATGACCAATGCGATCTCAGATAAATATCCTGGGGTCCACATGATTGTTGCCCTGATCGGGGAACGGCCGGAGGAGGTCACTGATATGGATCGATCCGTCGATGCAGAGGTGATTTCATCCACCTTTGATGAACCGGTTTCGTCCCATGTCCGGGTGGCGGAAATGGTCCTGGAACGGGCCAAGCGGCTGGTGGAGTCCAGCTGGAATGTGGTCGTGATGCTGGACTCAATCACCCGTCTGGCCCGGGCTTATAACCTGGTGGTCACGCCTTCCGGGCGGACCTTGTCAGGAGGGATTGATCCCTCTGCCCTCTATCCTCCAAAACGCTTCTTCGGGGCTGCCAGAAACATTGAGGAGGGCGGTTCTCTGACCATCATCGGTACCTGCCTGATTGATACAGGCTCCAGGATGGATGATGTGGTCTATGAGGAATTTAAAGGCACGGGGAATATGGAGCTTCACCTCTCCCGGACCCTCCAGGAGCGGCGTGTCTTTCCGGCAATTGACATCTCCCGGTCATCAACGCGCCGGGAAGAGCTGCTGCTTGGGCCAGACCTGACACCCCGGGTATGGTTGATGCGCCGGATGTATGATCAGATGGTCACGGACCCTCCCCACGGCGCGGGAATGGACCAGTCAACTGCGACTGAAACAATCCTGAAGCGATTGAGCGAAACAAGTGATAATGAGGAATTCCTGGCCACCCTGAATGAGTAGTCCCTGCCCTTCCCCCGCCTGCAGGGGAAGTTTGTCATCAACCGGGCTGAGCGTTTCAGCCCGGTTTTTTGATCCTGGGGGCGGATTACGGGATCGGGTATAATCATCCTGGATGAAAGACCCCCTCTTCAAGGGGTGATGAGGATCTTCTACAAGTGAATGGAGGGAACGATGCCTGAGCAAAAGGATCCGGAATTAAAAACGGAAGTCATTGCGGAAACCGACTCCTACCTGGCCTGGAGAGCGGATGAGCCCGATGAGGAAAGCACCTATCATCTCGAATTGAATAATCTCACCGTGCATTTTTTTCAAGAAGAGTGGGAGGAGTTTCTCCAGCTGGCTGCCGAGCTTTTAGAAGCCTAAAACCAGGTAAGCTCCCTGCTGCCGCCCGCGGTGACAGGCAGTCCAGTTTGCTGAATTTAGCCTCGTAGTCTGTACTGTTGAACCAGCCCGTGGCGCCTTTTTTAAGGTCACTTCCCCGGGGACACCAACGACCACCGAGGTAAATGTGATCTCCTATCACCGGGAAACCTTGATTTTTTCCCGATTGGCTTTCCCCAGGGGGACTCCCTGGGAAACAGGGCAGTTTTTTCGAATTTTCCCTTGGCTGCTGACTATACTCCCCCCGAAATTTCCGATGGAAAAAACCACTGCCAATCTCGGTTACCGGTGCAGTGGAGATCCCCCAATGGGATGTCAGGCGAGGATGGATGAATTTTTACCTAATGGCAGGTACGCTTCCAGAAAACTTCTTTATCGGTATCTCTCCTGAGAAGATACCTGGGGATGGCGGCCTCTTTCGGCACATAACCAGTGATCCGATCCAGATCTGAAGAAACCAGCAAACAATATTCTTTGAGTTTCATGATCTTCCGGAAAGCTTTTATTTTGATGCTGAAGGGGTCTGCTCATCGATCCAATCAAAAGAGCGGTTGACCGCTTTTTTCCACTGACGGTATTTTTCGTCCCGGAGTGTGGGATCCATGCTCGGGGTCCAGGTATGATCCTCCTGCCAGTTTTCTTTGAGGATTTCCTGGTCTTTCCAGAAACCTACGGCCAGCCCGGCAGCATATGCTGCGCCGAGCGCAGTGGTCTCGGTCACGGTAGGACGAATGACAGGGACACCCAGCATGTCTGCCTGAAACTGCATCAGCAGGTCGTTTTTAACCATCCCCCCATCTACTTTGAGATGATTTAATCTCACCCCGGCATCCTTTTCCATGGCTTCCAGGATGTCTTTTGTCTGGAAGGCAGTGGCTTCCAGGGCTGCGCGGGCAATATGGGATTTGTTGACGTAACGGGTTAGTCCAACGATGACCCCGCGCGCATCACTGCGCCAGTACGGCGCAAACAGACCTGAAAAAGCCGGTACAAAGTAGATTCCCCCACTGTCCTCAACTTCAGCAGCCAGCGCTTCGATTTCGGGAGATCTGCTGATCATTTCCAGATTATCACGCAGCCACTGCACCAATGCACCTGCGATCGCGATGGAGCCCTCCAGGGCATAAACAGGCGGTTGTTTTCCCAGCTGATAGCCCAAGGTGGTCAGCAGTCCTTGGTCACTGATGGTTGGAGTTTGCCCGGTGTTGAGCAGCAGGAAGCATCCGGTACCGTAGGTATTTTTTGCATCCCCAGGCTGAAAACAGGTTTGTCCAAACAAAGCAGCCTGCTGGTCGCCGAGAATACCAGCGATCTTCAAGCCCTCAAACTGCCCAACTGCCTGGCCGTAGATCTCGCTGGAGGAGGTAATTTTTGGGAGCATTTCCAGCGGGATCCCCATTATCTCCAGGATCTCCTCGGACCACTCCAGGGTCTCGAGGTCCATCAGCATGGTTCGGGAGGCATTGGTTACGTCGGTAAGATGGATTCCTCGCTCGGCGCCTCCGGTCAGATTCCAGATCAGCCAGCTGTCAATTGTGCCAAAGAGCAGCTCCCCCGAGCGGGCCAGGCTTTTTGCCTCCGGGACATTCTCCAGGATCCAGGCTATTTTCGGCCCTGAAAAATAGGTCGAGAGGGGAAGGCCGACCTGTGAGCGGAACCGGTCCTGCCCGCCATCCTTTGCAAGCTTCCGGCAGATTTCATCAGTGCGGGTGTCCTGCCAAACAATTGCATTGCTGACCGGTTTTCCAGAGGATTTCGACCACACCACCGAGGTTTCCCGCTGGTTGGTGATCCCCAGACCAGCCAGGGCTTCGAGAGGCAGATCGGCTTTTTTGATCGCGCTGCTGATCACCTCCTGGGAGTTTCGCCAGATTTCTTTGGGGTCATGCTCCACCCATCCTGGTTGAGGATAGATCTGCCTGTGCTCTTTTTGACTGCTGGCGATAATTTCCCCTGAGGGGTTAAAGATGATGCAGCGGGTGCTTGTGGTCCCTTGATCAAGGGCGGCAATATATTTTGTCATAGTTGATCCTGTTCATCCATGGAGGGGCTTTTAGATCGTCCCCACGCTAATCCATCCAGAGCCTATTTATCAAGTTTTGCCCCCTGACCAGCCGGTCTTGTTTATCCATTCTGAATTATAACGAAAAAATCCAGCCAGGTTCATGCTCCTCAGGGAGATCTGGAACCCTTTTCTCACAGAAGATATAATAAAGTTGTGCATCAAATCCCGGTTACCGCTGCAGCGGTTATAATAGTTTCATTGGGCAGCTGAGGATGTGATCTTTTTATCCACAAAGGGGCTTTATGCCTTCCACGTTGTACCTGATTGATGGCCACGCCTTGGCCTACCGAACATACTTCGCTTTAACCCGGGGAGGGACCGCTTCTGAACGGTGGCTGACCAGCCAGGGAGAACCAACTGCGGGAATCTACGGCTTTACCAGCGTCCTACTGCGCATCCTCGAGCAGGAGCGCCCGGATTATCTTGCGGTTGTCTTTGATACCGGAAAAACATTTCGGGATGATATCTACCCAGACTACAAAGCCACCCGGGAAAAAATGCCTGAGGATCTCCGCCCCCAAATTGATCGGATTCGGGAGCTGGTGGATACGTTCAACATCCCCCGGGCGGAGATGGAGGGATATGAGGCGGATGATGTTCTGGGAAGCCTGGCCTGCTGGGCCGCAGAAAAGGGATTAACAGTAAAGATCATCACCGGTGACCGGGATTTACTGCAGCTGGTCAATGATCGGATCGTGATCAGTTTACCCGAGGGATCCCTGTCTGAATCCCGGGATTTCTTTCGAGAGGATGTCAAAGAAAATCTCGGCGTGTGGCCGGAGCAGGTGGTGGACTACAAGGCCCTGACCGGAGATCGTTCTGATAATATCCCCGGGGTGTATGGGGTGGGGGAAAAAACTGCCCTTTCCCTTTTGGAGAAATATCAGAATTTAGAGAACATCTTCAGCCATCTGGAGGAGGTAAGCACCCGCTTCCGGAATAAACTGAGGGAGGGCAAAGAAGATGCTTTCCTCAGTCAAAAACTGGCGACCATTATCAGCGATCTGCCTGTGAGCATCGATCTTGACCGGGCCCGGCCTGAGAAATTTGATCCCAAAAAAGTCCGGGATTTATTCCGGGATCTCGAATTCCGGTCATTGCTGAAGCGTCTGGAATCTGTTGAGAATATCTACGGAAAACAGTACACCGGGCAGCAGATTTCCTTTTTCGCGGATGAGGAAGATGGCCAGCACCCATTCCTCACGGAGGAGTCAGGTCCCGATGCCATCCGGGTGGAGATCATCTCCAGCCAGGAGGACCTGGCGTCCCTGGTAGAAGAGCTTGAGGGAGCACAGGTAATTGCCTTTGATACGGAAACCACCTCCACAGATCAGATGCAGGCAGAGCTGGTGGGGATTTCCCTGGCTGTGGAGGCTGACGGCGGATACTATATCCCGATTGGTCATCATGACCCGGAGGAAAACCAGCTGCCTTTAGACCAGGTCCTGGATGCCCTCCGCGGACCCCTGGCGGATCCTTCCATCCCCAAAATAGGCCACAATCTCAAGTATGATTTTGTGATCCTGGCGCGGCGGGGTTTGGAGGTCACGCCGCTGGGGTTTGACAGCATGATTGCAGAATGGGTGATCAATCCGGCTTCCCGCAATCTGGGGCTGAAAAGACTGGCCTGGGTCCGCCTGAACTATGAAATGACAGAGATTGAAGAACTCATTGGAAGCGGAAAAGACCAGGTGACCATGGCTGAAGTCCCCATCCGCAGCGCAGCGCCTTATGCTGTGGCAGATGCGGTGGTCGTCCTGCGGCTGATGCCGATTTTGCTCGAGGAGCTGGAGCGCGTGGACAGCGTTGAGCTGTTTGAGACCATGGAAATGCCGCTGATTCCCGTGATTGCCAGCATGGAAATGGCGGGGATTAGACTGGATCCGGGGTATTTGCAGAAGATGTCACTGCAGCTGGAAAGCAAAATGGAGACCCTGGAGGAGTCAATCTTTGAGGCGGTGGGGAGGAAATTCAACCTGAACTCCCCCAAGCAGCTTTCTGAAGCATTGTTTTCCACCCTTAAAATCCCCCCCCCGGATAAAACCAACAAAACCGCCAGCGGGTATTTTTCAACAGCGGCAGATGTCCTGGAAGACATCCGGGGCGATCACCCGGTGCCCGATTGGGTCCTGGAATACCGGGAGTACGCCAAATTGAAATCAACTTATGTGGACGCGCTGCAGGAGCAGATCAATCCGGAGACAGGCAGGGTACATACTTCGTATAACCAGACTGGATCGGTCACAGGGCGGATTGCCTCCTCGGACCCCAATCTGCAGAACATCCCGATCCGGACTGAACTCGGCCGTCAGGTCCGGAACGCTTTTATCCCCACCCCTGGATGGGTCTTGATTGCTGTGGATTATTCTCAGATTGAGCTCCGGGTGGTGGCGCATATGGCCCAGGACGAAGCCATGCTGAAGACATTCCGGGAGGGAAAGGATATCCACACCGCTACTGCCGCTGCAATCTACGGCATTCCCCTGGAAGAAGTCAGCGCTCAACAGCGCAGAAAAGCCAAGGCGATCAATTTCGGGTTGATTTATGGGATGAGCGCATACGGGTTGACCCAAACCACAGACCTCACGCTGGCGGAGGCGGAAACGTTCGTGGAAAGCTACTTTGAGCAGTTTCCCGGGGTGAAAAAGTTTTTAGACAACCTCCAGGAGACTGCAAAAGAGCAAGGGTATGTGGAAACCCTGCTGGGACGGAGGAGATATTTCCCTCGATTAAAAACGACAACGAATTATAATATTCGACGGAGGGAAGAACGGGAAGCGATCAATGCCCCGGTTCAGGGGACGGCTGCGGATATTATGAAGCTGGCGATGTTGGATGTTGACAGAGCTCTCAAGGGTGCTTCCCTGGAGAGCCGCATGCTTCTTCAGGTTCATGATGAATTAGTCCTGGAAGCCAGGGAAGAGGACCTAGAGAGAACGGTTGAGATTGTTCGTTCAGAAATGGAAGATGCTTATCGCCTGGCGATCCCCCTGCTAACAGATGCCAGCAGCGGGAAGAATTGGGGTCAACTGCGCCCGGTGCAGCAGGATCTGGCTTGAGATGGGTGAGAGAACCTATGGCTGTTGAACAGCAAGAACTGCATAGCTTAATCTCCAAGGGGCATTCGGCTGCCTGGGATCAAAAATGGGCGGATGCTGCCGCATTTTATCAGCAGGCCCTGGAAATTGAGCCGGAAAACCTGCGGGCGCTGACCAGCCTGGGCCTGGCGTATTATGAGATGCGCGATTTTGACGCAGCCCTGGAAGCATACAGCCAGGCTGTTTCCCTGAATCGGGAGGACCCGGCTCCTTACGAAAAGATGTACCTGATTTACCGCCAGCTGGGCCAGGGTAAACACGCAGTGTCCTCTGCCCTGCATGCTGCTGACGCACATCTAAAAAATGAGGACATTCAAAAATCAATTGAAAACTGGAAGCGGGTGGTTGAGCTGGATGTGCTGAATGTGAAAGCGCATGCTCGCCTGGCGATGGTCTATCAGCGCTTGGGGAAGCAGAAACTGGCTGTGAGTGAATATCTGAATGCGGCCAGCATCCTCCAGCAAAGCGGTAACCTGGGGAAAGCCCGGGAAGCAATTGAACGAGCGTTGGAATTCTCACCTGAAAACGTGATCGCCCTCCGAGCGATGGAGAACATCCGCCAGGGGAGGCAGCTCCCTCTCCCGGAACCGCAGGAAAAGGATCCTGAGATGGAGATTGATCCATCTGCACCACAGCTGGAAACCCCTGCCATTGTTGAAGAACAGAAGTCAGCCACCCCGATAGAAGAAGCGGTTGAAAAAGCGATGTCCATCATGGCAGAGGCTTTATTCCAGGAAAAGACAGTTGCCCGGGGGAGGCCCGCTGCGGGGAATGATCTTCGGGAGGCGCTGAGCTGGAATGATCCTCAGGACGGCCAAAGTTCCGATGAGAGCTATCTGAAGCTGTATATCAGCCAGGCAATTGAGCAAGTCACAGCTGAAAACTATCAGGATGCTGCAGAAAGCATCAAGTCCGCTGTGGATGAAGGATTTGCTACCCCGGCTGCTTTCTTTATGATGGGCTATCTCCATCACGAAACCGGACGGCTGGAAAGCGCTGCCCGCAATTTAAACAAGGCAGTCTCCCATGCCGATTTTGCCCTGGGGTCGCGGTTGCTGATGGCCAAATACTACCGGGGTAAGGAGATGTGGCAGCAAGCCAGCACAGAATACATCGAGGCGCTGCGGATTGCGGATACTTCCCTGGTCCAACGAGAGGAAGTGGATGATCTGATCCATCTTTACGAAGCCATGATCGATGATCTGGAAAGCCAGGAGGGGGGGGAAGCCCTGATCAGGATGTGTGATCATATTGATGACCTGCTGATCCGTCAGGATTGGCGAGAAGTGCTCTCCGAGATGAGGCGGGATGGGGAGCTGGATGGGGCTATCCTGCTTCCCCAGGTGGATGGGATCAACGAAGACCGGCGCGGCCAGGTGATGACAATTCACCAGACAATCCAGAATCTGGTGGATGATGGCCGGTACGGCGCGGCCATGGAAAGAGCCTTTTTTGCTTTGCAGAATGCTCCGACTTTCTTGCCGCTCCACGTTACCATCGGCGATATCCTGCTCCATCAGGGGAAGAAATCAGGGGCGGTGGATAAGTATTTGGCGGTGGCGGATGTGTACCGTGTCCAGGGGAAAACGGAGCGGTCGTTATCTGTCTTAAAGAAGGTCATTGAAGTCGAGGCGATGAACATTGACGTGCGGCTGCGTTATGTTGAGCTCCTTGAGGAATATGGACAGAATGAAAAGGCGATTGTTGAATATTTGGGATTGGCCGATGTCTATTGGACGCTGGCGGAGCTGGAAAGTGCGCGTGAGGCATCCCAAAAAGCCCTGCAGCTTGCTGACAGCCTGCCCCGGAAATCGGATTGGCGGATCAAGATCCTCCTCCGGCAGGCAGATATTGATATTCAGCAATTAGATTGGGAAGGAGCCTTGAAAACCTTCCAGACAGTCATCAATGAATACCCGCATAATCAGAAGGCCAGTGTTGCGATCGTCGATTTAAATGCCCGCCTGGGGAATTTCGATGTCGCGGAGCAGGAAATCGACCGGTTTATCGGTCAGTTTCAGCTTCCTGATGATGCTGACCAGGTCCGCAGTTATCTGGAAAAGCTGAAGAATGAAAAACCGGATGATGTGAATATCATCCGCAGACTGGCCAGATTTTATCACCAGCTCGGTGATACCGACGCGGCAATCGCCGAATTGGACAACTTCGGGGATACACTCCTGGATGAGGGCCGAACCGAGGATGTCATCCGGGTGATCCAGGACATCATCAGCTTCAACCCCCCGAACGCAGATGAGTACCGAAAACTTCTGGATCAGCTCCGGGCCTGACGACAGCAGGCACCCATTGTGGGGGATCCCATCTTCCAGAGCGGAGCAGGATGAGTTTTCCCTGTTGAGAAAACAGGGCAGCGGCCTGGAAGACTTTGCCTGAAGGGGGCCATTCAACCTGTGAATTGGTGGCCAGCACAGCCGCGGATAACTGCAAACCAGAATCTTTTATGAAATCAGGAAGGTAAGCGGGAATGGATCTCCAAAGCTGCATTCGAGAATCCTTAGCGGGGGAGCTGGATGCCTTCAACCGCATTGTCAAGGCCTACCAAAAGATGGTCTTCAATCAAGCGTACCGTGTCATGGGGGACTATCACGCTGCGCAGGATGCTGCCCAGGAAGCATTTCTCTCCGCTTATCAAAAGCTGCACACATACCGGGGGGGATCCTTCAAAAGCTGGCTGCTGCGGATCGTCACCAATGCTTGTTATGATGAATTCAGACGCAGAAAACGGCAGCCGGTCACCCCGTTGAACCCAATCAATGATCATGGGGAGGAGATAGAATCACCGGCCTGGCTGGAAGACCCCGCAGAAAAACCAGAGTCAATGCTGACCCGGAAAGAGCTTTCGGAAGCAATCCAGTTTTGTCTCAACAAACTGGATCTGGAGTTCCGGTCTGTCGTGGTGTTAGTGGACATTCAAGGGCTGGATTATGCCTCAGCAGCCGAGATTATCGACCGCCCCCTGGGGACGGTAAAAAGCCGGTTGGCCAGGGCACGGCGGAGCCTTCAGGAGTGTTTGCAGCATTTTCGGGAACTTTTACCGGTGGATTTACGTCAATTGGGTGAGGTGTGAAAGCAATGAAGATCAATCGTAAAGACTGGCTTCTGCTCTCTACCTACTTTGATGGGGAACTCACGGGTCGGCAGAAAGCACGCCTGGAAAAGCGGCTCCAGATCGACCCGCAGCTCCAGCGCGCTTTCCAGCAGATGAAAGCGACCAGAGCGATCTTGAGTTCCACGCCGGTCCTGGAATCTCCGAAAGATTTTTCCCTGACCCCTGAGATGGTTGGAAAGAGCAAAGCAGATCAAAAAGAAAGGTTATTCCCGGGGTTTCAATTTGCCGCGGCGGTATTTGCTGTGGCTCTGGCTGTCGTTCTGCTGGTGGATTACGGTGGGCTCCGGGGAGGTAACGCTGCCCTGGAAGCTGCTGCTCCCCTGATGCAGGAGAAAGCCGTGGAGGAAGCCGTGGAACTGGAAACCTCACCGGAAACGGCTGCCCCTGGTGAGCTGGAAGGGCAGGGGGAGGAAGTATTCAGTTTGGAAGCAGAAGAATCCCGCCAGGAAGGAGAAGAGCCGGATCAAGCAGGAGCCCCCGAGGGGGATCTCATCCCGGAAGAACCAGCTGAGAATGCTGCTGATGCGGTCTCTGAAGCCGAGGAACCGCAGGAAGAAGCACCTCAACCGATGCCAACCCCAATTTTGGAGCCATCTCCCACGCCTTCACCACTCCCGAGCCCCGAACCCACCCGGCTGGCTCCTCCCACCCCGGTGCAGCCCATAGACGGCAGGATCAGCGAAGCATCTCGCGGTCTGTCAACCCCTCTTTTCTGGATTGAACTGTTCCTGGGGATTGGGGTGGTCGGCTTCAGCGCGGCTGCCTGGCTGCGCAGGAAAAACCGCCGCTGACCGGCATGAAAGAGATCCGGTATTGTCTGCGGTGTGGATCAGCCCTGCGCATTCAGGAATATGCGGGAAAGGATCGTCCGGTCTGCCCGGAATGCGGCTGGGTTTACTTCCCGGATCCAAAGGTGGCGGTGGCTGCAGTTATTGAACGCGATGGGAAGCTGCTTTTTGTTCAGCGGGGGATCAACCCTTTCCGGGGATTGTGGTCCCTGCCTGCAGGATTCCTGGATGCCGGGGAAAATCCCGCCGAGGCTGCTGCCCGGGAGGTGCTGGAGGAAACCGGGCTGCGAATTGAAGTGGTAGAACTGCTTGGCATCCTTCCAGTGCAGGAATATGAGAAGGGCGCCCATCTTTTGATTGTTTACAGGGGAGAGATACTTAATGGCGAGCTGGCCGCGGGCGACGATGCGGCCAGGGCGGAGTTTTTTCCCCCGGAGCATCCCCCGCCGCTGGCATTCCGATCTACCGAACAGGTGCTCCAGATCGCAGGGTACCGCTAAAAAAAAACCCCGCCATCCAGAAGGATCGCGGGGATAAATTTTTCGCTGTCCTGGTTATGCTTCTTGTTCTTCTTCGGGTTCCACCTCAGAAGCGGTTTCTGCTTCTGGAGGCAGGATTTCCGTCTCCTGTCCTGCTGCAAGGGTTTTGGGCAGGTCAGTCCCCGGATCCGGGTAGCGGTTTGTGCCGAAGCGGGTCAGGGTGACCGCGCCAATCATCCACAAGCCGGCCACCAGCTTGGGCAGGAAGCCCACGCAGGGGACGATCTGGCGAAAACCGTTGAACATCAGCAGGGTGATGAAAATCCCCACCCCCGCGTTGACCGGCGGTGCCCAGGATTGATTGAATGCCTTTCCGAGACGTCGGCCAACTTCCAACCCCAGGGAAATCCATCCAACCACCCAGGCTGCAATCAGGGCAAAAATCCCTATCAGGCTGATGGGGCTCAGGATGAGGGTGATCAGCAGGGCCAGCAGGACGATCGGGCCAATCAGCATCACGCCAAACCCGGTCAGGGCGGACACCACCGGCTCATGAAATGCCGTCTGGATGATCACGTTTGCCTGCTCCTCAATAAAGAGAACAAAGACCACGGCTAACCCGGTCCAGATCAGCAGCCGGAAAAATAACCAGCTGGCTGTGACCAGGGGAGCGCTCATAACCGGTAGGGAGGGCATATTTCCCTCCAGGAAGGACGCCCCGACCGGCAGGGTGAAATCGAAAGGCAGATTGCTTTCAGTAACCATATTTCCTTCCACCCGGGCACCTTCTGCTTGTTCAACACTGCCTCCCAGAACGGTCATATCCCCGTTAATCACGGCCTCCTCTCCCAGGGCTACAAAACCACCCATGGTGACCATATTTCCCCGGATTGTGCCATTGGTGTCCAGGTTTCCCCCCAACACAGCCACGTCCCCGGTAACAACTGCTTCCTTCTCGATTGTGATATTCCCACCGAAAGCGACCAGATCCCCGTGGATCGTTTCTCCTTCGCGGAGGATATAGTTGTCTCCAAAGATCACTTTGTCATCTTCAAACCCGGAGGCAGCTGCTTTGAGGGGAAAAGCCAGGGCCGAAATCAGTAAGATCAGGATCAAAATTCCAGTTCGTTTTTTCATTGTAGTAACTCCTTTTGGATGGACCGGGACCGCAGCACCGAGACCATCCAGGCGGCAAAGACCCCGCTGAGGCAGAAACCAAATGTGAGCAGCCACAGGGGGGATATCATCTTAACACTCACTCCGAGCAGGGGGTCAAGCACATCCCAAAGCTGGGTGATAAAAACAATCCACCTGGAAAACTGGTAGATGAAAGCCATCAGCATCTTCGGAAAGCTGGAAATGTAGGCAGAAAATTGGAACCCGATCACCACCAGCAGCAGAATCAGAGCTGCCGCAATGACCACGGTTGTGCCTGAAAAGATCAGGATTTTCCGCCGGGTATCAATTTTTCTCATCCTGGTTTTCCAGCGCTCACTGAATCCTTCAGCAGGGCCTGGCACCGGGCTGGTTTTGAACAGGTGGGCAATCTGGTGCGTGGCCTGGTAGAGAGCCTGGCAGCGGCTGCATTCCTTGAGATGGCAGTGGAGCTGCCGCTGTTGTTCCTGGTCCAACGCTTCATCCATGATGATCCATTCTTCAAACGGTTGATGTTTCATGAGCCATCCTCTTGGCAGGGGTTTCCATTGCAGGTGAGGAGTTCATTTGCAATTCCTGCCATTTTTCAGCCATCGTTTTCCGGGCGCGAAATAAGCGGCTTTTGACCGCGCCAATTGTCAGGGATAAAGCCTCCGCAATCTCCTCATAGGAATAATCATGCCAGTACTGCAGCGTGACTGCCGCACGGTCAATCTCTGATAATTCTCCCAGGATCAGCTGAACCTGGCGTTGTTTCTCGTATGCCAGTGCGGCCTGTTCAGGGTTCGGGCTCTTTGCTGGCGGGGCCAACCAGGCGTATTTTTCATTGTCCATCGACAGCAGGGTGACTTTCTTTTTTCGAAGCTGATCGATGCTGTAATTGGACGCGATTGATAAGATCCAGGTGGCAAAGGACCGATCCGGGTCATACCGATCGAGGGCCTGAAACGCGCGGATGAAAGTCTCCTGGGCCGCATCCTCAGCGGCGGTTGGTGTCCCCAACATGCGGTAGCAAACACTGAACACGGGTTTCTGATATTGATCGACAATCCTGGCAAAAGCTTCCTGATCTCCCGCTTTTGCGGCTTCAATCCAAATTTCTTCAGGGGTACCCACAATTGCTCTCCTCGCCTCTTGTTCGTACATATATACGGCAGATTTTCATGAAAGTTGCAGGAAAATCTGCCGTCATTCTTCAATAGGAAGAAATCCCTCTCCCCGGACTTCGTGCGCCTGGCCGATGATCAGGAATGCATTTGGATCTGTTTCCCGGGTCAGGGCTTTTAAGGGGGGGACTTCCGGACGGGTTACAACACAAAGAAGGATGGTCTTTTCCTTTCCTGTATATCCTCCCCGGACACTCATCATGGTCACACCCCGTCCCAGTCGGTCAAAGATCTCCTGTTTGATTGGATCTGGAAAGGCGGTGATGATCATTGCCGTGCGGACGATATTTGAGCCCTGGCTGACTGACTCCGCGGTGAGTCCGCTGACGTAGAGCGAAACCAGGGCGTAGAGTGCGTTTTCCTAGCTGAAGGCCAGACCAGCCAGCAGGATCACCAGGGCATCGGTCAATAAATAGCTTTGAGAGACCGGGATTCCCCGCCAATTGCTGAGAATGCGGGCCAGGATGTCGGTTCCTCCACTTGTGCCCCTTCCCCGATAAACCAATCCAAAACCAATCCCGCTCAGCACCCCTCCATAGAGGGCAGCCAGGATCAGGTCATCCGTGAGGCCTCCTCCTGGCAGAAAGGGAAGCGGCAGATCAACCGCGGCAGAAAAGATCAGCGTCACAAACACGGTCCGAAAGCCAAAGCGCGGGCCACCAAGGAACCGCCAGCCCAGGAGGAAGAGGGGAATATTTCCCACCAAAACCATCAAACCGATCGGCCATCCAGTGAGGTGGGAAACAATCTGGGAAAGACCGCTGACCCCACCGCTGGCCA